>OMJM01000065.1 GCA_900299345.1 bacterium | reverse complement strand
TTCATGGTGGCGATCTCCGGGTGGAGCAATTTTCTCTCCATGGTGACCGGTTACAAGAAGGAAGGATAAAAGTGGTACACCCGATAGGATTCGAACCTATGACCTCTGCCTTCGGAGGGCAGCGCTCTATCCAACTGAGCTACGGGTGCCCGAGGGGAAATCAAAGGTAGCTAAACGGCCAGGGCCCTCAATAAAAGCGTTCGTTCATGCGGGTGCGCGCGATGTTCGCACAAATAAATCCCCTGCCACGTTCCCAGCAGCATCCTTCCATTTTCCACGGGAATGGACAGATTGACTCCGGTCAGCAGAGAACGCATGTGCGAGGCCGAATCGTCTTTGCCTTCCAAAGTGTGTTCATGCCATGTTTCACCGTCCGGCGCCATGCGATCCAGAAAGGCTTCGAGATCGCGCTTCGCGGTCGGGTCATAGTTTTCGCTGATGCACAATCCCGCGCTGGTGTGCTGAAGGTACAGGAAGACCATGCCTTCGCGAACGCCGAGGCGTTCCAACTCGGTGGACACCAAGGCGGTGACGTCGTGCAGACCCCGGCGCGGAGTGCGGACCCGGATTTGGGATTTGAACCACTGCATGCCTGTCCGCAAAATTAAGTTAGCGCAAGGAGGCTGCCATGCTGGAACGGTTGCACGACCATCGCGAATGGGCCAATCAACAGATCATCGAGTGGTATCTCGCGCTGCCGCACGCGGAGGAGTATTGCCTCAAAATGATCTCACACATCCTGCTTTCCGAGGAGCATTGGCTGGCGCGCATGCGCGGTGTGCCCGGTGGTGAGGTGTGGACGATTCTTCCACCGGATGAATTGAACGCCCGGTGGTCGGCCAACAACGCAGCATGGCGGGAGATTTTGCGTTCGGACCTTTCGCGCGTCGTGCGCTACACCCGCTTTGGCGGGGAATCCTGCGAGTCGGTGGTGTCCGATATTGCCACACATGTCTGTACGCATGCGGTGTACCATCGGGGACAGATTGCGGCACAGGCGGCGCGTGCAGGATTGAAATGCCCGCCCACGGATTTCATCGTATTCTCGAGGTTATAATTTTCGTCACAGCATATGTCGGAATCAAACGCCAACTCCCGGCTTGAAGCCTTCTGCGACGGGGTCTTCGCCATCGCGCTGACCTTGTTGATCATCGACATCAAGATCCCCTCGATGGAAAGTATTGGCAGCAGCACCGAGTTGTGGCGCGCCCTTCGGCATCTGGGCCCCGAAATCTTCGCATTGGCTTTGAGTTTCATCATCATCCTCATCACGTGGGTGAACCACCACGGCATGCTCAAACTGGTGCGCAAGTCCTCTCCGCTGTTCATCTATGCCAATGGATTTTTGCTTCTGACGGTCGTGTTCATTCCGTTTCCAACATCCTTGCTCGGGGCGTTCATCCGGACCGACCACGCCACCCCGGCGGTGGTTCTTTATAATGCCGTGCTGGCGTGTCAGGCGATCGGGTGGATTTTAATGTCCGGTTCGGCGCTTAAGAATCGGCTGGTCCAGGAGGATCATGCGGTGGCGCAGATACGGAAGCTGTATCAAAACGGTTGTTTCGCATGTGGATTCTATTCATTGCTTGCGCTTGCGGCCGTATGGTTTCCCATCTCCTCGGCTCTCATCACCACGGCGTCGTGGATCTTTTGGCTAGTGTTGGGGATAAGGATGAAGCACGTGTGAGAAAAATGCGAACTTCAATGTTGCTTGAAAAAGTTCAAACGTATGGCTGGGCTAACATTCAAGTCTCTCCAGATCCTGTCGATATTCTAAACCTTTCCCGCTCTCTCGGGACAATTGTGCATCAGCCGTCCCGCCCAGAAATATCCACTCTTAAACCGCTCGAAAAAAACTCGGCTCAAGCAAATACTACAAGTGCCTTATATGGTCTTGGAAAATTCCCATTTCATACAGACCTTGCTCACTGGCCCCTTCCTCCTCGATATGTGGTCATGGGTAATGGAAACACATTGTCGAATATCCCCACCTTACTTTTGGATACTCGTTCAAGTGGCCTGTTCGAACATCTGTGTAAAAACGCTAAACTTGGTGTTTGGAATATAAAGAAAACCCTGCGGCCCTTTGCGTGCTCTTTGTTTCTAACACAATCGAATAAGATTGGATTACGCTGGGATTCAAATGTTATGTCACCTCTAAATATCGCGGCTCGTCAAATCGGAACCGAGCTGTCACAATTACTCGAATCCGAGTCTCGTACGCACGAAATAAGTCATAAGTGGAATGTTCCTGGTCTTTGTGTCGTAATAGACAATTGGCGTGTACTACATTCTCGTCCCTCGATCCCCCTTAATGAAGCGTCTCGTGTTTTATACCGCGTATTTGTATCGGAGAAAACATCATGACTACAAACACCCCACAATCTGTTTGGAACTACGATTTACTTTGGGCCAAGGCCGTGTTGTATATGGGGCGCGCTCTCGAAATGCCTAGAGATTCAGAACTTTTTCCTTTTTGGAGTTCACTTGCGTTAGAGTTCGTCGCTAGAGCAAGCCTCGCTTATCTTTCGCCAACTTTGCTCGCAGAGGCGGGAGATCAAGACGGACGACATTTACTCCATGCTTTAGGGATAGAACCTAAGGTAAAGGGGTATGTGCCAAAATCTATCCAAATAAGTGATGTGTTAGCTCGTTGCAAACAAATAGTCCCCGCCTTTACTGAAGACATGGAAACGTTTAGTAGAGGTTTTTTTAACAAACGCAATGAAGAATTACATAGCGGAGCAACACCATTCTCCTCTTTACCTAACCATTCATGGCTACCACGATTTACGAAGCGGCGTTCGTTTTATTACGCTACCAAAAAAAATCATTGGTCGATCTGGTCGGAGGAGATGAAGCTAAAGCAGCGGATACAATGCTAAAGGCCGTAGCCGATGAAGCAGCTAAAATTGTGCAAAAGCAAATCTCTGCTTACTCTGAAGTATGGAAGAGCAAAAAAGAAGAGGAACGCCAACAACTTATGAAAAGCGCAAATCGACATGCGCGCCCCTATAAAGGTCATATTGTCAAATGTCCTGCTTGTGCGAACAATGCTCTTGTCACAGGTGAAGAAATAACCCAACAGCAGCCTTCTCTTGAAAATGAAGAGCTCGTTGTGCGCACTTCGGTTCTACCAATGGATTTTGAATGTGCGGCTTGTGGCTTAACAATTCATGGACACGCCCAATTACATGCGGCAGGATTAGGTGGCCAGTTTACAAACAAAATAACATTTGACCCCGTTGAGTTTTATGCTGTAGATGACGATGCTGAACATGACGGATCGGAATACAATAATGAATAAAGCCAAGTTCTTAATCCTACTTTCTTTCTATTCCCCACACGTCTCCGCATAAACTTCCCTAAGCCTGCGATATACCGATCCAACTTTCCCATCCCCTATCTTCAACTTCTCGATCTTCGTAATCGGCACCAACCCCCGCACCGAAGAGCTTAAGAATGCCTCGGACATGCGCGGAATGTCGCGGGGGAAAATATCCGCCTCGCGGTAGGGGATCCGCTTGCGCTTCATCTCGCGAAGCAAAACCTGCCGGGTGATGCCGGGCAAAATACCGGTGTCGATGGGCGGTGTGACCACGACACCATTGATGACGCAGAAGAAGCTCGACGTCGAAAGTTCGGCGATCTCACCCCGCGCCCCGAGCAGGATGGCCTCGTAGCACCCCTTCTTGTCCGCGTCGGCCTTGGCAAAGATATTGGCCAGATAATTGGTGGACTTCACGCCGGGATCGAGACCCGACGCTGCAGTTTTGTTGATGCCGGAGATGGCGACCTTGACTCCATGCTCGTACAAAGCGGCGGGAAGCCCGGACACGTGCGACAGCGTCACGATCAGCGACGGCGGGATTTTGGGATCGATGGACAGGCCGCCGAGATAGCGGCCGCGGGTCAGGGTGATGCGCGCCACCGCATCGTCGAGACGACTCTTGCGGCGGAGATCCGCGAGAATCTCCCGCAATGTTTTTTCCGAAACCGGCATGCGCAACCGCAACCGTCTTGCCGACTTCTGAAACCGGCGGTAATGGAGGTTGAGAAATTCCGGACGACCGTTGCGGACCCGCAAGGTTTCGAACAAACCATCACCCAGCACCAGACCGCGATCGAAGATGGAAATGACGGCGCGATCCGCCGGTGTCACAACGCCGTTGACATAGGCCCAGGCACGGACCTTGGAGTCACTGCGCGGCAAAGGGCGACCTCGGGTTCATCGGATGGCGCGCCGACGTGCGACCCAGCAACCCGTTGTACAATCCGAACGCCACACCGAAACGGATCTGCGTCAGCTGGGTGTTATACGAACCGTTGCCGATGTGAAGCTTGATGGTGCTCACGTCCTCGCTGCCGCCCTTGCCGTCGGAAATTTGCGACAACGCCTTGTCCAGATCCACGTACATGAGAAAGGGATAGTTGTGATAAATCCGCGCGTTGACCTTGAAGCTCAGGCCCACGGTCTGATGCCAGCCGTCGGGATGCTTGCGCGTGTCCCATGCCGAAGGCGTAAACAGATCCGCACCCCACAGCGGGCCATCCCACGCGCGACCCGCCTCCCAGAATAGATCCGCGTAGATGTCCTCCACGAACACAGTCCAGAAACGGGCGTAAATGTCGGACCACAGCGGCTGGTTCATGTCCACGCTGAGGGTGGCGGTGTTCTCGCCCGTGAACGCCAGATGTTCGACGTCGCGCAGGTACGGGTAGCCGCGCAGGAACAATCCCTTCCTGAAAAAATCATCCAGCGTGTCGCGCGCCGTATCGGTGCTTGTGCGCTTCCAATTGAGGATGCTGCCGACAAAACCCGACGCCACCAGCGCGCTGTGCTTGGACCACGGCATGGGCATGCCGTACGTCGCCCCGGCTTCGAGATCATGAATCAGGTAGGTTCGATAATTGGGGCTCAAGGTGCCATTGGAATTGAAGGTGAAGGTTTCCTGGAAGGTGCCGTTGCGCACGAGATCGCTTTGGCTCAACGTATATCCCAAGGCGGCCGCAAATCCCGACGGAGCCACGAGTCCCTTATCGTCGTAATCCGCGCCATAAAGGTTGAACAATGCGTTGAGATAAAGACTCTTGTAATAGGTGAACGCGAAACCCACGCCCTCGGCCAGATCGTAGAAGTTGAAGTCGTTCCAGTTGTAACCGCCGGTGAGTTTGACGAAACTGGCGCGTTCCTCGTCGCCCACGGCCGAAGCATCGAACAGATTGTAGGTGGCCGAAACCTGCGCATCGCGGAAAGTCAGCGCGTAGTTCTGGGTTTGGAGGGTATCGCGATCCGTTCCATCCACGCTGCGGATGCGCACCGTGTCTGAGCTGGTCAGATTACCCCGCGCGAACGCGGCGCTCAAGGTGACCGCCGTGGAATGATTGGAAACGTTGAGGAAGAACTGCGACTCCTTGTCCGGAGACAGAATTTCATCGTGCGCGCCAAAATAGTCGATCCCTTTTCCGGTCTCGACGAGCAAGGCCGCGCCGATCTCGTTTTTGAGCACCGGATCGTTCATGTACCCCGACGCACCGATCAGCCACTTGGTGTCGGCATTGCGCGCCTGATGGTTGCTGGCGACCAGCTGCTCGCCAAATACGATGGGTGTGAGAATCCCGCGCGTGGGAATGGGCAGATATTTCTCGCTCTTGCCCGACAACTCCATGGCTTCGACGTCGGCCGTTTGCGGATGCACCGGGAACGCGCCACTGAGCGGTTGCGCCGGGGGCTTAACATCCTTCAACAGGTAAAGGGAAAATCCGTCCTTGTCGTAGTTGATATAGGCGATCTTCGTTCCGCTGGAATCCACGGCCGGAGAAAATGCGCCGCCGACCACGTTGGTCAGGGCTTGAATGGTGCGACTGTCGAACGTATAGCGGTAGATGTTGTAGATGCCGTTACTGTCAGCGGAAAAGAAGAACGATTTTCCATCCGGAGCCCATTCGGGATCACGTTCGTCATAAGGTCTCGCAAGGATCGGAACAAAGCCGCTGCCATCCGTGTTGATCAAACCGACGTTGCGCGTTTCGCCGTCGAAGTAGGAGAACAGGATGCGTTTCCCGTCCGGAGAGAACTTGGGTGTATAGATATTGAACCCGAATTTACCCCGCACCAAGGAGTCTGAAGGGAAAATGGTCTTCACTTCTTCCGGGTCCAACTTGCGGCCTTCGGGAACCGGCGCCACGCACAACCGGAACAAACCAGGTTCAGCGCGCACGAATACCACCTTCGATCCGTCCCGGCTATAGCTGGGATTCGCCGCATTCAATTCCTTGGTGACGCGCTTCTCAGTCGGATCCTTGTTCTCGAAAAACGGAACGTCCCGCAGAGCCTTGCGCTGATAAACGTCGATCTTGTGAATGCCGTTCTTGTCCGTCTCTCTGGCCGAAGCAAAGACGAAGGTGCTGTCGTCCGGCGCGACATCGAATTGTCCGCGCACACCTGGCACACCTTCCAGCCGCTCCTCTTCCTTTTTCGTGGTGTCCGCCAGCTTGAGATGCCGCACAGGCGCACGGAAATCGTCGCGCCCAGCATTGCTGGCGAAGAAGATACCGCTATCCCGGTGATCCCAGCGCGGGTAATAGTTGTAGAATCCTTTCGAGGTCAACTTCTGTCCATACACTTGTGGGCCCAGCGCCTTGACCTGTTCGGCAAAGCGCGCGGTGGTTTCATCCCGCCATTCCTCATATACCTGACGATCGGTTTTTCCCAGTACTCGCTTCATTGCGCCCGACATGGTCTGGCGATGCAACCGTGAATATTCAGCCCACAACCGAATCAAAGCTGCGTCGCCGTAGCGCGCCGAGATGAAACGCGTCAATGCGAAACCCTGCGTGTACGGTCCCTTCTCGTAGTCAATGCTGATGCCGGCAAAAGTCTCCATGCGTTCGATGGGGAGCAGCTTGTTGTCCAGCGCCGCTACGCGCAGCATCATGTCGCGATGCGAATCCCACGCATCGTAACCCGATCGTTCGGATTCATATTGCGCAACACCTTCCGCGAACCAGTTTGGCTGACCCGTGAACGGAATGATGGTGGCAAAATCCCCCTGCACCGGTTTGTTGTAATAGTCCTGGAATCCGATCACCACGCCCTGGATGTAGCTTGGCAGCTTGCTTCCGGATTGGATGGAGACCAGATGAGAGAACTCATGCGTCACCACGTCCTTGAGCCAGTTGTGGGTGCTGCGCACCGGGAAGTCCCAGTCCGTCACCCAGATGTTCATGGTGTTCTCGATCGAATTCGCCCAGCCGTTGGAGAAAATGTCGTCCCGGATGGTGAACTCCACCTTGTTGGGAAGCTTGATGTTGTAGCGTTGGATCTTGTCGTTGTACACGCCCTCGGCGATTCCCGCGATGTAACCGGCCGCGTCTTCCAGTTCCTTGGCGTAGTGAAAGCGAAAATGTTCGGTCTCGGCGGTGCGCCAGTCAATGTGCGCCGCATTGCGGTTCAGGCTGAACGGCAAGACCGTTGCCCGCAAGGCCAGAAGAACGGCCAGCGCACTGAAAATACGACGCGACATGGAGGGCAATAGTGTACAAAAAACCACCTCCTGCCTAATATTGGGACGTGGCCAGTTTCACCGAACGCTATCACGAATTCACCAAATACCGGCCTGAAACCATCGACAAGCTGGGAAGTGTGCGCTGGGATCAGCAACCCGAGCCGTTCAAGGACATTCCGCCCGGACGGAAGATCGATTTGGTTCCCCATCTTAAAGCCTTGTTTGACTCATTTGAAAATCCCTCCTCTCAGCAAACCATTGAAGCCGGACTCAAACAGGAAGCCCTGCCGGCTTTGTCGCGTCTGTTGTATTTCACCTTGGGCATCACAGCACGGGTTTCTGGGATGGGCGGTTCGGATCTGTTCTTGCGCGCCGCGCCCTCGGCAGGAGGACTCTATCCCACCGAGCTGTATGTCGCCGCACGGGAATTCTCTGATCTTCCGGCGGGATTGTATCACTACCACGCGCAGAAGTCTGCGTTGATCCCGGTGTGGGAAGGCGATTTCTTCGCGGACCTCAAACATCACTTTGCGGATCATCCCGCCATCGAAAAATGCCGGTGCTTGATTTTGTTTACCGGCATGTATGGGCGCAGCGCATGGCGCTACAAAGAGCGGGCCTATCGCCGCATCCTGCTCGACACCGGGCATGCCGCCGCCAACCTGCTAGAAGTCGCAAATGCCTTGAGACTGGATGCAACTGCCATTGGCGGATTTTACGACAGTGGTTTGGAGGAATTGTTTTTCCTGATGCCCAAAGAGGAATTTCCATTATTGGGTATTGCATTGGGATCGCAGGGAACCTTGCCCAAAAACATTGGACAGCTTCCCAGCGCATTGCCCAACGAAGCGGCGAAGCGCGCGGACATCCACGATCCGATGCAAATACAGCAGAATACTTGTGAACGCATCTATGCAGATCTCCCCTTGCGCCCGTCCGTAGTGACTACGGCCTCTTCGCTGCCTTGCGACTTCGAGAAATTCAATCCGCAGACCGTCATCCCGAATCGCCGTTCCACGCGCAAGTTCAACAGCGGCTCAATGCTTTTGAAGGAAGCAGAAGACATGTTGCGCTTCGCATTCCGCAGCAAAGGACCCGATTGGCGTTTGGCTCCGGGTTGCCTCGCGTTTCACATCGTTGTGCTGGCGGTGGATGGACGGGAACCAGGTCTTTATGATCTGAATCCGGAAACGTTGGAATGGACGTTGAAGAAGCGCGACGACTTCCGCGAAGAACTGCACGGCATCGGACTGGGACAAGAGTTGACTGCGGAATGCTCCTTCGCTTTGTTCCACACGGCGGACATGGCCGAACTTGTCTCCGCTTACGGAGATCGGGGCTATCGCTACGCTTGCATGGACGCCGGGCAAATCGGAGAACGCATCCAACTGTGGGCAGTGCATCGCGGCTTGGGCTCTTCCGGCATTGGCGGGTATTACGACGACTGGGCCAATGAAATGCTCGATTTGCCGTTGACCCACGGGATTCTTTACTTGACCACCGTGGGTGTGCCCGACGAATGATTTTCCTTTTGACGTTGTTGTCCTTGATCGCTTTCGCCGCCAACTCGGTATTGTGTCGCATGGCACTAGGCGCTTCTTCCATTGCGCCGATGGAATTTACCGTGCTGCGTCTGCTTTCCGGCGCACTCACACTGTGGATCGTCGTGGGGGTTTCCCGACGCAATTGGCATGGCGGCACTGGGGGCAGCTGGGCGTCCGCGCTGTCACTATTCATCTATGCGGGAGCATTTTCCCTCGCCTATATCACATTGGGTGCAGGAACCGGGGCGCTGATTCTTTTCGCCTCCGTACAAATCACCATGCTGCTTGCCGGACTGCTCGGAGGTGAAAAACTTCGCGCACTTCAATGGATCGGTTTTGCGCTGGCCTTCTCGGGACTCGTCTATCTCGTGTCGCCCGGATTGAAGGCACCTCCACTGGAAGGTTCCACCTTGATGACGGTGGCGGGAATCGCATGGGGAACTTATTCCCTGCGCGGTCGCGGCGTAAGAGACCCCATTGGAGTCACTGCCGATAATTTTATCAAGGCAACGCCATTGGCGCTGCCACTGATGGTCATCGTGTGGGTGCACGGGATTCAAGTCTCCCCTGCCGGGGCAATGTGGGCCATCCTCTCGGGATCCGTGACTTCCGGTTTGGGATACGCGCTTTGGTACTCTGCCTTGCGGAACATCAATGCCACCATCGCGGCCATCGTTCAACTTTCTGTTCCAATTTTTGCGGCGGCAGGAGGAATCCTCATGCTCGGCGAAAGGCCGTCTTTGCGTCTGTTGTTTTCCGGTGTGGCAACTTTGGGTGGTGTGGGCCTTTCAATTTTGGCACCCAAAAAACCCGTTTCCTCTACCTCCTGACATAGAATCCGACCTTTACCTGTCAGTCCCTTTTTACCTTTGGCCCTCCCAATGCAGCTTCACCTTTATAACACCGCCACCCGCAACAAGGATGCCTTTGAGTCGCTGACTCCCGGATTGGTGAAGGTGTATTGTTGCGGCCCCACGGTGTACCACTTCGCGCACATCGGCAACCTGCGCACCTACGTGTTCGAGGATTTGTTGCGGCGGACCTTGGAAGCCCTGGGTTACAACGTGAATCACGTCGTGAACATCACCGACGTGGGCCATCTCACTTCCGACGCCGACACGGGCGAGGACAAGATGGAAAAGGGCGCGCGCCGCGAAGGCAAAAGCGCGTGGGACATCGCCGAGTATTACACGCAGGCGTTCCAGAAAGATTGGAAGGCTCTGCGGTTGTTGGAGCCGACCGCTTGGCCGCGCGCCACCGCGCATATCGCGGAGCAGATTGCATTGATTCAGGAACTGGAGAAAAAGGACTACACCTACACTGTTCCCAATGACGGCATCTACTTCGACACCGCGAAATTCCCGCGCTATCCGGATTTCGCCAAACTCGACATCGAAGGATTGCAGGCCGGCGCGCGCGTGGCCGTCACCGAAGGCAAACGCAATCCCACCGACTTCGCGTTGTGGAAATTTTCACCCTCTGACGCACAACGCCAGATGGAATGGGATTCACCATGGGGACGCGGTTTTCCAGGCTGGCACGTGGAATGTTCTGCCATGGCCATGAAACTCCTCGGCGAAACTCTGGACATTCACTGCGGCGGCGCAGATCACATCCGTGTGCATCACACCAACGAAATCGCGCAATCCGAATGCGCCACCGGGAAACCGTTCGCACGCTTCTGGTTGCACGGCGGCTGGCTGCTGGAGGCGCCGGACGGTGACGGCAAGGGCGGCAAGATGTCCAAATCCGCGGGCGAGTTTGTCACTTTGGACGTGCTGGTGAAACAGGGATATTCCCCCATGGATTACCGGTACTTTTGCCTCACCGCGCATTACCGGAACTATCTCAACTTCAGCCACGCAGGACTCGACTCCGCGCGCGACTCACTCCGCAACCTGCGCAAACGCACCGACCCCCTGATCGGAAAAGCCACGCCGATCCGTTCGGATCGCGGTTTGGAGTGGCGAACCAAATTTCTCGAGTCCGTGTGCGACGATCTCAACTTCCCGCAAGCGCTCGGCATTCTGAATCTCGCGCTGAAAGATCCGGACGTGCTGGAAGGCGAGAAGGCCGGGCTGATCGTGGAATGGGATCGCCTGCTTGGGCTGGGTCTCACCGAGGCGGAAACATCCGAGGCTGTGGAATTACCCGATGATCTCAAATCCTTGCTCACCGAGCGCGCCGAAGCCCGAAAGAACAAGGACTGGAAGCGCAGTGACGCGATCCGCGATCAATTCCGCGATCGAGGCTTTGTGCTCAAGGACAATCCCGACGGTTCCGTATCCGTCAACTGACCGTTCCGTTCTGAAACGCGTTTCCATAGCCCTCAGGCCGATGTATCTTATCGACCCGTAACCACGAGGCTTTTATGCAACCCATCCGCATGGACGACAAGGAAAAAGACAAGGAAGAACAACAATCCTTCCTTGCCAAGGAAATCGCCGAATCCTTCATCAAACAGCGCAAGATTTTCCTGTGGTCTGCGGTGGATGATCTTGTCGCGGAAAAAATCGTCAAGCAGTTGTTGTATCTGGATTCCCAGAATCAAGAAGAGATTACCCTTTACATCAACAGCCCGGGTGGTGTCATCTCCTCCGGCCTCGCCATTTACGACGTGATGCAGGCGGTGAAATCTCCTGTAGCGACGGTCGTGTGCGGACAAGCCGCCAGCATGGGCGCTGTGTTGCTCGCTGCAGGTCGCAAGGGCAAGCGCTATGCGTGGCCGAACGCCCGCGTGATGATCCATCAGCCGCTCATTTCCGGCCATATGTACGGCCCCGCCTCAGATATTCAAATCCAAGCCGAAGAAATGCTGCGCATCCGCCAATCGCTGAACAAAATCCTGGCAGATCACACCGGACATCCCGTGGACAAGATCGAAGCCGACACGGATCGCGATCGTTTCATGACCGCCGAGGAAGCCAAGACATACGGCATGATCGACTTCATCGAAAACCGGCTGTAACCGCGACTTCTTCACGGCCCAAGCAGGCCGGATTTCCTCATGGGTTTTTTCGATAAAATCATTCAAGGGCTTTCCCGTACCCGCCAGACTGTGTCGCGGGAGATCCAGGCCGTTTTCGGCAAGGGCAAACTCACCGATGAAACCATCGAGGCGCTGGAGGAAAAACTCCTCGCGGCGGATATTGGCTGGGACACCGCCCACCTCATCCTCGAAGGAGTCCGCAAACGCGCGCGCGGACAGGAAATCGATCATTCCCAATTGCTCGCGTGGATGGCCGAAGAAGCCAAAGTGCTGCTGCAGACATCACCCCCATCGAACTTCGACTCCAAACCCCATGTCATCATGTTCGTGGGCGTGAATGGCGCGGGCAAAACCACCTCCATCGCCAAGGTGGCACACCAATTTTCCAGTCAGGGGAAGAAGGTTCTGCTGGCTGCTTGTGATACTTTCCGTGCAGGAGCCATTTCACAATTGGATGTCTGGGCCACTCGTGCCGGGGTGGAGATCGTCAAGCATCAGGAAGGCACGGACGCTGCTTCGGTGGCCTACGATGCCTATGCAGCAGCCAAGGCTCGTGGATGCGATCTCTTATTGATCGACACGGCGGGCCGTTTGCACACCAAGGACAACTTGATGGAGGAGCTTCGCAAACTGGTACGCGTGCTCCGTAAACACGATGCCTCCCTGCCACATGAAACCCTGCTCGTCATCGACGGAAACACGGGCCAGAATGCGTTGCCACAATTCAAGGGATTCGGTGTCGCCGCAACTTTAACCGGCCTGGTGGTGACCAAGTTGGACGGAACCGCAAAGGGTGGCGCTGTGCTGACGCTGACACATGAATTTGGGGTACCTGTAAGCTGGATCGGCGTCGGCGAAGGTTTGGACGATTTAATTCCTTTTGACCCCGTGAGTTACGCTCAAGGCCTCTTCGGGCCGTGACGCAAACGTGGATTATCTTGACGCAACCATGACAGAGAAAGAGCCTTTTGGGGACGCATGAGCCCAAAAATCGGGCTTAAGTTTTCGGTACAAGGAGAGGCCGTTTTGTCTCGTCAAAAATCATCCACGAACATCGCGAAAAAAGCCTCTTTTGTGGTGCTATTGGCTTTTTTGGGCTGCCAAGAAGGGCACTATACCCCTGATGGGGAGTTTGTAAATTTATACGTGGAACTTAAGCTGGCATCTGTCGCGTCCGCCCAAGACCCCTCCAAGGCCAACGAAGTGCGCCGGGCCATTCTGGCCCAGCACAGGATGACGCCTGCTGAGTTCCATGAAAATTTTGTGCGTCTCGCGAACCATCCCAATGCCTGGAAAAACTTTCAGGAACAGGTTGTCACCCGCATGGATGCCCTGCAAAAACAAGGAAAAGGAGCAAAATAATGGCCAGTGAACATGTGGTCCAGTTGACCAGCGACAATTTCGACAAGGAAGTCAGCCAGTTTTCCGGCACCGTGATGGTGGATTTCTGGGCAGAGTGGTGCGGTCCCTGCCGTATGGTGGCTCCGATCGTGGATGAATTGTCACAGTCGTATGATGGGAAGGCAAAGGTCGGCAAGTTGAACACCGATTTGGCTCCAGACATCGCGACCCGTTACGGAATCCGCAGCATTCCCACCATGCTTTTCTTCAAAAACGGACAGGTGGTGCAACAGCTCGTGGGAGCGTATCCCAAGAGCAAAATCGTGGAAAAACTCGAAGCCTCCATCTAATCATTATGCGGACCCCGGCATCTTTCCTGTTTCTGGCGCTGCTGACAGCGCTCCCCCTGCGGGCGGAAAAACCGAATCCTGTGAAATGGGCTCCTTTTACCGAGGGTGTCCAAAACGCCATCTCCAAGGGGAAATACGTATTCGTGGACGTGTATGCCGATTGGTGCGGGTACTGCAAACAATTGGACTTGGTCACCTTCCGCGCACCGACGGTGGTTGCGGAACTCGACAAGAACTTTGTCAGCGTGAAGCTGGATTCGGACGGTGAAACGCCCGTGGTCTGGAAAGGTCACAAAATGACGTCGCGGGAACTGGCTTCCTTGTGGCGCATAGACGGCCTGCCCACCATGATCTTCATCAATCCCAAAGGCGAAATCGTCGGCAGCTACTCCTCATACGCAGAGCCGGATCTCATGGCAAAACTGCTGACTTACATCTCCTCGGGTGCGCGCGAACGCAAAGTGAGCTTTGACGATTATCTCAAAGGAGCCGGTTGATGGAACTGGCCTTCTGGATCGGAGTCGCGCTCCTTGTTCACACGTACTCTCTTTATCCGCTGTCTCTTCCGGTGTTGAAAACGTTTTTCGGACGGCGCAGCCGTAACGAAAATGCTCCCACGGGTCGTCACAAAATCTCGATGATTCTGGCAGCCTACAACGAGGAAAAAGTTATCGAGGAAAAAATCCGGAATTCCTTTGAACTGGAATTTCCTCGTGAAGATTTTGAGATCCTGATCGGCTCAGACGGTTCCACGGATCGCACCGAAGCCATCGTGGCCCAATATGCCCCGGACATCAAACTCTTCGCCTTCCCCCAACGTTCTGGAAAAGCGGCTGTTCTGAACCAGTTGGTTCCCAACGCCCAGGGCGATATCGTGGTATTCTGCGACGCCAATACGATGCTTCTCAAAAACGCCCTGCAAAAATTGCTGGCTCCTTTTGACGATCCTGCCGTGGGTTGTGTGTGTGGGCGCCTCATCCTGCACGATGCCGGCAACTCGGCTCTCGGCATCGGAGAAAGCATTTACTGGAATCTTGAATCGGAAATCAAGAAACTGGAAGGCGGTCTCGGCGTGGTTATCGGCGCCAACGGAGGCATCTACGCAATCCGCAAGGAGCTGTTCTCCCCCATTCCCACCGACCGCAAGGTGATGGATGATTTCTTCGTAACCACGCGCGTCCTCATTTCTGGCAAGGACGCCGTTTACGAACCTCAAGCCATTGGCAGCGAAGAAACCTCGCTCGACGCCTATGGCGAATTCCACCGCAAGGTGCGCATCAGCCAGGCCAATTTCAACCTGCTGCTCAAATACATTCCTTTGCTTAATCCTCTCCGCCCATTGGTGACTTACGCATTCTTCTCCCACAAATTCCTCCGCTGGATCGCTCCTTTGATTTTGTTGTTCCTTATTGGGGCAAACGCAGCGCTGGCTCCAACTTCCCCGTTGTATGCGGGATTGCTCGGTATTCAAGCCTTCTGTTATGCATGCGCCGCCATCGGCTACTTCGGCAATGGACGTACCCGCAAGTACAAGTTTCTTCTGATTCCGTTCTACTTCGTTTCCATGAATGCGGCATTGTTGATGGGATTGTTCAAGTCGTTATTCACCAAAAAAGATACGGGGACGTGGAAACGCATCGAACGGGCTCCGGCCCACCGCGAGACCATTTCCTCCCCGGTGCTGACTTCTTCCCGTATTCAGGCCGGCGAATACCCCAACTGAAACCCTGCGGACAATTCGTTCCGCAACTCCGAATTACCTTTCGACCATGCTTCTGCGCGGATTATTCTGTGCTTTGATTTGCGCGGTACCCGCGTTTTCTGGAATAGCATTCACCGGAAACCTGGGTGTTCAGGCGCTCTCCGGATTCAAGAACATGGATTTCGGATATAATCTCGCCGGGTATTACAAATTCGATGACCAGGTTTTGCTGGGCGTACAGTCCGGACAAGGCGTTGGAGGGGATGCATCAGCCATTCCCGTTCTCGCAGCGGCCTATGTGCGCCTGCCTGTAGGTCGCGCCATCATGCCCGTGGCCACGGGAGGCGTCGGTTACGCATTCTCTGGTTCCGTCTCTGGTCTCATCTGGCGTGCCGGAGGAGCTCTGGATGTCCGAAATGGAAAACGTTCCAGCGTCCTGCTGGGTTCCGAATATGAAGGCCATGGGAGTTATGGTGGCGGAGTCGTTATCCGCGGTGGCCTGATGCTCGAGTTGTGACATGAACAACCTTACCGATCGTCGTATTAAAGTCAAAGTCTGCGGCATCACTCGTCTTTCAGATGCCGAAGCTCTTGATGCCTTGAAGATCGATTACCTCGGGTTCAATTTCCATCCGAAAAGCAAACGCTACGTGGAACCGCGCAAGGCTGCGGAAATGATTGCGCGGTTGAAAAACGCGGAACCCGTGGGTGTGTTTGTCGATGTGTCGCCTGAACACATTGCCGAAGTTGCTGCCACAACGGGAATACGATGGATACAACTTCATGGCAATGAAAGTTGGGACGTTTTGAAGCACGTCTCTCTTCCGGTGATCAAGGCCATTCCCCACGTCCGGATAAACGACTTCGGCGGGTTGCGCACCGGATGGAACGAGCATGGAGACAAGCAGCCCCGATATTTTCTGGTGGATACACAAGCAGATTCTGAATTTGGCGGCTCAGGAAAAGCTTTTGACTGGTCATTGCTCAAATCCAATCCTTTGCCCTGTCCTTTTTTTCTGGCTGGAGGATTGGGACCCGAAAATCTTGGAGCGGCCCTGAAAACAGTTACGCCCTATGCGGTGGATCTGAACAGCAAGGTGGAAACGGCTCCCGGTATCAAGGATGTGGAGCTTGTCCTTCGCTGTCAGGAAATCGTCGGGTAATATGCGTCGCTGGATTCCCCTTCTGATGTTGGGGATAGCATCGGGTTTCACGCATGCTGGTGATTGGTCTGAGCCTCTGAAACTGCGATTAGGCCCGGACAGTAATGCCTGCGGTATCCTTCTTCCCAAACCGTTGAAACCACGGCCTGTGATTCTGTGGCTGCATGGCGGGATGCACTCGCAGAACACCGCAAAAGGTTGGACAGCCATGCAAGCGCTACCGCCATTCGTAAAGCCCGGTTCCTATTACCTGTGCAGTCCTTCTTCGTATGTAGGCGCCGATTGGCTGACTCCACAGGGTTTGGCGCACATCGATACCTTGCTCAACTATATGGCCAGCCACTACTCCGTCCGGATGGACAAGCTCATTATTGTGGGAGTTTCCGATGGCTGTCTCGGCGCATTACGCTACGCGAAAGAAGGCCGACGAAAAGTTTCACGCTTCGTTCTTTTCTCATCCTATCCGCCACTGGCGATCAATTCGGACGATCTTCTGAAAGATTCGGTTTACCTCTCCACCCGCTGGGATGTATTTCAGGGCGGACGCGATCGCCTCTTCCCCTCGGAACAGGTTTTTCCTTTGTTGAAGGAATGGGCCAACGCCAATCCGAAAGTGAAACTGCATCTCTATCCCGAGGGAGAACACGATTTCTCGTGGTACACGGAACATGCCGCGCCGGAGATCCGACAACTTTTTAAATAGCGGTTAGAACGTGGTGAAGAATGTTTCTCCGTTGCGATTGACCAACAGAAGAATACGGTTTCCGCGGCTGGCTCCGCGCAGTGTTTCCTGAAAATTTCCCGCGTTAAGAATCCTGGCCCGGTTGGCTTCCACAATGACATCGCCTTCACGCAACCTCGCCCGCGAAGCACGGCTTCCGAGTTCCACCGCCGTCACCACAGCACCCTGCGTCACCGTGGTGGGAATATCGTAGCGACGGCGCGTATCCGGAGAAAGATTGGCGATCGCCATCCCCTGACGGGACAGTTCCGCGGCGTTTCCCTCCTCGCGGTTCTGCAGGCCAGCCATTCGTCCTTCGTCTCTGCGGGTGATTTTGGTTTTGAATACCAGCGTTTTTCCATTGCGATTGATCTCCACATCCAACCAGGTTCCGGGACGCTGGAGAGCGATGTAATTGAGAAGATCATTGGGATCCTGCATCGGCTTCTCATTCACGCGGAGAATCACATCTCCGTTTTTGATACCTGTCTTATCCGCCGGGCTTCCGGGAATAACGCCGCCCACCAACACTCCCTTGCGATCCTTCACCCCCAATGCCTCGGCCAGTTCCGGTTCGAGTGGCTGAATGGAAACTCCGAGCCAGCCGCGCGTCACTTCCCCATCGCGAATCAGATCCGCGGAAATGCGCTTCGCCATGCTGATGGGAATGGCAAAACCGATTCCCTGATAGCCTCCGCTCCGTGAAAAGATGGCCGTGTTGATGCCCACGAGTTCTCCGCGCAGGTTGAGCAGCGCACCGCCGGAGTTTCCGGGATTGATGGCGGCGTCAGTCTGGATGAAATTCTCGTAGCTGTTGATGCCCGTATTGTGGCGGCCCTTGGCGGAGATGATGCCCGTGGTCACGGTTTGCGACAGACCATAGGGGCTGCCGACGGCAATCACCCATTCGCCGATCCGTAATTTCTCCGAATCGCCCAACGGCATCGCCACAAAAGATTCCCTGGCGTTCTTGATGCGGATCACGGCGACATCGGACGCCTTGTCCGTGCCCAAAATCTCCGCTTCGAACTCGCGCTCGTCGTGCAACTGGATGCGAATCCGATCCGCATCTTCGATGACATGGTTGTTGGTGAGAATGGTTCCGTCCGGGCTGATAATGACTCCGGAACCGAGGCCCTCCTCGCGATGCGGGGGGCCTCCGGGGCTTCCAAAGAAATATTCAAAGGGTGACTCATCATCGTTGGACTCGGGCTCTGCGGCCACCTGCTTTTCGCTGTGAATACTTACCACCGAAGGCAGAGCGCCTTCAGCCACATCCGCGAAGATTTGCTGGAAGTCACCATACTTTCCAGTGGCTCGCGGGGCATCTTGAACATTTGTGGCTTGAGGAGAAGATTCCAGTTGCGGCGGAACCTGACGTTTCCGGGTCCAGAATCCATCCGGTTTGCAACCCGCCATGAACAGGCAGGACACCACGATCCACAGGGTTCTCAATGAAATATCTCCATCGTTGCGTATTGACGAGGAGATCAAATTACCCGTTCCGTCGTGCGAAAGCTAATGGGAAGATCCGGAAGATTCCGAACCCTGTGCGGCACCGGAAACTCCGCCGGAAATGACAAAGGACAGCCAACGTGAACTTTCGGAAGGCGGCAGCGGCGTTACTTGAGTGCGGGGAACCACGACGAGAAATCCGGAATAGTTGTACGACTGCGGCAGATACACGGCTACGTGATCCGGTGCACTCGGAAGTCCCGGCTCCTCGGAGGTGAGAAAACCCAGCACCTTGACACCACTGTCGGGATAGAGCGTAACCAGCACCGGAAAACGAAAACTTTTCTTCTCTCCCACAAAAGCACCGATGAGATCCTTGAGGGAGAAATAAATGAGTTTGACCAGTGGCAGCCGGTTCAGGAATTTTTCCAGCAACGCGATGAATCGATCCGCCACAATGTTTGAACCCAACGCTCCCGCCACCACGATGATAAGGAGGGTCAGCAGGAACCCGAGGCCTGGAATGCGGATATTGAGGAGGCCGTCGATCCAGTTGAAGACACTGAAGATGACCCATATCGTGACCGTGAGCGGCACAACAATGAGCAACCCCTTGAGGAAACTTTTAAGCAACCACTGGAGCGGATTGCGCATAGGCTAGGGCACCACCTCGACGCCGGTGGCAAGCCCGATGGCCACGGTGATGCGCTTGGTGTAGCGGGCAAAAAGGCCGTGGCCAACCACACCGGGAATGTTGTCCAGCGCGCTCTCCAGAGACGCGACGTCCACGGATTTTGGAAACCGCGCATCGAGCACAAAGTTCCCTTGATCCGTAATCACAGGTCCGTCTTTTTCGGTCGCTTGGCGCATCGCGATTGAAGAGGCGCCCAAGGCCATAACTTCCTTATGGACCAGTTTATGGGCGAAAGGCAATACTTCGATCGGCAGGGGAAATTTGACACCGAGCCGTTCCACGCACTTGATGGGTTCGATCAATACGAGGAACCGATCCGCCATGTGCGCCAGAATCTTTTCCCGGACCATGGCAGCTCCGCGCCCCTTGATCAATCGCTTTTGTGGATCGACTTCATCCGCGCCATCGGCGTATAAGTCCACCCTATCCACCTGATCCAGGGACACCAACGGAAGACCCAATTCTTCCACCAGCAATGCCGTGGAAAAGGAACTCGATGCCATGCGGATCTTGAGACCGTCTTCCTTGATGCGGCGTGCCAGGGCACGGACAAAATGCGCGGCGGTAGATCCCGTTCCGAGTCCCACCGTCATGCCGTCCTTCACCTGCTCTGAAGCCCAGATTCCCGCGCGTTCCTTGCCGTCCACGATCACTCTCCCTTTTGGGAATTCAATTTAGCCTTTTGTTGGAAAGCCTAATCGGCCCGATGTTCCGGCCGTTGCAAGTCTTCTTGTGTCTTCACCGGCGTGAACAAAGACAATGGAATCTCGACGCATACCGTGTCCCAACCGGCCATGCCGCCATTCCACAATCCGGGCCATTCCAAGGCCGAAAGTTCGCGTCCTTCGTGGATTTTGCGAGCCACCAAACAAGCGTTGGGATTGGCGAACTCCTGTAATCGGAAAGGATTGCGCGACGAGTCCTGCAAAGCACAGATCATATCCACAGGATTGAAGTGTGTCGCTGAACGAAACACGTCCATCTGACTGGAATCCACTTCCGCGGATTCCACAATGCGAATGCTGCTTCCGCCATCCTTTGTAGAAACCCAAAAGGGGCCTCCGCCCGGCTCTCCCGTATTCGGAACCATACCACAAACCCGCAGCGGCCTTTTTACAACCGTACGTTCCCGCGCAGCCTTGATCAAAGCGCCCGCCAATGCGCGATGGGTCTTTCTCCCTTTTCGACGATGAGAGTCCACTGCGATATTGTCCACATTCCGGATCCAGGCGAACTCCGCGCCACAATTTTCCAGATTGCCCAACAACGCGCCGTGACCACCAGGCCTCAGTAACAATTTTCCCGAAGCTTCCCGAAAAAGTTTTCCATCCGCGTCCAATGCCAAAGTCTGCGTTGCAGGATCCTGCAACGAACAGGTGACTTCCGCGCGAATCCCCTCACCAACCAGCAACTTGAGCGTTTCATCCAGATGGTACCGAAAAACAGCTTCATGTTCAGGAGCGATGGTGAAATGCATTCGCGGCTCGGCATACTGTGCCAAAGCTGCGGCCTCACGAATGTGCTCCTCCACCGGTGTCGCTGTTCGGGAACCATAGCGATGAAAAGGAACCATGGCTTTGGGAAGATCCCCCAAGCCCATGCGCGTGGCCGCACCTGACGCCGGAATAAAATGAACGATTCGTCCTTCCTTCGAAGCGTTTAAAAAATGTTGTTCCAATTCTGATGTGTCCGTTGGCAAGGATGAAATACCATCTCCGAGGGTACAGGGCCTCGATAACTTTGGCAATTCCGTATGGCGGAATTGTTCCAGTTGCCGAAGAGCTTTTTCAGGAGTGATTCCCGCAGCCTGCAATTGTCGAAGATCGGATTCTGTAAAGACGGCGGGATCGGACATATTCCTCGTCAAATTCCGGCGGAGTCCATCCACTCACGGATGCGGTTCATTTCCCGCCCTTCCCGCCATTTTTCCGCCAAGGCCACCAGCACACTGAACAGGAGAAATCCCCAACGCATACGACGACGGATCAGAAAAAAAATCCCAAGCAATGCCGCAAGGGCCGCAATGCCGTAGAGTTGTGAATTCTTCGTGGTCATGAATGCTTAAATAAAAAAAACCGCCCCGGGCTTGCGGTCCGGAGCGGCGAAATAAAATCCAAAATCAATTAAAAAATGGGGACGCGAACCGTCGTGGCAAAACCATTCCCCTTCAACCGCACAAAGTACAGACCCTTGGAAGCATGCGTACCACGGCCATCCGTCAAATCCCAATGCAAGTTTTCACCATTGATGGGGATGATGCGAATCGTTCTACCGAAGACATCAACAATTTCAGCACGGTCGTACCCCTTCACGTCGGACAAAATCAACCCGCGGCCATCCAAAGTGAATCGCTGCGCCTGAGCGGACACCGAATGGATGCCTGTCGTGGTGAATGGACCCGTCGAGTCAGCGACTACATAGTCGTTGCCGCTGATGCGGAACCGCAGGGAATCCGTAATCGTGGCCGGCGCGGTCCAGGTGTAGGTTCCCGTATTGGCCGTGGAATCGGTGATCGTCTGCCATGCGCCGGAAGATCCCATCTTGTACTGCAACTTGACCTTGGGGATGGTGCCGATGCTTCGCCACAGGATGGAAACAGAAGAGCTCGCCGCAGGACGAATCGGCTGGCGGTTCGTCAACACCACACGGTGCAGAAAATTCTCGTTCATCGGTGTGGAAGCCGGAAATTCCATCACTTCCCAACGACGGTGATAGATTGCCCCGCCTTCGGCCTCGATCGCAAGAGCACCACTGGGGTAGGGGCCGTCGGGAGTGAAGTTGGAGGCGGAATTTTGCCCGCTAGAAGTGGATCCCGTGGGGCGGGTGGAATCGTTGAAGATGCGGATGTTCCAGATCTTCATGACTAGAGTGTCATTCACCCAGTGCCACGCGGTGTCGGCACCACGCTGGATCAATTCAATGTGCATCCATCTCGTCCTGCCGTTCGCGATGGATTGAAGGGTGGGAGTTGCCGCATAAGAACGCGCATTGCAAGGTTGTCCCGTTTTGCCGATTTCGCAAACAGTCACCAGATTTCCAGTGGGGCTGTAAGCACTGCCTGTGACGCGGGTATTGAAAGTGACCTGTTGAATCGAATAAGCCGCACCTGTCTGGTTTTGCTGCATCTGGAATTCAATGCCGCGCGGCCAGTTGTTCTGCATGCGATTCTTCGACTCGTCCACTCCATAAAGCAAGCCTCCGTTCAAAGTCGCAACGGCTGTATCGAACTTGTATTCCAAGCGTGTGCGGTAATGACTGTAATTCGTTTTGACAGTGCCCACCTCTCCCCGATTGCCGGTGGTGGTTTTCAAACCAGCGCTATCGGTTCCACCATAGATGATGCTCATTGCAGCCGTGGCTGTCCAAGCGCTGTTGTCTGCCGTCGGGAGTACCACCGGCTGCGCATAAAGGCGGGAATACAATCCGGCATAATTTGTCCCGTTGAAAATGCGTACCCAACCTGAATCGGCCTTGGTGAAGGCTTGCGCACCCGCAGAAACCGCCAAAGCGAGACAGGCCACGCCGGATAACTGGAAAAGAATTTTGAACGATTTCATATCTCTACCTCGTTGGGATTAAACCTCTCGGAACCGCTGAAAATATACCGCCAACGCCTTTTTTTCCCGCACCATTTCTTCCAATAACACCTTTGAATCTGGTGTTTTTGGGGAAAATCAATCAGCGATGATTTATCGGCCCGAACGCATCAAGGATTTCAGGGAGAACTGAAGCTTGACGTCGTTCTGCTTTTTCTTGCCTTCGCTGTTGAACTTGTTCACCAACTGATCCATGGTGGCGAGGGGTTTCTTGGGTTTTCCAGCGGGCTTGTGACCGCGGGAATCCCTCTTCCCTTCCGCCTGCTTTTTGGGTGCGGCTTCTTTTTTCATGGACAGCGAAATACGCTTCTGTTCCATGTCCACACTCAGCACGCGCACCTTCACCACCTGACCCGGTGCCGCGACCAGCTTGGGATCGGATACGAACTTGTCGCTGAGTTCGGAAACGTGCACAAGGCCGTCCTGATGCACACCAATGTCCACAAATGCGCCGAAGTTGGTGACGTTGGTGACGACACCTTCCAGCCACAGGCCTTCCGTCAAATCCTTGAGATCCTGCACCTTGGCGTTGAAACGCGCATACACGAATTCTGAGCGCGGATCACGCGCGGGCTTCTCCAGTTCGGCCGCAATATCAACCAAGGTGGGCAGCCCCACATCTCCGGTCGCGTATTTGTTCAGATCGATTTTGCGAATGGCGTCCACGTTGCCGATGATCTCGGCGAGCGGAACACCGCTTTCTTCGCACATGGTACGCACCAGTTCATAGCGCTCCGGATGCACGGCCGAAGCGTCGAGGGGATTTTCTGCTCCACGCACCCGCAAGAATCCGGCCGCCTGCTCAAATGCTTTAGGACCGAAATGCGGCACCTTGACTAGCGCGGCGCGCGAAGAAAAAGCGCCATTCTGATTGCGGTATTCCACGATGCTCTTGGCAAGATTCTTATTGACCCCGGAGATGTATCCCAACAAGTCCTCTGAAGCCTGGTTTACATCGACACCCACGCGGTTCACGCAGGATTCCACCACCTGTTCCAGTTTACGCTTCAATTCACCTTGATTGACATCATGCTGATATTGACCCACGCCGATGGACTTGGGCTCGATTTTCACCAGTTCTGCCAAAGGGTCCTGAATGCGACGGGCGATGGAAACCGCGCTGCGGATCGTGGCGTCGAGATCGGGGAACTCCTTCAAGGCGGTCGGCGAAACCGAATACACCGAAGCTCCGGCCTCGGAAACCACCACTTTGATGGGAGCCGACTCCAGCTGCTTCATGGCTTCGGAAATAAACTCATCCACTTCGCGCGAAGCGGTACCGTTGCCGATGGCCACGATTTCCACCTTGAAGCTTTCCATCATGGCCAGCAAAATCGTGGTGGAAGCATCACGCTGGTTCTGCGGTTGCAAGGGATAGATGGTGCGGTGTTCCAACAGTTTTCCCGTCGCGTCCACCACGGCTAGTTTCACGCCGGTGCGAAAACCGGGATCTACGCCCATGACCGCTTTGGCGCCGGCCGGCGGGGCCAGCAGCACATCGGAAAGATTTTTCTGGAACACGGAAAAGGCTTCGATCTCGGCCTTTTCGCGAAGGTGCATGCGCGTTTCGGTTTCAATGGCTGGCTTCAACAAACGCTCGTAGGAATCCTTCACCATTTTTTCCAGATCCGGCTGGAACGGCGAGGAAGGTTTGATGGCGCGCTGCTGAAGCAACGACAGAATCTTTCCATCCTCAAGCTGGAGTTCCGTGCGAAGGACCTCTTCCTTTTCACCTCGGCGCATGGCCAGCACACGGTGCGATGGAAGATTGTTCACCTTCTCCTTGAAGCTGTAATACATCTCGAACTTGGAGCGCTTACCTTCCCACTCTTTGCGGGCCTGCGCCGTGAACACGCCCTGCTTGAAAGCGATGTCGCGAACCTGTGCGCGTACTTCGGGATTTTCCGCCAACTCTTCGGCGAGAATGTCGAGCGCCCCCTGCAATGCAGCCGCCGCATCCGCGATGTTTTTCTCTGCGTTCACATAGGCTGCCGCGATTTGTTCCGGCGTCTGATTCCCCTGCACTTCCTGCGCTTCGAGAATACGCGCAAGCGGTTCGAGTCCCGCTTCTTTCGCCGCCATGGCGCGCGTGCGACGCTTGGGCTTGAACGGCAGATAGACGTCTTCGAGTTCGGTGCGGGACGCGGTCTCTTCGATCGTTTTCCGCAATTCAGCCGTGAGCTTTCCTTGCGCTTCGATGCTCTTCAAAACCGTCTGTTTGCGTTCCTCGAGTTCCTTGAAGTACGCATATCGATCTTCCAGCAACCGCACTTGATTTTCGTCCAGCGAACCCGTGGCTTCCTTGCGATAGCGCACGATGAATGGCACGGTGGATCCTTGATCGAACAGGGCCAGCGTGTTGCGAACCTGTTCTGTCTTGAGCTTGGTTTCAGCGGTAAGGGTTTCAATGATATTCACGTCAAAAACTCCGGAAATTGGCCTATTCGGCCCACAAATTGGGCCTGGGGAGTAAAACTTAGCTCCCCGCAACGTTATTTGCCTGAAAAAATGCGGGGGTATGACACTTCCGTGACAAACCCTGGGGGGCCTCCCGCGTATAATTGAATCCATAGAACTCAACCAAGGATTCAGCCATGACGCATCAATCAATGGAAGCCTGGGAAGGTGCCTCGCTGTACTACCAGTACATCAAGGACATCAGCCGCTACCCCCTGCTGACCCGCAAGGAGGAAGTGGAACTGCTGAAACGGGTCAAGGCCGGTGATCAGCGGGCCACGAACAAACTCGTTTGCTCCAATCTGAAATTCGTCATCAATGTGGCCTTCATGTATAAGAATCAGGGCTTCTCATTGCCCGAGCTCATCAACGAAGGCAATATCGGCTTGATCGAAGCGGCCCACCGTTTCGACATCAACCGTGAGCTGAAATTCATCTCCTACGCCGTGTGGTGGATCCGTCAGGCCATCACCCGCGCCATTGCGGAACGCGCCCGTCTGGTGCGCATCAGCGCCGAGAAAGAGCTCATCCTGCGTCGGTTCTCGAAGCACAACGTCCCCATGCGCCAGACCGTGGGCGGGGGGATGCAGGTGGATACCGATGCCTTGGGCAAAAAGTTGGGTTACAGCGGTAAACAGGTCGAAAAAATCATTGAAATGGGCCTCCGCCACTCCTCGCTGGATGAACCCTTGGGCAACGACGAAGGTTCTTCGGTGATGGACTTGGTTGAAGATACCGCCGCCGAATCCCCGGATGCTGTGGTACAAGAGGATTCCCGCCGCCAGTACGTATCCGACCTGCTCCACCGTCTCCCGGATCAGGAAAAAACCGTTTTGAGCATGTATTTCGGGATTGGATACCACGAACCCCTGAATTTGGAGGAAATTGGCGAAGTGATTGGTCTTTCCAAGGAACGGGTGCGTCAAATCAAAGAAAAAGGTTTGGCGGCCCTGCGCAACTTGGAAGAAACTCGTGAACTCGCTTTGGCCGGTTAGCGATAGATTAAAAGAAACAAGTTCCTAAAACCCGGAGATTCTCCGAGATACCTCTCTCCCCCTCTCCATCCCCGGGTTCCGAGGCTCCCCACAAGGGAGCCTCGGTTTTTTTATTCAATGATTTTTTTGTCGGGCTGACCGCGCATCACACTGTTGCCCTCGAACAACAAGGTGCGATCCGCTTCGGAAGGATTCAACCAGTCTCCTTCCTTGATTTGTCCGCTCTTGCCATACACCGTCAACGCGTTGCGGTAACAGGTCAACTCCACGTCGGCGCGAGAGATGCCGTGTTCAAGCATGAGATTCGCGGTCTTGGGAACCGCCAACGGATCGCTGACTCCCCAATCCGCGCTGCTGTCCACGATGACGCGTTCGGAACCGTACTTCTTGACGAGATCCACCATGCGCATATTGCCCATCTTGGTTTTGGGATAGATGGTGAAGGCACACCAAAAACCGCGATCCAAAACTTCCTTGCACGTCTCCTCGTTGTTGTGATCGATGACCACCATGGAGGGAGACAAGCCGTGCTCCAAACAGACATCCATGCTGCGTGAAGTCCCGCGTTTCTTGTCGCGATGCGGGGTGTGGATCATCACTGGCATGTTGGTTTCCTTGGCCAGCTCCAGCTGAATGCGAAAGGCCTTCTCCTCTGCTGCCGTGATCTCGTCATAACCGATTTCGCCGACAGCAACCACACCTTCCTTGCCCACGAAACGCGGAAGGATTTCCAATACCTGTTCCGCCAGTGCTTCGTTGTTGGCTTCCTTGGAGTTCAGGCCCATGGTGCAATAATGACGGATGCCGAATTGCGAGGCACGGAAACGCTCCCATCCCAGCAACGATGCGAAATAATCCACGAATGTACCCGGCGTGGTGCGCGGCTGACCGATCCAGAAGGCGGGTTCTATCACGGCCACGATGCCCGCATCGCGCATGGCTTGATAATCGTCGGTGGTGCGCGAAACCATGTGGATGTGTGGATCGATATACAACAGGGACTTGGATTCAGACATCATGAGCTCCGTTTCAAACTTCCGCTTTCAGGCGCAAGACTGTTTCATCCGCAAAAGGTTCGATGCAACGCCACGCTTCTGGAGACAACGTCCGATGCGCGGCGCGGCGTTCCCTCACCAAATCAACCAGAATGCGGCTCAACTCGGAATTGGCGCGCCGATCCAGATCGTAAATCGGGGCCAGGGGCAGTTCTACGAACAGGCATTTCACCACCATCTGATTCCACGCGATATCGTCGCAGTATTCCGCCGGGTAGGGATTTCGCTGTGAAATCGCCTCGAAGACGTCGCGCATGTTGCTGCGAATGGCTTCTCGGGCGATGTGCAGAAAGGCTTTTGCATCGGACAGAAGAAAAAGGGCGCGCACCAGCGCCATATGCTCCCGCAAATCCGCGGTCTGGTGCAAGGCCAAAATTGCTGCCACAGTTTTAGGTCCCGATGGGAGACTCAGCAAAAGCACAACTCGGACAGCCTGATCCGTGGTCCAGTCGCGCAAATCCCAGCCGGGATGAACAGCAAAGGCCTGTTGCTGTTCCTGATTCGTGGCATTCAAGGGTGACTTTCCGGCGTGCCTCACCGCCTGACTGAAAGCCAAATACAGATCTTTTTCGGCTGAATTGCCCGCCGACAGCTGATGGCAACGATCCCGAAGCCATGCGATCGCGGCCGGATCGAGTCTGCTTTCCAGCCAAGACAGCAATAATTCGCGGGAATTCATCCCGGTAAATATACGAGTATCCGCGGGATTACCCCGCTTTACCAGCGGAAACCGATGGCGTCGAGCTGGGCGATGAATTGCGGGTCGAGTTTGCCAATTCGCCGCTTGTGACGCTGGATGCTGCACCAGGCGATGACGCGGCGATCCTGCAGCGCCGTCGCTTCAAGCACCGGCCACTTTTTGGGATTCAATCGCTTGTACGCCTTGAGAAGTTCGTAGAACCGCATCCAACTCACCAGCTTCACGCTCCACTGAAAACCGATCTTGTCCAGCTTGGAAACGCGATCGGCCTGCAGCTTTCCGGCTTTGTGGGCACAACGCTGCAAGTGGCACCACAACCCGAGTCGATTGCCCTTGGGAAATTCCTCTCGCGCCTTGGGCCAGCGATTGGGATTCTTGACGCGATATTGCCGCAACGTCTGATAGTGTCCTTCCCAGGCATCGGGAAGTTCGAATGGAAAATGGATGCGTTCCAACGCTTCACGACGACGGCGTGACAGCCGCTGCGAGTCAAATGCCTGACGTTGACGCCACACCCACAATCCAAGACGGTTGCCTTCTGGAAATTCCACGCGGGCATGAGGCCACTCGCCAGGAAAGGCCTTGCGATACTCGAGCAAATACTTGTACTGGTCGGTCCAATGCATGGCGCGCGCATCGGGTTTCTCCCATTTGAATCCGGATTCGCGCAATGCGCGAATCCGATCCGCGTCCAGAAGTCCGCGTGTGCGCAAATCGCGCTGGCGGTTGGCCCATTGTCCGATGCGGTTTCCCTTGGGTTGTTCTTCTGAAGCCTTGGGCCATCGACCGACTCTCTCCTTGAACTTTTTCAAATGCGCAAGCTGTTTGTCCCATTGCATGTCCCAACGGGTAATCTCGTCTGCATCTGATGATTTTTCTCTGGCGCGCTTTGTCATGTCACTCCCTCTGATGTCGGGAAAATCCCGAACCATATCTGCTGTTTTAGGGGGACTAAAGTAGCAAGTTCACTTGCTCTTTCGAACACTTAGAGCATCTGATTTTACTGGCTTTTATCTCGACCGCTTGTGTGACAATTCACAACGTTATCTTAAAAAGGGGAACGGCGACCCCACCCGGAGTCGCCGCATTATGATTAGGCGGTTTTTCATCGCGCAACCGGCACTAATCGAGGTTCTGTGTTTCCTTTTTTAAGACGAAGCCTTTCTGTCATGAGGGACACGCTTTTTGTAACCATTTTGTAACGAAATGAAACTTTCTACTACCTACTTTTCGAAGCGCTCGGACACCACATGATTATTCGCGTTATCGACATCGGCAGCAATTCGGTGAAAGCATCCCTGTACGGAATCGACGCGGGAAAATACCGCTTGCTCGACAAGGAAAAACTCGATTACTCGCTGGGTGACGTGGTGTTTTCCGAAGGTTCCATCCCTGATTCGGGGGCCGAGAAAGTTGCGAATTTCATCCAATCTTCGTTGATGGATGGCGAAAAGACTCCGCAGTTCACCTTTGCCTTGGCAACTTCAGCCGTGCGATCGGCAAAAAACCGTGATGCGTTCATGAAGAAGCTGGAGGACAAAACCGGTATCTCGGCGCGCGTTCTCAGTGGCGCCGAAGAGAGCTATCTCATTCATTTCGGTATTGTGAGTGAAACGGGAGCGGAAGGGGTAATTAAAACTATCGATATCGGTGGCGGCAGCGCCGAAGTCTCCTGGAGCAAAAACAAACGCTACCTGTTCGGCAGAAGTTACGAATTGGGTGCCATTCGATTGACCCGCAAGTTTTTGAACGGCAAGCCCTTCACCCAGGAGATTTTCCAGCGTATTCATGAACATGCTTCGGAGGAATTCCGAAAACGCTCCCCTTCGGACATGCCGGAAGCGGATCAAGCCATTGCCAGCTCGGGAAACATCCGGGCCATTGTCCGCATGACCGAGGAAGTCCGCAGCACCGCCTTTTCCAAGAATATTCCAGAAATAACGCCTGGAGTTCTCGAAGATCTGATCGAGCTGGCCATTGGCCGCACACCGCAGCATCTCACTTCGATGTTCGACCTCAACATCGAACGCTCCCGCATCATCATGCCCGCCGTGGTGGTGCTTTTGGCCGGCCTGCGGTATTTCGGTGTACGTCGTCTGAACTTCACAGATGCGGGATTGCGCGAAGGTGCTGCGTATTTCTGGAGCAAGCACGGCCACCTGAACCTGCCGCTGCAGGAAAGCGATTCGGGATGACACCCCAACTGCCAATTTCCGGTTATGAAGGAAACGGCGTCTTCATTGATCGCGAAATCTCATGGCTTGCTTTCAATCGACGCGTGCTCGAAGAAGCCCGCGACTCTTCGGTTCCCCTGCTGGAGCGGGTGAAATTCCTCGGCATCGTGGCCAGCAACCTAGATGAATTTTTCGAGGTGCGCGTGGCCGCGCTGCTCCAACGCCTGGAATCCGGCGCCATGACCGACGGCATCGCTCATCTGGACGCGCGCCAAAAACTCCAGGACGTGCTCGCCACCGCGCGTGAGATGATCCGGGATCAATACCGATGCTGGGACGAGATTCAAACATTGCTCCGCCGTGAAGGCATGTCCGTCAAAAAGATGGAGGAACTTAACGCAGAGGAGAAAAACTTCCTGAAGGATTTTTTCCACAAGGAGGTGTATCACCTGCTCACCCCCATCAAGGTGGATCCGGCCCACCCCTTTCCCTGGGTTCTCAACAAGGCGCTGTGCCTGGCTCTGCTGCTCAAGGGGCCCGGCAAGGGAAACGAACGTGAAAACCTCGGAGTCATCACAGTGCCGCGCATCCTACCGCGCATCGTGACATTGCCTTCCGGCGATTCCGCAAAAAGTTTCGTTTTCATCTCGGATGTCGTCCAGCATTATGCCGGAGAACTGTTCAAGGGAACCCCCATTCGGGAATGCGCACCTTTCCGGGCGACGCGTAATTCCAACCTGTACCTCGACTAAACCGCGGACGACAGCGAGGATGAAGGCGGCAATCTTCTCGAAACCGTGGAAGAGGAAGTGCGTAATCGTCGCAAGGGCGACGTAGTGCGCCTGGAAATCGAAGATCACGCCAGCGCGAAACTCGTAAACCTGCTGGCACACAATCTCGACATCGAGCCCCATCTCGTGTTCCGCGCCGGACGTCCGGTCAATCTCAGCCGGCTCATGGCGCTGTACGGGCAAATCACCCAGCCGCACCTCAAGTTTCCGCCGTATCAACCGGCGCGACCACAGGGCTTGGAAGAACCCGAGAAAATTTTCTCGCGTCTGCGCAGCGGCGATGTGTTGTTGCACCATCCCTATGAGAGTTTTGATCCAGTGGTGCGCTTCATCGAAACCGCGGCGCGCGATCCACGCGTTTTCGCCATCAAAACCACGCTCTACCGTACCAGCGCGGACAGCCCCATCATGTACGCCTTGATGGAGGCGGCGCAGCGCGGCAAGGAAGTGGTGGTGGTGGTGGAGCTCAAGGCGCGCTTCGATGAGCAGAGCAACATCCACTGGGCGCGGCGGTTGGAAGAACGCGGCGGGACGGTGTTGTATGGTCTGGTCGGATTGAAGACCCACTGCAAGTTGTCGCTCGTGATCCGCCGTGAGGAAGACGGGTTCCGGCGTTACCTCCACGCGGGAACCGGGAATTACAATCCGGAGACGGCGCGACTCTACACCGATCTTTCTCTGCTCACGTGTGATCCTGCCGTGACCGAAGGGGCTTCGGAAACCTTCAACTATCTCACGGCCAACGCCAAGAACCCGGACTTCCACGGCTTGTGGATTTCACCCATCAGTTTTCTTCCCGGAACGTTGGCCGCGATCCATCGCGAACGCGACCATGCAAAAAAAGGGCTGCCTTCCGGCATTGTCGCGAAAATCAACGCCCTGCTGGACATCGAAGTGATCGAAGCGCTTTACGAAGCGTCCAACGCGGGCGTCCCCATCCGCCTGATCGTCCGTGGAATTTGTTCCTTGCGCCCCGGAGTCCCGGATCTTTCCGAAAACGTTCGCATCAAAAGCGTGGTGGGCCGGTATCTGGAACACAGCCGCATCTTTTGTTTCCGCAACGCGGGCAAGGAAGATGTGTACATCGGCAGCGGCGATTGGATGGTGCGCAATCTGCGTGAACGCGTCGAGGCCGTGGTGCCGGTGCGCAATGCGGATCTGCGCAAACGATTGATGCGCATTCTCGCGGTGTACTGGCGTGACAACGAAGGAACCTATTGGATGAATCACGACGGGAGCTACACACGCGCCGCCAAAGGCGAAGCCGCCGTGAATGCACAGGAGTGGTTCATGCGCGAAGCATCCGGAGAACAAGGCCTTGCCGAAATTCCGTCGCTTTGGGAAGAAATCGAAAAGCACTGAGTCAAAATGAAACGAGTTTTTTCAGGAGGGCGAAAATAATACTTTGCCTTCTCAAAGGAGCTCTCATGTTCAGGCGCATCATGCTTTTCGTCCTCACCAACATTCTCGTTGTCGTCACCATCAGCATCGTCATCGGTTTGTTGGGCCGGGTGCTGGGAATCAACTTCTACGGAAACTCGTACAGCTCCCTGTTCCTCCTGTGCCTCGTTTGGGGCATGGGCGGCGCATTCATCTCATTGGCCATGTCGAAGTTCATGGCCAAGTGGATGATGGGTGTCCAAGTGATTGACCCGAACAATGCCGGGGAACTGCGGGATCTCGTCAACACCGTGCACGATCTGGCTCGCAAGGCCGGACTTACGGTCATGCCGGATGTGGGCGTGTACGACAGCCCCGAGGTGAACGCCTTCGCCACGGGTCCCTCCAAGAGAAATTCACTGGTGGCCGTGTCCACCGGACTGTTGCAACGCATGGATCGTGATCAATTGGAAGGCGTGCTAGGTCACGAGATCGCACACATCTCCAACGGCGACATGGTGACCATGACCTTGATTCAGGGCGTGATCAACGCCTTCGTGATGTTCTTCGCCCGCATCATCGCCTTCGCCATCAGTTCGGCCATGCGCGGCAAGGATTCGGATCGCGAATCGTCCTTCGGCGGATTCTGGATGAACTATCTGCTCATCAGCGTGCTGGAGATCGTCTTCGGCATGCTCGGATTCATCGTGGTGGCCCGCTTCTCGCGCTGGCGCGAATACCGCGCGGATCGCGGCGGGGCCAACTATGCGGGCCGGGGTAAAATGATTTCAGCCTTGCAGAAACTTCAGTCCGTGTACGGCAAAGTGGCGGAAGAACAGGCTCAATCCGGGAGCGGCAACGCCTCCGTCGCCACGCTCAAAATTTCCGGGAAGCAGGGCGGCCTGCTGTCGTTGATGGCCACCCACCCACCGCTGGAAGATCGCATCGCCCGTCTTCAGGCGGAAGGATAAAGTCTTGCCCGTTGCGCGGGTGTTCAAACCGTTCCAACGATTCATTCAACTGGAGTCGGCCTCGGGCCTGCTCCTTTTTTTTGCCGCGCTCACAGGTCTCGCTTTCGCCAATTCTCCCCTTTCCGAAACTTATGCGTCGCTGAAGTCGGTTTCACTCCCAGCAATCAACGATGGTTTGATGGCCGTCTTTTTTCTGTTAGTCGGCCTTGAGATCAAGCGGGAGATGTGGAACGGGGAACTGGCTTCGTTCCGGAGATCCGCCATGCCGTTCGCAGCGGCGCTGGGCGGAATGCTTTTGCCCGCCGTGTTTTACTCCCTGTTCAATCGGAATCATCTTTCCGCGCCTGGTTGGGGAATTCCCATGGCCACAGATATCGCCTTTGCGTTGGGCGCGCTGATGGTATTGGGAAAACGCATTCCACCCGGATTGAAAATTTTTCTGGTGGCACTGGCCATCATCGACGATCTCGGCGCCATTCTCGTCATCGCCCTCTTTTACACGCAGACGCTGCATTGGGGGGCGCTGGCCCTGTCCGGAGCCTGTCTCGCGGCGTTGTTCATGCTGAACTTCTTCGGGGTTCGCCGTCTCCTTCCCTACCTCGCGGCCGGCGCTTTGTCGTGGTTCGCACTGCTTCACTCCGGCGTTCACGCCACTTTGGCGGGCGTGGCGCTGGCCTTTTTCATCCCCATGACCGCGGACGGTGCGGAAGAAAATTCCCTGCAATTCCTCGAACGGAAGCTGCACCCCTGGGTCGGCTTTGGAATCCTTCCGATCTTCGCGCTGGTCAACGCCGGAGTCGCGTTGAATCCGCAGACGCGGAACCTGCTGGCCGAACCCGTCGGGCTGGGAATCCTCGCCGGACTGTGTCTCGGAAAACCATTGGGCATTTCCCTGTTTTCGTGGATCGCGGCGCGGATGGGCTTCGGCGAACTGCCGACGGGCGTGCGCTGGCGTCACCTCCTCGGCGCGGGAATGCTGGGGGGCATCGGCTTCACCATGTCGCTGTTCATCGCCGATCTCGGATTGCCTGAGGAACGATTGCTCGACGGCGCAAAGCTCGCCGTGCTCTGCGCCTCGGTAATTTCAGGAATGATTGGAATCGTTTATCTGGCGTGGATGGGAAGGGAAAAACCGGCGAAGAGTTGAGGTTTAAAAATCCGGGCCTTTCTCGCTCCGCCATCTTGAAAAATCCCTAGCACCGTGCACGAAAGCCTCTATTACAACGCGATCCGAGTGGACGCGATAAATCATCCGGTAATCGTACACCAGCAATTCCCGCAAGTGAGGATCTTGAAGCTCTGGAACCATTCGTCCGCGTTCCGCGAGAGTTTCCAAGCTCGCAGCCTTACTGAGCGCCAGCAACAGCACCCGGCGAACGCCCTCGGAAGAAGATTGGGAGATGTAAACGAGGATGTCGTCGAGCTCTTCCTCGGCGGACTTGGCCCAGACTATTTGGCGCCCAGCAGCCACTTCCGGCGCAACTCCGAATCAACCTGTTCGTGGGAAATCGTGCGTCCGGCGTCCGAGTCGGCTTGTCCGCGTTGGATGGCCTGGACGACATAAAGGTGATACTGCACTTCGTCAAGACTGCAATTGTCGGGCAACTGATCCAGAAGTGTTTGCACGGTTTCCTTCGCGGTCATAAAAACTCCCTGCCCAAGAAGGCCCCTTCAGGATACAAATTCAAAACCATCCGCTCAAACTTGAATGACAAGACCGCCTACGGCTGTAATTTGCGCTGTTTCCATTTTTCGAAGTCACCAAGACTGTGCCTTGTGAAATCGCTTTGCATTTCTCTGTTTTTATGGATCATGGGACGGATTGAAAGGAAAAAGGAGATCAAGTTGTTCGGTTTTCATGGCAACCCTTTTTTGCGTCCCATCAATTAACTCAGCCATCGCAATCAGCTTATCCCCATCCCACAATTCAAGATTAGCCTTCCGAGCAAATTCCTTAGTGTCATTGGAGAAACCACTAGGACAGATCAAGATGGCCTTCTTCGCTTTAGCGAAATTCATGGCTCCTAACAGCTCACGAGCGACAGCGGGACTAATAGGTTTAGCATGCTGTTTACACTGAACGATTGTATCGTTATCTACAACAAGATCAATCCCTTCGTCTCCAGCGCCGCCAGTCTTAACTACAAAGTGACCAAGACGCCGAAAGAGTTCAGCCACTTCGTGTTCAAATTCGATCCCGTTACAGGATGTCCAATGTTCCAAACGCTTACGTCTATCATCCATTTCTTGGATTCGCCGCTGTTCGTTTAGATATGCCTCATAATTCCTAACATCCTTAACATATTTCTCGTACTGCATCCATTTAGGATGGGCCGCTTTATTTATCCATTCCCATATTTTAGACAGGATAACGCCCAGATAAACACCTATAACCAATCCGCAAACGCCAATCCAAATACCTACCAGCCAACTACCTGTACTACGAATCTCATACACCGTAACGCACAAGAAAGTCAGACCTATTGACCAATTGAAGATTCTGGACGATAATATTTCGGTTTCTTTTCTTACCACAGAAAGTTGTTGGACATCAGTTTCTGTGAGTTTATAGCTATCAAGTAATGGCTTCTGCACTGGGTTAGTCTTTCAAAAATCTTTTCTTGTTCGCCACCATAATAAAAGAACTATGAATTTCTTGTGACAATCCATTTTATTGGTGATTCAAGCGTGCTATTAGAAGTTACCAGCCATGGCGTCCCTTCGCTGTTTCCACTTTTCGAAGTTGGCGTCGAAAAAGGCCTGCGCGCCGAGCGAGTCGGCCTTGGCGTGCGACCATTCGTCGAACTCTACCGGATGCCGCGCGGTGTCGGGAATGACTCCCAATTCAACCTTGGCCTGCAGGTAAAATTCACGATACAAGTCGTAGAAGAAATTCCGGTAGGACGCCTGCGCCGCCACGTCCTGATACTTGAAGTTTTGAAAGAGCCAGCCCTGGTAATCCATTCGTTCGAGCGTCTGCGGCGACAACAAGGTTCCGTGCTCGTCGAGCGCCCGCGTGTATCCGTCCACGGCGGAATCGTATCGGGCCTGATAATCCACAGGCCTGGAATATCCCCGCAAGGTGTAGTTGTCGAACTTGTGGAACATGACGGTGTAGGCGGTCTGGATCTTCTTGATCGATTCCAGTCGCTGTTCCATGAAGAACCGCTGCTCGGACAACCGGAACTTGTACTTCTCGAACCATTTGTTGGCGAGGAAGCCGAACAGGACGACGACGGCGCCCAACGCAATCTTGTCGATGAACAGTTTCAGGAGATCGAGGCGGAACGCCCGCCGGGCTTTTGCCTTGTCTTCGTTCGGATCCATCCGGAGGCCTCCGTGAGGAGCGTAGGAAAATCGAAGCCTGTTTTCAAAACCGGCAACCGGCTCCCAGCCTCAATTCCCCGGCTCCGCCCCTGAAAACAGGGTCCAACTTTGTTTCGGGGACACCCCCGTCCCCGTCAGAGAGACTCCGCCTTCACACCGCCCAAGCGGAAATTTCCGGCGGGCGTTTCATGGATGGAATACTGGCGCACGTCGGTTCATTTCGCTTTCAGGAATTTTCAACACATAAATTCCCGTGCTTTCCCTTCGCGGCATCCAGATAACCCGACCCAGCATGTTGGAAACGAAAACGCCTGAAGGAGCGGAGGTTTTTGTCCGCTTCGCAGGCGGGAAGATCGGCGTTGCCTGCGGCAGGGTGAACATCAACGTGCCATATCCCAATTGATCATATCCTCCGCTGTTCGGGCCGTAATCGCCGCCGCCGCCTTCCGGGCGCACCAAAGCCGCATAGGCCTGACTGTTGGGCGCGGCCAGACCTTTGCGGTTCACATAATGATTGTAAATCAATTCCCATTCCGGGCGCAAACCGCCGCGTCCCGAATCCGAGATGACCGTCTGGTTCACGTTGTCGCAGTTGTTGTACGTCGCGTACGGCACCGATTTCCCGAGATTGAATTGGGCCACGTATTCCGCGCCTTTCAAAAAGCGGTTGCCGTCATGACCATAAAGATCATCACCCTGATTCCATGCCATTTCACAGAACGGACCCATCAACGCCGGGCCAAGCAGGGCATGGCCTTGATCGCGTCCGCTTTCCTGCCATTGTCCCAGATTTCCGGGATGGAGGTACCACACCGCATTGGCGATGGCTCCCGTTCCCGCTCCGGTTTTGAAATAGTCGACGGCCTCGTTGTATATCGTGCGGTTGTCGCACAGGATTCCGATGCTGATCATGGAAGCCATGTTGGAGAGATCCCAGTTCGCCCAATAGTGGCTGCCGCAGGCGCCGTTGTGATCCGTGAGAAAGGCATGGTTCATGGGATAAAAGATCGCGAGCATCATGTTCTGGAACCGCGTGAAATCCACCGCGGCCCATCCCGGATACGCGCGCATCAACTCGGCGGCATTGGCCATTTGATAACCGTAAATGCCGGAGGCGAGATATTTGTCCGAAGTGCCGTTGATCGCCTTCAAGGTCGAGGACCACGCGTTTAAAATGCGCACGGCGGCGTCCGCGTACGCGGCGCTGTCGGAAATGCGCCAGCGCAGGGCGAGGGCATACGCGGCGGCGGCGTCATTGTACAATCGCGAATAATTCTCCGGCGTCCCGGTTCCGCGATAAACCGTGTCCACCGGTCTTGCGGCATAGGTGCCGGCGGAATGCGGGTTGGCTTTCAGCTTGTTCCAGCCGGACAGCCACGGCTGGGCATTGGCGTTGACCTGCGCGCGCACGCGATCGAAATCGGATTGCTTGTGCAGCATGCCGGGATGGACAAAGGGCTGAGCCTGTGTTGATGTCAGCAACGCCGACGAGAGAAGACTGAACACAAACCCCTGAGCCGCCATGAGTCGAGCATAGGAAAATCGAAGCTTGTTTTTCAAAACCGGCAACCGGTTCCCAGCCTCCATCCGCGCCGCATTTCCTCCATTTTGCGAAAACCGGACACCTTGCCCCCCCGCCGGGTGGCCGGGTAAAAGCAACGATTTATTCCATTGACATAAATATGTCACCGGGATATTTTATCCCCATGCGCACCACCGTCCGCCTCAGCGACAGCCTCCTGCGCGAGGCCAAGAAATACGCCGCCCATCACGGAACCACCTTGACGTCCATGCTCGATCAGGGATTGCGAATGATTTTGCGCGAGAATGCCCCGGCCTACAAGGCCGGAAAAAAAAAGTTCCGGCTGACCACCTTCAAGGGAACCGGCCTGCGCCCGGGAATCGATCCGGCCTCGAACGCCGCCATGCTCGACATCGCCGATGGATTGAATGTTCCTGGCTGACGTCAATTTACTGGTCGCCGCGCACCGTGCGGATCACGTTCATCACACCGCGGCGCTTGCGCTGTTGAGAAAAATGGATTCAGAATCTTCCGTTCTCGGCCTGTGCGACGTGGCCCTTTCGGGATTTTTGAGGGTGACCACGCACACCTCGATTTTTTCCGTTCCTTCCTCGCTCGAGGTTGCGTTCCGGTTCCTCGACGATCTGCTGGATCTTCCCGATGCGGTGCGGGTTTCGCCCGGCCCGGATCATTGGAGGATTTTTTCCTCTCTCTGCCGCCAGGTCAACGCAAAAGGGGCCATCGTCACGGATGCCTATCTCGCCGCACTGGCCCACGAACATGGATATACCTTGGTTTCCTTTGACAAGGACTTCGCCCGCTTTCCCGGACTGCGCTGGCACAACCCATTGAAACGCTGATGCTCACCACCCAAACTTTCGACCACCGCTATCTCCCCGCCAAAGATCCGGGCGACCGCACGCGCCTGCTCATCGTCCTGCACGGCCTCGGGGATTCGCTGCGCGGATTTTCGTTCCTGCCCGAAGCCTTGAAAATCGACAACCTGTCCTACCTGTTCCTCAACGCACCGGACCCGTACTACGGCGGCTTCAGTTGGTACGACTTTCAGGGCGATTCCAAAACCGGAATCCGGCGCAGCCGAGAACTGCTGCTGAAACTTCTGGCGGAGTTGAAGGAACAGGGCGTTGCGGCGCGGGACACTTACCTGTTTGGATTCAGTCAGGGTTGCCTGATGGTCACGGATCTCGGGTTGCGCTGTCCCGAAGTATTGGGCGGGATCTGCGGAGTTTCCGGTTACCCTTCCTTCCTCGAAGAATATCCGGCTCAGTTTTCACCCGTGGCCAGGAATCAACATTTCCTCATCACCCATGGATTTCAGGATCCCGTCGTGCCTTTTGAACCTTCGGCGCGCGGCTTCAAACAATTGCAATCGCTGGGAATCCGGATCGATTACCGGACCTATGAAAAAGATCACACCTTGCTGATGGAAGAATTGAACGACATCGCGACGTGGTTCAGAACAAGACTTGCTGGCCTCGGTACATCCGCCTGACGGCGAACACTCGGCCAGCGAGATTGTTTTAACGGGGCATCGCTCGCCGAGTGCCACGCCGGTTGCTGAGCGTAGTCGAAGCACCGGCGTGGTGTATCGAGGCGAGCTACAGGTTCTCGATCAAAAATTCCTTCAGTTCGCTGTATTCATGCAGGCTGGGGAATTGCGGAAATTCCCTAGCAATGCTTTCCGGCGCGCGGAAGAACGCCGCCGCGTTCGCCGCGCGCAGCATGTGCGTGTCGTTGTACGAATCTCCGGCCGCGGCCACGCGGTAGTTCAGAGACCGCAGCGCCTCCACGGCCTTCTGCTTCTGGTTTTCCTGCCGCAACGTGTATCGCAGCCGTTTCGCCGATTCGTCATACGCGATGCTGTGGCACAACAGGGTCGGGTAATCGAGCTTGGCGATGAGCGGACCCGCGAATTCGTAGAACGTGTCGGACAGGATGAAAACGGGGCAGCGCATGCGCGCCCAGTCCATGAATTCCCGCGCGCCTTCCATCACATCCAGTTCCGCGATGTACTTCTGAATGTCCTTTAGCGTCACTCCGTGTTTCGCGCAAATCTCGACGCGCTTATCCATCAGCTCGCGGTAATCCTTCACATCGCGTGTGGTGAGATTCAATTCCGAAATCCCCGTGCGATCGCGCACATGATGCCAGATTTCCGGCGTGAGCACACCTTCCATGTCGAGGCAGAGAACTTCCACGATCAAAACTCCTCGGGTGGCGGCATTCCCGGCGCGCCAAAGGGCGGAATGGGTCCGAAGTTGCGCTCGAAGCGCGAGATGTTTTCCTGCAGAATGGCCACCAGAGATTTCGCGTGCGCCGGCGTCATCACGATGCGCGCCTGCACTTTGCCCTTGGGCGGACCCGGAAGAATGCGCGCAAAGTCCACGATGAATTCCGATCCGCTGTGCGCGACGAGGAACAAATTCGCGTAAATCCCCTCGGCCACGGCCTCGGGAAGCTCGATGTTGATGGACTGGGAGTTTTGCTCCTCGAATTCGCCGTTTGGAGACACCATGAGACACCTCTCCATGTTCACGGAAGAATCGTTTTCCGCGATGGAAATTCAAATATAGAACGCCTCCGGGACTTATATTTTATGACCTCATGGGAGCAATGGACGAGGGCGTCGGCGAAGAATGCGGAGTGATGGGAATCTTCGGCGGCACCGAGGTGGCGCGCCGGGTTCTCATGGGACTCTACTCACTCCAACACCGCGGACAGGAAAGCGTGGGCGTCGCCGTCACCGATGGTGCGGAAATCCATCACCTGCGCCGCATGGGCCTCGTCACCGAACTCACCCGCGAGGAAAAACTCGTGGATTCCTTGAAGGGTTCCGCGGGCATCGGCCACGTGCGCTATTCCACCACAGGCCGCAGCAACATCAACAATGCGCAGCCCATGCTGGTTTCCACCAAGCGCGGGCCGCTTGCCATCGCCCACAACGGCAACATCGTGAACGCCCCGGAAATCCGCCAGGAGATGGAAGAGCTGGGGCATATCTTCCAGAGCACCTCAGACACTGAAGTCATCCTCCATCTCATTGCGCGATCGAAAAAAGAAGATCTCTTCGACGCCATTTCCGAATCGCTGGCAAAACTGACCGGCGCTTACTGTCTTGTATTCCTCAGCAAGGATGCGGTGTATGTCGCACGCGACGGTTACGGATTCCGTCCCTTGTGCCTCGGAAAAATGGACGACACATGGGTCGTCGCCTCGGAAACCTGCGCCCTGGATCTACTCAGCGCAAAATACGAGCGCGACATCAAGCCCGGCGAAATCTGCCGCATCGACGCCTCCGGCCTCACCTCGCGCGAGCTCCCGGCAAAAAAACGCAAGGCACATTGCGTTTTCGAGTTCATCTATTTCGCACGACCCGACTCGCGCATCTTCGAGGAAAGCTGCGACAAGATCCGCCGCAAGATCGGCAAGCAGCTGGCCAAGGAACATCCTGCCGAGGCTGACGTGGTCATCGCCGTTCCCGACTCTTCCAACACCGCGGCCATCGGCTATGCGCAGGAAGCCGGCATCCGATTCGACATCGGCCTTCTGCGCAATCACTACGTGGGCCGCACCTTCATCGATCCCTCGCAGAACGTGCGCGAACAGAAAGTCAAACTCAAGTTCAATCCCATCGCGGGCGTCCTCAAAGGCAAGCGCGTGGTGCTGGTGGACGATTCCATCGTGCGCGGCACGACGTTGAAATTCCTGACCAAAATGCTGCGCGACGCCGGAGCCGACAAGGTTCACATCCGCATCAGCTCACCGCCCGTGATGAATCCGTGTTACTACGGAATGGATTTCCCCTCGAAGGAAGAACTCATTGCCGGCACGATGACACAGGAAGAGACGCGCAAGTTGTTGGGCGCAGATACGCTAGAGTATCTGAGCATCAAGGGATTGCTCTCCGTTGTTCCTCGCGGTGGCGGAAGCTATTGTGCTGCGTGTTTCGATGGGAAGTACCCGGAAGAAATTCCGGCGGGCAGCACCAAGTTCCGGTGCGAGTAGGGTTACCCCAACTCCACTTTCTCACCGTATTCCGGCGTCACCGCATCGAATCCCAGCTTGTCCACAATCTGCCGGCGCAATGCATCCGCGGCGGAAGGCTCGCCATGTGTCACGAAAACACGTCGGGGCGGGGAGGGAATCTTCCCGAGCCAGGTGAGCAACCCGGGAGCGTCGGCATGCGCGGAAGCGCTTTCAAGTTGCGCAACCTCGCACCGGACCTCGACATACTCCCCGTGAATTTTGATTTCCTTGCGTCCTGACACGAGATCGCTTCCGCGAGTCCCCGCAGCCTGGTATCCCGAGAACAGGATCAAATTTCGGGGATCACCCGCACAAGCCTGCAAATGATTCAGCACGCGGCCGCCGGTGGCCATCCCTGATGCGCTCAGAATGATGCAAGGCTCCTCTCGTTGCGTCAACCGCATTGATTCTTCGCGATCCTCCACGTAATGCGCACCGGCAAAAATCCTTTCGCAGGCTTGAGTGTCCCAGCAATGTTCGCTCGCGTGTCGCGCGTACAGCGCCGTGACTTGCGACGCCATCGGGCTGTCCACGAACACCGGCAGATCGGGAATGCGTTTTTGTTTCCGAAGTTCGCTGAGACAATACAGGATGTACTGCGTACGCCCCACGGCAAAGGCCGGGATGATCACCTTGCCACCGCGTGCTTTCACGGCGAGAATGTGTTGTTCCAGCTGACCCATGGGATCGACGGCGGGATGTACGCGGTTTCCGTATGTGGACTCGACCACGACATAATCGGAGACGGGAGGTGGTTCCGGATCCGGCAGTAGTGGATCTCCGGTGCGCCCCAGATCACCTGAAAACGCAACACGGACATTTCCGGATCGCACGCTGACACTGGATGCGCCAAGAATGTGTCCCGCCCGCCGCATTTCGATTTCGAACCCGCCGAGGAGACGTTGCGAGTCCCCCCACCGCAATGGAGAAAACCTTCGGAAGCAAAGTTCCGCATCTCTTTGAGTATAAAGAGGCACGGGTTTCTTGTGCTTGGAATATCCATGCCGACGAGCGTGATCGGCGTCCTCTTCCATCAGTTTTGCCGAGTCCAACAGGAGAATACGGGCAATCTCCAGCGTGGGTTCAGTGCCGAAGATTGTTCCCTGAAAACCTTCCCGAACCAGCCGGGGCAGATACCCGCTGTGATCGAGATGCGCGTGCGTCAACAATACGGCGTTGAGTTTGGACACGTCCGTGGGTATGGGAGCCCAATTGCGCAAACGCAAAGTTTTCAGACCCTGAAAAAGGCCGCAATCCACCAGCATGCGACCACGGCTTTTTTCCAACAGATAGCGGGAACCCGTGACCGTCCCGGTGGCACCAAGAAAGGTGATCCGCATGGTTCAATTGTAGTTCGGAAAGATTCGCTCAGGATCACGTGCGACGTTTTGGCACGGGAAATCCCGTACACCGGGCAAACGGCATGCTATTATCCTTCCATTCACATGACGACCGCATGGCATACTCTCGACGCCGCCACGGTCGCCACCCGACTCGAGACCGACCCACTGCGTGGATTGGATTCAGAAATCGCGCAACGACGACTCACGACAAACGGACAAAACACCTTGCGAGAAGCCGCGCCCGTTCGTCCGTGGAAATTGCTGGCTGAACAATTCAAGAGTCCGTTGGTTTTGCTTCTGTTCGCCGCAGCGTTTGTCTCGGGTGCGCTTGGGGAATGGGTGGATTCGTCGGCGATTTCGATCATCGTGATCCTGAATGCCGTGATCGGATTCTTTCAAGAGTATCGCGCCGAACAAGCCATTGCCGCCTTGAAGAAAATGACCGCGCCTTCAGCAAGGGTGCTGCGCAATGGACACGCCGTTTCATTACCCGCTGCGGAGATCGTAGCTGGTGATGTGCTGTTGATGGAAAGCGGCGATCTGGTGGCGGCGGACGCACGCTTGCTTCATGACTCCGATCTACGCATCCGAGAATCGGCGCTCACGGGTGAATCTATGCCTGTGGAAAAGGACGCGGAAATCCTGCTCGACACGCAGGCGCCGCTGGCGGACCGGATGAATCTCGTGTTCATGGGCACCACGGTTGTGACCGGAACCGGACGCGCCGTGATTCCAGCAATTGCATGGATGGAGCGTCCAAACATGGACGAAGCACCACCTGAGTTTAAAGGCCGGGAGTACACGGTAGAAATGGCCGAGCCAAATTTTTTGGCTGCTCTTTACGAAACATGGATCGGCTGCGACGGCGCAACCTTGGATAGCTGCACTGTAATAACTGGTCCGAGTGATGAAATACCAGAGCTACGGGGAATTTGGCATGAAAGAACACCGATTATCCTTACAGTGGAAGAAGCGAAAACTTGGCTTGACCCCATGTTTCCTCCGGACGCGGCAATACGACTTTTGCGAGGTGTGAAATCACCACCACTGAAGGTCACCGAGGTTCCCATGAAATCACCTCGGGACAATTCCCTTTTTTAGCGGATAAATCCATAGAAATAACCGGAGAACTCCTGCAAATATCGAGGATTGTTCACCCATTTAGGACGACTTAGGATGTCTTGGGAAGGGAAGGCTGGTGGACGTTGTAGGACTTGAACCTACGACCCCATCGATGTGAACGATGTACTCTAACCAGCTGAGCTAAACGTCCGGGGCGGGTAAATATAATCAAGCCCCGGGGGCCTGAAAACCGGATTTTCGAATTGATTCCACCATGCGCAGGGCTTCAAACGTGGCTTTCACGTCATGCACCCGCAAAATCGAAGCTCCCTTGAGCAGAGCATACACGGAGATCGCCACGCTGGGGTGAAGACGGTCGCTGTTTTCCAGCCCCGGCGTTTTGCCGATGAAGGATTTGTGGCTGTGACCGAGCAGAACCGGACATCCGAGAACATCGAATTCCTCCAAATGTTCGATCAGCGTGTAATTGTCTTCCAACCGCTTCCCAAACCCGATACCCGGATCCACAGCGATGCGGTCTTTCGACACTCCAAGCGACGCCAATAGTCGGACGCGCTCCGACAAAAAATCCCGAACCTCGCGCACGACGTTTTCGTAGCCGGGATTTTGCTGCATGGTTCTCGGCGCACCGCGCATGTGATTCAACACCACCGCCGCACCAAAGCCTTGTGGCACGTCCAGCATCAAGGGATCAAAAGTCATGGCGGAAACGTCGTTAATGATTGACGCTCCCGATTCCAGCGCGGCACGGGCAACCCCGGACTTCATCGTGTCGATCGAGATCGGCTGATCAAAACGTTTGGCAATGGCTTCGATCACCGGGACGACCCGTGAACGTTCCTCAGCTTCCGGAACAGGCTCGGCGGCGGGACGCGTACTTTCCCCCCCTACATCCACAAGGTCGGCGCCTTCGGATAACATTTCCTCGCAACGGCGCAACGCGGCTTCTACGGATGTGTACTTGCCACCGTCGTGAAAGGAGTCGGGCGTGACGTTGAGAATGCCCATGATCAACGGACGCTCCCCACCCAGAAGTCGATCTTTAATTCGCCAGGGACGAGGAATCATCGCTTACTTCAACGGGAAAGTTGTATCGCTGGCCGAGCGCCGCGCAAGCGGTGTATCGAGGCCAGCCCGAAGACTCAACTCTTGGAACCGGTTTCGCTGTTGGAACGACCCTGCAAAAAGGCCCGGCTCTTCTTGGAGCTGGTCAGCAATTCGCCCTGCACGGCTTTTTGGATCTCATCGGCCTCGAGGACTTCATGTTCCAGCAAGGCTTCGGCAAGATTGACGAGCTTTTGCCGGTTCTCCGCCAACATGTCCGCAACCCGTTTCATCTGCGTGTCCACGATCTCGCGCACCACGCGATCAATTTGCACAGCGGTGGACTCGGAATAATCGCGATGCTGGGTGATTTCACGGCCCAGGAAAATTTCTTCCTGCTTCTTTCCGAAGGAGATCGGGCCGAGCTCAGACATGCCCCATTCGCACACATACTTGCGCGCCAGCTCCGTCGCCTTCTCGATGTCGTTCGATGCACCTGTATTCATCTGATTGAAGATCAACAACTCGGCGGCGCGACCGCCCATGAGGATGGCGATCTTGTCGAGGACATAGCGCGAATCCACCGTGTACCTGTCCTTCTCGGGAAGCTGGAAGGTGATGCCCAAGGCGCGTCCGCGCGGAATGATGGTGATCTTATGCAACGGATCGGCATTCTGCACGTTCAGCGAAACCACGGCATGACCGGCTTCATGATACGCTGTCGTGCGCCGTTCGTCCTCGGTGAGGATGCGCGAGAAACGCTCGGACCCGATCATGACCTTGTCCTTGGCCTCCTCGAAGTCCACCATGGAAACTTTTTCATTTCCAAAACGGGCCGCGAGCAAACAGGCTTCGTTCACAAGATTTTCAAGATCGGCACCAGCAAGTCCGGGCGTGCCCTTGGCCACCTTGGACACATCCACGTCGTCGGCCAGCGGAATCTTGCGCTTGTCGAGATGCACGCGCAGGATTCCCTCGCGTCCCTTGGCATCCGGCAAATCAACCACGACCTGACGATCGAAACGACCGGGACGAAGCAAGGCGGGATCGAGCACATCGGGACGATTGGTGGCGGCAATCAGGATGACGCCATCGTTGCCGCTGAAGCCGTCCATCTCGACCAGCAACTGATTCAAGGTCTGTTCACGTTCATCGTGACCACCACCCAGACCGGCCCCGCGATGGCGACCCACTGCGTCGATTTCATCGATGAAAACGATGCAGGGGGCGCTCTTCTTCCCCTGTTCGAATAAATCACGGACGCGCGAAGCGCCCACACCGACGAACATCTCCACGAAATCGGATCCCGACATGCTGAAGAAAGGAACATTGGCTTCGCCCGCCACAGCCTTGGCCAGCAAGGTCTTGCCTGTTCCTGGAGGTCCGAGCAACAATACGCCCTTGGGAATACGACCGCCCAGTCGGCTGAACTTGGCGGGATCGCGGAGGAAGTCCACGACCTCCCGCAATTCCTGCTTCGCTTCGTCGCAACCTGCCACATCCTTGAAAGTCACTTTGGCTTTGTTTTCGTCGTTGGGACGTGTCTTGATTTTTCCAAAGCTGAAAATGCCGCGCGGCCCCATCTGTCCCTGACGCGCCATCATGAACCAGAAAAAGACGATGAGCAATACCAGCGGGAAGAAGGTGCTGAAATAGCTGAACCAACGGGTCTCACGCGTATATTCGACTTTCACTCCGCGATCACGCATTTTCTTGAACACATCCGGAGCATCGAATTCCGGCACAAGAGTCTTGAACTTCGCGGCGCGTCCCTGGAAAAGCCCTTGAATCTGTCGCCGTTCGACCTGCTCCTGCGGGCTCAGTTTCCGTTCCCCGATGACAACGTATCCCTCGCCGATGCGCGTGATTTCCACGGTGGCGATGCCGAAGGCGGTGTCGTCCATCAACTTGCTGAATTCGGAGTAGCTCTTTTCCTCCACCTGATTCTGCGGTTCCAGCAACTGAACCAACAAAATTGAAGCGGCGATCATGGCGATCAGAAAGGCAACGTTTTTACGCCGCCATTTGCCGGGAGTCGCACCTTTGGAGTCGTCCTGCTTGGGGCGCTTGGGCGAACCGCTTTTCTTCTTGTCACCCACGAGATTATTCTTGTCGTCCAATGAATCGGGCATATTAAGCAAAGTCCTTTACATGCCCAAAACTACACTTTAATCCTCTTTGAACCCTGTCCAAGCGTCCTTTTTGCAGGCTGAGTGATTCGTAATGAAACAAGTACGCCGTTTTTTTCGCAGAGAACCCTCGCTTCGTCCACTCGCACCTTGAGCCCTTGGGATTGCTCTTGCGCCTGCCGATCGATTTCCGCCAAGACTTCCGGAGACGGTTTTTCAATTCCGATCAGCGGCAATAACCGGCGTAGCAGCGATGCATCGGTTTCGCCGTCCCGCAGCCACTCCATGGGAATGCCGCCACGCGAAATCACTTCGTCGACCGGATAGGTCGCGTTCGACCAATGATGCCACGATGGTTGCAGACCGGAAATGTCCTGCGTGAGTCGGAAGATTCGTTCATCCAAATCAGATTCCTTTTTCCGCCATTCCGGCAGCAATTGATGACGCACCCAATTGCGGGGAATGCTTTCATCTGTATTTGAACCGTCCTCGCGCCACGTTGTTCCCAGTGAACTCAACCATTCCGCAAGATCCGTTTTGCGAATCGGCAATAATGGACGAACGATCCCCCCGGCTCTTTGAAAGGGAATTCCCGCAAGACCGGAAAAACCGGTTCCCCGCCAGATCCGCAGACAAAAAGTTTCCACGACATCGTCACGATGATGCGCGGTCAGAACAAAATCGGCATTGAACTTTTTTCGGGCATGTGCGAATGCGGTGTATCGATGTTCCCTGCCCCACATCTCCAGCGACTGTCGCGCCGGACGGCTCACAGGATCCAAAACTTCCACTTCCAACGGAATGTTTCGCTCACGACACACGTGTTCCACGAATTCCTGATCAGAATCTGCGTCCGGCCGCAGGCGGTGATTGACGTGAACCGCCGTCAGTTTTGAAGAAAGCTTCTTCCGATGGAATAGCTCCAGCAGCGCGATGGAGTCGCAACCGCCGGACACCGCGAGGAGGAGCGTTTTGTTCCGGGGATCAAAACCGTTGCCGGCCCAGTATGGCCGCAGGGATTCCAGCCAGCGCGGAGTCAATTTCCTTTTTCGTTCCTCAGGATGTACGTGCCGTTGGGCAATTGCGATGGAGCCGTTTCGGAAGCAGGATCGACGCGGCGACCGCGCAACTCGTAGAGTTCGACCCGGCCCGGCTTTTTGTCACGCGGACGGATTTTGGGAGCAATCACAGGAACGTAACCGATCGGCGTGAGTTTATAGAGCGCGGAAGTATGCGTGGTCAGTGACGCCGAAAGCGAATCGACGGCGGTGGTTTCGATGCCCGTCCACAGGTTTTTCACCACCCACCCCGACTTGCCGAAGGCGGTTAGCAAGGAGGTTCTCACAGTCGCGGTAGAACCCGTGGTGTTGAACAAAGCGACATACTTGATGTTGGTATCAGCGGCATCGGCGGCCCAGATCGGATAATTGCCCGTCGCCAATGGACGGTTTTTGGAACTGCTCTGGTTCACGGCGATGACATCGGCATTGGTGAGCAGAGAATCCTCGGCGGTGCGGTTTTCCGCCGGGTTGCCGCCGTAAATCAGCGGAGAACGGAAAATGCTCCAGAGCGTCATCACGAGATATTGTTCATTACGCGTGAGGTTGGAATAGCGCGTGGAGCCATTGGGACCGCGCTTCGAGAGGCGTCCGATGGGAATCATGTCGGCGTCGGGGAAATGACCCTGCCCGACGTACGGATACCACTGTGCGCACAGACCAAACATGGCGTTGACGCTGGTCCAGTTATCCCACAGATCATCGGCCATGCGCCATTGATTCAATTTGGAAATGATTGCGGGCCCCGCGCCGATAGGCGTAGCGCCCGGCGAGGAGCTAAACACCATTTCGCGGCCAGTGAGGTCAATGGCCTTGCGGTAACCATCCATGATGGTGGTATCATAGATGTGGGGCGTCACCCGGTTCTGCACCATGTCGTCGATCTTGATGAAGTCGACTCCCCAACTGGCGAAGAGTTGAAATAATGAATTGAGGTAGGCCTGTGCGCCAGCAGTCAATTGCGGTTTGCCATTCACGACTTCGGTCTTCAAACCGAAGGTATGATCGAGCCATGGACATTTGCTGGTGGTGTCGGTGACGTCCTTGGCGAACTGACTGGTACCCAACACAGGGAGGTTGGCCCAATAGGCCTGACGATACATGCCGCGCATCAGGTGAATGCCGAACTTCAATCCCTTGCTGTGCGTGTAATCCGCCAAAGGTTTGAAGCCAAGCCCGCCGCGTGCCGAAGGATGCCGCACCGTGTCCGGCATCGGACGCCCGTAGGCATCCATGTTGAGCTTGGTGGTGACACTGCCGGTGCCGGTCCAGCCCTGATTGGGTGTGGCCTGCGTGCCCATGCCGGGAAACGACCAGCACCAATCCACCACGGCGTAGTTCCAGCCGTACTGCAGATACTTCTTGGCGATCGTATCAACGTTGGCCTTGAACTCAGCTTCGGTCACGGAAAAGTTGAAGGCATCATAGCTGTTCCAACCCATCGGAGGCGTGACAGCCACAACCGCGCGCGATTCGGAAAATGCGGCGCAAAGGATGATCAATAAAACAATCTTTTTCATGGTGACTCCTGAGGGACAACAGGTTTCCCCTGCCGCATCCACTTTCCATTTTCAAACTTGCGCGAAAAACAACTGCGGTATCCCTCGTGACATGCGGCGCCTGCGCCTTCCTGTACAATGCGGAACACCAGCGCATCTCCGTCACAGTCCAGATGCGCGGAGATCAACTTCTGCGTATTGCCGGAACTTTCACCCTTGACCCAAAGCGATTTTCGTGAACGGGACCAATACGTCATGCGTCCCGTTTCCAAGGTGAGACGCAGGGCTTCGGCGTTCATATGCGCGAGCATGAGCACATCGCCATTGGCGTGATCCACAGCCACGGCCGTGACCAATCCTTTGTCGTCGAACTTGATGTCGGACAGCCACACCGGATTAAATACAGGTCCGGGAATCGGCCCCTTACTTTCGGACATGCCCTTTGCCCTCCACGATCCATTGATACGTGGTCAAACTTTCCAGGCCCATGGGACCACGAGCGTGCAGCTTGTCCGTGCTAATTCCCACTTCCGCGCCCAGACCGTACTCGCCACCGTCCGCAAAACGGGTCGAGGCATTCACCATCACTGAAGCGCTGTCTACGTTGGCAAGAAAAGCCTTCTGGACCTTGGGCGATTTCGCCAGCACGGCATCGGTGTGCCCGGTTCCATACTTCGCGATGTGCGCGATGGCGCCGTCCACGCCATCAACCACTTTGACCGAACACTTCATGTCGAGATACTCGGTGTTGTAATTATCCTCGGTGGCGGGTTTCACCGCCGCGCTCAGACGCTGTGATTCCACATCGCCGTAAAGCTCCACTCCTTTTTCGGACAGCGCATTGAGCAGCGATTTACCCACCTGAGCTTTCAGGGAGCGATCCAGTAGCAACGTCTCCATGGCATTGCACACGCCGGTGCGCTGGGTCTTGGCATTCAACACGATGGCCGTGGCGGATTTTGCATCTGCGCTCTTATCCACGTAGGTGTGACACAATCCCTTGTAGTGCTTGACCACGGGAATACGCGCCTTTTCCACCACGGCATGAATAAGGTTTTCTCCGCCGCGAGGAATGACGAGATCGATGTGCGCGGCATCCTTCAACAGGACATCGAGCAAGGAACGATCCGATGTGTTCACCACCTGCGCCGAGGCCACTGGTAGTTTCACCGCTCGCAGCGCCTCGAGCACGCACTCGCCAAACGCGGCGTTGGTCCGCGCGGCCTCCTTGCCACCTCGCAGGATCACGGCGTTGCCGCTCTTGATGCACAGTGCCGCACCGTCGATGGTGACATTGGGACGCGATTCGAAAATAAACAACACCACGCCGATGGGAACGGAGATGCGGGAAATCTTCAATCCATCCTTGCGTTTGTGTTTGCCGATGATCCGTCCAAGCGGATCGGGCAGCTTGGCGATGTCTTCAACGCTGGCCGCGATTCCCTCAAGTCGTTTGGGATTCAGTAACAACCGATCGATCATGGCGGACGAAAGACCGTTGGCTTTGCCTTCCTCCACGTCCTGCGCATTGGCTTCCAGAATGACTTTGGCATTGACGCGGATCTGTTTGGCCATGGATTTCAGCACATCGTTGCGCTGCTTTTGGGTCGTGGCACGCAGCGCGCGCGAAGCGGCTTTGGCCTTTGCGCCCAATTCCTGAGCGTAAGTCGTTAAGTCCATAGGGGAAAACTAAATAGGACTCAATACACCACGAGGCGATCGCGATGGATGATTTCACCAGGGCCTTTTCGCCCCAAAATCTCCGTTATCTCCCCGCTTTTACGCCCCTTGATCTTGCCCACATCGGCGGAAGAGTATGCGGTACGACCTCGGCCGATGACTTCGCCTTTCAGCGTGCAGATTTCAACAAAGTCTCCCGGTTCAAAGGTTCCGCGAACTTTTTTGATTCCGGCAGGCAAGACACTGCTCGGCTTACCTTGCATGGCCTTCACCGCTCCGGGATCCAATAGCAACTGACCTTTGGCCTTGGACACAAATGCCAGCCAGCGGCGTTTGCGATCGATGCGGGTGGAGCGCGGCAGGAACAAGGTTCCTGCGCCGCGGCCTTGCACCAGTTCCACCAAGTTGACGCGATGACCGCGCGCCAGCACGGCGGGCGTTCCCGCCTCCGTGGCCTGCCGGATGGCATTCAGCTTGGCACGCATGCCACCCACACTCACCTTCGATCCGGGTTTTTCCTCGGCCAAGCGAAGGATATCCGGCGTAATGCGCTCCACCACTTCGATGCGCCGCGCATCAGCATGGGCCTTGGGATTCTTGTCGTAAAGACCTTCCTCGTCGGAAAGGATGACAAGCAAATCGGCTTCGAGAAACTGCGCCACATCGGCGGAGAGCTTGTCGTTGTCACCGACCTTGATCTCCTCCGTGGTCACCGTGTCATTCTCGTTGACAATGGGAACCACACCCTTGGCGAGCAAGGTGCGCACCGTCTGGCGCACATTATTGAAACGCTTCGCGTCGTGGAAATCGTCGCCTGTGAGCAGAATCTGCCCCACCGTTTTTCCGTGTGACTTGAACAAATCCGCGTATTTCTGCATAAGGCGGATCTGGCCGATGGCGGCGCACGCTTGCTTTTCCGCCGGAACGGTTGGGCGTTCCGAATAGCCGAGCACGCCCATGCCCACGCCCACCGCGCCTGAAGTGACAAGCACCACCGAATAACCGCGATCCTGCAAGGCGCTGATGCCCGACGACAGATTCGCCAGTTGCGCCTCGCTCAACGAATTATCGTCCTCGCACAACACGCGGGTTCCCACCTTGATGACCAAGGTCCGCAAATCCTCAAACAGGGCTTCCCGTGAATTCATAAGGAGGAAAAATGCAAAAAGCGGGGCCACCGTGTGATGACGATCAACTCGCCAGCTTCCGACCTCCGTTAGTTTCACGGTCATGCTCACAGCCCTTCTGCCCCTGCTGATCGCCTCCATCGCTCCGGTTGGTTGCGAAGATTCCACACAGCTCGAAGACCGGGGATACGCCTATCCGTCCGTCACACCGGATGCGGCGCCACAGGATTCATGTGCATGGGAAACGGCTCATCTGCAAAATGCACGGGAAGAACCGTCAAAGAAAGAATTCAGCCGGGCATCATTCTCCGTTTCGCGAACTCCTTCCTCGCCCATGAAATCGGTGTTGCGCCATCATGCCCGCGCCAACGGCTGGAACACGCAGTTCGAATTGCGGGGCGACAGTCTGACGCGCCGTCAACTCGCCTGGAATCACAACGGTTGGCGTCTGCTGGCGGGAGACATGAACGATCCCGCCATGCCGTTGGGTCCACGTTGGCTGCCACGGCGTTCACTTCCTTTGGGATGGAAAGCTTCTCCGGAAGCCGCGTCATTCCTGCCGACCTCTTCCATTCCTCAAGGCTTGGGTGCGGGCGTTGAGACGGAAAACTGGAAAAGCTACGTGGCAAGCGCATGGGAACCGGTGCAAGGTGGTGGCGCAACACCATGGGAAAAACCGTGGGAGCTGCGTCAATTCACTGCCGGTGTAATGACCGCAATCCCCGCAATGTTGGATGAGGATCGCCCATGGTTTACATCCCTGCAATTCTCGGAAACACGTATCACTCGTGATGGAGAGGATTCCGTGACGGATCAGCTCATCGCCGTGGGTATTGCTTCGCCGCAACAGCGTTTGTCGTTGAACGGAGCGTGGTCTTCCACACGGCAAAACCCCGACGGAGGATTCGCCGCCGCCGCAAAATGGATTCAACCTTTGGGACGGGAAGCACGCATGGAGTTGATGCTCCGGCAGCGCGACAAAAATTGGACGTCGGTGTGGGATCCTACTTATTCTCCGGATGACATCAAGGATTCTTCGGCATGGGGCACGGGAGAAGGCTCCCTCGCCTTTCACATCCCCTTTCACGCCAACAATGGTAAAGGAAATGTGAACACGGAAAGTTGGAGCGCATGGAATCCGTCTGCCGCCACCCGTAAATTCGGAATGCGCGGGACAGCGGAATGGACACGGAATGACGCGCGCTTTGAAGCGCGTGGATCGCACAGACAATCCACCGGCGTTTCCGGATCCACCAGCGCCCGTGATTTCATATCGCTGGAAACCGCTTTAGGTCGCGTTCCGGAATGGCAGGCAGGTATCTATCGCGACTGGAGCAACGGTTCTTTCCTGCGCCAGGGTTTTTCGCTGGCCGCCGAAGCTCGCTGGAGTGGCTTCCGCGTTCGACCTGGGATGCAGTTTGAATCCAGCGAGGATCAGGATTTGTCAGCACTCGCTTCATTGTGGCTGCGTTGGAAATTTCAACGAGGATGGACTTGGGAAGCCAACGGTTCCATTCCCTGCTTCCCCAACTTTGCTGAAGGTGAAACACGGTGGCGGATGACGTTGAATTATTCCCGTTGAGTCTTTTGACAGCGTTCAAGACTCAACGCCGCGGCAAAGAAACCGTCGTAATCAGTTTCACCGGGATAAACCCATAGGCACCCCTGTTTGCACAACGATTCTGGAATATCGCTGCGCGCTTCCGCAAGAGAGAATTCCGGATGGCGCGCGAGAAAATCCCGTATGACATCCATCGTTTCTTCTGATTCCGCACTGCAAGTGGCGTAAACGATGCGGCCACCCGGAGCCAACAACTCCGCGGTTTTATCCAATAATTCCCGTTGCCGCTTTGCCATGGAATCAATTTTTTCGGGTGTGAGACTCCAGCGAGCTTCGGGACGGCGGCGCAACACACCGAGGTTGCTGCAGGGAGCGTCGAGCAAAATGCGATCAAATTTTTTCCGCCACGGAGGAGACATCAAATCGGCACACACCGGAGAAAGTTCCTTGTGACCCAAACGTTCCCGGGCATCGCGGATGCGGCGGATGCGGGAGAAGAAAAGATCGCTGCTGATAATACCGAAAGAGGAAATGTCTTCACCGCGTGACACGGCCATTTCCAACAATAGCGCTGATTTTCCCCCCGGAGCCGCACAAGCATCCAGCACAGTTTGGCCCGGATGCCCGTCAAGCAAGGTGGCCACCCACCACGCCACCGGATCCTGAAAGGAAAACCCACCCTGCGCAAACAACGGTGATCGCAAGGCGATGTCCGCGCCACGAACAATTTTCGCATACAATGAAACATCCGGACACGGTTCCAGTTCCACACCTTCGTCGGTCAAAGCCTTCATCGCGTCCACCACTGCAATCTTGCGTGGATTAAAACGAATCCACAGCGGCGCTTCCTCGTTGTTCCGGCGCAAGGTGGATTCCAACTTTTCGTGTTCCAATGCGCCGTTCCATTGTTCCACCATCCAGTCAGGATGCGATGTATTGATCGCCAGAGCCTTGAGATTCCGATTGCCGGGATTCGGAGCATGGCGCAATCCGTGCTTCGCGATGGCCTTCAACACGGCGTTGGCGAACCCCGCATCGGATTTTCCGAACTCGCGTTTGACGATCTCCACGGTCGTGTCCACGGCGGCGAACGCCGGGACGCCGGTGAGAAACAGGATTTGGTAGACGCCGACTCGCAAAAGCATGCGCAAGGCTTCGTCACGAATCCCGCGTTGCACCTGCAAATCGAGATTGTAGTCGATGAGCCGCTTCCAGCGGATGATGCCGAGGCAGATGTTGCGGATCAGATCCGCATCTTCGCGCGAGAAGCCCCGCAACCGCGAGGCGAACATGTCCTTGAGGAAAGCACCGGAGGATTCCTGCTCCAGCAAAATGCGCCAGGCGGTTTGGCGGGAGGACGTGCCGCGCGGCGGTTGGGAGGAGACTGGCATAAAATGCTCGGGCCAATTCCCCTAAACCAGCGCCTCCTGCATGGAGCTGCAATGGATTGCGCCTTGTCCGTAAACCAACGCACGGCAGTCGATGGGTACGATTTCGCGCACGGGAAAAAAACGGGCGAACAGCGCAAGGGTGACATCATCTCTCGGATCCTGAAATACCGGAACCAGCACCGCGCCATTGAGGATGAGAAAATTCATGTAAGTCGCAGGCGTCCGCAATCCCGCTCGAATCTGCCGCCCCGGCATGGGAACCTCGACCACTTCCAATCCCAAATGTTGGGCATAAGCTTCCAACTCGGAAACGTTGCGTCGCAAGGCCGCGTAGTTCTCGTCCTTCGCATCCATCTCCACGGCGCAGAACACGGTACGGGCGTTCACGAAACGCGCCAAGTCATCCACGTGTCCATCCGTGTCGTCACCATCGATACCGGAATCAAGCCATAGGATTTCTTTCAAGCCCAGATAGCGCGAAACAGTTTCTTCGATTTCCTTTTGTGTTTTTCCAGGATTGCGATTCGGATTCAACAAACATGACCGGGTCGTCAGCAATAACCCTTCGCCATTTGCATCAATGGAACCGCCTTCGAGTACGAAGGGAATTTCGACGATCTCATAACCACGATGCCTGGCCATGAAACCCGGCACGGCGTTGTCCGCGTCCCACGGCGGGTATTTGCCGCCCCAGGAGTTGAACTGAAAAGACAACAACGTCTGTTTCGCACTACCCTGCGCATCCACGGCACGAACCGTCATGCCACCGTAATCGCGGATCCAACTGTCGTTGGTTGGACATACCAGAATATCCAGCCGATACTTGGAATGCGCGGCAATGGATTCAAACCGTTTGAGAAGCTCCGTTTGCAATTCAGATGTCGAAGCCAGAAGCACAACGTCCTGAAAACGAAGGGACGCCGCTATCACTTTCTCATAGGTCGCTTTGGCATCGGGCCACACGGGCGTCCACGTATCCGCATTCTGCGGCCACGTGAACCAAATCGCCCGTTGGGGTTCCCACTCTGCGGGAAGAAAAAAATTCACCGTCCCAACAATCCTTGATAGGCATCGATGCGGCGATCGCGGAGGAAGGGCCACACGCGGCGTTCCATCTCTACGCAGGAAGGATCGATGTCGGCGAAGATCACGCCTTCTGTTTCCGAATCCATGCGTGCAATGATTTCCCCGCCGGGCGCGGCGATGAAGGAATTCCCCCAGAAGCGGAGATGGCCCTCGCGGCCCACGCGATTGGCGGCCGCCACATAGATGCCGTTGGCAATGGCATGGCTGCGTTGGATCGTGATCCATGCGTCGAGGTGCCGCGCTTCCAGTGCTTTGGCCTCTTCGGGCGAAAATTGTCCGGACTCTGCGTCGTCCCAGCCGATGGCCGTGGGATAGAGCAATACGTCGCTTCCCTGCAACGCTGTGGCGCGTGCGCCTTCGGGGAACCACTGATCCCAACAGATGAGCACGCCGAGCTTGCCGTGCCGGGTGGCGATGGCTTGGAATCCGAGATCGCCGGGCGTGAAGTAATACTTCTCATTGAATCCCGGATCATGCGGGATGTGCATTTTGCGATACAGGCCCGCCACCGATCCGTCCGCGTCGAACACTACGGCAGAGTTGTGGTAAACTCCAGCGGCCCGTTTTTCGAAAAACGGCAGCACCACGGCCACGTTCAATTCCTTGGCCAAGGCTTGAAGTTCCTTCGCGGGCACCGCGTCGAGTCCATGCGCCAGATCAAAATGGCGAAGATTTTCCTCGATGCAGAAGTAATCGTGGAGAATCAGTTCGGGCAACAGCACGACCTGTCCCCCACCCTTGGCTGCTTCGCGGATCAAATCCTTGAGGCGGGCAAAACGGTCGGGCAACAGGGTATTGCCCTTGCATTGCACGACGGCGAGGCGGAAAGATTGGTTCGACACGGGGGCAAAGATAAAATCGTCTGCGAACGTCTATTTATTCATCCTGGATTTGAACCAGCTTCATACGTGCCGAAGCACCGCTTTTGATTGACACGGCGGATTTGGGTCGATTGAAATGACGTGCAACCAATGCGACAAGCTCATCATTTGCTTTGCCGTCCACAGGCGGAGATTTGAGTCTCGCCACCCATGAACCCTCATCGGTTTCTTCCAACTCACTCGCGCGGGCGTTGGGCTTGACCTTGATTTTGAGCGCTTTCATCCTTACGGTTAGCGCTGAACGGTCACAACCACGGCCTGAATCTGGGCGTTCACTGTGCCCGCGCCGTATTTCTTCCCAAGCGCCTCCGCAACGACTTTCGTGGCTTCGCTTAATTGCCCCCCACGGGCTTCGATCTCGCCGCGCAGTGGAGTGCCCTGGCAATAGCCGATGGCGACCGCTTCGCATGATGCCGCGCTGCTGGGGCATGGCACCGCGATGATCTCCGGCGACGCCGTGAAGCCGCCTTTGGCAAGATCCTGCCGCAAAATTTCCGGATCATTATATCCGTAAGGCGTGCGCGGAAGAAACCGTGGCGGATCGTTGGGAAACATGGATTCCAGCGCTCGCGTCGTTATTTCCGCATACGCGTTGCTGTCCAACCGATCCCACACATTGAAGATGAAGACTCCGCCCGGCTTGAGCACGCGGCGAATCTCGGCATAAGCCTTCGACCTGTCGGGAAAAAACATGACGCCGAACTGGCAGACCACCGCGTCGAAACTTCCGTCCTCGAAAGGCAGCGACATCGCATCTGCCTGACGCCATTCCACGGGGCGGGAGGTTCCGCGCGCTGCCGCTTGATCGAGCATGCCCTGACTCAAGTCCGTGGCCACAATGGAAACGGACGCGGGCAATCCGGAAGCCATGGCGCGGGTGACCGCGCCGGTTCCAGCGGCGATTTCCAACAGCTTCGACACCGACCGCGACTTCAGCCGGGCCACCACGTCCGCCGCATACTGCGTGAAAATCAAAGGGACCAGATACGTCTCGTAAATTTCCGGCACCGAGCCTGCGAAGACCTTGTCTGAAGCGCTCATGATGTTCTTCCTGTTTGAAGATTAATGGTGATGATGACCGCCGGGGCCATGAACATGACCGTGCGCCAATTCTTCCTTTGTCGCATCGCGAACCTCGGCCACACGGATGGCGAAAAAGAGATCCTGTCCGGCCAGCGGATGATTCCCGTCCAGCTTGATCTCCGTGTCGGTCACATGCGTCACCGTGAAGACCTGCTCACCGTCCGGGCTTTCCGACCGCACCATCATGCCCTTCTTCACATTCGCCAAGCCCTTGAGCTTTTCGCGCGGCACGCGGCGCACAAGTTTCTCATCGTAGACGCCATAACCTTCGGCGGCTTTGACCAGTACTTCAAAACGATCGCCAGCGGCTTTACCGTGCATCGCTTTTTCCAAACCCGGAACGATGTTCCCGATGCCTTGAATGAAGTGCAGGATATCCTCGCCTTCGTTCGAATCGATGACTTCCCCGGCGTGGTTCTTCAGGGTGTATTCAATACCCACGACTTTTTGGTTCTCAACTTTCATTTTTTCTCCTGGATTACTTCACCACTCCGAACCGCTCCCACTTGGAGGATTTCGTTCCGTCGGGAAACCACACTTCGCACAATGCCGTGTAAACGTCCGGACCCAAATGGCTCAAGTCCAGCACGTGGTTGAACGGCTGCAATCCCTCGGTCAGTCCGCTAAACGATTCCTCCTTGACCGGATGTCCGGAGAGGCTGAAAACCTGCACTCGCGCCTTCGTTGCGGCAGCGCCGATTTTCAAATGAACCGTGGCCACGCCGTGCCGCACAGGGCTGGGAAACAAATGGAACTCTTGAATCGTCGAAGTTGCGCCCGCGGCTGCCGGAGCTGACAATATCGCAGCCTCGAGCCGGAAACTGCGTCGCGCATCGCCGCCGGAAGTCAGCCAGTTCTGTCCTGCCTTGGCCAGCGATCCCCGCAAGGTCCACACGTTGAGACTGCCGGAAGCTGTTTGCGCCAGCAACTCCAGATCCCCCGAGCGGGAGGAATCCACCTGTGCCAAAGTGAGATGAATATACGGCGAGCGCAATGAATCCGCGGACAAACCGCCCACGCTGAGCGGCCAGTCGGATCGATCCGTCATCAGCACACCCGTGCCATTCTGCTGATCCGACGTGAACGAACTGTACCCCAGTTTCTTGCCGGAACTGTTGATGGCGTAGATCAATCCGTCCGGCGTGCCGAGCAGCACCGTGGGACTCTGATGCAACGACACCACGACGGGCGACGCCCCGATCACGGTTTCGGGATAGCGCGTGTCACCGGGATAACTGAAGAAGCGCACGCTTTGATGAGGTTGCGGCAGAAATGGCCAGCCCGGCAGCCAGGCTCCATGCCAGTCGATCGCATAGACACGGTTCGATCCGCTGAAGAGAATGTCGGGATGCCCATCACCGTTCAAGTCCGCGAGCGCCGGCGGCGAGCGATCCTCGGTGGTGTAGACTTTCTGTGCTGTATCCAGAAGTTCGACGCTGCGCAAAAACCGCTGCGGAAATCCAAGGAACGCCTGTCCCTGCTTGTCGAGACGGGCATGCATCAGCAACGCGTCTCCAAGTGAACCGAGCAACAGCACATCGTCCTCGCCATCGCGATCGAAATCCGAAACCGAAACACTGAAGTGTTCCTTGGAACGCACCGTGTCTCCCCAGACCGGATGCATGTCCACGTAACCGTAGCGCATGGAAACATTGACCAGCAACGCCGTTCCGCCAGTGCCCGTAATCACGATCTGCGAATCCTTTGTGGCCCCAAACAACAGGCCCGCCATGGCGTGATAACTTCCCGCAGGCAATGAAACCGAATCATCCGGTGTGCCGTTCAGATTGAACCCGCGGAATACACGGGAACTATCGACGACAAAAACTTTTCCGCCCCAAGCCATCGGTCCCACCATTCCGCGCACGGGAATCGTGGTCACCTGCCCGCCGGAGCGCGCCGTGCCGTTCAACGAATCCGGATTGGGGCGGATGAAGCGCAATGAACGCGAGGTCAGCACCACAAAAATCGAATCTTTTGCAACACACGCACCGACCGGCGCACCATCCGGATTGGCAAACGAATTTACCGGAGCCGCGTTTTGGGGCCGTGTGTTCCCTGAAGGCAACAAGGCCTCCACGCTGTCATAACGTCCCGCGTCGCGCACGGTATCGCGCGTGGCCAATGCGAGTTTTCCATCCACGGCATACGTCTGCAGCAAGCCTGTATCCGAAACACTGACGACATACGGCCCGCTCCCATTGGCCGCTTGCAACACGTTCACGGCTTGAGGAAGTCCGGAAGGCGCCGTACGCGCCGGCCACAAGGATCCCGCGGGACGTGCCACGCTGCTGTCGTTGGGCCACCATACGCGCAACGTCAATGCCGAATCACGGAAAGTGAATACAGAATCGCCGGTGAATCCCCCAATGGCGCGCGCAACCAACGGCTGCGCGGGCAGCAAACCCTCGAGCTTGATGTGCGTACGACCATCGTTCCACGAGTTGGTGTTGGCGAAACCGTAGCTTCCAATCACGCTCAAGGTTTCAGGCGTGGGACGCCAAGAAGTGTCCTTGGGCGGATTCGTCCTGCGGCGGAAAATGTTCGGCAACATGTCCTGCGGTGTTCCGTAATCGAAAGCCGGTTGCCCCAACGGATCCTTGAATTGCTTGCCGATGCTGGGAATGCCATCGGCTTCCACGAGCTCAAGTCCTTTGTATTGGCTCTTCAAGGTGTCGCCGAGATAGGCGTTCACCACGCCCGCCTTCAAAAAGGTTTCAAGAAACCACTCGTTGACATGCCACACCAACATGCCGCTGCCGGGCAAACCCACATCGTAATGATTCGCACCGGTGATGATGCCGCGGCCTTTGGGTTTATAAGGATTCGGTTGTTTTGTCTTGCACGATCCGTTGTCCCATGTCTTGCACGTCGAATCCGCAAAAATGGAATCGAGGGCCGCATAAGGAACCCGCACGGAATCCTTGATGCTGAACTTGTAATCCGTGGCGTTGTTCTGCTTGGAGTAATAGACGGTCACCGTGCTGTCACGCGATGCACGTTGGCGGTTCTCTATCAGGAGGTATTCGCGCTCGTTGAGCGAGACCTTGGCCGTGCGCGTACGCCCCGCACCCGGCTGATCTGCCGCGTACAATGTCATTTGGCTGGAAGCTCCGGCGCCGCGCGGAACTTCGACCGGGGCATCCCAACCCATGTAGGCGCGTATCCACGCCGAGGGAAACACGGGCAAAAATCCGCTCAAGGTGTTGTACCCGGCAAAATCCATCACATCGAAATATCCGAGTTGGGAAATTCCCTGCACTACGTCGAACACATCGGGCATGCCCATTTGACGCGCCAGCTGGTTGACCAGAATTCCATTGATGCCCCAGTTGGCCTTGTCCTGACTGGCGGCCTCGGACAGCATCATGAATTCCGTGACCGTGTCCCGACCGGAGTTCACAACGGCTCCCAATGAATCCCTCCGGCGCTCTGGAACCGCCTTGCCACTGGGCAAATTGTTGTCCGTCGCCGAATCCAGATTCCTGAAATCTCCCTTGGTCACGAAGAAGTCGGTGAAATCGTTGGGTGTATTGGCCCCCGCGAATCCCAACGTACCGCCATCGATGAGGCGGGAATGCCCCGCATGAAAAATCATGAAGGCGCGATAGCGGTGCGAAGAGGGGTTCTGGCGCGCCTCGGAGAAAGCGACCCGGAAGGGATTACTGAGCGTGTCCGGACCGACAAATCCTTCGAACAAGGATGCCGATTCGCTGACGAAGGTCATCAATGCCTGTGCGCGCTGCGCTTCAAAATCCGTGGTCTTCTGTTTTTTGCTTTTGTCCTCAATCGCTGGATTGTAGGACTTCATGCGCTTGGTCAACTTGACCGGAGTGACATGTCCCGCGCCGTCGGGCTTGGGAAAAAATCGGGGCAGAACGACCACCTTGCCGCCAGACACCTTGTCGAAATAATTGCGGGCGAATTCGAAATGCTTTGCAAGATATGCCGTGTCCGTGCGAACCGACCGACCATTGGGATCCAAGGTGTACGAAGTATCGTTATCCGAACCGAAAATACCCGTGCCCGTGGTGCCGGTTTCGTTGTTGGCAACGGTCTCATCCGTGAATTCCACATACATGGCAAAGACTTCGAGCGTGTCCGGCTGGCCTGCGGCGGAGGTCTTGAACAGCGGACGGGCCAATGCTCGGCTTCCCAACAGGGAAAGCATCAGCGTGGAAATCACGAGCGCGGAGCGCAGGGAATGCAATCGGGTCGAAGCCATGTCAAACAGAAGGAATTGAGGGCATAAGGTACAAAGGCCCCGCCGTAGGGACGCGATTGAATCACGTCCCCACGGTGGGGTTTTGCAAATTTGGTGCATGGCCCGATTTCGATTCGCGATGGAATATTTTGGAGCGCCTTTTGCCGGGTGGCAGACGCAGGAAAACGCCCATTCGGTTCAGGATGAACTGGAACGCGCCATGGCCGTAGTGCTGCATCAACCCGTCCGTGTCACGGGTGCGGGCCGCACGGATACCGGTGTTCACGCCATAGGGCAGGTGGTCCATTTCGATTTCGACGGCGAACTGGAACCTCGCCGTCTCGGCCATTCCCTGAATGCCCTACTGCGTCCCCACATTCAGGTCCGGCGTGCGGAAGCGTGCTCCCCGGAGTTTCATGCCCGCTATGATGCGCTTTCGCGACGTTACCTCTATCGCATCGCTTTGCGGCCCACCGTGTTTCTGCGCGATTGGAGCTGGCAGGCGATTTACAGGCTGGATCTGGAAAAATTCCGGATTGAACTGGAAAGCGCGGTCGGTCAACACAACTTCAGTCCGTTTTCCATACCCCGCAATGATGGGAAATCGACAGTCTGCAATCTGATCCGAACCGAAACCTTACAGGATGGTGACTTTTTCCTCATTCGGGTGGAGGCCGATCGATTTCTACACAAAATGGTGCGTTCGTTGGTGGGCGCCTGTTTCGACGTCGCGCGCGGGGCGCATTCACCCGGGCTGGTCAAAGCCATCCTGAAAGACGATTTTCAAGAGCCGCGCACCTGGGCCCCGGCCCAAGGGTTGTGCCTCGAAAAAGTCACCTATGCGGACTATGACGTTTAAAGCTGTCCGCGAAGGTTCCGGCGAATATCTTTTAGGCCCAGGAGTCATCACATGGAACGCAATAAAAACCTCGGTTTGATCCTTTTATTCGTGGTGATCGGTTTGATCATTGGCGGTGTGCTTGGCGAGTCGCTCGGCTACATCCTCGGAAAATTCGGAGAGATGAGCGGCGGCAGCTTCGACAATACCATCCGCAACTTCTTTGTGAAATCGCTGGACATCAATCTCGGCTACAACGAAAACGGCTGGGCCGTGGATCTTTATTTGATCAAGGCGCGTTTCGGACTTGGCTTCAAGTTCAACGTCTGCAGCCTGCTGGGCATGGGCCTGTCGTTTTACATCCTGAAGTGGTGGCGTTCCTGACTATTTTTTGCGTTCCATGATTTCCCTTAAAGAACAAGTTTCCAAGGTTCGCAGCGGCGAGACCCAAGCTGAAGCCGTGGTGAAGGAAGCGCTGAATCAAATCGGCAAGACCCAGCACCTCAAGGCGTACCTCTCCGTATTGCCCGAATATGCACTGGAAAAAGCCCGCGCCCTGGATGGCCGCCGCGAAAAAGGCGAAGCGCTCGGCCCCCTGGCCGGTGTTCCCATCGCCATCAAAGACAACATCGTCGTGTCCTCGGGCAAAACCACCTGTGCCTCGCGCATTCTGGAAAACTTCCAGTCTCCTTACGATGCAACCGTGGTGGAAAGACTTTTGGCCGCCGGAGCGATTCCCGTGGGCAAAACCAATCTCGATGAGTTCGCCATGGGCGCGACTTCCGAGACCAGTGCCTTTGGCGCGCCGATCAATCCACTCGATCCCACAGTAATTCCCGGCGGCTCTTCCGGCGGTTCGGCCGTGGCTGTGGCATCGGGTTCTGTGCCCGTGTCGCTGGGATCGGACACCGGTGGATCGATCCGCCAGCCCGCCGCCTGCTGTGGCATCGTGGGAATGAAACCCACCTATGGACGCGTTTCGCGTTACGGCCTTGTGGCCTATGCTTCCTCGCTCGATCAAATCGGCCCCTTTGCGCACACCGTCGCGGACGCGGCATTGTTGTTGAACGTCATTGCGGGACACGACAAACACGACAACACTTCCTCGACGCAAGAGGTTCCGGATTTCACCGCCGGAATCGGCAAGGGGTTGAAGGGAAAATCCATCGGCATTCCCAAGGAATGTTTCGGCGAAGGGCTCGATCCCGAAGTCGAATCCGTGATCCGCGCGGCACTGGCCGCTTGCGAACGCGAAGGCGCAAAGATTGTGGAAGTAAGCCTCCCCAGCCTGAAATATGCCGTGGCCACGTATTACGTGATCGCCACCGCCGAAGCGTCGGCCAACTTGTCGCGTTACGATGGGGTGCGCTATACCACGCGGACCCAGTCACCCAAAAATCTTTACGAGCTTTACGCCAAGACGCGTTCCGAAGGATTCGGGGCCGAAGTGAAGAAGCGCATCCTGCTCGGAACCTACGTGCTGTCCTCTGGATTTTACGACGCCTATTACATGCAGGCGCAAAAGGTTCGCCGCGTCATCACCGATGATTACGCCAACGCCTTCAAGCAATGTGATGTGGTGGCCATGCCGACGCTCGCTACGCCCACGCCGAAGGTGGGCAAGGTATTTCAGGATCCCATGGCGATGTACCTGCAGGACATTTACACCGTGGCGGTGAACCTTGCAGGTTTGCCCGGACTTTCCTTACCCGCGGGTAAGGTCGCGGGACTTCCAACCGGTTTGCAGCTCATCGGTCGTCCGTTTGCTGAGCAGGAACTGTTTCAAGTTTCCGACGCCGTTGAAAAATTGGTGGCGATGTAGGGGCGCATGGCCATGCGCCCCTACATCGCCACCTACCAAATCGCATACATCACCATCCCGTTATTCCTGGTTGCCTGTGCACCCACCGGACCGCGCCCCTATTACTCCCGCGACACCGGCGGTTGGAACTCCGGAAAGGGACAGAACTACACTACGACCGCGCCTTCAGGCTTGTCTACGCCGGGTTCTGTATCGGATTTGCGCAAGGTCGCCGAGTCCTATCTCGGCGTATCCTATGTCTTCGGGGGCCAAAGCCGCAATGGCATGGATTGCTCCGGATTCGTACGTCAGGTTTACAAGGAAGCCAAAGGCATCGAATTGCCGCACAATGCGGCAGCCATTTCACACTATGGCCGTGCCGTTTCAAAAAGCGATCTCGAACCGGGTGACATCGTATTTTTCAAAGGACTTTTTTTCATTGAGCATACCGGCATTTACATGGGCAACGGCTATTTCATCCATTCTCAGAGCGGCGTGGGCGTCAACTATACCCAACTCGATTCACCCTACTTCGCCGCGCATTTCGCCGGGGCGAAACGGGTGATCTAGGTGCTACAATTAGCCTCATGAAAATCGCCTTTCAGGGAGTGCCGGGCGCGTATAGTGAACTTGCCGCGCGCGGCCTGTTCGGGGTTCGCGGCAAAACCGTACCGTGCGACGCCTTCGAGGACGTGTTCAACACTGTGGACAAGGGGCGTGCGGATCGCGGCGTGATCCCGGTTGAAAACTCGCTGGCGGGAAGCATTCACCAGAACTACGACCTTCTCGAAGCGCACAAGCTCCATATTGTGGGTGAAACCTTTTTACGCGTGGAACACGCCTTGCTCGCATCCGGTTCCACTCGATTCGAAGACATCCGCGAAGTGCGCTCGCATCCGCAAGCGCTGGCGCAATGCAGCCATTTCTTCGCCAAGAACAAACGCATCAAACCCGTGGTCTGGTTCGATACCGCGGGCGCGGCACGATCCATCGCGGAGGAAAAGCCCCGTGGCGTGGCGGCGTTGGCCAGCGAATACGCGGGTAAGCTTTATGGATTGAAGGCTGTGCGCACGGGAGTTCAGAACGAGAAGAACAATTTCACCCGTTTTCTGGCCATCTCGCGCAAGCCTCTCTCTTTGGCCTCCCAAAAAGGAACGCGTAAAACCAGCGTCGTGTTCGGAGCGCAGAACGTGCCCGGCGCGTTGGCCCGCATTCTCGGCGTGTTTGCATCGCGCGGCATCGACCTCTCCAAGATTGAATCGCGTCCCGATCCGTCCACACCGTTTGAATACCGATTTTATCTCGACTTCTCAGGCGGCACCGGAGATGCGAAGGTGAAACAAGCCTTGCGCGATCTCCATGGATTAACCAAGAACTTTCGTGTTCTGGGAAGCTACCCCGCTGCGCGTCTCGATTTCGCCCGATCAGCGAAACGTCATTAACCCACAAGGAGTTTTCATGTCTTTCATCCGCAACGACGGCCGTGCCGCCGATCAACTGCGTACCATCAAAGTGACAGAGGATTTCGTTTCTTCTGCCGAAGCGTCGTTCTTTGTCGAGATAGGCCGGACACGCATCTTGTGCTGTGCCAGTCTCGATGAGGACATTCCCCGTTGGCTCAAGGGCAAAGGCAAGGGTTGGGTCACGGCCGAGTACAGTCTGTTGCCGCGCAGCACCTCGCAGCGCGTCAAGCGCGAACGTGCGGGCGCTTCGGGCCGCACGCAGGAAATCCAGCGCCTGATCGGCCGCGCCTTGCGCGGCATCTGCAACCTCGAAAATCTCGGAGAGCGCCATCTCATCATTGACTGCGACGTACTTGAAGCGGACGGGGGTACTCGCACCGCTTCCATCGTCGGCGGCTTTCTGGCGCTGGCACGCACCCTGCAAAAACAAAAAGCTGCGCTGCCACAATCCTTCCCTTCCGGAAAAATCCTGAAGAGCTTCGTCGCGGCCGTGAGTGTGGGATTGATGGAGGATTCCCCGCTGCTCGATCTTTGCTACACCGAAGACAGCGAAGCCGACGTGGACATGAACGTGGTCATGACGGACACTGGCGACTTTGTGGAGATTCAAGGCACGGGCGAAGAGTCCGTCTTCTCGCGCAAGCAGCTGGATTCCATGCTGGCGCTGGCGGAAAAAGGATGCCGGGAGTTGATTGCCATGCAGCAGGGATTGTTGGGGAAGGAACTGCCGTGAAAACCAAAAATCTTTGGCCCGCATCCTTTCTAGCGCTAACTGGAATTTTCATCTTGTCGATCCTCTCCGCATGCAACCATCGTTGCGACATCCGGGATCGATCCGGCAGAGGCCATGAAGTGACGGCCCAAGGTTATGGAACCATCAAAGCGATTCCCGATGTTCAGGAATGGGCCCTCGAAGTGGAATTCGCTCGACCTACCATGAGCGAAGCTGTGACAGAAACGCAAAAAGTCGTGGACGCCGCGCTGAAAGCCTGCGCCAAAGCCATTCCCGATTCCAACGATATCCAAACATTGCGGATTTACACCCGCAAGGAGTATCAGTGGGAAAATGGAAAAAATGTCTTCAAGGGTTACGCCGCCAGCCAGTCCATCGAAATCAAACTCCGTGACTTTTCCAAAACCGAATCTCTGACCGAGGACTTGATCAACGCGGGCGTTACTTCCATGAACGGTCCTTCGTTCAGTCACTCCAAGGCTGACAGCCTGCACAAGGAAGCGATGGCTCTGGCCATGGTGGATGCCAAAACAAATGCGGGACGGATGTGCCAGTCTGTGAACCTCAAGTGTGATGAACTGGTTTCTGCCAAGGAAAATCCCATCCAAGAATCACCTGCTCCGATGCTTTTTGCAAAGGCGTCCAACATGGATATGGGCCGGGCTGAAGGAACGGGTCTGTCCGTCAAACCCGGGATTATGTCCTTTTCTGCCGCTGTGGAAGCCACATATCGCGGCAAATAAGCCGTTTGCGCCCGAACTTGCGGCGTTCGAATTTTACGAACGGTTTTTGCTGTTCCGTCCGATTTTCCCCCACATCATTTTTGAAATCCCGTGCTAACTTACACATCATCAACTTTACGGGAGATCGGAACATGACACCCCTTCACCTTTCCAAACGCGTGTTTCTCAATGTCCTCTTGATGCTCGGTCTGGTGTGTACCGCAGCGCAAGCGCAGGTCACGTGGCAGACGACGGCCACCACCATCAGCGGATACAACTCCGGCTCTTGTACCTTGCTGAATGGCACGGTGAAGTACAAGGTCTTTCCCGCCTACCTCGATGTCGAGGAAGATGTGGAGATCGGAACCAGCGGAACTGTTACCACGGGTAACGACCCGAATACTTTGGAAATCGTGGCGACCTTTTCCCTGCCTGCAGGCGCGACCATTATCGGCGGATTGCTATGGGACGGCGACCGGCTGCTGGAAGGCAAACTGCTTGATCGGGGCGTCGCCGACAGCATCTACGAAGATCTTGTGAACCGCAACTCAACACCCCCACCCCGTCCACGCGATCCCATGATCATCGAGCTGACCGGCACGAACACCTACCGGCTGCGAGTATACCCTGTGGCATTGGGTCACTCGAGACACTTCCGCCTGCGGTATCAGTTGCCCCCCAAGATCGGTGTAGATGGTTTTGAAATCCGGATGCAAGCCGCCATTATCCCGCTGTTCACGCCCACAAGCACCACCGTCACCGTTTCCATGCTAAATGGCGGTGGCGTGGATAGCGTGGTATATGTGGAAAGTGGTCTGAAGCGCGTATTGTCCTTGCCTCGCACCCTATTCCTCGCTCGATCGGCGCTCACGGCCAGTGCGGCGGCAGGCTCTTCGGCACTGCGCATCCTACCCATCGATCCGGCGCGGCAGGTTGCGGTTAAAACTTCCTTTTATGACGGCAATTTCGCAGGAAACTTCCTCAACCTCTATGCGGGAGTTTCCGAAGATGTCCTAAAAGACTTGGGCCAGCGCGTTGAAGTGGTCATCTTCTGGAAATGGCACAACCCCGCGACCTGGATTCAGCACACTTCATCCGGTGAACAAATCACCTCTTATGTTACCACCGCCCAATCGCAGGCCTCGCAAATCCTCAGCCTATACAGCTCCCTTGGCGTGCCAGGAAATCGCGTTGGCTTGTTGCATGACAATTCCGCCAACGAGCCGCGCACGTTCCCCGTGGCGGCAAACACTGAGGCTTCTTACCAGCAGGCCATGGACTATCTGCGCTCGTTGCAAGGTTCCTATGCCGAACAATTCGCGCGTAGCCTGCAAGTTCTTCCGGGCAACGGCGGATTACCACTGGATTGGATTCCAGTGAGCAAGAACAATTTCTTGAAAAGCATCCGATTGGTGAAGACGTTGTACTCTCCCGATCAAAACGTGGTCCGCCACTTGATCATGGTATCGGTGGGACCGGAATATGCGACTGCAGACGCTTCACTCAACGATTCCCTGAATCAGATCTTCTCCGACATGCCTTTCACGCTCTCGACCATGAAAAACTGGGGCTACGATCAGGCAGGATTCGATCTATGGGGTGCACGTTCAAACCACGCTTATTCGGGTACCTTGGTATCCACCACCTATGCCGATGTTCCCGGGTTCTCCGCGACCAACGTGATTCTGACCGTTCGGAATGAACTGAACTCCTACGATTTCACCATTCCCTGTACCGGTGGCTTGGGCCTGACCTGCAGCAGCCTCGAATTTCACGGCAAGTCGGATTACTTGTGGAACGATACCTTGCAATGGAAAGCGTATCGTTCCTCCACCGGCGCGTTGGTAGGCGCCGCCACCACGACTCCGAAAAAGATTGCTCCGGATCAGGATACAGCCACTGCCGTGCTGTGGGCGGGATCCACCGCTCCTTTCTCCGAGAAAAAGGAATTGCCGTTGGGTCCGATTTATGGCTTCGTCGACAAGTGGGCTAACCTGCTGGCGACCGATAAGGATACGCTGGGACAACTCGCCTATGTCTATGCGGACTCCGGAGTGCCGCGCATCGTCAACCAGAACATTAATGATGTAATCCCCAACTACGATGGCACAAACTCTCCGAGTACATCCATCTCGGATGCTTTGACCGCGTCCATGAGAAATTCCGCATTCTGGCGCATCGAGCATGGACGTGGCGACTTGCTCTTCGTGCGCATTCCCGGACTCAAGGCTGGATTGCAAGCGGAGATCGAACTCTTCGATCTGAGCGGCAAGCGCGTTGGAAGCTGGAATTCTCTTTCCGAGTCCGGATTCCTGAAGTGGAACATTTCCGGAATCCGCGGGGGAGCCTATCTGTTGAGGGTCAAGATCTCCGGCATTCAGGGAGTGAAGCGCATCGCCCTGTAATTCTCGCATCGTTGTAGGAGCGCGATTCAATCGTGCTCCTACAACGATGATCCATGTTCACGCCTTCTCCTGAATCACGTGCCACACCTTCATCTCGCCTTTTCCCTTGACCTGAACCGTGCCTCGCGGTTCGCACGCAAAATCGTTTTTGACGATCTCATACGTGGCTTCCGTGATTTGAATGGCTCCGGGAACGCCGTGTGATTCCATGCGGCTGGCCGTGTTCACCGCATCACCCCACAGATCGTAGATGAATTTTTTCCGACCGATCACGCCCGCCACTACCGGACCGGAATTGACACCCATGCGGAACGGAAGATCGGCTTTGCGGAGATACACCTGCATTTCCAGCGCCATGCGCACTAACGTTTGGGCGTGATCGGAACGGTGGCGCGGAACCCCTGCGGCAACCATATAACAGTCTCCGATAGTCTTGATCTTTTCCAGCCCGTGTTTTTCCGCCAACATGTCGAAATGCGAGAATACTTCGTTGAGCAGCTCCACGAGCTGAGACGGACTCATTCGGGACGACAACGAGGTGAAATCCACCGCGTCAGCGAACAGGATACTGGCTTCGTTGTAGTGTTCGGCGATGGTGCCGGAACGCTGCTTGAGTTTCTCGGCAATCTCCCGTGGCAGAATGTTCAACAGTAGATTCTCGGACTTCTGCTGTTCTTCGCGAAACAACGCAAAGGCGCGATCGCGTTGCGCGATAAACCGTTGCAGCGAAAGAAAAGCAAATCCAGAAACCAATATGAGATTCAAGACAAACAACACCAATACCAAACCATGCGGAAGACTGTTGGATGGGCGCAGCCATGGATGCAGAACAACGGAGAGAATGAGATTCGCCAAATAGGCCGCGAACCAGTACAATGATGGACGTGGCCCGTATTGAATCAAAGCTCCCAGCACGCTGAGCAAGCCCCACATCGGCAAACCGCTGGAATTCATGAATCCGCCCAAAGCGATGGTACCCGCGAGTTCTGCGACAAAACCCAGCGACAGGACGAGAAAGAGGTAAACGGGAAAGATCCGAGGACGGATCGCGAACCATGCCAGGCCTATCAGTGAAAAAATTCCAAAACCGAAATAGAGCAGCGCGGCTATCGGTTCTTCAAATTGGAAATAAAGCGGGCCCATGACAACGATGAAGATTGGACCATAGACAGAGACGCTGACGCTCAACAACGCCTTCTTCAGCCGGAGCTCGGGACTGTCGCCCGTCTCGACGCCGATGCCGGCAATCGCGGCAAGAAATCGCTGAAGGATGTTTATCATACCGTAACGATTACGGTATACTTAACAATTCAAAGGATCACGGGTGCGTCGGGCAGCTCGTTGACGTCGTCAGCACGGTGAGGAAAATGCCGCTCCAGATGTCCCGTGATGGCGGCAATGCCTTGATTCAGCCCCTGCTCAAACCGTCCCTGCCGAAACTCGACTTCCATGGCCCGGCAAATGCGTTCCCACTCGGCCGCGCCCACAATTTGGTCGATGCCCCGGTCGGCGACGATTTCAACATCGCGATCCGCCAATGACAGGTAAATGAGTACGCCATTGTTGGCTTGCGTATCCCACACGCGCAAGTTCGAAAAGACCTGCAAGGAGCGTTCACGCGGAGTCACGCCATGCAGAAGCAGGGACAAATCCATTCCGCATTCGACGGCGAGACGCAGTTCCGCCCCGTGCTTCTTCTCGCTGTCGGCAATGCTTTGCGTCAAGCGCTGCAGCGCATCGCTTGGAAGCACTTTGGCCAACGCGCGTTTACCCGTGAATTCGTGTCGCAGCCAGCGTTTGAGATTCCAGTTCATAGCCTACCAGCTCCCCGATGCGCCGCCGCCGCCAAAAGAACCGCCACCGCCGCTGAACCCGCCTCCGAATCCCCCACCCCCACCGAAACTTCCACCACCGAAACCGCCACCCATGCCGCCGGAATAAAAACCACCGCCGCCCAATCCTCCACCGGGAAAACCGCGACCCATTCCCAGCAGGACGAACACAAAGGCGAGCACACCGAGGACCGCGCTCAAAATCAATGAGCCCAGCACAAGCCAAGCGAGACCACCCACCAAGGCTCCGCCGAGGACGCCGCCGAGAATACGTCCGAAAATGGCCTGACAGACAAACACACCGATCAAGCCGAAGATCAACAACATTTGCACGGGTGGTCCGCGTTTTCCTCTGTGTGGGCGCGGCTCCGGCGCCGGCAACGGCTCCCCTTGAATCACCTTCATGGCTGCGCCCAAGGATGCACGAATGCCGCCCGCAAAATCCCCGGCCCGGAATTGCGGCGCGGCGATTTCATCGATGATGCGTTTGCACAAGGCATCCGGCAGTGCGCCTTCCAGCCCGTAGCCGACCTCGAAACGCATGGCGTGATCGTTCTTGGCGATCAGGAATAGGAAACCGTCGTCGGTTTTTTTGCGTCCGAGCTTCCACGCTTCGGCCACGCGCAGAGAATATTGCTCAATGGCCTCGGGTTGGGTGGTGGGAACAATGAGCACCGCGATCTGGCTTCCCTTTTGCGACTCGATGCCCGCCAATGCCGCATCGATGTCCGCAATTTCACCCGAAGACAGCGTGCCGGTTTGATCCACCACATGCGCCGTAAGCGGCGGAATGGGTGCGAGCTCTATCGCCGAAGCGCGGCCCATCAAACACGGGGCCGCAAGCAGCAGGACTCGCAGCCCGTTTCGGATCACTTAGTGCCTGCGGGCGCGGCAGCCGGAGCCGAAGAATTTCCGAAGTCCACCTTGGGAGCGGTGGAAATGGCCTCCTCATTCTGCACCGTGAAATTGGCCTTGGGCTGATAATGGAACACCATGGCGGTCAGATTGCTCGGGAAAGAGCGGGCCAATACGTTGTATTCCTTTACAGCATCGATATAGCGACCACGCGCCACGGTGACGCGGTTCTCCGTGCCCTCGAGTTGCGCCTGCAGATCGCGGAATAAACCATCGGCCTTGAGGTTCGGATAATTCTCGGCCACGGCCATGAGGCGGGACAGCGCGCCGGTCATCTGATTTTGCGCCGCAAGGAACTTGTTGAAGGCCGCCTCGTCGTTCACCAGCGACGGCGTGGCCTGGATCGATCCAATCTTGGAACGGGCTTCCGCCACTTCTCGGAGAATCTGCTCTTCATGGGCCGCATAGCCTTTGACGACACCCACCAGATTGGGCACCAGATCCGCACGACGCTGATATTGGTTCACGACCTCGGACCATTGGGCCTTGACATCCTCATCGAGCTGCTGAAAACGGTTGTAGCCGCATCCGGAAAGGCCGAGCGCCGCAAAAGCTGTGATCACGAGAAAAAGCCGCTTGAATAAACGCATGAATTCTCCTTTGGTTGAGAAGGAAAATACCTATCCGCAAGTTCCCTGCCACGCTCCGGACCTTTCTTATTTTTAGCGTTTCAAACTTTACAAGGAGTCGCCATGCGGTTTTCGTCCCATATTGGAACGCTCGGGTTGGCGGCATTGATTTTTGGAACGGGGCTGACGGCATGCAACAAAAAGGCGGACTCTCCGAATGAAATTCTCATCGGTGAATATGGATCGTTGACCGGCGGCACCGCCACCTTCGGACAAAGCACACACAAGGGCGTGTCCATGGCCGTGGAGGAGATCAACGCAGCAGGCGGAATTCTCGGACGCAAGATCAAGGTGATCACCGAAGATGATCAGGGCAAGCCGGAAGAAGCGCAAACTGTGGTCACCAAGCTCATCAGCAAGGATCGCGTCAGCGCCATTCTCGGTGAAGTCGCCTCCTCCAACAGCCTGGCGGCCGCGCCGGTATGCCAGCAAAACCGAATCCCGATGGTGACTCCGGCGTCCACCAATCCCAAGGTGACGCAAATCGGCGACTACGTGTTCCGCATCTGTTTCATCGATCCGTTTCAGGGGCTGGTGATGGCGAAGTTCACGTTCAACTCGCTGAAGATGAAAAAGGTCGCCATCCTGCGCGACATCAAGAGCGACTACTCCATGGGCCTCGCCGATTTCTTCAAGCAGAATTTCATGGCCATGGGCGGCGAGATCGTGTCGGACGAAAGCTACAGCCAGGGCGACAAGGATTTCAACGCGCAACTCACAAGCATCAAGGGAAAAAATCCCGAGGCGGTGTTCGTGCCGGGATATTACACCGAAGTCGGGCTCATTGCGCGGCAGGCCCGCAAGCTCGGCATCACAGGGCCGCTTATGGGCGGCGACGGCTGGGACAGCGACAAGCTTTGGGAAATCGGCGGCGAAGCCTTGAACGGCTGCTTCTTCTCCAACCACTATTCCGTGAACGACCCCTCCCCCGCCATCCAGAACTTCGTCAGTGTTTTCCGGACGAAATACGGGGGCGAAACGCCGGACGCAATGGCAGCCTTGGGATATGATGCAGCCAAGGTACTGTTCGATGCCATCCGCCGTGCGGGATCGGACAAACCCGATTCGGTGCGCATGGCCCTGACGCAGGTCCAAGGCTACTCCGGTGTCACAGGATCGATTACGCTGAATGAAAACCGCGATGCGGTGAAACCGGCGGTGGTGCTTGAAGTCAAGGACGGGAAGTTCGCCTTCAAGGAGACGGTCGCGCCGTAGGATTCAGTGAACTCAACTACCCGCGTTCCCGAATGATAACCACAATATATGGATCGAGGAAGTTAATCAGACCTCAGTAACAATGGACGAAAAGACCTTCGAGATCGCTTTAAAGAAATTTAAGGCTGTTGACTTAAAAAAAGGAGGAATGGGAAAGGTCTATATACTGAAGAACTTGAGCGGCGAAAATTCAAATTCATGGTCCATGGATTTTGTTTTAGCAAGATCGCCAGATTTACAAGATCGCTACAAGTATGTTGACCGTCCTTATTTAGCCGCAAAGACAATTCTGTCGTCAGATTTATGGGACATGTTTTTACGCGAACTGAATATTTGGTTGGCCTTCGATCATCCTGGATGTGTTCCACTGCTCCAAATTATTCGTAATGACGGAATGCTATATGCAGTCATGCCTTATTACGAAAAAAATCTCAGCGACATGATTTTCGAAAAACCGGTGAAACCAAACTCGTTATTAAAATCGATGATTAGGTGTGTTGAATTTTTGAATGAAGCAAAAACCAAAGGAGTCATACACCTAGACTTGAAACCGGAAAACATCCTTATTCAACAAGATGGCGAGTCGTATATTTCTCGCATAAGCGATTGGGGAATCGCAAATATTCTTCAAACACATGTCTCGCGATCCGCTATGCACCGGAATGAAATGTTTAGAACACTTATCGGTTATGGCACATTGCCATATATGGCGCCAGAAAGAATATTGCAGGCAAAGCCCGACTATCTGTCAGATATTTTTAGTCTAGGAATCATTTTCTACGAAATATTACTTGGGAGTTTTCCTTATGCGACGGACTCTGATTTAGGTACTTCAATAATCTCGGGGAGTTACTACGAAAACGCCGAAAAAAATCTTTGGTCGCACGAAAACAAAAATTTGGCGCGCCTTATCCTTGGCATGATTCATCCGGATCATGCTTGTCGAGTTAACGACTACAAAACCATTTCGAAGACTTTAACCAACCTTCATTGATATGGGTCTGTTTGATTTCGCATTTAGATCCAAGGGTGAAAGAGCGCTTCATAAAGCCGCTCTTCATGTCCAAAAATATTGGGAAGGAAAAAAACTAACGAATGACGCTATCTCCCACCGACAATTAGGAAATTTTTCCGAAGCTGCGCAACTTTTGAAAAAGGCTCTGCTTCAATACGATTATAACCCTGCCGCAACCATTATCGTCGGCACTCTTATGATGCAAGATAAACCCAAAGAAGCCGAAGAATTCATTCGCGATTTTATGGATAGTCCAAGAGGTTTGGAAGACACTGGCACTCAAATTGAGTTGCTAGCAAACCTAGGGTCAATATATTTCCGATGGTATAAAAAATACGACGAAGCCGTTGAGGTTTATAAAAAAGCTTTATCTGTTGCGAAGCCTGAAGATTTATCTGAAGAGGCTTATGCGTTTTGTCGCTCAGGCGTTCATAGAGATTTAACACTCCTTTATTTCGAATGTCTTTCCGTTTTGCCTGATAAAAAAGAATCTAAACAAAATAATGTGTTTACGTTTTATAGCATAGCGGATAAGGATAAATTCGTTGAGTACATGAAGAGAAGCTATGAACATTGTATGGCAAGGGTAAAAATGGTACCCGATGATAATGCGTGCTTAGCGATAAAAGAGTCACTGGAAAATTTATTGATAACCTTAGCAACCCCTAACTCTTTCGTAGTAAAAACTACTACGCCATAATATTAGACTCCTATGCAAGCTTTTCTCCAACAACTTCTGAACGGAATCTCCCTCGGCAGCATCTACGCCCTGCTTGCGCTGGGCTACACCATGGTGTACGGTGTCCTGCGCCTGATCAACTTCGCACATGGCGATATCTATATGCTCGGCGCGTTCTGTGGCTATTACGTCAGTCGTGTGTTGCACGGCCGGTTGGAAAGCTCGTTGCTGGAAACCACCACCGTGATGCTGGCCTCCATGCTGGCCTGTGCGCTGGCCGGAATGCTGATTGAACGGCTGGCGTACCGTCCGGTGCGCCACGCTTCACGGCTGACCTCCCTCATCATCGCCATTGGCGTGTCGCTCTTCATCGAAAATCTCTCGCAGCTCGTGTTCGGCGCCGCGCCCCGGTTTTTCCCCCAGCTGATTGCGGAAAAACAAATCAATGCGGGTGGTGTCATGGTCACCAATCAGCAAATCCTTGTGCTGGTCGTCGCACTGCTGCTCATGGCCGGGCTCAATGCTTTCATCTTCTACACCCGCTCTGGAAAAGCCATGCGCGCGGTGTCGTTCAACCTCGAAGCCGCCAAGCTCATGGGCATCAACACCAATGCCGTGATCAGCCTGACCTTCGCGCTCGGTTCCGCGCTCGCTGCAGCAGGCGGAATTCTCGTGTCACTGAACCTCCCAGGCATCGATCCTCTCATGGGTGTGATGACCGGGCTCAAGGCGTTCGTGGCCGCCGTGCTGGGCGGTATCGGCAATATCTTCGGCGCGGTGCTGGGCGGATTAATCCTCGGCCTCGCGGAAACCTTGGTCGCAGGTTATGGTTCCTCCACATACCGCGACGCCATCGCCTTCCTGATCCTGATCGCCATTTTGCTCTTCAAGCCCGATGGCCTTCTAGGCAAGGGACAGGTGGAAAAGGTTTGAGCGACACGTGAAGCGCTGGCTAACTCTTCCCATCATCCTGATCGTGCTCGGCCTTCTGCAATGGGGCTGTACGGCGTTGCTGCTGGAAGGCCCGATCCGTCAGGGCCCGTACTATTACCAAATTCTCGTACTTGCCGGAATCAACATCATTCTGGCGGTGTCGCTCAATCTCACCAATGGTGTGGCCGGACAGTTCTCCATCGGCCACGCGGGATTCTTCGCCATCGGCGCTTACATCGCCGCATGCATTTCGGTATATGGCGGTCCGGGATTTCATGCGGCATTGGGAATGGGTAGCGCACAAGACGGTGCCCTACTGTTGATCGCCATCGCCTGTGGAGCCTTGGCCGCCGCATTGGCCGGGCTGCTGGTCGGCATTCCCTCCCTGCGGCTGCGTGGAGATTATCTGGCCATCGTCACCTTGGGTTTCGGCGAAATCATCCGTGTGCTGATCCTCAACATCGACGCCGTGGGCGCGGCGCGCGGGTTCACGGGCATTCCCAAACTCAGCAATTTCTTCTGGGTCTTCGCGGGAGTGGCCATTGCCATCCTCGTTCTCCATAATCTGGCACGCTCCGGTTATGGCCGCGCCTTGCTTTCCATCCGCGAGGACGAAATCGCTGCACAAGCCATGGGCATTCCCATCACCCGCTACAAGGTCATGGCTTTCGTGATCAGCGCGGCTTTCGCGGGATTGGCGGGCGGGTTGTTCGGGCACTTCACCATGTATCTGCACACCAACTCCTTCACCTTCGTCAAGAGCTTCGAAATCATCATCATGATCGCCTTGGGCGGATTGGGCAGCCTGCCCGGAGCCGTGCTCGGGGCAGCCGTGATCACGGTATTGCCCGAACTCTTCCGAGAATTTTCCGAGTACCGCATGGTGATTTACTCCCTGGCACTCATCCTCATCATGATCTTCCGGCCGCAGGGATTGCTTGGACGCGCCGGCCTCTTGGGCCGCGGTGGGCGGGGAAAATAAGATGGCTCTGCTGAAACTCGACAAGTTGACGCGGCGCTTCGGCGGCCTCACGGCCACCAAGGACGTATCTCTTGCCATCGAACCCGGACAGTTGTTCGGGCTGATCGGTCCCAACGGTGCGGGCAAGACCACGTTGTTCAACCTCATCACCGGCGTGTATGCACCGAGTGAAGGCTCCATTGAGTTCGAGGGGACGACCATCTCGGGATTTGCGCCGCATCTCATCGCGTCACTGGGCATTTCCCGCACTTTTCAGAACATCCGTTTGTTCGGAAGCTTGAGCGTGCTCGATAATGTGAAAACGGCATGCCACATGCGCCGCAAAACCTCGCTGTGGAGTTCCGTTCTGAGAACTTCCTCCTTTCTCCGCAAGGAGGCCGAGATCGAAGAGTTCTGCCGGCACCTGCTGGATCTGATGCAACTCGGACAGTACGTGAACGAAGAAGCAGGCAACCTCCCTTACGGCCACCAGCGTCGTCTCGAAATCGCTCGTGCGCTGGCCACGCAACCCAGATTGCTGTTGCTCGACGAACCTGCTGCGGGCATGAACCCTCAAGAGTCGCTGGAATTGATGCATCTCATACGCCGCTTGCGCGACGAATTCCATCTCACGGTGTTGCTGGTGGAGCACAACATGAAGGTGGTCATGGGCGTGTGCGAACGCATTCACGTCCTCGACTACGGCCAAAGCATCGCCGAAGGCGCGCCGGAAGAAGTCCGCCGCGATCCGAAAGTCATTCAAGCCTATCTGGGAGCGGAATGAGCGAGCATCTTCTCTCTCTGCGCCGCGTGTCCTGCCGCTATGGCGCAGTGCGGGCACTGACCGACATTCACCTGAAGGTGGACGCAGGCGAGATCGTCACGCTTATCGGCGCGAATGGCGCAGGCAAGAGCACCTTGCTCAAGGCTATTGTGAGCCGCGTCCGTCCGGATGAAGGCGAAATCCTGTTCGAGGGAACCTCATTGTTGCGCAAGGCCACCCACGAAATCGCCGCCATGGGAATCGCCTTGGTTCCCGAAGGCCGCGCCGTGTTCGGCAATCTCACCGTGCTTGAGAATCTGGAAATGGGCGGATATCTGCGCAGCAAGTCGGAGAATCGCCAAAGTCTTGAACACGCGTTTGCGATCTTCCCCCGGCTTCGGGAACGCGTCCGTCAGGCTGCAGGAACCTTGAGCGGCGGAGAACAACAGATGCTGGCCATCGGCCGCGCGCTCATGGCCAAGCCGCGGCTGCTGTTGCTCGACGAACCTTCGCTCGGCATCGCGCCGATCCTCGTGCGCACGATTTATGAAGCCATCGACGCCATCAATCGCGAAGGCATGACGATTCTCGTGGTGGAACAGAATGCGCATCTGGCCTTGAAGCACAGCCACCGCGCCTATGTCCTCGAAACCGGCCGCGTGGTGATGGAAGGTTCTTCGCGTGAGATCGCCAATGATCCCAAGGTGAAGGAAGCTTATCTCGGGGAGATATGAAAAAACGCGGCTCCTGCCGGAACCGCGTTTTCAAATATCGAACCTCTGAATTACGGCTTCAGCGAGATTGTACGCTGGGCCGCAACCTCGCCACCCGCATCCTGCATCAGAATTCGCGCGACATACACACCGGTTGCAATCTTTCCGCCATTGACCGACAGACCGTTCCAGTTCACATCCATGGGTCTTTCACCGGCAGAAACCTTCCGGCCCCACACTTCGCGACCCCAGGCATCCACCACCGTGATACGCACATCTGCGTCACCGGAGGGAATGCGGAACACGAACGAGGAACCCGCGGAACGAATGGCAAAACCCGGCTTCGCAAAGCCCGGCAAAATCCCCACCGGATTCACTGTAAGCCGCGCGTTGTTGCTCACACCCGTGCCCGCGACATTTCGCGCAACGCATTTGTAGGTGCCCGAATCGGCTCGCTGGACATTGGTCAAAGTCAGCGTGTCTGTCACCGCGCCCGAAACCGTATCGGTGTTGTTCTTGACCCATTTGTAGGTGATCGGCGAGGTACCGGTCGCCTTGATTCCAAACTTGATCGTGGCTCCCACCGTGATGGTCTGATCCGACGGTTGTTGGCTGATGGAAGGAGCGACAGGCGTGGTGACGCCGAGCTGCGCCGTATTGCTGACAGCCACACCCGAATCATTGCGCACCACCACCTTGTATCCGCCGGTGTCGCTGAGTGCGGCGCTGGCAATTACAAGACTGTCGGCATTGGTTCCCACGGTGTCGGTATTGCGGCGGACCCACTTGTAGGTGAAAGGCGCTTTGCCGGAAGCCGCAACTTTGAAAACCACACGCGTTCCCACGAGAACACTCTGGCTTTGAGGTTGCAAAGCAATGCTGGGAGGGCCACTGGTGCTTTGGCTTGGTCCAACAGTCACCGCCGTCGCCCCGGGCTTCTGTGTCGCATATTCAAGTTTGATCCAATCCGGAGTACGGGCCTTGTTGCTCATGCGTATTTCGTCCAGCATGCCGTTCCAGTACCGGGTGAACGTCGTGCCCGCTGGAGCGGTGCCCGCAGCCTGCACGCCGAGGCTGACGTTGTAAGTCAGATTACGACCGGTGTTGTTCGTATTCGTGCCCGCCCAGGTATTGATCAAATTTCCGTCGTAAAACAATGACTCGGCAATGGCCGATCCGACGGCGGCGCCCTGATAAGTCCCCACCAAGTGATGCCAAGCACCGACGGCGTCGTCACCTGTAATCGTGGGTGTGCCGTTGGAACGGCATTGATTGTAGGCGTTATTCCCGCGCGTAGTGATCTCCCAATATTTCGGGGTCGCGGCGTCGTAAATCGCCAATACGTATTGATTGTCCCCTTTGTCGATGATCTTGTGCCCGCTATTGGCCGTGGTCGTGATGGCCACGGGAAACATCCACGCCGAAAGCGTGTAGCTGTCCGTCATCTGAAAATTCAGTTTGCTGCTGGCCGTGTTGGCGGCTTGAAAACGCTGGTTTGTCCCGTTGAAGCGCCGCGAGCGACCGATGGCTCCCACGGTGTCGATGGGTCCATTGATCGCCGCCATGGTGAAATTGTTCACCGTGGCGTCGCTTTCGCTGGTCGTGTCGCCCTTGCTCATGTGCCACACCGCTTGAAAACCATTGGCCGTATCGAACACCGACGTGCCGCTGGAACTGTCCGCTGCGCCGCTCTT
>OMJM01000064.1 GCA_900299345.1 bacterium | reverse complement strand
TTTTCAAACGTGCCGCCATGTCGCGCGCCCGGCGTCCGATGCCCAGCGCCTGTACCGGAACAGAATCGGCGGGACGGCGGAGAAACGCCTTGAACAGGTTGTTGTTGAAGCCGCCCGCCAAACCGCGATCCGAAGAAACGATCACGTAACGGATGCGGCCCACGTCGCGGGTTTTCAGCAAGGGATGATCAGGGGCGTCCACCGAGGCGAGCACGCGCTTCAGCATTTCATCCAGCTTCTCGGCGTACGGTTTGGAACGGGCGTGGCCGTCCTGCGCGCGCTTGAGCTTGGCCGCGGAAACCATTTTCATGGCCGCCGTGATCTTGCTGGTGTTCTTCAGCGCCTTGATGCGAAGGCGCAGTTCCTTGATACCCGCCATGGCTTCCGGTTATCCCTTCGCCGTCGCGGAGAACTGTTTGCCGAACTCGGTCAGAGCCGACTTCATGCGACCCATCAAATCGTCGTCGAGCTTCTTGCGATCCTCGACTTCATCCAGCAACGAGGAGTAGCGCACGTCCATGAACTGGAGCATTTCGCTTTCGTAGCGGTCGATGTCGCCGATGGGAAGTTCGTCGGTGAAACCCTGGTTGCCCGCGAACACCACCATGATGGTCTTGGCGATGCGGTAGGGCGAATACTGTCCCTGACGCAACAGACGCGTGAGGCGTTCGCCGCGGGCCAGCTGCTTTTGCGTGGCCTTGTCCAAGTCGGAAGCGAATTGCGAGAAGGCCGCGAGTTCGCGAAATTGCGCCAGCGTCAGACGCAGCGCACCGGCCACCTGCTTGGTCGCCTTGATCTGCGCGTCGCCGCCCACGCGGGACACGGACAGACCCACGTCCACGGCAGGACGCTGTCCGCCGTTGAACATGTTCGCGTCCAAAAAGATCTGGCCGTCGGTAATGGAAATCACGTTGGTCGGAATGTAGGCCGACACGTCACCCGCCTGCGTTTCAATGATGGGCAGGGCCGTGAGGCTTCCGGAGCCTTCTTCCTTCGACATCTTTGCCGCGCGTTCCAGCAAACGGCTGTGGAGATAGAACACGTCGCCGGGATAGGCTTCACGGCCGGGCGGACGACGCAGCAGCAGCGAAAGCTGGCGATAAGCCTGCGCCTGTTTGGTGAGATCGTCGTAGATCAGCAGCGCGTGGCCGCCGTTGAACATGAAGTACTCGCCCATGGTCACGCCGCAATAGGGCGCGAGATACTGCAGAGGGGCCGGGTCGGAGGCGTTGGCCGCCACCACGCAGGTGTATTCCATGGCGCCGGCGGCGCGCAGTTTTTCAACCACCATGGCGATGGTGCTCTGCTTCTGGCCGATGCCCACGTAAATGCACTTTACGTTCTTGCCGCGCTGGTTGATGATGGTATCGATGGCGATGGCCGTCTTGCCGGTCTTGCGGTCACCGATGATCAACTCGCGCTGGCCGCGACCGATCGGAATCATCGTGTCGATGGCCTTGATGCCGGTTTCCAGCGGCTCGTGCACGTTCTGGCGGCGGATGATGCCGGGCGCCTTGAATTCAATGGGACGGGTCTGCTTCTTGTCCAGCGCCGGACCGCCGTCAATGGGCTCGCCCAAGGCGTTGATGACGCGGCCCAAAATGGTTTCACCCACCGGCACGGATGCGATGGTCTTGGTGCGCGTGACCGTGTCGCCTTCCTTCACCTCGGCGTCGGAGCCGAGAATCGCCACACCCACGTTGTCGGCTTCGAGGTTTAATACGAGGCCAGACACCGCGCCGGACTTGGTCTGCACTTCGACCAGCTCGCCGGCCATGGCCTGTGAAAGGCCGAACACACGAGCGATACCGTCGCCGACCTGCAACACCGTGCCGGTCTCGTACGTGTCGCTGGCGAGGTCGAGGCTCTCCAGCTGCTTCTTGAGGATGGAACTGATTTCGTCGGATTTGATTTGAGTCGCCATGATGTTTCCTATGCGGCCAGCTTGTGCCGGATCGCGTTAAGCTTGTGACGGAGACTGGCGTCCACGACGCGATCCCCTTCTTCGACGCGGAAGCCCGCGATCAATGTTGGATCCACTTCGTTGTGCAGGACGTAGGTGCGGCCGGAACGCTGCGCGGAAAGTCCCTCGGCCAGGCTCTTGAGTTGCGCATCGCTCAAAGGCACCGCGCTAATCACCTTGGCCCGGCTGATTTGACGGCGCTCCTCCTCCAGACGGAGAAATTCCTCCGCGATGGATTCGAGCAGCACCAGACGGCCTTTGACTTCCAGCAGCTTGATGAGGCGCTTGAGCATGTCCGAGGCGTTGTCTGCCAAGGACTTCGCAAGCGCGGCTTTCTTTTCCGCCGAGAGCACGGGCATCTGCAACGCGCGACCGAGTTCGGGAACCTTCGCGAACACATCGCGCAAGGATTCCATCTCCTGCTTGAGTGCATCCACCCCACCCTTGGTGGAAGCGAGTTCCAGCAAGGTTTTGGCGTAAACGCCCGCCGCTTTGTAGTGCCGTTTCGCCATGATTACGCCTTGCGCGAGACCTCTTGAATGAGTTGATCGACAAGGGCGCGATTCTTGGAATCGTCCAGATTCTGCCGGATGAGCTTCTCCGCGATGCCGATGGAAAAATCCGCCGTGGTCTTTTTCAGTTCCACGATGGCGGATTGCTTCGCGGCTTCAATCTCCTGCGAGGCTGAAGTCAGGATGCGCTTCTTCTCTTCCTGCGCCGAAGCTTCCACGGTCTTCTTCAGACCTTCGGCCGCGTCGCGCGCCACGCGCACGATCTCACTGGCCTGCCTCTTGGCGTCGGCCAGAATGCGGTTTTGCTCCTCGGCCAGCCGTGCGTTCTCGGACTGGATGCGTGCGGCTTGATCCAGGCTTCCCTGAATGGCCTTCTCACGTGCGTCCAGCGAGTCGAGGATGGGTTTCCACGCGAACTTCTTCAGCAGAAAGAGCAGGGCCGCGAAAACGACCAGCGCCCAGATGCCGACACCGGGATCGAAGCTGAGCAGCTTCGGCTCCGCGTGTTCCGCCGCGGGGACCTCCGTGGAGGCGTGTAAAGAATCCATGTGAGCTTACTTCCCGAGAACGAGAATACAGATCACCTGGGCGAACAGGGCCACGCCTTCGACCAGAGCCGCCGCGATCAACATCGTGGTGCGGATGGGGCCGATGGCTTCAGGCTGACGGGCGATGCCTTCCAGCGCCGAACCGGCGAGGCGGCCGATGCCGATGCCCGCGCCGATGGCGGCGAGGCCGGCGCCGATGCCGGCGGAGAGCGAACCCATGCTCAAAGTTTCCAGTGCCATTGTGAACTCCTTATTGAGGATTGGATGGTTTAGTGTTCCTGATGCAAGGCCATGCCGACGAACAGACTCGAAAGCAACGTGAAGACGTACGCCTGGAGAAAGGCCACCAGCACTTCGATCAAGTAGATGAACAGGGTGAAGCCCATGAAGGGCGGGGCCACCCAGTAGGATTTGAAAACGGCCGTGAGGCCGAGCAAGGACAGAATCAACACGTGTCCCGCGGTCATATTGGCGAACAGACGGATGGCCAAGGCGAACGCTTTGGTGAACAGGCCGAGAAATTCGATGACGGCGATCAGCGGCAGCACCGCGATGGGCAGCCCCTTGGGCACGATGTTGGCGAAATAATGCACGGGCCCGTTGTGCGCCATGCCGGAGATATTGTACACCCCGAAGATCATGATGGCCATGGCCGCTGTGAAATTGATGTTGGAGGTTGCAGCCGCAAAGCCGGGAATCAGCCCGATGATATTGAGTGTGAGCAGAAAGAAGAACAACGTCAGGAAAAACGGAAGCCACTTGCGCGTGTCTTCCTCGCTCATGTTGGGGCGTACGACTTCGTCACGAATGAACAGCACCATTGCCTCGATCATATGGCCGAGCTTGCTGACGGGGGCGAGTCCCTTGCGGCGCGCCGCCGGGAACACCACAAGAATCAGGGCAGCAAAGGCGAACAACATCATTAACACGTGCTGGGAAATGGAAAAGTCGATGCCGAAGATTTTCCAGCCGGTCGGAAGATGGAAGGTGGGGCCCCAAGGGGTGACTCGCCATTCATGACCATTCGCCACGTGATGCAGAACGAAGGGGCCGAGATCTTCCCCTGCGCGAACGGTTGAAGCCGCGACAGCGGTTACTGCGAGCGGTAAACGAATGTTCTTAAGCAGCTTCATTTGGCCCACCGAGATTGCAAGCGGATGAAGTGCCGAATCTCAAGAGTCTGAAAAGCGACATAACCCGCCATGGCTGTGAACACGAATGAAAAAGCCTCGGGCTGGGTCGGTTTGAAAATCTGCATGGCTGCAATCATGATGGCGGCCAATGCCAGGAGCCGGGTGGCCATCGAAGTAATCGATGTGCGAAGAATATCCCGCTGTCCGGGCATGTGAAGCACCGCGATGGCGGCAAAGGCGTTGAGCGCCATGAGGCATAAACCTGCCACTCCCGGAACCAGCCGGTAGGACGGGATCAGCTTGGCGCAAAGGAACGCGAGAATACCAAGAACCGCGAGGCTGGCGAGAAGGGATTTTGTAAAGGAAATCACTGAAAAAATCCGTTTCAAACGGTGCACAAGGATAGCAAGCAAGGGCTTGTATTTAAAGGCTTTTGTCAAAAAATGCGGAGGATTTTTTATGCCTGCTTGTCCAACTTTTTAAGCGTCCTTAAAATCGTATAAATGCATCCCGCCACCCCTGCAAAAACTCCCAAGAGAAGACCCCATGGTGCGGTAAATCCATGGTGATCAAGCCAGCGTCCGGCGAATACGCCCAAAGCCATCCAAATGGCCAAGGACCAACCCAGCGTGAGAAGCGCGGCAATGTCGGGGGGAATTTTTCCGAAAGACGGAATCACGTTCGGGCGCTGGCTTCCATGGCACAGCGGCCCTGGAAGATGGCGCCTTCCTGAATCACGAGTTCGCGCGTTTGAATATCGCCGAGAAGAACCGTTTTACCTTCGAGGACGAGTTTTTCCACCGTCTGCACATTGCCTGTGATGTGTCCCGCCAACGTAGCCGAACGGGCACCCACATCGCCTTCAATCCGTCCCGTGGGCCCAAGCACCAGCATACCCCCCACGGACACCGCGCCTTTGACCGAACCTTCCACACGCAGATCGTGTTCGACCTTCATTTCACCGGTGATTTGCGTTCCTTCGCTGATGAAAGTCATGCTGGCGGCGGCGTTTTTCGACATGAGATCCTCGTTTTATTATTGCAAATAAGGCAGGGGGTCTACCTGTTTTCCCTTGAAGATAATTTCAAAATGCAGGTGAGGCCCGAGGCTTCGTCCCGTATTGCCCACGAGACCCAGTGCGAAGCCCTTCCCCACCCTGTCACCGGTTCGGACAAACGAACGGGCCAAGTGCCCGTACACGGTCTCAACCCCGAAGTCGTGATTCACACGAATGTACCGACCCAAGTCCTGATCCCAGCCCGCCTCTGTGACAACCCCTTTGGCAGCGCTCACCACTAAACTGTTCTCTCCGGCCAGTATGTCGATCCCTTCATGACGCCCTTCAGGTCCGCCCTCTGAAAACCGCTGGCTCACGATGCCCTTGACGGGCCAGATGCTGGGCTGCTTTTCCTTCAACAAACCGGCATCCTTGCTTTCCAGACGACGGTCCACGGTGCGGATATCCTCCAGATAGCGATCGAGATCGGCCACCCATGACGGAGTACCTGCGGGTCGAGCCGAGTCTGCCGGTGTCCGCGCCAGAAAGGCCTGCAGAATGCTTCGGACGGCACGTTCCTTTTCGGAAACCGAAGCCAGTTCCCGTTCCAACAATTCCATCTTCCGCTGTTGTTCCATCAGTTCCTGATTGCGCGTGGCGAGATGATTGGCCAATAAGACCTTTCCTTGAATCTGAACGATCTTCACGGCCGCAAATCCCACGGCGAACAATGCCAGTACTGTGGCATAAAACAGGAACTCGAAAAACCGGTAGCGCAACCGGAACGTCCACGCTTCGCTCAGATCATCAGGTAGAATCTGAATGGTGACGAAAAGTTTTTTCTTCGGCATGATGGTCCCGTCGGGTCGTCCCTACAAGGCCCTGCCCTGGCGCAGTAACCGAATCAAATTATCAATGTCGTCACGATTCATATAATGAATTTCGACGACGCCTTTGCGCGCACCGCCACGCAGTGAAACCTTCATGCCCACCAGGGAGCGCAGTTCATCGAGAAAAGCGCGCATGTTGGGATCCATGATTTTGGGTACCGACTGCTTTGCGCTTTTCTCGGCTTCACGCACATTCAACGTTGCGTCGATTATTGCGCGGGCGCGTTTGATTTGCTCCGCACCCTGGCTTTGCAAAAGAGCACGACCATGCCCCGCCGTCAGCTTCCCTTCGCGCAACCATTGCAGCACAGAAGGCTCGAGTTTGAGAAGGCGCAACGTATTGGTCACGGCCACGCGGCTCTTCCCCATCTGCGCGGCGATCTCATCATGGGTCAGACCACAGGCATTGGCCAGTTGCTCGTATGCCTGCGCCTCTTCCACCGGATTCAATTGAACACGCTGGACATTCTCTACCAACGCCAGTTCCATCATGTCGCGATCCGAGATGTGCTCCCGCACCATGGCCGGAATCGTGGACTTTTTCAACAGTTGAAATGCCCGGAATCGCCTCTCTCCTGCCACAATCTGATACCCATCGGCATGTTTTCGAACAAGAATGGGCTGTAAAAGGCCCTTCTCTCCGATCGAGTCCGCGAGTTCCTTCAAATCACTTTCTTCGAATTCCCGTCGTGGCTGGTAAGGATTCGGATTGATGGAAATCAACTCTAACTCATGAACCAGAGCTCCCGTTTGGGGATTGACCACTTCCGTTCCGAGGCCAGCAAAAATGGCCTCCAGCCCTTTTCCCAAAGCGCGCCTAGTCATTGCCGATCACTTCCTTGGCCAGTTCCATGTAACGCACAGCCCCTGCCGAAACCACATCGTAGAGGATGATCGGTTTTCCGAAAGAAGGAGCTTCGCTCAGCTTAACACTGCGCGGAATCACCGTCTTGAAAACCTTTTCCGAGAAGGTGCTTTTCACATCTTCAACAACCTGTTTGGAAAGATTTAAGCGACTGTCGTACATGGTCAGCAACGCGCCCTCGATGGTCAAATGCGGGTTCGTGCTTTGCTGCACCAAACGTATGGTGTTCAACAACTCCGCCAAACCCTGGAGCGCATAGTATTCGCACTGTATGGGGATTAAAACCGAATCTGCCGCCGTCAACACATTCAACGTCAAAACATTCAGGCTGGGGGGGGAGTCTATGAGGACGAAGTCATAGTCTCTTTTAATGCTGTCCAATATGGATTTTAGGCGCCGATCCCTATGTTCTTCTTGAATCAATTGAATTTCAAGGCCAGCCAAAGAGCGGGAACATGGAAAGATGTCCAAATATTCCATACTGGTTTTCTGGATGAATTTCTGCACCCTTTCTGTCGTTACTTCTGATTCCGGAAGTAAGAGTGCATCATAAATGTCCTCTTCAAAGGGACTATCGAACCCCAATCCTTGGGTCGAATTTGCTTGGGGATCCATGTCGACTAGCAAAACCTTGCGTTCCATGGCGGCCAATCCTGCCGCCAAATTCACGCAAGTCGTTGTCTTACCAACGCCGCCTTTCTGATTACAAGCGGCGATTATACGTGTCATGCTTCGCCCGTTTTAGTGGCCACGATGACGAAATACTTGCGCGGAATCCCGGGAAGGACATAGGGGTGGGATTCGACTTTTTCGTACCCTTGGGGGGATTCCGTATAAGGCTGAGTTTTAAACGTGATGAACTGGCCTTGGGGCTTCAACATCTTATACGCCAATCTAGCGTCGCGGTAAAACTCACCAAATGCACGACAACAGACCACATCCATATGGGACAGATACACTTTTTCGACTCGTTCGGTTAAAACGTGCAGGTTTGGAATCCGTACTTCACGGATGATTTCCTGCATCAAGGAACATTTTTTTTGAATCGGCTCTATGGCAAAAACGTCGATATCCGGCTTAGCAATGGCCAAAACCAAAGAGGGGAGACCCACCCCTGCCCCCATATCCGCCAGCTTGTTCACGTCATTAAAAAACGGAATTATTTGCAACGAATCAACAATATGTCGCTCCCACAACGTGGGCTCGTCTTGCTTGCTTACCAAATTGAGGTTTTTATTCCAGCGAAGGTAAATCGCTTCCAATGCGCGGAGTTTTTGCTGGATTTTTTCATCAAAATTCGCTGGATCTGTGAGAAGATGGCTCATATGTCCGGAAATGTACCTCAAAGGTTTTTGGTTTCAAGAAGAATCGCGATTGTTTCATGTGAAACATTGGCTATCCGCTTCAAAAGTTTCACGTGAAACAATCTCTCAATTTAAATAAAAAATCGATTTATTTTACTTATATTTTACTTATTACCCCGATTACAGCGATTTGAGGGGCTTTGGGGGTTTGTACACTATTTGGGGTGAGCTTACAGGCCCGTCTGCTTCTGGCATTCACAATCTTGGTGATCGCTGTGGCTGGGCTCATGTCCTATTTCCACGTTCGAACGACCCAGCGATTGCTCGCAAATATCGGTGGAGATCTCCAAGCCATCGGCAATACCGTTCACCTGTCCACACAAAAACTCTCTGCCGAAAAAGGACCTGACAAGGAAAAACTCGAGCAGTTTGTACGGGAGGCGGCTGCGCAGAAAAACGTCCGTGAAGTACACGTCATCAGTAGTCATCAGGAAATTGTCGCAAGCAGCAATCCGAAAAAAGTCGGTGATAAGGCAAAACTGACCGGAAAGGAAATCATCGTGCGCGAAGAACTGGGCGCGCATGATTCGACGGGAAAGAATCTTCGCTACGACGTTCAAGTGCCCATCATGCGCGACCAACAGGTGATTGGCGTTGTGCAAACTTCGGTCATGCTTCCTGATTTCGGCATGCTCGTGCGCGAGGCTTTGATCCGAAACCTCTTCGTCGCTCTGGCCGCATTATTGCTGGCGTTCATCGCGTCGTCGTATCTGTTGCATCGATTGAATCAACCGCTGCGCGCTCTCAGCACCGCAGCGACAAAAGTGGCGGGAGGCGATTTGGGATTGCGGCTTCCGGAGTTGAAGCGCAGCGATGAAGCGGGCCGGCTGAATACCGCTTTCAATTCCATGGTGGAGCGATTGGCAGAACGCCGTAGCATGCAGGATAAAATCCAGCAGTTGGAAAGACAATCTCTGGTCTCCGAAATGGCCGCCAGCCTGGCGCATGAAATCAGAAACCCGTTGAACCTCATCAATCTTACTGCCGGACATCTGCAGGGAAACTTCGCGCCGAGCGTTCCGGAGCAACGCGAAGACTTTGAACAACTGATGGCTTCACTGCAAGCAGAAGTGCGGCATTTGAACCAGGTGGTCCATCATTTTCTTTCAGCGAGCAGACCCGGACGTCTGCGGGAAGAGCTCTTTCCACTTCGGGAAGTGGTGGATGAAGCCCGGATCTTGATGCGCCCACAATTCTCGGCAAAACACGCTGAGTTGCACTTTGAAGTTGGCGCCATACGCTTGCGCGCGGACCGAGAACAAATTCGGCTTTTGTTGCTGAACCTGCTGTTGAACGCCGTGGAAGCGATTCCCGAGAATGGTCACATCGAAGTAACCGCCCAAGCCGTACCGGAAGGGGAGGGGTGGGTAGTCTTGCGCGTTGCCGACACCGGCCCGGGAGTACGCGCCGAAGATTTGGAACACGTGTTCGACGCCTATTTCACTCGCAAGGAAGCCGGGGTGGGTTTGGGCTTGGCATTGGTCCGGCGTATCGCCGAGGAACATGGAGGAAGCGTGAGCGTGTCGAATAGATCCGAGGGCGGGGCGTGCTTTGAAGTCCGGTTGCGAGGGGAGACCTGATGGCGCGAATCCTAGTTGCCGATGATGACGCTGCACAACGGCGAATTGTTTCCAGCATTCTCAAGGGCGAAGGCCACGAAGTGGTGGAATCGGGTTCAGCGGAGGAAGCTCTAGAGCGCTGTCAGCTTTTACCATGTGAAGTCATTCTCACCGACATGCGCATGCCCGGACAGGGAGGACTGCATCTGGTGGAATCCGCCATGAAACTCAGCCCCGCTCCTGAAGTTGTCGTGGTCACAGCCTTCGGAAGCGTGGATACGGCCGTGAAAGCCATGCGCCTCGGAGCGTATGACTATCTGAACAAACCCCTCGACAAGGACGAATTGATTCTGCTGGTGCAACGTGCTGCCGAAAAATTTGCCTTGCGCAGAGATTCGCAACGATGGCAGCAGGCTTCTCGCGCGGGAATCGGACAAGGACTGGTGGCGCAGTCTGCTGTCATGAAAGGCATTTTGGACACGCTCAATCCCGTGTCCAAAAGCGATTCGACCGTCTTGATCCAAGGCGAGAGCGGAACGGGAAAAGAACGGGTGGCCAAACTGATTCACGCCGGAAGTTCCCGCGCCGGAAAACCCATGCTCAGCATCAATTGCTCGGCGTTTCCAGAAACCTTGTTGGAATCTGAACTTTATGGATACGAGAAGGGAGCTTTTACTGGAGCCTCGGCCCGCAAAATTGGATTGCTGGAGGCCGCCGAAGGAAGCACGCTCTTTCTCGATGAAGTGGGAGACATGCCCCTGAGTCTGCAGGCAAAATTGTTGCGTGCCATCCAGGAAAGGGAAATCCGACGCGTGGGCGGAATTCAATCCATCCCCGTCAACATCCGCATCGTCGCGGCTACGCATCGCAATCTCCAGAACGCCATTCACCAGGGTTCTTTTCGTGAAGACTTGTTCTATCGATTGAACGTGATCCCGATTTTCATCCCTCCATTGCGAGAACGGAGAGAAGATATCCCTCCGCTGGTAGCCCAGATTCTGGCTCACCCTTCACGGCGTAAAAGCATCACACCAAAAGCCGTTGACGCGCTGGTTCAATACGACTGGCCTGGAAACGTACGCGAACTGGAAGCGGTGCTGGAGCGCGTGTGCGTCCTCACCCCACGAGCAGAAATTCAACTTGAAGATCTTCCGGGTGAACTCCAGAAAAATTCTCCGAGAACACAAAAACCTGCGACAACCCCTGTGTCTTTCGAAATCCCTCCTCACGGACTTGTGTTCGAAGATCTGGAAAAAGAATTGATGATTCAAGCCTTGGACAGAAGTCAGGGAATTATGGTCGATGCCGCCAAGTTGTTGGGCATGACCTATCGGACCTTTCAATATCGTGCTGTCAAATTTGGACTGAAGGGGCAATAGCCCATTCGGGGTGTCCGGTTAACCCAAATGGGTTATCGTCCTGTTTCGATCAAAAAAAAATCGATTTTTATGAAAATTTCGGGTCTTTGATTTGGCATGGCACTTGCCGCTACTTTGCCACGAACCTTCCATGTTGGAAGGAAGAATTAGGAGATGAAATCCATGAAAACCTACGCTTTCGTTCTCAGCGCCCTTCTGATGGGTGCCGCCGTTGCCGCCGACGCCCCGATGGCAATGGGTTCCGACACCGCCAAGACGGCGATGAAGAAACACCACCACAAGAAGCATGCGATGGGCGACTCCACGGCAATGGCTGCCCCGGCTCCTGCGATGGCCTCTTCCGACACCACGGCCACCAAGAAGAAGCACCACCACAAGAAGCATGCGATGGCTGACTCGGCCGCCGCCAAGTAAAACGCTTCTCAGCTAAATGACGAAGGCCGTTCCATAAGGAACGGCCTTTTTCTTTTCGTTCCAAATGACCTGCAGAACACGTAACCCATTCACGTCATCGCGGCACCCCAAATGGGGTGTTATGCTTTTTTCACCTTTTAAAGACTTCGTTATTGCTCGAAATTGAGTGGGAACGATTGGCATAAAGCTTGCCAAATCATATCGTCGACCTTCCCACGTCGGAAGAAAAAATCAAGGAGTTATCAACATGAAAGCCTACGCTTATGCACTGAGCGCCCTATTGGTCGGGGCAGCCTTTGCCGCCGAAGCAGCAGCGCCAGTGGCAGCAACCACCGCGGCACCCGCCAAGGCCAAAACCATGCAAGCCACGGGCAAGGTCGTTTCCACCGATGCGGTCGGAAATACTTTGATCGTGGAAGGCAGGAAAAAAACCCAGTGGACGTTCGCCGTCCCCGCCACAGCAAAGATTACAGAAGGCAAAAAATCCATCTCGCTCGTAGACGTGACTGTCGGCACCAAGGTGATGGTCCGATATACAAAGGATGGGGAAACCATGAACGCTGCGACGATCAAGGTCATGCCCGCCAAAGCGGACTCAACCAAGAAATAGAACTGCCGGGGAAATGAGGGGGGAAGGCCACGCCGATGTGCGTGGCCTTTTTTTATTCCTTGTCCATCGACAAAACCGCGAGGAAGGCTTCCTGCGGAATCTCCACGGTACCCACGGCCTTCATCCGCTTTTTGCCTTCCTTCTGCTTTTCCAACAGCTTGCGCTTGCGGGTGATATCGCCGCCGTAGCACTTGGCGGTCACGTTCTTCCGCAAAGCTTTGACGGTGCTGCGCGCAATAATCCGCCCACCAATGGCGGCCTGAATGGCGACTTCGAAGAGCTGCTGGGGAATTAAATCCTTGAGCTTGGAACAAAGCGCGCTACCCCAGTAATAGGCCTTGTCGCGATGAATGATGACCGAAAATGCGTCCACCGGATCTCCGTTGAGCAGAATATCGAGCTTGACCAGGTTGCCTTCGCGGTAGCCGATGGGCTCGTAGTCGAAGGAGGCGTAGCCCTTGCTCACGGACTTAAGCTTGTCGAAGAAATCGAACATGATCTCACCCAGTGGAAATTCATAGGTGATGTCCACCTTGTCGGGTGTGAGATATTCAAGGTGGAGATAGACTCCCCGTTTTTCCTCGGCCAGTTTCATCACACCGCCGACATATTCCTTGGGAACGATGATTTGCGATTTCACGAAGGGCTCTTCGATGCCCTCATACCGTCCCGCATCCGGCAACTTGCTGGGATTTTCGATGGTAATCATCGACCCGTCGGACAATTGCACATGATATTCCACGTTCGGAACCGTGGAGATCACATTCATGTTGAATTCACGATCGAGACGCTCGCGCACCACTTCCATGTGGAGCAGACCGAGAAATCCCACACGATAACCGAAACCCAAAGCTTGCGAGGTTTCCGGTTGCCAGGAAAGCGCCGAATCATTCAACGCCAGTTTTTCGAGCGCATCGCGCAAGTCCTCGAAATCCGACGCTTCCACGGGATAAATCCCGGCAAACACCATGGGCTTGATGTCCTTGTAACCCTTCAGCGGGACGGAGGGAAGGTTCCGCCGATCAACAATCGTGTCGCCGATTTTAGTGTCTTGAACATTTTTGATGTTGGCAACGACGTAACCGACTTCGCCGGCGGCCAACGCCTCCGTGGGAACCCGGTCGAGCGTTAAAATGCCCAGCTCAGTGATGTCGTATTCCTTGCCCGTGGCCCAAAGCCGGATCGGGGCCTTCTGTTCCAGAATACCATCGAACACACGCACGTAGGCAATGGCTCCGCGATAGGAATCGAACTTGGAATCGAAGATCAACGCTCTCGGTGGCACGGAACGGTCGCCTTTGGGCGGAGGAATTTCTTCGATGACTCGATCTAGGAGCTCCCGAATTCCGATCCCTTCCTTGGCCGAAACCCGCAAGATGCGATCGGGATCGTAACCCAACAATTCCCCCAGACTTTGGGCGATATCATCCGGGTGAGCCGAAGGCAAATCGATTTTGTTCAGAATCGGAACCAGGGTCAGGTTGTTTTCGAGAGCAAGATAAAGGTTGCTCAAGGTCTGGGCTTCGACGCCTTGAGTCGCGTCCACCACCAGAATCGCACCCTCGCAAGCCGCCAGACTGCGGGAAACCTCATAGGTAAAGTCCACATGACCCGGCGTATCGATGAGATTCAGGAAGTATTCCTGTCCTTGATGAGGATAACGCATCCGGATGGCGTGGGACTTGATGGTAATACCCCGTTCACGCTCCAGATCCATGTCGTCGAGCACTTGTGCCTGCATCTCGTTCTTGGAGACGGTGGCCGTCATTTCGAGCATGCGGTCGGCCAAGGTGGACTTGCCGTGATCGATATGCGCGATAATGCAGAAATTGCGGATACGCTCGGAATTCGGTCGCATGAGTTGCCCGGAAGGGGCGTGAAAGGTACCTAATTTTGTTGTATAATTACCCCTCCTATCTCCGTATCAAACATGGGAATCCGCATGAAAAAAACTCCCTTGATCCTCAGCCTCGTTTTACTGCCTTTGCTGGCCTTTGGGCAAGCCAAACCCCGGATCTTCAACCGGGACTATTCCCATGTCCAAAAAATGCTGGCGGAAATTTCCACGCATGAAGGCGTGATGAAGTTCGAACTGTATTTCAAACAAACCCCGAATACCGTCGCCAGTTTTGCGCATCTGGCGGACTCCGGCTTCTATAAGGGGCTCACCTTTCATCGAGTGATTCAGGGTTTCATGATTCAAGGCGGGGATCCCAAGGGCGATGGAACTGGTGGTCCGGGTTATACGATCCCCGACGAGAGTTCGGGGAGCCAGAAACTGGATGTCGGCACCTTGGCCATGGCCAACGCAGGCCCCAACACCACGGGTTCACAATTCTTCATTTGCCAGACCCCCCAACCACAGCTGGCGGGACGTTACAATGTCTTTGGTAAGATGATTTCCGGGTTCGACGTGCTGACCCGTGTTGAAAAAGGCGATCCCATTCTTGATGTGAAAATCACCGAGGTGAAATAAGGTTGGAAAAGACGAAGAAAAAGCCGGCGGTGAAAAAAACCGCCGTTGCAGCCAAACCCCCGGCGAAACCTGCGAAAGCCCCGGCTAAAACACCGATAGCCGCCAAACCGACGGTTGCGGCTTCAAAAGCTCTGCCTAAAGCGGCAACGACAAAAATTTCCGATCCGAAGAAAACAGCGGCAGCCAAGGCCTCTGCGGGAAAGGCGGTTGAAACTCCTGCCACCGAGCCTGCCGTCAAGCGCCCCACCAAGCTTTTCTTCATGGAAGTAAAACCCGGAACAGAACGGGTGATCAAACGCGGCGACAAAACTCTTGCCGCTCCAGCGCCCGTTGATCTTCAAGCGCGACGCAAGGACGCCTCTTCTGAAGAAACACCAGAGGAACTAGCTGAACGCATCGACAGGGAATTGCAACATCAGTCCTTCTTCAAACGCACATCCATCAAACCGCAAATGTGCACCAAGTGCGGCATCAACGCGGTGGTGGAACGGTTCACCATCGATCGTGAGCTCGGTTATTGCGAAAGTTGCGCGGAAATTCTCCGGCTCGGTGCCACCAAGGAAGCGCGCCGCATGGAATTCAATCCCTCGGTGAAAAAGGAAAACGATGGTGAAGGAGCCGCTGCGGGTGAAGACGCCGAAGAAGCGCCTGCGGAAGGCGACGAGGAAGCCGTTCCGGATATCGATTGATGTCACCGAACACGAGGGTTGACGATTCCGGACGTGAACACGGAATTGACGCTTTGCGGACCCTTGCAATTCTTGGAATGATGGCCGCGCACACCACGCGCCTAATCGATTTTCCTGCGCGGCAGGAGTGGTCACGACAATTGCTGCTCTTGGAACCCCTGATCCCTTCTTTGTTTTTGTTTCTGGTCGGATTGTCCCTTGTCTATTCCCGTCAGAAATTCCAAGGAGATTCAAAGACGTGGTATTTCCGACAGGTGAAACGCGCTGCAGGGCTCTGGCTAATCTCCGCCTTGTTCTTCGTGCTTGAAAGCGGAATCCGCTATCCGGATGTTTTTATCTCGAGCGGAATCCTTTGCACCATCGCTCTTGCGATCCTTCTCACCGGTTTCTTACTGATTCTTCCGCCATCCAAAGCGTCTCTAACTCTTGTCTTGATCGCAGGAGTTTTGATTTTCGTTCTTCTCGACGCAAAAAACATTCATGTCTTTCCATGGATCGCCGGGAACAGTCCCCTACTTCCTTTATGCCTTTTCACCTTTGCAGGGGCAATATGGGGTAAGCTACGGCAAGAATTCAGGTATTCGATTCCATGGATCGCCACCATTCTTTTTGTGCTTTCAGTTGGAATCACCTGGCATTACGGACATGAATCGTTGTTCAATTACGGCCTGGGCCGTATGGATGTCACAAGGATCCTGCCCCCACCGCTGACCGGCGGGGTGGCAAAAACGGTGGGATACTACAACCTGAAGCCCTTGCTTTCTTTGGTTTGTCTCGGATTTCATTTAGGACTTTTGCATTTATTCTCACTCTTGTTTTCCAGTATGAAGGAGTTTTTGGCAAGGTTGATTTTTGCAATGGGTCGGCATAGTCTTGAGATCTATGTCCTGCATCTGACCATGCTGGCACTTTTGGTCGTGATTTTCGGCTTTCACCCGCTCAAAACCAATGGAATGGGGTGTCTGACATTAGTGACCGTCATATTGATTTGCTGGACATGGGCTTTTTTGCGTGAAAAGCAAAATTTCGTGCGCCCCATAGGGTAAAACTTGCGAAAACCCGAAAAACACCGCGCTTGTATTTGAAGTTGAACTTACCTTAATAGACCACTATTAAAACCCTTTGTGGGGGCTCTTTGTCTTCGGGAGAGAAACATGAATTGGACAATGCGATTTCGGAATATTCTGATCGTTTCTTCCATCGCCGCAACCTGTGCGATGACTCAAAGCATTGACGGTGGGTATCGACTCGATACCTTGCCCGTTAACAACACCCTAACGTCACAAGAACAAGCAGACGGATATGTTTTGCTTTGGAATGGATTGGATTTTACAGGATGGAAGACCAACAGCAGCACGACCAACCCCGGAAATCCGGGTAGTAATTGGGCTATCGTTTCTAAGACAAATGGTGGTTTGGATAATGGAGATTCGCACAAAAGCACAAATCCGGATTCCAATATGCTTGAAGTAGCCGGAAGCGGCAACAGCATTTTCACCAATGACAGCACTTATTTGAATTTCGACTGGAAGGTCGAATGGCAGGCCGTGCAAGGTTTGTCAGGAAACGCCGGTTTGTTGTATTACTACAAGGTAAGCGTGAATACGGGTAACAATTATTCTGCTCCTGAATACCAACTTTGCAATTCGGAATTCACTTCGGAGTGGAAAACGCTTACCACCACTGCAGGCACCAACTATCTCATCACCGCCATGCTCCCCGGCCGGAGAAATGCGGATCTTTCCCCAAGCTGGGTTCAGAAAGAAGGTCATTGGAACCAATCACGTGTCATTTCGTGGGGAGCGCGCGCTGCGCATTATGGCAATGGGCTGCGTCTGCTTGAGTACCGAAAAGGTTCGACACAGTGGAATGCCGCATATGCCGCGAGCAAGTACAATGGTTTGGGTGTCTACAACACCGTACATTCAGGAAGCTTTTTTCTCCAGGATCACGGTGAAAAATGGATGAAGTACCGCAACATACGCGTCAAGAAATTAACCCAGAACCCTTGGGGCCCCACATCGCCTTACATAAATCGGGATTCGGCAGCACGCGGAGATACGACGTTGATCGACACGCTAAGCTTTTCCACGAATCTTTTCCCGGTAGGGGGGACTGGCGTCTCGTCCAACACGATAGTTCCAAGGTATCAGGCAAAAATCGTCGCGAACAAGGATGGACTTTCCGTTTTCTTCTCCGAACAGGGTGATTATACCATCAGCGTGGAAGATGTCCGCGGTTTCCGTTATTCTGCGCATGCCGTGCAACATTCCGATCGTTTTTTTCTGCCGGGACATTTCGCGAATTCACCCCGGATTCTCACGATATGGAAAGACGGCAAAAAAATCAGGGAGAGCATCGTCAAAGGGAAATAACCTTTCCCACATGGACCTCATGAGTTCATGATTTTTCCTGCCACTCTTTTGCCTGTTCAAGAGGCGGAGGGGTGGCCCATCGAACAGGAAAAAATTTCAAGTGTCAGGTCAAACGCAAAGGAGAAAGTTTCATGCGAAGTAGCGCATTTTTTTCAGCACTAACGCTGACATCATTTTTGTTTCATCCACTTTTTGCTGAAGAAGCCAAGGATAGCATCGAGTTTTCGAGACCTGTTTTATCAATATTCCAAGAAGGCACGCGTGTTGTAAAAGGTGGGGAACATATACGGCATCTGGAGGGTTTCGACGATCTTTGGATTCTCCCTACCGGTGGTAGCATTGGATTCCAAGTCAAGAAAAATGAGCGGTTGGCGCTCGAAGTGATGGTAGCTGCAACCTACTATTCCTCTCTCAATCCAAACGCGTTCCCTCAAAACTACGTTCGCAATGTTTACATCAGTCTGCCACGTTTGGACGCCAGCTATATCTTTGGAGAACTGGCCCACCCTTTTTTAAAGGTTGACTTCGGAATTTTCAACTACAAGTACAACGAGAATTCCCGAAATCTGGGAGAGTACATGTTCCGCAGTTGGGCTTATCCTGGTTTTATTCAAACCGGCAACGCGTTCGGTTACGTCGGCAACAACAGTGTCAATCTTACCGGGCTCAAACTCAGCCAGACTTTGGGGATGTTTTCGCATGAAGTACTGGTCACATTGGAAACGGAAATGACTCCGATTTACGATTTGAACTTGACCTATATGGCACGCATCAACTACCAAAACATGTTGAAAATAGGCGGTGGTGTTCAAATATCACGCGCCCTAAGCAATTTCGATCCTCCTACAATGACCGCGCATTATTTTGAGGTGGACGGCATTTCCTACCCCTTTGATGACAAAAGTGGTGGCATCGTAGGCACTGACTATTACTCTCGACTTCAAGAAGGAATTCGTGAAAAACTCAACTCTACGACACTTTCCGCAGCAGATTCTGTCAGCTGGGATAAACGCTGCAATTGCGAACCGGAAGGATCAAAATCAAACTCCCTTTCGTCTGCAGACTCCGCCCAGCTAGCCAAGGAATTTGCTAGCGCAGAACGAGCCCTCGTTGTCATTGATAGCGTGAAAGGGTTGTTGCCCGCTAACAGGCCCAAAATGCACGATCTGACCGCTCAGGCGATCAAGCCTGTGCTCTATTTTTCATTCGACCCCAAGTATTTCATAGGATCCAACGTTTTTGGACCGAAAGACTTGATCATTTATGGTGAAGCAGCCATCCTCGGTGTGAAGAATTACCCGGTTTACTACAAAGACAGAATGGAGCGCACACCCATGATGGTGGGGTTCAATTTACCCGCATTCAAATTGCTTGATGTGCTTTCTCTTGAGGCAGAATATTACCCTTCCCGCTTGTTGCCTGCCTATGCAACTACAAATTCCGGAGGGTATCAACAGGTGCCTGTTCCTTACTTTGAAACCGGCTATTATCCCACGGATTGGGACAAAGACAATTGGAAATGGACGGTTTATGCAGAACGCACTTTGGTTCGTGGTGTCACACTATCTGCTCAAGCAGCCAGCGATCATGCACGGTCTTGGGACTGGGCCAGTTTTGGAAAAACCAACTGGGAGATGTACACAACTCCCAGCGATTGGTATTGGGCCATGAAACTGGCTGTCAAGATTTAACTCGTAGAATTTCTGTTCTAAACCCCAAAAAGACAATTTTTGGGGTTTTTTATTGGAAAGAGCATTTCATATCGATACATCGCGATAAGACGATGTACATATTCACCGGAATATGTACATTACTTCCCCCAAGGAGAAAACACCATGTCCCGCCAACTCTTTACTTCCGAATCCGTGTCCATGGGCCACCCTGATAAAATGGCCGACCAGATTTCCGATTCTATCCTCGACGCTATGCTCGAACAGGACCCGAAAAGCCGGGTCGCCTGCGAAACCTTGATCACGACCGGACTCGTGGTCGTGGCGGGGGAGATCACCACCAAGGCCAACATCGACTTTCAACACACCGTGCGCGAAGCCATCAAGCGCACCGGCTATGACGACGCCAACAAAGGCTTCGACTACAAGACCTGCGGCGTGACCATCGCGCTGGACAAGCAAAGCCCGGACATCTCGCAGGGCGTGAGCGAAGGCGAAGGAATGTTCAAGGAACAAGGCGCGGGCGACCAGGGCATGATGTTCGGCTTCGCGGTTCGCGAAACTGACGTGCTCATGCCAATGCCGATTCACCTTTCGCATCGCCTGATGGAAAAGCTTGCGCAACTCCGCCAGAACAATACACTCACATGGTTGCGCCCCGACTCCAAATCCCAGGTCACCGTGGAGTACGTGGACGGCAAGCCCAAACGCATCGACACAGTGGTGATTTCGACACAGCACGACGAGAAGGTGGATCACGAAACCCTTTCGCGCGAAGTGATTACTCAGTGCGTAAAGCAGGTCATTCCTGCGAACCTGCTCGATGCCAACACGCGCTTCCTCATCAACCCCACAGGTCGTTTCGTGGTGGGTGGACCCATGGGCGACTGCGGACTGACTGGTCGTAAGATCATCGTGGACACCTACGGCGGCATGGGTCGTCATGGCGGCGGCGCCTTCTCCGGCAAGGATCCATCCAAGGTCGATCGATCGGCGGCTTACGCGGCGCGTTATGTCGCGAAGAACGTTGTGGCCTCGGGTCTTGCGGATCGCTGCGAAGTACAGGTGGCTTACGCCATCGGTTATCCCAAACCCGTTTCGATTTACGTGGATACCTTCGGCACGGGCAAGATCGGCCCCGAAGCACTGGAAACCTTGGTACAAGAGCACTTCGATCTCACACCTGCCGGTATCGTGCGCATGTTGGATCTGCTCAAGCCGCGCTACAAGCAAACTGCCATCCACGGCCACTTCGGCCGCACAGGTGACGCCTTCACGTGGGAACGCACGGACAAGGCTGCTGCGCTGCGCTCGGCAGCGGAGAAGCACCTCAAAGCTGGCACCCAACTGCCCGAACTGGTGACGGCGTAAGATGTAAGGGCGGGATTATCCCGCCCCAACGAAAAAAAACGAGAGGATAAGAGAGATGAGCACCGACTACAAAGTCCGAGATATCAGCCTGGCCGACTTCGGCCGCAAGGAACTGGACATCGCCGAGCATGAAATGCCCGGACTCATGGCTACACGTGAAAAGTACGGACCCAAAAAGCCTCTGGCTGGCGTGCGCGTCACGGGATCTCTGCACATGACGATCCAAACGGGCGTGCTGATTGAGACTCTCAAACAGTTGGGCGCCGACGTTCGCTGGGCTTCATGCAATATTTTCTCCACGCAGGATCACGCTGCTGCGGCCATCGCAGCCACGGGCACGCCCGTGTTCGCTTGGAAGGGTGAGACGCTGGAAGAATACTGGGACTGTACGTGGCAAGCCATCGTGTTCCCCGGCAACAAGGGTCCGCAATTGATCGTGGACGACGGCGGTGACGTGACCTTGTTGATCCACAAGGGTTATGAGATGGAGAACGGTGACAAGTGGGTCGACTCCCCGTCCGACAACCATGAGGTCAAGGTCATCAAGGATCTTCTGAAAAAAATCGCCAAGGAACAACCCGGAATCTTTCACACCATCGTGAAGGATCTGAAGGGCGTTTCCGAGGAAACCACCACAGGCGTTCATCGCCTGTATGAAATGGCCAAGGCGGGCAAGCTCCTGTTCCCGGCCATCAACGTGAACGACAGTGTCACCAAGTCCAAGTTCGACAACCTGTACGGCTGCCGCCACTCCTTGGTGGATGGACTCAACCGCGCCATGGACGTGATGATCTCCGGCAAGGTGGCCGTGGTGTGCGGTTATGGCGACGTGGGCAAAGGTTGCGCGCAGTCGTTGCGCGGACAGGGTGCGCAGGTGATCGTCACGGAAATCGATCCCATCTGCGCCTTACAGGCCGCGATGGAAGGTTATCGCGTGTTGACCATCGAGGATACGCTCGGCTTCGGGGACATCTACGTGACCACGACCGGCAACAAGGATATCATCACCGCGGCGCACATGGCCAAGATGAAGGATCAGGCCATCGTGTGCAACATCGGTCACTTCGACAACGAGATTCAGGTTTCCAAACTGGAAGCGGTCGCGGGTATCAAGAAACTGAACATCAAACCGCAGGTCGATCGTTACACGTTTGCCGACGGACACAGCATCTACATGCTGGCGGAAGGCCGTCTGGTGAACCTCGGATGCGCCACCGGCCACCCGAGCTTCGTGATGAGCAACAGCTTCACCAACCAGTGCCTCGCGCAAATGGAACTGTGGTCCACCAAGGACAGCCGTCCCATCGGCGTGACCGTGCTGCCGAAAAAGCTGGACGAGGAAGTTGCGCGTCTGCACCTCGGCAAGATCGGCGCGAAGCTCACCACGCTGTCAAAAGACCAGGCCGATTACATCGGCGTGGCCGTGGAAGGGCCGTACAAGCCCGAGCACTACCGCTACTAATCAGGTCGCCGGAGCGGCGTTCGCTTCGGCCATTCCGAGCTCCTTGAGCTTGCGCCACAAGGTGGATCGCGAAATGCCCAGACGGCGCGCGGCCTCGGTATGGTTGCGCTGACAAATCTCCAGCGCCTTGCGGATGTAATTCTTCTCCAGCTCGGCGAGCGGAATCAGTGAATCGGGATTTTCCATTGTGGGTTCCTCGTTTTTAGGTAAAGCCAGCATGGGCGGAGCATTCTCCGGCCCGGTGAGATATTCCGGAAGATCTTCCAGCAGGATGTGGTCGCCTTCACACAACGTCACTGCATGCTCGATGATGTTCTCGAGTTGGCGGATGTTTCCCGGATATCCGTAAGTCATCAAAACAGCCTCGGCATTCTTGGCGATACCGAGAATGTCCTTCTTCTGCTGCGCCGCATACTTCTTCACGAAGGTGCGGATCAAACCTGGAATCGCACCCCGCCGATCGCGCAAGGGCGGCAGGGTCAAATGAAACACGCTGAGGCGATAGTAGAGATCCTCGCGAAAACGGCCTTCGGAAATGGCTTGATGCAGATCGCGGTTGGTAGCGGCAATGATACGCACATCCACGGAACGGTTTTCGGTTTCTCCCACGCGGCGGAATTCCCGCTCTTGCAGGAAGCGCAACAACTTGACCTGCGTCGCGAGACTCAATTCCCCGACCTCGTCCAGAAACAGCGTTCCTTTGTCCGCCATTTCGAAAAGGCCTTTTTTATCCGCAACCGATCCCGTGTAGGAACCCTTCTTGGATCCGAAAAGTTCGGCCTCCACGAGATTCTCCGGGATTGCGCCGCAGTTCACCGCGACAAAATGTTCCTCGTTGCGGCTGGAAAGACTATGGATGATATTGGCCACGAATTCCTTGCCCGTGCCGCTCTCGCCGGAAATCAGCATGGTGCTGTCCGTGGGCGCGACCTTGAGCAAGGTGCGTAGAATTTTCTTCATCGCCGTGGTGGAACCCAGCAAATCCTCCAGCACGTGCTCGCGCAGTTCGCGAACATTGCGAAGGTTAAGGGAGCGCGACAATGCCTTGCGCGCCATGGACTCCAGCAGTTTGACGTTCACCGGTTTGATCAGAAACGAATGTGCTCCGCGCTGCACCGCAGCCTCAGCCTTGGAGGTGTCGCGCATCGTGGCCAGCAGGAAAATTTCGATGCCGGGATTGCGCTCACGCGCCAAGGTGAGAATGTCGAGATTGTCGATGGTCAGAAAATCCGTGGAGAGAAACATCACTGCGATGTCGCCCTGGCTCAGAATACGGATGGCATTCTGGCCTCCGGAACTTTCCATGAGATGGGTGTCCGGAAGCGACCACGCATCGAAAACATCCTTCTTCAACCCGGCATCGCTGTCGAGGATGAAGACTTTGGAGGCCTTGGGTTCGATGGTTTTGACTTCCGTCGTTTCCATGTGTTCGTCGCTTAGGAGAAAAAGGACTTGGCGCGATCCTTGAAGCCCTTGGGCTGTTGGGGACCTTCCCAGATCGCTTTCAGTTCCTTCAACAATTCAGTTTCCCGGGCGCCCAAGGTTTCCGGTGTGTGCGCATGCAGTTTCACGTAAAGATGGCCGTGGCCCGCGGATTGCAGCTCCGGCAATCCCTTGCCGCGCAGTCGCATCTGCTTTTCACTCTGCGTTCCGGCTGGAATCTTGAGTTCGACTTCTCCCTCAAGCGTGGGAACACGGATGTCACCCCCCAGCACGAGCACCGTGAACGGAATTTCCACCGTACAGTGGAGATCCGATCCGTGTCTTTCGAAAAAGCCGTCCTTCTCTTCGTGAATCACGACCAGTAAATCCCCGGCGGCTCCGCCATTCGGGCCGCGGTTGCCTTCGCCGCGCAAGGTGAGATACTGTCCTTCTTCCACGCCCGCGGGAATTTCAACGGGAATGGTGACTTCTTCCAACACGCGGCCACTGCCAGAGCAATTCGTACAACGGGTTTGGATCTGCTGACCCATTCCACCGCAATCATGGCAGGTGGCCACGTTGACGATCTGTCCGAAGATGGAATTCTGCACACGAC
>OMJM01000063.1 GCA_900299345.1 bacterium | reverse complement strand
GTCCACATAGAACGTGTCGTGCATGTCGCGCGAAGGATGCTCCGGCGGAATGTTGAGCGCCTCGAAGTTGTACCACTCGTGATCCACTTCCTGTGCTTCGGCCAATTCGAATCCCAGGTTCTGGAAAAACCGGATCGTGTCCTCGCGTACCTGCGACAACGGGTGCAGATGGCCCATTTCCGTGCGGATGCCGGGCAAGGTCGGGTCGAGCGTGCTTTGTGACAGCTTCGCGGCGATAGCCTGTTCTTCTGCCTTCGCTTCCAGTTTCGCAAACTCGGCTTCCGCCAAATCGCGGAGTTCATTCACCTTTTGCCCGAAGGCAGGGCGCTGCTCGGCGGGCAAAGCGCCCATGCCGCGCATCAAGCCGTAGATCTCGCCTTTTTTACCGAGGTATTTGACCTTCAAATCCTGAAGAGAGGACGCTGCGGAAACACTTCCCAAGTCGGCCAGCAGCCGCGTTTTCAGTTCTTCGAGATCTTTTGCGGAATCCATAATCAAGTTGATGGAAGGGTAAAAAAATTACCCCTCTCCCGTTGACGGAAGAGGGGCAAACAAAGTGTCCAGAAGCGCGGTTTATGCCGCTTTGGCGACTTCTACCAGCTTCGAAAATGCGCCGGCGTCGGAGAGCGCGAGATCCGCAAGGATCTTGCGATCGAGTTCGACCTGCGCCTTCTTGAGTCCGGCGATGAAGCGCGAATAGCTGATGCCCAGCTCGCGGGCCGCGGCGTTGATGCGAACCATCCACAGGGAGCGGAAGACCGCCTTCTTATCCTTGCGGTGCGCATAGGCATACTGGCGCGCGTGATCGACCGCCTCCTTGGCGAGCTTGAAGTTCGACTTGCGGCGACCGAAGTAACCCTTGGCGGCCTTGAGAACTTTCTTTCTGCGGGCCCGTGCAGGAACCCGGTATGTACTTCTTGGCATGGCAGACTTTCCTTATTGCTTGTGCGGGACCGGATGGAACCTTTAGATGCGCAGCAGGCGCTTGATGTTGGCTTCCATCGACGGATCAACGTAGTGCGCGCCACCGATGCGGTTCTTGCGTTCCGGCTTCTTCTTGGCGTTGATGTGATTCAGGTTGGCGCCGCGGTACTTCAACTTCCCGGAGGCCGTGACGCGAAACCGCTTCTTGGCTCCGCTGTGGGTTTTCATCTTCGGCATAAAACGTTTCCTCTCTTCACTCCGCCGCGGGTGCCGGTGCTTGTGGCGCCGATGCCGGAGCGGTTTCCGGCTTGACCTCGGGTTTCTTGGGCTTGCTTCCCGTCTTGGACGGAGCAAAGATCACCATGACGTTCCGGCCTTCGACGATGGTATTCGTCTCGGCCACGCCAACCCCTTCGAGGTCGCTTGTCATCTTCTTCAGCCAGCGAGCTCCGTATTCCATGTGGGCCATTTCACGGCCGCGGAACACGACGGTTGCCTTGACCTTATAGCCTTTTTCCAGGAACTCTTTGGCCTGAACGAGGCGGTAATTGTAGTCATTTTCACCGGTCTTAGGGTGAAATTTGAGCTCTTTGACCTTGATGACATGCTGTTTGGCTTTGGAAGCCTTTTGTTTTTTCGCGATTTCGAATTTGTACTTGCCAAAATCCATGATTCGGCACACCGGAGGCGCGGAATTCGGGGAGACTTCCACCAAATCCAGACCGCGTTCCTTGGCTTTTTCTACGGCGATATACGTGGGGAGAACGCCCAGCTGGCCGCCGTCGTGGTCGACAACCCGGACTTCTGAAACTCGGATATGTTCGTTAATGCGGATGGTTTCTTTAGGGGGAATAAAAAACGGACGTCGTTTAAGCAATCTGGGCCTTTCCTGTGTTAAACCTTCACGCAGCCGCGTCTGTGCGGCCCTTGCGTGAAACCTCAAATCTAAATTTTTCCAAAATCGCGTCTAAAGCAAAGCTGCCAAGGTCGCCGTCCTTGCGCTTGCGCACGGAAACCTGACCCGATCCGGCCTCTTTTTCCCCCACGATGAAGAGATAAGGAACCTTGTCTTTCTCCCCTTCCCGAATCTTGAAACCGATCTTTTCGTTGCGTCCGTCCACCTCGCAGGCAAACCCGGCGTCCCGAATTTTCCCTTCGATTTCACGGCAAATATCCAGATATTTCTCGGAAACGGGCAAAATGCGCACTTGTTGGGGATTGACCCACATGGGCAGATCCCCGGCGAAATGCTCGATCAGGATGCCGATGAATCGTTCCAAGGACCCCAGAATGGCCCGGTGCAGCATGACCGGATGATGCCGACCCGAGTCGGAGCCGACGTACTCGGCCCCCAACAGCCGCGGCAGGTTGAAGTCGACCTGAATGGTGCCACACTGCCATTCGCGGCCCAGGCTGTCGCGTAAGGTGAATTCCAGCTTGGGACCGTAAAAAGCTCCCTCGCCTGGATTCAACTCGTAAGTCATCCCTGCAGCTGCGCAAGCTTGGCGCAAAGCTTCTTCGGCCTTGTCCCACACCGCATCGTCGCCCACGCGCTGAGGCGGACGATCCGACAACTTCACCACGATGTCGTGGAAGCCGAAGTCGGCATACACTTCCTGCAACAGCTTGCAGAACGCGGCGACTTCGGACGCAATCTGATCTTCGGCGCAGAAGATGTGCGCATCATCCTGCGTGAACCCGCGTACGCGCATGAGGCCGTGCATGGTTCCAGCCAGCTCATTGCGGTGACACTTGCCAAACTCCGCGATGCGCAAAGGCAAATCACGGAAACTCTTGAGGCCCTGATTGAACACCTCGATGTGACATGGGCAGTTCATGGGCTTGATCACATACTTGCGGTTTTCGCTTTCCGTGAAGAACATGTTGTGGGAATAGTTCCCCACGTGTCCAGACTTGGTGAACAAACCGATGTCCACGACTTCGGGAGTACGCACCTCGATGTACCCGTTGCGACTCAGCTTTGCGCGGACGTAGTTCATCAGGTTCTGGTACAGTCCCCAGCCACGCGCATGCCAGAAAATCATGCCCGGAGAATTCTCGTCGAAGTGGAAGTAATCCAGCTCGCGGCCCAGCTTGCGGTGATCGCGGCGCTTGGCTTCCTCGATCTGGAAGAGATGCGCTTCGAGCTGTTCCTTGCTGGTGAACGCCGTGGCATAGACGCGCTGCAACATGGGACGCTTCACATCGCCACGCCAATAGGCGCCGGCCACGGAGAGCAACTTGAAATGCTTGAGCTTGCCGGTCGAAGGCACGTGCGGGCCGCGGCAGAGATCCGAAAAGGAGCCTTGCGTATAAAAGCTCACGCTCGCGCTGTCCCAACCTTCGAGCAGTTCGACCTTGTAGGGTTCGGCGTGCGCGGCTTCCTTGAAATACTGGATGGCTTCGAGACGAGGTTTCTCGCTGCGCACCACGGGAATATCCTGCGCGGCCAGCACGGCCATGCGTTTTTCGATGACTTCGAAATCCTCGGGCGAGAAGGCGTGCTTGGAGTCGAAGTCGTAATAGAATCCATTGTCGATCACGGGACCGATGGTGAGCAAGGTTCCCGGAAACAATTCGGTGACCGCCTGCGCCATGAGATGCGCGGTCGAGTGACGGATGATCTCTACCGCTTCCGGGCTTTTGGAGGTGATCACCTTCAACGCACCGGACTCGGCGGGTTGATAGGACAGATCCACCTGCACGCCGTTCCACATGGCGGCGATGGAATCGCGGAACAGGCCCATGCCGATGGATTTGATCGTGTCGGACAACGGCGCACCGGCTTCAGCCTCAAGCGCCTTTCCGTCCGGAAGGGTAATGGAAATCTTCTCCACAAATGCCTCTCTCAGAGGGGGAGAAGGTAATATTTTGGCTGAAATGCCTGTCTCCAAACCCTCCCAAGCTTTCACCGACGCCGAAATACTCCGGCTCGCCCGCCCCGGCATTCAGGCGCTCAAGCCCTATGTCCCTGGCCGATCCATCGAGGACGTGCGCGCGCAATACAATCCCAAGCGCATTGTGAAGCTCGGCTCCAATGAAAATCCGCTTGGGGCAAACCCCAACGTGCTCAAGGCCGTCGCTAAGGCCATGCCGCGTGTTTCGCTTTACCCGGACGGATCGAACCGCGAAGTACGCAAGGCTCTCGCGGCAGCCTACAAGGTCAACCCCGAACAAGTCATGGTCGGCAACGGTTCCGATGAAGTGCTGCTGATGCTGGCGCTGGCGTTCGTCAAACCCGGCGAACGGGTCATCGTGTCGGAAAACACTTTTTCAGAATATGAATTCTCCGGGCGCGTGCTGGACGGAAAAATCGTCAAGGTTCCTCTACGGAATTTCCGCTATGACCTCACGGGATTTGAAAAGACTTTAAAACTCAAACCCAAGATGATGTTCCTGTGCAACCCCAACAATCCCACAGGCAATCATTTCACGCACAAGGAACTTGAATCGCTATTGCGCAAAGCCCCGCGCCAATGCCTTGTCGTCGTGGACGAAGCCTATGCCGATTATTCGACGGCAAAGGATTTTCCACACTGCCTGGAATTGATGAAGCGGTATCCCAACCTGATCGTGTCACGCACCTTCAGCAAGTTGTACGGGCTGGCTGGACTGCGACTCGGATACGGCATCGGTGATGCAGCCATCATCCGCGAAACACTACGCGTGAAAACACCTTTCAACCTGAACCTGCTGGTGCAAACTGCGGCGTTGACAGCCCTGAAGGACAAAGCCTTCGTCCGTCGCTCACTCTCCGTGAATCAGAAAGGCAAAAAGCAGCTCGAAGCCGGGTTTAAAAAACTGGGGCTGTTCTTTCTTCCTACCGAAGCGAATTTCATCTGCTTCCGCGTGCCACGCCCGGCGGTGGAACTGTGCGAGGACTTGATGAAGCGCGGGATGATTATGCGACCGCTGAAAAGCTTCGGCCTGCCTGACTGGTGCCGCGTCACCATCGGCACGGCGGAACAGAACCGGTTTTTCTTACAGGAACTGAAATCGGTACTCTAGACATGCTTAGAGCGACGGCGCCAATCCCGTGGTTCGCACTTTTCCGTCACGAATGATCCGCACGAGATAATATTCGCGTGGTGATGCGACAGGCCAGCGGAAATCGTCCGTCGTCGGGATAGTGGAGAAGCGTCTCCTTCCTTCCGTGGAATACACTTCAATCCGGGTACCCGTCACGCCGCGAAACTCGATGAAGCGCCGTGTTCGACGCGCTTCTCCGGGCGAGATCCCATGGAGCAACGGATTCCGAATAGCCGTGGCGCCAATCAACGCCACAATCGCCGGGTCGTCGGGAGCATACTTGTACGCGCTGCCGGTCATCGTATTCTGTCCGGCTGTCGTCGTTGAGGTTCTGTACAGCCAAGCGACTGCACCGGCGGGTGTGATCTCCCAAACCTTTCCGGAGTCCTCTGATTCCACGCACAGCGTGTTCCCATTGGGCAGGCGTTGTGCGCTTCCCGTGTGCGGGTTATAGTAACCCGCCGTCGTGAAAGCCCACGATGGAGCGGCCGGCCCAAAGGCAGAATCCGGAATGCGCGAAAAATTGCCGGCGGAATCGCGCGGCAAGGCGATCTCGACACAGCGACTCTGCTGGGCCGTCACGCCGTTGTTGATGACCACGATGTGGCCAGCGCCGGGAAGACCGTCGGGCACAAAGGCCGGTTCGTGCACGATATCGAAGAAAGTTTTGCCGGGCGCGCCGTAATTGGAAGGAGCCCCCCAGCGATACAGCAGATCCCCGCCCTTGCCACGCCGGCCCCCGGTTCGTCCTGCGGCCTCTGCGGTGGTGGTGCTGTGATCGATCACATAGATCTCGTTGAACGAATGGGAGCTGAAGGCAATCTCATCGCGGACGGGATCATAGCTGATGCCGTTGAGATGCATCCAATCACCGGTTATGGCGGCGTTCGCTGCGGTGCCGCTGGCACGCAGTGCCACGCTGAAGCGCTGTGGATTGGCTGCGGCCTGCGCAGCAGGCACCAGGTGATCCCAGGCATGCCATTCCCAAACAATACGCGCCGATGACGAAGATTTATCAGGACCCGCCACCTCGATGATTTCATCCGGCCAGATGTTGCCGCTGGAGTTGACGCCGGCCACCAGCGCCTGCGTCCGCGTCTTCACCTCCCAAGCGATTCCCAGCACATGGCCATTGGGCATCACTTCGATATAATGATGCAGGACGTAGTTGGAACTCTTGTAAGGAAACTGCCAGAGGATATTGCCCGTTTTTCCTACAGCTTCGATCACGCCGGTAGCGCCCGCACCCGTGATGCCTGTCGCCGTGGACACCGCCCCGCGAATCAAGGTTCCGTCGGCCAGAAGTTTCGAGGAATACCCGGATCCCGTGGTGTGGGTCCAGGAGTGCAGCACATCGCCATTGTTGTTCCGCAGATAGGTCGTCTTGGTGGTGCTGACGCTGTAGAGCAGGTATCCGTTGTATGCTCCGGATGAAACCTGAGCTCCCACAGGGAAAGCTGCGAGTGCTGCCGCCATGACCATGCCTTTAATCCGCATATTCCTCTTCTCATCCCCTCGGGTGTTTTACCGAGATGATTTCCTTCAGCCGTTTCACGGAAACGTGCGTGTACTTCTGTGTGGTCGACAATGACGAATGGCCCAGCATCTCCTTTACCGCCAGCAAATCCGCGCCGTGATCGAGAAGGTGCGTGGCGAAGGAATGCCGCAGCACGTGCGGGGAAGATTTCCCTTTCCGGCCCTGTGCTTGTAATCGAGCCTCGACGGCGCGTTGTACGGTGCGGCGCCCGAGCGGCATACCCTTGTGATTCAACAGCAGCGGGCCCCGTGGCGAAAAACCGCGATCCGAACAGACCTTGCGGTAGGAATCCAGGGCATCGCGGGAACCGCGCGTCACAGGAACGACACGGGTCTTGTTGCCTTTGCCCAACACACGCACCATGGATCCACCCTGGATGAAATCCCCCCACTTGAGTCCGATCAGTTCCGCGAGACGCAAACCGGAGCCGTAGCAAAGTTCCATGCACAATCGATCACGCTGGTCGATGAACGGATCCATATCGGATGATGGTTCCAAAGACGCCGTCAGCAGCTCCTCGCCAGCGACCGCGAACAACTGTTGCTCCTTCTTGGGAAACCGCAAGCCCTGCGCTGGATTTTTTTCCGCCATCCCATGCGAAGCGAGAAATTTCCCGAAACTTTTGAGGCATGCCACGCAACGCGATTGGCTCGACGGCTTCAATCCCGTTTTCACCAGATCAATCAGAAAAATCTGCAGACGCGGCTTGTCCAGGGACGCAGCGGGAATATCCGACTTGAGGTGATCGAGAAGCTTTTGCAAATCCCGGCGATAAGCTGCAATCGTATGCACTGACGCCGCACGCTCTGCGCGGAGGTGATCGAGAAAGGATTCAACAGCGGAAAAGAGCGTCACATCCACAAGATAAATCCCCGGCTTCGGCCATACGAAACCGGGGATTCAACGGACTTATTTCGGCATCATGTGCGAGAGAATCTGGCTCACGACCTGCAAGGCCACAAAAGCGTAGGCCACGTTGATGGCGAACAGCTTCCAGGACTTGTTTTCCCAAGCCACACCGCTCAAATGCTGCGGCACATAGAATCCCAGCCACGTGAAGAAACCGCCCATGAAGCCAAACTTCACCGCGGATATATCGCTGAGACTCATACCCGGAACCATGCTCCACGCGGCCGCATTATGCGCCAGCACCATCGCGGTCAGATAACAACCGATGACCATGATGATCATACCCTTGATCATCACCCCGGCGGCGGGTTTCTGATCCATGGACATGCCCATTTCCTTGGCCCATGCCTTGCCGAACAAGGGGCCATACCAAACTCAACCAAGCACGAAATTCACGACAACCGCGATGAGAATTGCCGCATTATTGACTTGAACCATTGAAACCTCCTGAGGGTGGTGTTTCGAAGCTTCCCGTGACCGGAATTGATTCAAGATACGCCCGACCGCAAAGTCGCGCAACATCTTTTTGGAGCAGGCAATTGTTTATTTCAAACCAATTTCATCAGGATCCGATTTTTCGTCGCCAACGCAACCCTTGAACCGGAGTAGTTCCCAAAACCGCATGGCGTCGCAATGCTGAGAATCCTTCCCAGTTCCCCATGCCGAAGCGAATTCCCAACGCCACCGTCTGGGCTTGAGGCGTCCAACCGCTGTAAACTGAAAGCAACGAGTGAAGCCTTAGCAGTGCCCCGAAGCGAAGCTCCAAAGGATCGAGCGTACTGTAATACCCCTCGGCGCTCAATCTCAATCCGTAACCTTCAGCAAAATTTCCACCGACATCTCCGCCACATCCCGATTTGAACTCATCACCCCGTTCTGAGGTAAGGATTTCTGCTTTACCACCCAACGTCAGAAATGAAAACCGGCTCCACAAAAGTCCGGCTCCACCTCCGAATGTGGATACGTCTTCATCGTTCTGATACTGTCCTGAAAGGCCCGCAGCGATTCCCCAGCCCGGCCGGACCGAGCTTTGCGCCTCCCATGCATAAGCAGAACCAACCTCGGACGAAAACATTCCACGATACGCCAGCGAGGCTCCCCAATGCGCAGCATCCCAAGATGCCGAAGCTTCCGTCACCTTGATATCCTCGATGCCGAAAGGCGAGTAACCGGAAAAGGAAACCCCCATCGTATTCGGATCTCCTGCCGCCGGGTTGATGCCCAATCCTTGTCGTTCCCATCCCACCACGGCGCCTGCGCCATCGGTCGCTCCAAACGCACCGGAAAACGGAATGCGCGGCAATGCAGCGAAGGCGACGAACGGCAACAGAAACATCCACGTAGACAGTTGGTTTCGAAATGACATGACATCCTCCTTCAGCGATCCACGCGCAGTAGTTTGCGCACGGGTGTCGAACTTTTTGGTTTCAACTGCAACAACATGGAACCGGAACGGCGCAGCAGCATGGGGCAATCGTTCACGGAAACCTGAAACTTGACGGGACCGATGTTGTTGCGGAGCGGGGCGCATATTTCAAAACCATCCAGATCGTAAAGGAGGAGATCGTAAGCTCCGGTACTTGGAGCTTGCACGCTGATTTCCAATGGTTCAGCAGAGTAATGCCAATGCTTGGAGGAAAGCTCCAACGCATATCCGGATGCGGAAGCGGCATTCTCATCGCTTCCTGAACTGGCGCAAGCTTCATGCGGTTCTGCAGCCGCGCCATAGATGAGACTGTCCAATACCACTTTGTTGTCCCAGTTGACACGCAAGGTGTCGCCGCTGTTGCGCAGATAGGACCATGAAGTGGTGGACATGATTTCCGCACCGGGCTGCCATTCACTGATCTCACCGGAATCCTTTCCCACCACCACGGCGGCGCCGGGATCCAAGGCTCCATGCAGCACATGTCCTTCCACACGGACTTTGGTGAGAGTCACTGGCAAAGAAGATGCGTTACGGATTTCGATCCACTCCGGTTCACCATTTGAAGGCCGCGCGCAGAAACGACGCATGGACAACACGCTGCCGATGGAGCCCACGAAAGTCGTCTGGCTGTCTGAAACCGTACTCCCCTGCCGCAACCGCGCCGTCATGATTCCGGGATTCGACGGGAACAAAGTCTTACGCGGGTGTGCTTCTTCGTTTTCACAATCCGCCGAGGAAAGAACAACCGAGTCTTTGTTCTCCGCTGAACCGTCGAGATCGAAATCGAGCGCGAATGTGATGCGCGCTCCCGACAACGCCAGTGGATCAGAACATGGAATCACCGCATTCCACTCCAGTGCGCCGTCGGGAAAGCGTTCAACCAGTGGCCGTCCTTCAAAACGCAGCGGCGTGGTGGCGCCGTGAAGCAGGGAAATGGAAACCGCAAGCAGCGGCAGGAGTCGGAGGGAATCGTTGTAGTGTCTCATCGCGCGCTAAGACGCAACGACTGCCGCCATGGAAACTCTACACGTGACCGCTGTCACGCGGAAGGCGATTAATCGAGGATTTCGCGAATGCGCGCGCCGCCGAGCAGGCGATCGCCGTCGTAGAACACGACGCTCTGGCCGGGCGAAACACAATAGCCCGGTTCACGCAACGAGATGCGGACGCGACCATCAGCATCCCGCTCCACCAAGGCGGGTTTAACGGGGGAGCGATAGCGATACTGCACCAGACACTCGCGATCTTCCCAATCCGGGCCAAAGCCGTTGAAGCGATCCGCGACAAAGGCGGTGCAGTAGAGCTCTTCCTTGCGACCCAACACCACGGTGTTGGTTTCGGGTTCCAGCTTGCGCACGAACATCGGTTCGCCGGTCGCGACTCCCAACCCCTTGCGCTGTCCAATGGTGTAATACGGCAAGCCACGATGCTCACCCAGTTCCACGCCGTCCGGGCCACGCAACGTCCCAACCTCAATCGCATCACCTCGATCTCCGGCGCGTTCCGCGATAAACTCACGGTAATTCCCACGCGGGATGAAGCAAATGTCCTGACTTTCGCTCTTGTTCGCCGTACGCAATCCGGCTTCAGCCGCCAACTTGCGCACTTCAGGCTTGGAAAGATTGCCCAACGGAAACAACGTCTGCCGCAAGGACTCCGGGGGAATGCCCCACAGGAAATAGCTCTGATCCTTTTTCGGATCGTCGCCGCGCAAGATATAGGCAAACCCCTGCTCATCCCGATCCACGGCCGCGTAGTGACCCGTGGCGATATACTGCGCTCCGATGGCACGCGCGCGCTGCCACAAAGCGTCCCACTTCACAAAGCTGTTGCAGTTCACGCAGGGATTGGGCGTCTCGCCACGCCGATAGGAGTCGTAAAACGGCTCCATGACCCGATCCTCGAAATCCTTTTGCATGTCGAGCGTGTAATGTGGAATACCGAGCTGATCGCAGACGCGCTTGGCGTCCATGGCCGAGTCCACGGTGCAACAGGTCTTGTCGGTGTCGTCCGTCGCGCACGAAGAGACCGGCGGACTCCACAGCTTCATGGTCAAACCCACGACCCGATATCCCGCCCTTTGCAACAACAAGGCGGCCACGGAGGAATCCACGCCGCCGCTCATGGCAACCGCGATCAGCGTGTCCTGGGGTTTGGGCTCTTGAGACATCGGGGGGTAAAGGTAGCTACCTTGCCCTCGCATGTTCCGAGTTGGAGTTGCAGGCGTTTTTTTGATTTTCGCGCTGATCAGTGCCCGACAAACCGCCGCCTCTTCCCTGCCCGACTCGACAGCCACGGATTCCACCACAAAGTCTTCCAGCGTAAAAGACACCACGGCGAAAAAGGTTCCGGTCAAGGTGATCTACCAGTGGCCTGCGGATTCCTCCGAAACCGTGTGCCGAGAACCCTTGGAAAGCGCCGTGGATTGCTGGCGGCATTCGACCCGCTGGGCCGGACAGGAAATCGGATTTCCCGGAACCCGTTCCAGAACGCTGTCGCTTTCTTCGTTCGAGCCCGCCGGAGTGCAGTCGTTCTTCCAACCCACGCTGTCATTGTCACCCTACGGAACGGGTGGATTCATTCCATTCGATCGCGTCGACGAGAGAGAAGGAATTACTGAGGTCTGGTCGCCCGTGCTGCCGGTGGATACTCCGGTCACTTCTTTGCACTGGACCCGCGGTGCGTTCTACATGAACCAATTCACTTTGAACCTGCGCCGCATGGTGGGCAAGCGTGCCTACCTCGGGTTCCAGATGCACAGCGACAAGTCCGAATCCAAGTTCTACGAATACTCGTTCAACGTGCACCAGCCCTATCTGAGTGGCTGGGGCATTCCTCCGCTCCGCCGCGACAGCTCGGCGCTTGTCATCAACGACACGTCGCATTCCGTGCACGCTTCGGAACTACGGCCACGCCTCGGCTTCTGGCTGGATAATCACACGGTGGTGGAAATCTTCTCCGACTGGCTCGACAATACTTCTTCCCTTACCAATCCGGGAAACCGGAACGCCAGTGATTCGGCGCAGCTGTTGTATCCCGCCTCGTTTTCAGCTTGGACCCTGGGTGCTGTGGCGGCGCGCGCCACAGCTGCTCATCAAATGCGCTTGTCACTCACGCATTCGGAATGGGAAAGGGATCTCGCCCCTCACGGAGACAGCGCGGCGCGATACGTGGAAAACGCCACCGGCACCCGTGAACGCATCGAGGCGTTGTGGTCCCCCCTGTCGCTTCCCGGAAAACTTTCCTTCGACGCCAACGCAGAAATGGATTCCCATGAGTATGGCAAGGGAAATACAGAGGCCCTTGCCATCCATTCACGGCCCACATGGAACATGATCGGTTTGCAACTCGAAGGAAATGCCACGCGACGCCAGCGTCCCGGCGACAAATTGGAATGGCTCGGAGGTGCTGACGGAGATTTGAAGACTGATCTCCCCTACGGTTTTTCTGCGACTGCGGGCGCGGGATGGAAAAAGGAAGGCGCAGGTGACGATACCCTGTTTCGGTTGCAACCAGCGATGGGCCTGTATCCGAATCTGAATCTGAAGCCCCGCACGGATCTCCATCTGCAAGCCGGTGGTGAATGGGAAACCCATTGGCCCGTGGACTTCGGCCTCGGCGCTTCGTGGGAAAGGCACGCCTACGGCGACAACTGGCTGCCGCGCATCCTGCCGGAGAACAACATCTGCCTACATACCGATTCGACTCGCTTTCCGACAGAGCGCGAGCCGCTCTGTCCCGACACCGGGCCGCGCACGGGTCGCATGCCGGATTCACTGGCACTGGCGCTCGTGAACTACCACGAGGAGCTTCGCGATCTGGTTCACCTGTCCATGTTGCTGCGTCTGGGACATTGGGAACTTTCGCTGCTGCACACCTACCTGATCGGAAATTCGGTGAAGGATCCCCGGCTGGGTTTTACGGAGAAGAACACCCTGTTGCCGAACCGCATCTACAAGGGACGCCTGTTGTGGCGGCGGACGCTGCTCGACCGCAAGCTGGGCGTGCAGACACAGTGGGATTGGGAATGGTTCGCCGCACGGAGCGCCTGGGCGGCCGATCTCGACGGCGCCTCACGCCCAGTCAAGCTGGACGAATACCTGGCGTTGGATTTTACGGCGAGGATGGAAATCAAAACCTTCATGCTCTACTTCCGGGCGATGAACTTGTGGCATGATCGTTATGCCACCGAGGCCGGCGTTCATCCTCCGGGGGTCAATTTCAGATTTGGAATTGATTGGAGATTGTTTAACTAGCCGTAATGAAAAAAACCTCGGCGGTATTTCTTCAGACAGTAGTTGTGGCTCTGGGCATCGGCGCTCTTGCCTTTTTGCTTTGGGAACCTCACGTTGAAGGCAGAAATATCCACGCCTCGGTGTTCGAGATCTATTTCAAGGATCCATTTCTGGCGTATGCCTATATCGCTTCCATCCCGTTCTTTGCAGGGCTCTATCAGGCATTCAAAGTTTTGAGATATGCCGGACACGACAAGCTGCGCTCACCGGAAGCCGTGAAGGCTTTGCGGATCATCAGATATTGCGCGATCTCCGTCATTGGTTTTGTTGTGGTGGGAGAAATATTCATCATGTCGTATGACAGTGATGATCGCGCAGGCGGGGTTTTTATGGGTATCCTCATCACCTTCGGTTCCATCGTTGTCGCCGCTGTCGCGACGGTGGTTGAGAGGAATTTACGGAAGGTTGTGGATACGAAATTCGAAAGCACCCCAGCAGTATAACGAAATCAGCGTGGTGGTTATAATCCGTTGATTTATTCCCTCATGGATTCACCACGGTCACCCGATACCCACCACCAAACTGACAGCCCTTGGAGAATGGGTAAAGCTTTACGATGCCGGAATCGGGAATGGCGGAGAAGACCGAATCCGGGAACCATTGTGTGGTATCGCTAGCGCCCTGACATTGGGAATTCACCGTGGAAGTTGCCGCGAGAGTTGGTGTCGGCACATAAAAGAACTTGTAATGAACCGCGATGGTGTCTACGATGATCGCGGTCATCTTGTAGTTCAACGTAATCGGACCGCTGTTCAACATGGACTTGAATTCTGTCACCGGACTCGAAGTGGAAAAAGTCCCCCCGCAGTACGGTTCAACAGGCTTAAATGTTGATGACGTATAGGTGACGGTATAAATTGTCGTCGTATCTGCCCCGTGTTGCGAATAGAAATCAAAACAATATTTCGTGGCATTCAAGGCTTTGGGACGGATAGACATCGTGTCCAACGTATGAACCGTGTTTTGATTTCCAATCTTCCCGGAATACACGAACGTCCCTTTGTCTCCCGATCCCGGTTCATCGGGAATGTTGGTGCTGGTTTGGTTGCAGGCCCAGATTAAGAGAGCAGCAAGAATGGCGATTGTTTTCTTCATAACAACTCCAATTTCATCATAACCCTAACAAAAAAGCCCCGCCTTTCGGCAGGGCTTCATTGTCTGTGCTTCGCGAGACGGACGCCATCCGTCCCTACGAGTGCATGATTATTTCAGACGGTTGAACTCAACGCGGCGGTTCTGCGACCGGCCTTCCGCCGTCTTGTTCGACGCAATCGGCTTCGTCGAACCGTAACCGACCACCTGCAGGCGGCTCGGGGCGACCCCGGCCTTCATCAGGTAGTTGGCCACCGACTGCGCGCGGGCCTTCGACAGCTTCATGTTCAATTCGGCGGCGCCGCGATCATCCGTGTGACCCGAAACCTCGAGCACCACGTCCTTGGCCGTGGACAACTGGCGTGCGATATCGTCCAGCGCCGCGTAGGAATCCGCGGTCAGCACGGCCTTGCCGGTTTCGAAAGCCACGCCCTTGAGGATCAAGGTCTTCTGCTCCACTGCCAGCTGCTGTTGCGGCGGAGAATCGGGGCAACCGTCGTCATCCTGATAGCCGTTGAAGGCCTCGGGCTGGTTCGGGCACTTGTCTAGATCGTCCGGAATGCCATCGCCATCGCCGTCATGCGACGCGCAGCCGTCCTTGCCGTTCAGACCCTGTGCTTCATCCGGGCACTTGTCCATGGCATCCGCCACACCGTCCTGATCGTTGTCGGGATCCGGGCACCCGTCGAGATCCTCAAAGCCGTCCACGTCCTCAGCTTCATTGGGGCAGTTGTCGATGCGATCAGGAATGCCATCCTTGTCGTTGTCGGGATCCGGGCAACCGTCGTCATCCTCAAATCCATCCTTGTCCTCGGATTGATTCGGGCACTTGTCGAGCTTGTCCAGGATGCCATCGCGATCTGCATCTCCGGGCTTGAAGTGATAGGCATAGGTGACGGCCGCGATGACTTGTGCATCCGCCGAACTGCGGACGTTCATGTCATACTGATGCTTGCCTTTTTGATCGTAGTAGTGCACGGAATCCGCCTCGTCGTTCTTGAGGCCGATAGAGCCGCCCACCAGAAAAGAAAGGCCGACGGGGGTATTAAACACTAGACCCAGCGAAATGTCGTCGACGCGGGGATTTCCGGTCCGCTCTTCCATGTGGTTTTCATGCCAGTATTCGCCCACGAGGGACACATACTTGTTGAACTTGCCTTCGAAGCCTGTCCCGGCTGTGATGATGTCGTAGAAATCCTTATCGTCCTTGAGCCCGCTGGTCTTGCGCGCACCGACGTTGAAGTGCCATTCCAGCGGTATGTCCAAACTATTCTGGAAATCCACCGTGGCGGCCACACCGAGGTGCCAGTCGTCGCGGTGAGTGCCGGTGGCGTGCGACTTACCCGCTTCCACCGTGGGATTTGCCGTGAAATATTCAAGACGAGTGGGAATAGGAGCGGTTCCCAGTTCAGCCGTGGGCGCGCTCCCGCCGGCCAGCAATGCGAATGCAATAGGGAACTTCTTTTCATCCATGGGCATGGCCAGTTTCAGCCCGAGCCTGACATCACCGATGCTCGCGGGCGAATTGGTGTGCCCCACCTTGTAATTCAGATATTGGGTGTACAACGGCAACGCGACGTGGGCCTCGATGAAACGGTTGGTGGACACGCTGGCCGCCAGCACATGGCTCAAGGCCAATAGCTTGGTGGGCTCCACAAGCGGTGTTCCTTGCCGGGTGACAAGTTGATCGTTCTGGATCAGGCTATTGAACGGATCAAAACTGGTGTTGAGATTCAACAGGCGGCTGTAAAGTCCGACGCCAATGACGGTTTCCTCCGGAAGCTTGGCCGACTGAAGCCGGAACACACCCGCCCCCCCGTCTTCGCTCATAATATCCGCGCGGGAGGGGATACATGTCAGCCCGCCGATAAGGGCCAAAATGCCGATCATGTATCGAGAATGAATCCGTGACATAAGGGGTGTCCTTTTCCGAGGGGAGGTCAAAATATGGTTTCTTACGGGCATTTCCGGGAAATATTGTGGAAATTTATCCCGATAACGACGCTTGAGGTTGGCGTATTTGGAAATCCGGGTGGGGACTTTTGCGTGAATCAGGGTTTAAATTTTTGAAAAATCGGCAGGTCCAATGACTCGGAACACTTCAGGCGACAACCTCATTTCCTTTCTCAACCGGAGTCCTTCTCCGTACCACGCGGCGGAAACCGCTTCATACCATCTTCTGGAAGGTGGCGCGCAACAGCTGGACGAATCCTCGCCGGCCTGGTCTTCTTTAAAACCCGGAGGCAGCGCCTTCATCGTTCGGGGTGGTGGTTCCATCGCAGCGGTGCGAATTCCAACAGGCTTCTCCGCGGAACGCCCTCTGCCCTTTCACATCGCCGTCGCACACACCGACAGTCCCTGTCTGCGTCTCAAGGCGCGGCCCGCCGAGTCCACGCACGGGTACCGCCAATGGGGTGTCGAAGTCTATGGTGGCGCGCTGTTCAATTCCTGGCTGGATCGGGATCTCGGAATCGCGGGCCGCGTCCATCGCGTGGGTTCATCTCCCGGCACAGCCAAGCTGATCCGGATGGAAGATCATCCAATCCGGATTCCGCAACTCGCCATTCATCTCGAACGCACGGTGAATGAACAGGGTCTGATCCTGAATCCCCAGAAACATCTGGTTCCGATTACGGGACAGTCGAGCGGACCTTCGCTGGAGTCTCTGCTGGAAAATGCAGCGGGCGCGCCCTTCACCGAACTCGCTTTCGATCTTTGCCTGTACGATCGCACACCGGCGTGTTACGGAGGCACGTGCGACGAATTCATTTATTCGGGACGGCTTGATAATCAAGCCATGTGCCACGCCGCGCTTGCAGCTTTCGTCGACGCGCCAGCAGGCGATGCGATTCAAGTGATGGTGTTGTTCGACCACGAAGAAATCGGCAGCGTGTCGGCGCAGGGTGCGGAGTCGAACCTTCTCGTGACGTTTCTGGAACGGATTGCGCTGTCCCTTGGACTGACGCGCGAAGCCTGGCTGTCCCTGCTGCCGCGTTCCTTCATCGTTTCAGCGGACATGGCGCACGGAATCCATCCCAATTATCCGGACAGGCACGAGCCGGATCATTTCCCCCAGCTGAACAAGGGCGTGGTGCTCAAGTCCAATGCCGGGTTGCGTTATGCCAGCGACGGATTTTCTTCCGCGCGGTTTCTGGGCTGGGCGCGCCGCGCCGGGGTGGAAACACAGCGATTCATCAACCGCACCGATCTCGGCTGCGGCACTACCGTGGGTCCGGGCCTCAGCGCACAGCTCGGCATTCCCACCGTGGATGCAGGCACACCGATGCTGTCCATGCACAGCGCCCGCGAAATGTGCGGAGCTGGCGATCACGGCCAGATGATTTCAGTGTTGAAGGCATTTTATTTGGGCGGATAATTGCAGGGGTGGCTCCCCTACAGTTACCCGCCCTCGTATTCGCACCGCGCCGTACAGGTTTCGTGGAGGATGACTTTGCTAAGGCCCGGCAACGCGGGTTTCAATCGTTCCCAAATCCATCCACAGATCACTTCCGAAGTCGGATTTTCGAGACCTGGGACGTCGTTGTTCAGGAAGCGATGATCCAGAAGATCATGTAACGGACGACAAACAGCAGAAATATCCCCGAAATCGATCACAAAGCCCGTGATCGAGTCCACCTCGCCAGTGACGACGACCTCACAGCGGAAACTGTGACCATGAACCCGGCCGCACTTGTGCCCCGGCTTTAGATTCGGGAGAAAGTGCGCGGCTTCGAAGGTGAAGGATTTGACGACGGAGGATTTCATGGGCTGGAGAAGTTTAAAAATCTTACCTAGGCGATTCCGAGCATTCTCAACCCCTGCACCACGATCACGGCAAGGGCATAGGCGCCGCCGGTAAAAGCGGCGAGCTGGACCAAGGCGGGTTTCCACGAGCCCATTTCCTTGCGCGCCACGGCAACGGTGGGGAAACATTGCAAGGCAATGAGGTAGAACACCAGAATGCCGAGGCAGGTGGACACCGTGAAGATGCGTTCACCCGTGGCTTCGAAGCGAAGCTCCGACAATCGTCCCAAAAGTTTTCCCGCCAACCCCGCATCGTTGTGCGCCTCCTGCACCCGATACACGAGCGCCAGTGAACCGACGAACACTTCGCGCGCCGCGAAACCGCACATCAAGGCAACGCCTCCGCGCCAATCCAAGCCCATCGGTTTGGTGACCGGTTCGATGACGTGACCTAGCGAGGCCGCGTAGGAGTGGGCCACCGCCACATACTCGCGATCGGATGCGTCTCCCGCCGCAACAGTCTGGATGGGTGTGTGCGTCAATACCCATAGTCCGAGCGAGATCAGAAGAATGGTCGGCCCCGCTTTGATCAGGTATTGTGCTGATTTGTGCCAGGTCGAGACCGCCACAACCTTCATCAATGGCGCACGCAACATCGGCAGTTCCAGCATGAATCCCGACGGCTCGCTGCGCTTGAGGAAACGGCTGATGATGGTGGACAGTACGGATCCAATCACAAGTCCGGCCACGTAAAGACCGGTCAACGCCATGCCGCCCAGCCAGGGACGATCGCGCGGAATGAGAAAAGCCAGCAACAGCGTGTATACCGGAAGACGCGCACTGCAACTCATCAAAGGGATGATCAGCAAGGTGAGATTGCGCTCGAAGCGGTTGGGAATGGTCCGAGCCGCCAACATGGCGGGGATGGCGCAGGCATAACCGGAGAGCAACGGCACAAAGGATTTTCCATTCAACCCGATTTTGGACAGGGGGCGATCCACCAATGCGGCGCCGCGAGCGAGATATCCCGAATCCTCGAGATAACCCATGGCGAAGAAGAGAATGATGATTTGCGGCAGGAATACCATCACCGCACCCACTCCGCCGATCATGCCATCTGCAATAAGATCCGTGATCCACGAGCCGGGAAACACATGCTTGGTCCATTCCACCCAATGCCCGAACATCCAGTCGATGCCATCCATCAACGGAGCCGCCGCCCAGAAGATGGCTGTGAAGATGCCGCACATCACTGCGAGAAAAATCAGCAACCCCCACACCGGGTGCAACAAAATCCAATCCGCCCCAAGTTGCGTCCGGACATTTTTTGGATCCTCCGGAACATATTCCTCCAAAGGTCGCAACACGAGTTTTTCAACCTCGTCCAGCAGTTTGAACACAATGGCGATTTTCGATTCATCAACATTCGCAGCAAAGGTTTGATAGCGGGCAGACGTCGCCCGGGGATCGTGCAACGAGCTCTCACGCATTTTCTGCAATGCGACGGAAAGTTCGGGAAGACGCTCCTGCGTGCGAGGATCCATTACCATTACCGGGCAATCGAGCAGCTCGGACAGCCGCTTCTCATCCAACGTCCTTCCCCTTCGGCGCAATTGATCTTCCATCGTCACAACGACCATGACGGGAAATCCGACTTCCTGCAGCTGTCGAACGAGATAGAGATGGCGGGAAAGCTGATTGGCGTCGGCCACTGCCAACACCACATCCGGATGACTCGCAGGGGCGAACAACGCGTCCACTGTGACCTTTTCATCCGGAGAGGATGGGATCAAACTGACGATTCCTGGCGTGTCCATCACACGACAGGAGAAATCCGGCAGATGTCGCGATGCGCCGATCGCATATTCCACAGTCGCACCGGGATAGTTGACCGTGTTGTAGTGCGACCCGGTCAGGGAATTGAAGAGGGTGGTTTTACCGGAGTTGGCCGCACCTACCAAGGCCAGAAGCGGCAGCGTGTCGGCAGAAGAAGTAGCGGAGCTCAAGACTGCACCAGGACGTGTCGGGCTTCGCTCTTGCGCAGGGCAATGGAAGCACCGCGCAGGGAGTACACCAGCGGATCGCCAAAAGGCGTGGCCATGAGAAACCGCACCCGGCTGCCGGTCACAAAACCCGCTTCCAAAAGCCGACGCCGCTGGGCCGGAGTTCCCTCCAGCCCGGTCACCACCGCTTCGTCATGAGCATTCAATTGGTCCAAAGTGGCCATCGTTCCTCAATTTACACATAGCACGGCTCGAAGTCAAGATTCAGTCTCAATCTCTTTTTTGCCAAAATTGCGAACTGCGCAATAAAAAAGCCCCCGAAGAACTTCGGGGGCTTTTAAAATCAAGCATGGCGTCTCACGGCGTGAAGGTCATGCGGGACTCTGCAAAAACCCGGGAGGATTGACGCCGATCCGTGAGACGAATCAGGTAAACTCCTCCGGCAAGAGAACCTCCGTTCGTCTTTGTGTTCCACGAGGCATCACGATGCCCGGCAGCAATGATGCTTGACCAGAGCGTGCGTCCCCAGACATCCATCACCGAAAGACGGACATCGGAGAGCCCTTCGGGCACGCGGAACACAATCGTATTGCCTGAAAGTTCGGCGGTTACCGAGCCTCCCCTTGAGATACCGGGCAGAATGGATACCGGCGCTACGGTAAGACGGACGGTGTTGCTGATAACTTGATTCACGGAATTCTTCACCACGCATTTGTAGTTGCCACTATCCGCAAACTGGACACTGGACAATGCGAGAGAATCCGTCGTTGAGTTGGGATTGACCGAACTCATCGCGGTCGTGTTGCGAACGGTGTCCGTATTGTTCTTCACCCATTTATAGGTGAAAGGCGGAGTACCGGAAACGCCCACGGAAAACAAGACCGCGCTGCCCACTGTTGCATTTCGATCGGAAGGCTGTTGAGTGACTGACACAGCCACCGGAGCGGTAACCCCGAGTTGTGCCGTGTTACTCACAGTCTGTCCGGAATCGTTGCGGACGACCACCTTATAGCCACCTGTGTCGGAGATCGCGGCAGTGGCAATCACGAGGCTATCGGCATTGGTTCCAACCGTGTCGGTATTGCGGCGCACCCATTTGTAGGTGAAGGGCGCTGTTCCTGAGACGGCGACTTTAAAGACGACCCGGGCGCCAACAAGCACATTCTGGCTTTGAGGGTGAAGCCCGATGGATGGCGCACCGCTGGTGGAGAGCGTCGTGCCGAAGACAACCGCCGTGGCTCCGGGTTTCTGGGTTTCGTAGCTCAGCTTGAGCCAGTCGGGTGAGCGTTGTACAAGTGAAATGACCACTTCATCGATGCTACCGTTCATCATGCGCACCAGGTCGTTGCTCGCACCGATACGCACCGCAGCTGTGTTTCCGAAAGTATTCGTGCCCGTGACGGGAGCGGAGGCCGCAACACCGTTGTGCGTGACGGCAAACTGAGTCGCAGTTGGAGCCGTCCCCAAAACCGGATCGGTGGCCGAGTAATATGACACGGTCAAAAACTGCCAGGTGTTCGCCGTGCACACATTTCCCGTCGCACTGGACATTTCACTGCCAGTGGCCCCGCCGGTCAAGTTGGACGGGATATAATTTGCCTTCCACTGATTGGCCACGTTGTTGGCCTGTAGCACCCATTGCTTGTTGCCCGCATTGGCATCGTACTTGGACACGATGGCGTAACGCCCGGAAGTGGTGCTGTTGGTGGTAAAGGTGCAGGCTGTCGGCTTCACCCAGGCCGATACCGTCCACGGACCGTTCTTGGTGTTCAGATTGAGCCCTGCGTAGGCAGTGTTTGTGTCCGTCAATGTGAAGTACGCGCCAATGCCGCCGTTCGCTGTGGTGGTGGTATTGTTGCCGTTGAAAGATTTACCCACACCAATCCCATCCGTGGGATCGCCCGGAGGCGTGGCCCCCGTGCCTGTTCCGTTGATGGCCGCAGTGGCAATGTGTCCGTTGCCTGTGGCATCCGCGGAAGTGCCTCCGGCAATAATGCCCTTTTCAGCGAGGTGATACACCGCTTCAAAACCGTTCGAAGGCGAGAATACCTGTGGTCCACTCGAACTGTCGGCAACTCCACCTTTTCCCCAGTACACACGAATGAGCGTGCTGTCATTGCCCTTGACAGTATCGACAAGTACCCATATCTCTGCAGCGTGAGCCGCCGTATCGAATCTTTCGATTTGGTGTTTCAAGCGAGTCACACCGTCCAGTTTCGTAAAACGAAGATCCGCTCCCGTCGGAGATATCCCGTTCATGTCAGTCGAAGAAGTCAGCCTGACAAGGATGGGAAAATTCGTCACGACACCCGGGACATTTGCTCCGGATGATGTGGTGTTGATGGTCAGGTTTTTATAACGGGGCCACGTCGCATAATTTTCCTGTGCACAAACAAGCCCCGCCAGAGCCAATACGCCCAAAAACGCTTTTTTATCGAACATGAACTCCCCCTCTGCGGATATCATCTCAATTATACCGTATTAACCGGCACTTCGTTTCATTACACATGAGAAAAGGTTTGACAACAAACTTTCATTGATTTATTATTAAACATATAGGATTAATATGTTATGATTTCGATGAGGACAAAATACGCCTTGAAAGCACTGATCTACCTGGCCAAAACCAAGGATCGGGGCCCCGTATTGATCGGAGAGATTGCGGAGTCACAGAAGTTGCCGCGCAAGTTCCTCGAGCAAATTCTGCTGGAGTTGAAGAACATGAAAATCCTGAAAAGCCGGCGCGGAAAAAACGGGGGCTACTACCTCGGACAGGACCCCAAGAAAATCGCCATTGGAAAAATTGTCCGCACTTTCAACGGCCCCCTCGCTCTTGTGCCCTGCGTCAGCGCCACGGCATTTGAGAAATGCGAAGAGTGCCTGGACTTTGAGAACTGCGGCATCCGCCGCGTAATGAAAAAAGTCCGCGACATCACCGCTGAAATCCTCGACGGCGCCAGCCTGGAAACCTTGGTGGCCATGGAATTCTCCGAGTCTGACGAGGCGGCCTTGATGTTCGCCATCTAATTTTTTGGCCTTCAACCTACTAAACCCATAGGAAAAATTTGTGAAAACCAAAAACATCGCTCCTCTTCACGGTACGTTTTACCAAGCTGTTGCAGTGGCGTTGCTGACGTTACCTCACGCTACGACGGCGCAGGATTCTTCCGAAACGTCTCTTGAGGATCTGGATCAAAAACTCCGGATTCTGGAACGGAAGCTAGAAGTAGCCGAGGAAACGGCTGCATCCAAACCTCCTGCGCCAGTTCCGGTTGCCGGCGAAGACGGTTTCAGCCTGAAATCGGCGGATGGAAACTTCGCGGTGAAATTCCGTGGGCTTCTGCAGACGGACTACCGCGCGTTCCTCGGCGACACCAACTACAACGACGCCAAGGTATTCAAGGATAGCAGCTACTCGGATCCGAATGATTATCTCCGGAAAAGCCCCAGGCTGGTCAACACCTTCCTGTTGCGCAAGGTGCGACCGGTTTTCGACGTCACACTCTACAAGTACTACACCTTCCGCGTGACACCCGACTTCGGTGGCGGAACCACGGCATTGATGGATGCCTACGGCGACGTGAACTTCCGGCCGGAATTGAGACTGCGCGTCGGCAAATTCAAACCACCGATCGGACTGGAAAGACTGCAGGCTTCGGAGGACAATAATTTCGTCGAGTTCAACTACCCCTCTTCACTGATACCCAATCGCGATATCGGTGTGCAACTCTCCGGAGATTTGTTTGGCGAATCCGTGAACTACGCCGCTGGTTATTTCAACGGCGCCGAAGATGGGGTCAACAAAGACAACGATCTGACCAATCACAAGGATTTTACCGGACGCATTTTCGCGCTCCCATTTAAAAACACGAACGTGAATTTTCTCGGTGGATTGGGTCTCGGTGTAGCGGGAAGCTGGGGCGAGTCCTGGGGCGACAGTGTCAACACGGGTTTATCCACGATCCGATCCTCCGGACAAAACACGATCTTCTCGTATCGTACCAACCGTCCGACCACCACAGTGCTCGACTCCAACACCGTGCGCGCAGCGGGCGAACACTGGCGATTAAATCCTCAAGGATACTGGTACGTCGGCCCGTTTAGCCTGTTCGGGGAATACATTATCTCCTCGCAAAAAGTGGCACGTAGCAAACCCGTGCGCGACACCACCGGCGGCGTAAAAACCCTTCAGGAACGCGACATTCGCACCTTGAAGAACAAGTCGTGGGGAGTTTCTGCTTCTTGGATTGTGACGGGTGAACCCACTTCGTACAAGGCCGTGAAACCGCGGCACCCGTTGACTCCGGATCTCTCCGGCATCGGGGCGATTGAACTGGTGGCGCGCGCCGGCCAATTCCTCCCGGAAGACGGCACGTTCGTGAGCAATCTGTATGCGGACACCCTGGCCAGCGTCCGGAAAGCCACATCTTTCGGTGGCGGGGTGAACTGGTATTTCAACCGCGCCGTAAAATGGGTGCTCGATTACGAATTCACGAAGTTCGAACAGGGCGCCAAGGACTGGGCTGGCAAGATCAAGAACCGCGACGACGAACAGGTCATCACCACACGCCTGCAAATCAACTTTTAAACTTTACTACCACAGGAACATACTATGAAACTCTTTGCAAACTTCAAATTCCTGAATTCGATCGCCTTGGGAACGGCTCTTACAGCCACCGCGCATGCCGGGTCGGTCAAGTTGCTCAACGTGTCCTACGATCCCACACGCGAACTGTACGAGGATTACAACCCCGTGTTCGCCAAGTACTGGAAGACCAAGACCGGCGACGACGTGACGATCTCCCAGTCGCACGGCGGTTCGGGCAAGCAGGCGCGCTCTGTGATCGACGGGCTCGACGCCGATGTGGTGACGCTGGCGCTGGCTTACGACATCGACGCTATCTCGGAAAAAGCGCAGCTGCTCCCCAAAAACTGGCAGGGCGTGTTGCCACACAACAGTACTCCGTACACCTCGACCATCGTCTTCCTCGTCCGCAAGGGAAATCCCAAAAAGATCAAGGACTGGGATGATCTGGTAAAACCGGGGATCGGTGTCATCACACCCAACCCGAAAACCTCCGGCGGCGCACGCTGGAACTATCTCGCAGCGTGGGGCTACGCACTCAAGAAGAACAACAACGATGAAGCCAAGGCACGCGACTTCGTAAAGCATCTCTATCAAAACGTTCCGGTGTTGGACGCGGGCGCGCGTGGCGCAACCACGACCTTCGTGCAACGCCGCATCGGCGATGTTCTGATCGCGTGGGAGAACGAAGCCTTGCTCGCCATCAAGGAACTCGGTAAAGACAAGGTGGAACTGGTGACGCCTTCCATCAGCATTCTCGCCGAACCTCCGGTGGCCGTGGTGGATCGCGTGGCTTCCAAGCATGGAACCGCAAAAGCGGCGAAGGCCTACCTCGAGTATCTGTATTCGGATGAGGGACAAGATGTGGTAGCTCGCAACTTCTACCGTCCGGTTTCACAGAAGGCTGCAGACAAATACGCATCGATCTTTCCCAAGCTGAGTCTTTTTACCATTACCGACACTTTTGGCGGCTGGCAGAAGGCACAAAAGACGCATTTCGCCGACGGCGGCGTGTACGATCAGATCGTGAAGGAAGGCAGATAAGGTGACAGGCGTGGCGGAGAAGAAGCGGAAAAAATCCGCTTCCATCATCCCGGGGTTCGGATTGACCTTGGGCTTCACGGTGCTCTACCTGAGCCTGTTGGTGCTCATTCCGCTCTCCGCCACCTTCTTCAAGGCGGCACATCTTACATGGCCGCAGCTTAGGGAAATTTTCACGGACCGGCAGGTGCTGCTGGCGTTCCGCCTGAGTTTCGTTTCCGCTGCCGAAGCTGCGCTGGTCAATGTGTTCTTCGGCCTGCTCGTGGCTTGGGTCTTGGTCCGCTACCGCTTTCCCGGAAGAGGCCTGTTGGACTCAATGGTGGATCTCCCTTTCGCCTTGCCCACGGCGGTGGCCGGCATCGCGCTCACAGAAATCTATGCCTCAACCGGTTGGGTGGGATCGATTCTGGATCGCTTCGGCATCCAAGTCGCCTACACACCGTTGGGCATTACTGTGGCCTTGATCTTCATCGGACTTCCTTTCGTCGTCCGCACGCTTCAGCCCGTCATCGAAGATTTGGATCACGAGGTGGAGGAGGCGGCCGCATCGCTCGGAGCAAGCCGCTGGCAGACTTTTTCCAAAGTGATCTTCCCTGCTTTGCTCCCTCCCCTGTTCACCGGCGGCTCTTTGGCCTTTGCCCGCGTGCTGGGTGAGTACGGCTCAGTGATTTTCATCTCCGGAAACATGCCGATGAAGACGGAGATCGTTCCTCTCATCATCGTCAGCAAGCTGGAACAATACGACTACGCTGGCGCGACGGCTGTGGCTTCCGCCATGTTGGTGTTGTCCTTTACCTTGTTGCTCTCCATCAACCTGCTCCAAAAATGGGTGGGAAGCAGGGCGCCCATTCGATGAATTCCGGCCGCGAATCCAACACCAATAAAAACGCGGTAACAGAGCCGCGCTGGTTCCAATGGCTGCTCATTGCAATCGCCGTGGGCTATCTCGCGTTTTTGCTGCTGCTCCCGTTGGCATCGGTGTTCGTCAATGCTTTTCAAAAAGGCGTACAGGCTTATTTCCATTCTTTCGCCGATGCAGACACCTTGTTCTCCATCCGCCTGACCTTGCTCATCGCGGCCATTGCAGTGCCGTTGAATCTCACGTTCGGCGTGGCCGCTTCGTGGGCCATCGCCAAATTCGATTTCCGCGGAAAGAATCTTTTGACCACCTTGATCGATCTCCCTTTCGCGGTGTCGCCGGTGGTGGCGGGATTGATCTACGTGCTGCTGTTCGGCAAGCAGGGCTGGCTCGGCCCGTGGTTGGACGCACACGACATCAAACTTATCTTCGCGGTGCCGGGCATTGTGCTGGCCACGATCTTCGTCACCTTCCCCATGGTGGCGCGCGAATTGATCCCGCTCATGCAGGAGCAGGGAAATCAGGAAGAGGAAGCCGCCATCACGTTGGGCGCCAGCGGCTGGCAGACTTTCTGGCGGGTGACGCTTCCCAACATCAAGTGGGGTGTGGTATACGGTGTCATTCTCACCAATGCGCGCGCCATGGGTGAATTCGGGGCCGTGTCAGTCGTGTCCGGTCATATTCGCGGCATGACGACGACTCTTCCGCTGCAGGTGGAAATCCTCTACAACGAGTACAACTTCGTTTCCGCCTTTTCCGCTTCGTCCTTGCTCTGCTTTCTCGCGTTTCTGACCTTGATCGTCAAGGCCATTGTGGAGCGGCGCATGAAAAAGGAACGGACTTTTGAAGGTTGACTCCGCCACCTCTGAAAATATCCACCGTGCCGCCGAAGCATTGCGCAATGGCGAACTGGTGGCCATGCCCACCGAAACGGTTTACGGACTGGCGGGTGACGCGTTGAATCCCAAGGCGCTGGCGAAAATCTTCGAGGTCAAGCAGCGCCCGTTCTTCGATCCGCTTATCGTGCATATCGCGGATCGAAATGACGTGGAAAAACTTTGCCGCGAAATCCCCAAAGAGGCTCACACTTTGATGGATCGCTTCTGGCCCGGACCGTTGACCTTGGTCTTGCCCAAACAAAACACTGTTCCCGATCTTGCAACGTCCGGCTTGGACACGGTGGCGATTCGAATGCCCTCGCATCCCGTGGCGAGAGAACTGCTGAAGGAAGCCGGCATTCCGCTTGCCGCTCCCAGTGCCAATCCATTTGGCCGACTCAGTCCCACACGTGCGGAACACGTTGCGGCCGATTTCGATTCTGGCATCGCCATCATCCTCGACGGTGGCCCCTGCGAAGTGGGCGTGGAATCCACGGTCGTAGGATGGGAAGAAGGAAAGCTGCGCATTCTCCGGGCGGGCGGCATCGCGATGGAGGCGATCGAAGAGGCGCTTCGCCGTCCCGTGTCCGTCAAGACGGGGACTTCAATCCTGTCTCCTGGAAATTTGCCATCGCACTATGCACCGCGTACACCGCTTGTATTGCTCGGCGCGGAAAAGGCGGATGTGTCACCCACTGCAGGACTGCTCTGGTTCGGCGTCAAAAAGCCTCCGGAAGGATTTGCCCTCACGGAAAATCTTTCTGCTACCGGAGACCCGCGCGAAGCGGCCACAAATCTTTTCGCGGCATTACACCGCCTCGACGAGGCCGGGTTGTCACGCATCTACGTGCGTCTTTTGCCTGAAAAGGGATTGGGACGGGCGATCAACGACCGACTGCGGAAGGCCGCTGCACACACATCGGGTTAACAGGGCGATGACCCGGTAGGGGCGGGATTGTCCCGCCCCTACCGGGTCATCAATCCCTGACGGTATTTGTGAATGCGATCCCAACCTTCATTTGGTATGACCGCGCCTATCACCTGAACCACTTCGGAACCGACCTTGCAGCCGAGGTTCGCGGAACTTTCCAGCGTCAATCCGTGATTCAATCCGTACAAAAACCCTGAGGCCCAAAGATCGCCGGCACCGGTGGTGTCAAGCGCTTCGACGAGATGCGCATCGACATCCAGACGTTCCGAACCCCGTGCCACCAACGCGCCATCCTTGCCGACTTTCACAACAGCGGTGCCCACTTTTTGGGCGAACACTTCCAGAGAGTCGGTATCCCCGAGTCCCGTGTATGCTTGCGCTTCATCCTCGTTGGCCAATAGAATGTCCACGAGATTACGGGCGAACAACTCGTCGATCAGTTCCCGGCAAATCTGCACCACCTGAAACGAACCCATGTCCAACGCCACCTTGGCGTGGTGTTTCCGCGCCAACTCCAGGACGCGATCCACCACGGGACGGTTGAACAACAAATAGCCTTCGAGATGCACAAGAGCTGCATCCTGAAAGTCCTTCTCGTCCACATCACTCGGATTAAGCCCGGAAGATGCGCCGAGAAACGTGAACATGGTGCGCTGCGCATCGGGAGTCACCACGGACAGCACACGGCCCGTCGCAGCATCACCGGAGACGCGCAAGCGTTCTTCCACCTTGGCGGCCTTCAATCCGGAACGGAAATGCTCCGCAAGTTCGTCCTGTCCCACCCGGCCGATCATACGGGCGCGGCCTCCGAGATTGCCGATGCCCACCAAGGTGTTGCACGCGGAACCGCCGGGAACCATCTTGACATCCGATGATGCACGCGACAAAGCTTTCTCAATCAATTCCCTTTCGACCAAGGTCATTCCACCTTTTTCGCCGAAATCTTTCAAGAATTCATCCTTCTCTTCGAGGAGCAAATCAACCAGCGCGGCTCCGACGCCGACCGTCAAGGGGGAATGGGACATTTTGTCTCTCCAAAGGAATGGGCGGCTAATTCTAGAAAACCCTGCCTAATTGCTGTCCTCTGGCTGTTCGTTGCCGTTGTTTGAAAACCAAAGGAGCCCTGTTATGATCAAATCGAAGTTTTCCCGTCTTTGTGCGTTCGCGCTGCTCGGTGCATTTTCTGCGGCCAATGCAACCACGCTTGACGAAGCGGTGCAACAATTGACCGGTGAGGCTGCGCAACAGTATGTGTTGCCCATCGTTTCCGGTTTCGGCGCGAACCTCAATGCCGGCTGGTATCACAAAACACCGCCGCCAAAAAAATTCGGCTTTTCTTTCGAAGCAGGCGCAATTGCCATGGGTACGTTGCTCAGTGGTGGAAAAAAGACGTTTGACGTCAATCAAGCCTTCCGGCTTGACAGCGCGCAAGCCAGCGACCTTATCGGAAACCGCATTGATACGACTTCAGGCACCACCCAACAGCAGCAAGCGGCAAAGCAGGCTCGAAAAGCTTTGATCGATACCCTCCGCTCTCAGGATTTCAATATGCGGCTCAACGGCCCCACTGTCATCGGGTCCACGGACAGCAATATTCACATTGGATTCAAGGGAAAAAGATTCTCCGTGACCACTACGGTTAACAATATTCCTGTTACAAGAAGCGATTCCATTCCCGACACCACGATTGCCATCAAAGGTTCGCAAGGGGTGCTGGGCGATTTTTCACCGTTGATTCTGCCACTTGTCGCCCCGCAGATCACCGTGGGCACCATCTACGGTACCAATCTTACCGTCCGCTGGTTGCCGACTATGGCGATTCCAAAGATTGGAGATTTCGACTTCTTCGGTTTCGGCATCCAGCACAATCCCGCGGTCTGGTTGAATAAATCACTGCCCGTCGATGTGTGCGTCGGCTATTTCCATCAGAATCTTACCGTGGGTGATTTGTTCGACGCCAGCACCAATGCCTACGGTGTCGACGTGAGCAAGCAACTCGGTTGGAGAATCCTGAACATCACGCCCTATGCCGGATTGCAACTGGAATCCTCCACGATGTCTTTCCACTATGACTTCACGTCGACCGAGAAGGATGCTGCCGGTAACGTGACCACCAAAACCGTCCCGGTCAAGTTCGACCTTGATGGCGACAATTCCTACCGCGCCACGGTGGGCGTCAGCCTTCGCTTCCTGGTCTTGAACATCAACGCCGACTACAATTTCGCGCAGTACAACTCGTTCAGCGGCGGAGTGATGTTCGCACTTTAATCAGAGCTTGCTGATTTGTAAAACGGCGACGGAGAAATCCGCCGCCGTTTTTATTTCCAGCGGCATCAACCATTTCGCTCGCAACGACACGACCATATCCTCAATCAATGCGCGATCCGCAAGAAACCATGGTTCGTCCAAACGTTTGGTTTCCACGACACAACGAAAACTTGCGGAGAAAATTCCGCCCGGTTTGAGAATGCGCCAGCATTCGTACCACATGGCCTCGAAATGTTTTTGATCCTTGGCCCAATGCAACACGTCGTCAAAGTGAACTTCATCGAATAAACCATCCGGAAAGGACAGGCTTTCGAGATCCACGACCGCGAAATAAATTGCGTCGGATCCGTCTTCTTCAATCAACAGTGATTTGGCAGTAGTCAGCGCGTCTAAATCCATGTCCACCGCAACGACACGGTGACCGGATTCCAGAAAGCCGGCAAGATTACGGCCCGTGCCACATCCGGCATCTAAGAGTAATCCCATCCCCTAAAACAATTTTCCACCCATCACCCACATGGCGATGTTGAAATAGAGGACGATACCGGTGACGTCAATGAAGGTGGCCACGAAAGGCGCCGAAGAGGTGGCGGGATCGAGACCGAGTCGCCGCAGCGCAAGCGGCAGCATGGCTCCCACGAGAGTTCCCCACGCCACCACGCCCACCAGCGCGATGCCGATAGCCACGCCGACGATCATGAAATGCTCGCCATATGTGTGGAAGGCCGCGCCCCAGATCAACACACGTAAAAAACCGATGAAGGCCAGGATGCAACCTAGGCCGAGACCCATCACGAGTTCGCGGCGCAACACCTTCCACGCGTCGGCGAAGGAGACTTCGCCAAGCGCAATGGCGCGGATGACCAACGTGGCAGCCTGCGAACCGGAATTGCCGCCGCTACTAATGATGAGCGGGATGAACAAAGCCAACACCACGGCCTTGCTGATTTCGATCTCGTAAAAACTCATGGCTGTGGCCGTGAACATCTCACCGATGAACAGAACGGTGAGCCATCCCACACGCTTGCGTAGCACACTCCAGAACGGAGCCTCCAGATAAGATTCTTCCAGCGCGGCCACGCCACCGATTTTCTGGATGTCTTCGGTGGTTTCCTTTTCTTCCAGAACACGGATATCGTCGATGGTCACGATGCCGAGCAGGATGCCATCCTCGTCCACCACCGGCAGCGCCGTGAAGGTGTTGTACTTGCGGAAAGCTTGAATAGCCTCTTCTTTCGTGTCCACCGCGTTCAGCAGCGTGACCTGACCATCCATGATTTCCTCGATGGAACGGGACAGGGGCGACAGCAGAAATTCGCGGATGCGGATGTCGTCGATCAAACGGCCCTTTTCATCCACGACGTAGATGTTATTCAGAGTTTCCTTGTCCTCACCGTTCGCGCGGATGAATTCCAGCGCGCGCGCCACCGTCCATCCCCGCGGGATGGCGAGAAAATCCGGCGTCATGAGGCGCGCCACGCTGTCTTCGGGAAATTCCAGCAGCTTCTGCGCCAACGCCCTTTCACGCGGCTTGAGAAAACTCAGCAACTGCTTGGTGTCGTGGACGGGCAACGTTTCCAGCAGCGCGGTGCGGTCGTCGGGATCCATCTCGTTGATGATCTCGGCTTCGCGCTGCGCGGGCAGGATGTCAAGCACGTCGCGCTGCACCGCGACGTCGAGCTGTTGAAACACATCGGTAGCAATCTGGAGGGGAATCTTTTCGAAAAATCCGGCGCGACGATCCGGCGCCAGCTCTCCGACCAACTCGGCGACGTCTTCCAGCGCGAGTTGTTCGCAGAGGATTTCCAGCGCTTCCGCATCCCCATTCTCGACGGCCTGTTCGAGTTCAGGATAAAGCAACTGTGTTTCAAGCTTACGGAAGGCCATGGGAATTCCCGAAAGGCTCGCGCCGCGGCCCATTCCACGGCGCGCGAATGAAGTTGAAAAACTACTTAATGTCCCGCAGCAACAGGCGAAACCTGTAGCGAATGCCCGCTTCTTCGATCAGATCGGATGTTGCGGCCTCGCGAAAGCCAGAAGGAATTTCTGGAAAGAACGCATCGCACGAGAAACTTCCCTCGACAGATGTGAGATAGATACGTCCGCAACCGGGGGAGGCCAGTGCGTGGGCGTAAATCTGCCCACCACCTATCACAAAGACTTCGCTGACGCTTTCATCCCGATGAAGCTCGTCGATCGCCTCCTGGAATGAAGCGCGAACCTGATGCGTGCCCTCGGGTTCCGGATCGACGCGGCGGGAAAGGACCCAATTGAGCCGATTGGGCAATGGCTTGAATGAGGACGGGATGCTCTCCCATGTGTGCCGCCCCATAATCACGGCATTGCGGCGATTCGGAGAAGGCACAGGCAATAACGATTCCATGTCGGAAGTAGAACCTAGTCCGTAACGACGCTCCACGGCTTCGTGATCGGGACAGGTGGTGAGCTCGCGGAAAAATTTCATGTCACCGGAAAGCTTCCACGGCAGTTTTCCTTTGACGCCGATCCCCCGGTTTGCATCCATGGCAACGACAATGGAAAACACACTACACCGCCACCGGGAACTTGATGAAAGGAAGGTGCTGATATCCGACCAATTCAAAATCCTCGAAGCGAAGATCGAAAAATGGCTTGGCGGCGATTTTTACTTGTGGCAATGCCAAAGGTTCGCGTTTCAGCTGTTCCTGAATCCCGTCCAGATGGTTGAGGTAAATGTGAGCGTCACCGAGCGTGTGGGTGAAAATCCCCGGTGTGAGCCCGCATTCCTGTGCCACCATTTGCAATAGCAGCGAATAGCTGGCAATGTTGAACGGTACGCCCAAAGCCATGTCGGCGGAGCGCTGGTAAAGCTGCATATCCAAACGGCCGTTGCAGACATAAAATTGAAAAAAGGCGTGACAGGGCGGCAGTTTCATGCGCGGGATGTCGCTGACGTTCCACGCGGAGACAATGATGCGGCGCGAATCCGGATTTTTGCGGATGAGATCGAGTGTCTCCCGGATTTGATCGACGTGTTCACGTCGGTACTTCCCGTTTTCTTCCTCCACATAGCGAGGCCACTTGCGCCATTGGTACCCGTAGATCGGCCCCAGCTCCCCGTCCGGATCGGCCCATGCATTCCAAATCGGCGTGTGTTGCTTCAGATCGTCGTTGATGTTTGTGCTGCCACGCAGGAACCAGAGCAATTCACGCAACACGGCGTCAAACAGGACTTTTTTGGTGGTGACCAAAGGAAATCCCTCGCGGAGATCGTACTTGGCCTGCATGCCGAACAGGGAAATTGTGCCCGTTCCCGTGCGGTCTTCTTTGCGCTCGCCTTTTTCCAGAATTTCACGGAGAAGTTGCAGGTACTGTTTCATGCCGGACTCGTTCCGACAAGGTAAAAACCGGAAAGGATCAAAATCATTCAGTGTACAGGAAATAGCGCACTGGAGAGGGCACAAAAGGCTCCAACACCCGTGCGCCGCGTCGAATCGCCATGTCGAGTACCAATGACCCCGTAGCCGCCTCTCCAATCAAAAAGGTCACATCATTGCGCTTCATCAGCCGGGACAAGCCTTCCAAGAGGATGCCGCAGACATTTTCTTCCGAAAATCCCGGAGCCACGGCTATCTGCCCGCATTCCAGCCATTTCAGACCTGTGTAACGCAAGGCACTGATCCATTCTCCGAGAAGAGGATGCGGCAACTGGCGTGGTGACGGAAAGTCTCCGCGACCGAATGGCAAAGCGATGATGCAGCCGCCGGCCAGCATATCAGAAGCGGTACGGCATTGAAGTTCCCAGCGAGGAAGCGCACGGCCTGATTCTGAAAAAGGACGAAGCGGAACCAGTCGAAGGATTTCCTGGAGATCTGGTTCCCCTTTTACATCCACATAGAATCCATTCTCGCGGAATGGCGGAAAATTAGGGCGCGGAAAAGAAGCCGGCGTCGACTCTCCCCCATTTGACGATGGATCCGTTTGGTGTACGGTGGAGGTTGGCGTTTCCATGTTAAATCCCTGCCTTCCTTTTTCTTGACGCATAGAATACAGGCTGAATGTTTCTGAAAAGTTGCGAAGGGAATGCCGAAATGTTGCCTGTGTCATCCCCTTGACGGAAACTCCATTTATCGTATATTCACGATATAGGATATGGCACAACGCAAGGAACAAGGTTTCACCAGGGAAGATCGCCGGCTGGCCGATACCGCCAAGGCTCTGGGTCATCCAGCCCGTATCGCCATTTTGCGAACCCTGGCCAAGCGTGGCACCTGCATTTGCGGTGAACTCGTGGAGGGCCTGCCGTTGGCGCAATCCACGGTCTCGCAACACCTGAAGGCGCTGAAACAAGTCGGCCTGATTTCCGGGACCGTGGAAGGCCCCAAGAGTTGCTACTGCGTTAATGCCAAGACCCTGTCATCTCTGGGCGGCTCTTTGTCCGCATTGGTCGACGGGCTGCATCAGGATCTTTCCAAATGTTGTTGAACACCAAAACCCAAAAGGAGAACCCATGAAATTCCTCAACCGTCTACTGCGCTGCATTCGCTGCTGTTGGAAATCTGAAACGCAATCCAGCTGCTGCGGCACATCAAACTGCTGCGCATGAGGCATAATGCATTGCAGGCCTATGCCGGGGAGTTACTCGGCACGGGCCTACTTCTCATCGCCGTGGTAGGTTCCGGAATTACAGGCGAGCAACTATCCGGCGGAAATGTGGCATTGGCCCTCATGACCAATATCTTGGCCATCGGCGCGGCACTGGTGGTTTTAATCCAACTGTTCGGTCCCCTCTCGGATGCGCATTTCAATCCTTTGGTATCGCTTGCCGAAACCTGGGAAGGACGCTTGCCCAAATCGCGGCTGACGGGATATCTTCTGGCCCAGCTTCTCGGAGCCATGCTGGGCGTCTTTGCCACGCATGCCATGTTCAGTCAGCCCGTCCTTCAACATTCTAGCCACATTCGCACCGGATTTCCCCAGTGGTTCAGCGAAGCAATATGCGGATTCGGACTCATGTTGCTGGTGTTGCGTCGGTTTTCACTGCCGAAAAACCAAATCCCCTGGCTGATTGCCGCCTATATCACGGCCGCCATCTGGTTCAGCGCCTCCTACTGCTTCGTCAATCCGACGGTCACTTTGGCGCGCGCTTTCACGGATACGTTCACTGGAATCCGGTTGCAAGACGTTCCCGGATTTGTCGTGGCCCAGACTTTGGGAGGGGTGCTCGCCTTGGTATTTTCCAAATGGCTGGATCAAGGACAGGAGGCCTCCCATGCGTGAGAAGAAAACCGTCCTATTCGTGTGTATCGAGAACAGCAATCGCAGCCAGATGGCCGAGGCCTTCGCCAAAATGCTGGGTAAAAATACGGTGGACAGTTTCAGCGCCGGATCCCAACCCTCGGGGAAGGTCAATCCCAAGGCCATCGAATACATGAAAGAGTTGGGCTATGACCTTTCGGGCCACGCCTCGAAGTCCCTCGACGACATTCCCAAAATCGAGTATGACGCCGTGATCACCATGGGCTGTGGCGACGCCTGCCCATTCGTCACCGGTCGCATCCGTGAGGACTGGGGCCTCCCTGATCCCAAGCTGATGGCGCCCATTGATTTCCGCAGGGTCCGCGATTTAATCGGCCAAAAAGTGAAGGAATTGATGGAACGGTTGTGAGGTTTTATTGACATCCGGCCTGGGTCTTTTGATCTTTGACCTCCCGCCGTGCCTAGGTGGTGAAATTGGTAGACACGCAAGATTCAGGTTCTTGTGATCGCAAGATTGTGGGAGTTCGAGTCTCCCCCTGGGCACCACCCTCCCTCTTTTAGCTTTCCCTGAATTCCGCCCCCACTCCGAGGCGTTCGACGGCTTTCGCAATTTGCGTATGTGGAGTAGATTGTCTGCCTCAACACGGAGGATATTATGAAACGCAAGGCATCGGCAATCTGGAACGGCGGACTCAAGGATGGAAATGGCGCCATTTCCACCGAAAGCGGCGCACTGGCGGCAAAGCAATATTCCTTCAGCACGCGGTTTGAGAATGGCACGGGAACCAATCCCGAGGAGCTGATCGCGGCGGCCCATGCCGGATGTTTTTCCATGGCCTTTTCGGCGGAGCTTGGAAAAGCCGGGATGAATCCGGCAAGCATCACCACCACGGCGACAGTGAACTTCGAAAAGACGGATGCGGGATTCACTCTCACGGCGATCCATCTGGAAACCGTGGCCAAGGTTCCCGGCGCGACGAAAGAAGCCTTTGATGCCGCAGCCAACGCGGCGAAGGTCGGTTGTCCGATTTCGCGGGTGTTGAAGGCGGAGATTACGCTGGACGCAAAGCTGGAAGCTTAAAAGAAGCCTTAGCGCTTCTTCACTTCCCGCACCAGCGATCCACATTCCGGCATCTCCGACCCGAAGTACGGATTCGCTGTGCTCTTGTCCTTCTGCAGCCAGTCCGAGCCGTGCGGCCCGTGCATCGGGCAATGAAAGAGAAACGCCGGAGAGCCGGATTTCATGCCGAACTTTTCAATGGCCTCCGCCACCGGAGCTGCGACCTTGGTGAATCCATTTCTCAAATCACGAATGTTTTTCGCGGCCGCCAAGGGCTCCACCGATTTGCGGATGTTGGCAACTGCGCTATCCCAGGATGACTTACTGGCATTTGGCGACGCAGCTTTGAGTGTGTCGAACAAAGCTTTGGAAGCATTCCCGGCTTTCTGGAAATCATCCCCCGCCAGCGCTTGTTGGATCTTGAGATAGCCGTCATAGATCTTCCCGGACCCGGACGACATTTTGTCAGCGGTTACTGCCGGTTTCGCTCCTGCCATTGCAAAGGCGACGAGCAGGGACGCGAAGAGTGGATTCAAGGTTTTCATGTTGGGTTTCCTTTGGTTGAATGTTAAGATACCGAAAATTTTCTTCTCTGCCACAACAGGTACAGCGCCGGATAAACGGCCAGTTCTATCAGCACTGAAGTGACCACACCGCCCACCATGGGCGCGGCGATGCGTTTCATTACATCCGAGCCGGTTCCGTGGCTCCAGAGAATCGGAACCAATCCCGCGAGGATCACGCAGGCCGTCATGATCTTGGGACGCACGCGCTGCACGGCTCCGTGCCGGATGGCATCTTTCAAATCGGTGATGCCGCGCAAACGCCCCGATACTGCAAAAGATTCCACGGCGCGATCAAGATAGAGCAGCATCACCACACCAGTTTCCGCATCCAGTCCGGCAAGCGCAATCATGCCCAGCCACGCCGCGAGGCTGAGATTATAACCGAGCAGATGGAGGAGCCAGATGGCACCCACCAACGAAAACGGAACCGCGCACAACACAATGGCGGTGCGGGCGAGACTGCGCGTGTTGAGGTACAGGAGGATAACGATGATCAGCAACGTCATGGGGATGACCAACCACAGTTTTTTCTGTGCGCGTTCGAGGTATTCGTACTGTCCACTGAAGGTCAACGTGTAACCCTGCGGCAACCGCACAGTTTCTGTCAATGCAATACGAGCCTGCTTGACGTACCCGCCGAGATCCGAAGTGGAGAGATCGATGAACACCCACGAATTGGGCCGCGTTCCTTCACTGCGGATCACCATGGGACCGCGGGAGATTTGAATGTCGGCGACCTCTTCGAGTGGAATCTCTCCCCCGCCGGGACGCGGAACTGCCACGCGGCGCAATGCGGGAAGATCGTCCCGTAACTCGCGGTTGTAACGCAGGTTCACGGAATAACGTTCGAGCCCTTCGATAGTCGTGGTGATTGGCATGCCGCCCACGGCGGTGGAGATGACGGATTGTACGTCATCCACATTCAGGCCGTAGCGCGCAGCGCGATCGCGATCCACACGCACATCAAGATAATTGCCGCCCAACGGACGTTCCGCGAACGCAGAGGAGGTTCCCGGCACATGGCGCAGTGCGGTCTCCACTTCGCGACCGATGCGCGCCAGCGTGTCGAGATTCGGCCCGGAAATCTTGACCCCCACTGGCGTCTTGATGCCCGTACTCAACATGTCAATGCGGTTCTTGATGGGCAAGGTCCATGCATTGGTCAGCCCCGGCAGCCGCAACGCAGCGTCCATTTCCGCCACCAATTTCTCCACGGTCATGCCCGTGCGCCATTCTTTCTCGGGCTTGAGACGCACCGTGGTTTCCATCATGTCCAACCCGGCGGGATCGGTGGCCGTTTCGGCGCGACCGATTTTACCAAACACCTGTTCGACCTCGGGAAAGGTTTTCAGGATGTGATCCGTTTTCTGCAACAGTTCTTTAGCCTTGGCGACGGAAACACCCGGCAAGGTCGTGGGCATGTAAAGAATGTCGCCTTCGAAGAGTGGCGGCATGAATTCGGTTCCCAACTTCTTGAACGGAATCGCAGTGATCGCAATCAGTGCAACTGCAAACGCGATCCACTGCCACGGACGCCGGAGCGATGACTCCACCACGGGTCTGTAGATTTTTTTCAATAGACGGTTGATGGGATTTCTTTCTTCGGAACGGATTCCTCCTCGCACGAAATAACCGAGCAGAATGGGAACCACTGTGACAGCCAGAATTGCCGAGGCCGCCATGGACCAGGTCTTTGTGAAGGCCAGCGGCTTGAACAGCTTCCCCTCCTGATCCCCCAGCACAAACACGGGAAGAAAGGACACCGTGATGACCAGCAGCGACCAGAACAAGGCGGGTCCGACCTCCGACGCAGCCTCGATCACCACGTCCCAATGGTTGCGTCGTGATTCCTGCGGTTTTTCCGCTTCCTTCTCCAGATGCTTGTGAAGATTCTCGATGAGAATTACCGCGCCATCCACCATCGCGCCAATCGCAATGGCGATGCCACCCAGCGACATGATGTCGGCATGGAGTCCTTGCAGGCGCATGACCAGAAAGGCCATGAGAATGGCCACGGGCAAGGTGAACACCGCCACCAGCGCGCTGCGCGCATGGAACAGGAACAAGCCGCACACCAACGCCACCACTAGCATTTCCTCAATGAGCTTGCCACGCAGGTTGTCCACGGCTCTCAGGATGAGGCCGGAGCGATCGTACACGGGCACGATGCGCACATCCTCGGGGAGTCCGGCGCGGAGTTCCTCGATTTTTTTCTTGACGCGCTCGATCACCTGGAGTGCGTTGCCGCCCTGCCTCATCACCACCACACCGCCCGCAACTTCTCCCTTTCCATCCAGCTCGGCAAGGCCGCGACGCATCTCGGGTCCTTCCGTCAGATCGGATAATTCTCCCAAGGTCACGGCGATGCCGGACGCGGGATCGTATTTCACCGGAACCTTGCGCAAATCGTCGAGGCCGCGCAGCAATCCCTGGCCACGCACCATGTATTCCGCCTCGCCCATTTCCAATACCTCGCCGCCCGCGTCGGCGTTGGCGCGGCGAATGGCCATCTCGATGTCGGACAACGAGACGCCAAAACTCCGCAGCCGCGAAGGATCGACCTGTACCTGATACTGTTTCACATAGCCACCCACGGAGGCCACTTCGGCCACGCCTTCCACCGAAGCCAGACCGTATTTCAAGTACCAGTCCTGCAGGGATCGCAATTCCTGCAGCGAAAGCTTTTCCGACACCAACGCATACTCAAACACCCAGCCCACGCCGGAACCATCCGGGCCCAATGTGGGTGTGACGCCCGAGGGTAGACGCTTTTGAGCGCTGTTCAACAATTCCGCCACGCGGCTGCGCGCCCAATAGGGATCGATGCCATCCTCAAACAGGATGTATACCAGCGAATAGCCGAAGAAGGAATAACCCCGCACGGTTTTCGCGCCCGGCACCGACACCAAGGCCGTGGTGAGTGGATACGTGACTTGATCTTCAAGCGTGCGTGGGGATTGTCCCTTGTATTCGGTGTACACGATCACCTGCGCATCGCTGAGATCGGGAATGGCATCCACGGGCGTGGTGAACAAGGACCAAATCCCGGCCCCCGCCAACAGCAAGCCGAACAACAGGATCAGAACACGATTGCGAATCGAAGCTGCAATGACCTTCGCCAGAAAACCCGGACGCTCAGAGGTCATGTTCTTCCCCTGCGGATTTCATGTTTTCGATGGCCGTACGCAGATTGCTTTCCGAATCGATCAGGAATTGTGAAGAGACCACAACCTCGTCGCCTTCCGACAACCCGTCGAGGATTTCGGTGTAACCATCCGCCGTACGGCCGGTGTGGATTTCGCGCGGCATGAAACGGCCCCCGCCGAGCGAGACGATGGCGATCTCCCTTATTCCGGAATGGATGACGGATTGCTCGGGCACGGCCAGGACGTTTCGAACCTCGCCCTGCAACGACACTTCGGCGAACATCTCGGGCCGCAAATCCATCGCCGGAGTGTTCGAGAGACGCATCCGGATTTCCGCGGTGCGAGTCATCGGATCCATTTCCGGAGATACGAAAAACACCGTGGCATGGAGTTCGCGGCCGGGCAGGTTGCCGAAGCGGAGAAGCGCGTTGGAGCCCGTGTGCACCGAGGCCAGATCGCGCTGGTAAACATGAGCCGTGACCCAGACCTGACTGAGATCGACGATTTGAAACAGCTCGTTGCCGGGCATG
>OMJM01000062.1 GCA_900299345.1 bacterium | reverse complement strand
CTCGCCTGCTGCGCCATTGAGATGATGGCCGCGTACATGCCCAAGTACGACTCCTCGCGTTTCGGCGCGGAAGTGCTCAAATTCTCCCCGCGCCAATCCGACCTCTTGATCGTCTCAGGCCGCATCTCACTCAAGATGATGCCGGTGTTGCAGCGCATCTGGGAACAGATGCCCGAACCCAAGTGGTGCATTTCCATGGGCGCCTGCGCGAGTAGCGGCGGCGTGTTTGACACCTACGCGCTGATTCAGGGCATTGATCAATTCATCCCCGTGGACGCCTACATGCCTGGCTGTCCACCGCGCCCCGAAGCGTTTGTGGATGCACTCATGGCAATTCAGGAAAAGGCGAAACAGGGCAAGGCCAAGTCAGATGAGTTCATTGTAAACGATCCCGCCAACGATCCGTCGCTGTCGCCCGTGTACCGCTCGCCGGACAATTACCAATCTCCGTATGTCCCCCATATTCACGGAGACAAGACCTAGTCCATGCTTACGTATCACAAGGAAAATCTTCTTTCGTTGGCCGCGAAAATCGAAGCCGCCTTTGGCGGCAAACTTCTGGGCAAGGAAGAAAAAACCCAATACGTCCAGTTTTCCGTGACAGCACAGGATGCAAAACCGTTGATCCGTTTCCTCAAGGAGGAACCGGATTTGGGTTTCACATACTTCATCGATCAATGCGGCGTGGATTATCTCAAATATCCGCAAGCCATGCCGGAGCGTTTCGCCGTGGTAACGACCCTGATGTCGCCCAAGCTTGGCGTGAAGGTTCAGGTGCGCGCCTTTGTGCCCGCTGGAGAACCGCGTATCGCCACGGTCAGCGATTTGTTCCATGGCGCCAACTGGACCGAGCGCGAGATATGGGATCTGTACGGCGTGGAATTCCTTGGCCATCCGGATCTCAAGCGTATCCTGCTGCCCGACGATTACGAAGGCCATCCGTTGCGCAAGGATTATCCCCAGCGCGGACGCGGCGAGCGCGGCAGCTTTCCCGTTTATCACGCCGTTCCGGCGGGCAAAGCTCCCGGGGCCTGAGCATGTATTCGTACGAGCGCGAAGTTGTCGAGCAGACCGAAAACACCGTTCAAATGAACGTGGGGCCGTCGCACCCGGCCATGCACGGCACACTGCGCGTGAAGATGGAAGTGCAGGGTGAGCGCGTGCTCAAAGCCGAACAGGAAATCGGCTTTTTGCACACCGGCTTCGAGAAGCTGGGCGAATACCGCACATACAATCAGTTCATCACGCTCAGCGATCGCCTGAATTATTTCTCGCCGCTCAACAACAACATCGGCTTCGCCATCGCCGTGGAAGAGATGCTTGGAATCGAAACGCCACGCCGCTGCCAGGTGATCCGCACCTTGCTGTGCGAGCTTTCTCGCCTGGCGGATCATTCGCTGTGCGTGGGCGCGTTGACCATGGATCTCGGCGCGTTCACCTCCATCCTGTGGACCTTCGTGGAGCGCGAGAAGTTGTACGACGTGTTCGAGGCTGTGACCGGTACGCGTCTGACCACGAGTTACGCGCGCGTGGGAGGCGTGGCCTTTGATCTGCCGGAGGGTTTCGAGACGCGGGTGACCGCCATTCTCGATAGCATGGAACGCACCATCGGCAACTTGCGCGCCAGTTTTTACAAGAACCGCATTTTCATCGATCGTACCCGCGGCATCGGCCTGATTTCAAAACAGGATGTGGAGTCCTACGGCATCACCGGTCCCATGGCTCGCGCCTCGGGTGTGGCATACGATCTCCGTAAATACCGGCCCTACCTGATTTACAATGAGCTCGAATTCGACGTGCCGACCTACGAGGAAGGCGACAGCGAGGCCCGCTACAAAGTGCGTCTTGACGAGATGGATCAAAGCATCCGCATCGTGCGTCAGGCGTTGAAACTGCTGGAGCCGGGTCCGATTTCGGTGCTGGATCAAAAGCACGCGCTTCCGGACAAGCTCTCGACTTATCGCGACATGGAGTCGCTGATCCATCACTTCAAAATGATCATGCCCGGGCAGGAGCACGGCATCCATGCGCCGATCACGGATCTCTATTCCGCGACGGAAGCGCCGAACGGCGAGCTTGGATTCCATTTGGTGTCGGACGGAAGCTCGAACCCGTGGCGAGTGCGCATTCGTCCGCCATCGTTCATCAATTATCCGATCTTCGGCCGGTTGATGGAAGGTGCCATGCTGGCGGATCTGGTGGCGATTCTGGCCTCGTTCAACATTATCGCGGGTGAGCTGGATCGATAGGTCCGCAGCCGGACGGGTGAGGGCATGAGCGACAACGCAGGCCGCGCCATCAAGGATCGCGTCCGCAATTACTTCGAAGACACCACCCGGGATTACCTCAAGTGGTACGGAACCCGCCGTCACCACCATATGCATTACGGCTTCGATCGCGATCTTCCTCCGGGAGGAAGCCCCACCAGTAACATGACGCGTTACCTGGCAACCCTTGCAGGCCTGTTCCCTGCGGATCCATCCCGTCCCGCTCCAAAGGTGTTCGACGCTGGCTGCGGCATGGGCGGCTCATCCATCCTCCTTGCGCGCGAAACCGGGGCGCAGTGCTTTGGCGCCAATCTCGTGGAAATGCATGCCCGGATTGCCCAAGCTTTCGCCGTCCGTGATGCGGCCAAGTGGGGTACGCCGAACGAATCCGCTCCGGGTGCCCCCGCGGTGCCCGCCGGCCTTCGGCGCGTGTCCGCTCGTTTCCTCGCCAACGACTACACCACTCCGGCCTTTAAGCCGGCGTCTTTTGATGTGATTTGGGCGCTGGAGAGCTTCTGCTACGCACCGGACAAGGAGGCTTGGATCCATACGATGGCGCCATTGCTCAAGCCGGGTGGTCGCCTTGTCCTCGCGGACGGATGCTCAGGCAGGCCTCCAGCTAATCGTGCTGAGGCACGTGCCTTTGAGCTTTTTTTGAAAGGATGGGCGGTTCCCCATTTCTGCTCCTTCGATCAAATTCAGAAATGGGCGCGTTCTGCGGGTCTAGAAGTCACGCATGCGGAGGATATCACACCCGATGTATTGCCGCATGCCTGGAAAATATTCCGCCTGGGCCCGATCATCCTGCCGTGGCGCAAAATGCTCCATGCGCTGGGGTTGGTCAACGAAGAAAAACTTTTGAACGCGTACGCGATCTACCACCAGTATCCCACTCTGAAGCGCGGCCTCTGGCGTTACGGCGCCTTTTGTTTCCGAAAACCGGGTTAATGAATACAGGGCGGCGTTAAGCCGCCGCCGTGGTCGCCGGTCGCGCCGAAATCAAGGGATAGGATTCCTGCTTGATCTCTGGGTACACGCCGCCGCTGTACCGCTCGTACATCTTCCGGAACTGGAGTGTGAGGGTGGAAAAGAAAAACGAGTATTCGAGAATGCCGGGACGATTCCACAGGGTCCAGAAGAACAACTTCCAGAAATAGCGCCGTTCCTGTCCGGCGATTCCGAGGCGGTACACAAGACGGAGCAGAAGGGCCGCGGAGCGCAACGAGGGTTTCCGACGGATGCGATGACGAACCTTCGGTCCGGGATAAGTCCGCATCAAAGTCAGCGCTCGCTGGTAAACGTACTCCGGCGAATACACGTGCCGCAGCACGAACTCGAATCCGTGGTTCAAAACATCAGGGTCCATCACTGGAATGATGTTGGAGCTGTTTTCGTCGAAATCGAAGGGTTCGATCAGGCGCCCGGCTGCGCGCATCTTCTTGTAGAGATCCGTTCCTGGCGGAGCCTTCAGCAGATTGATGGTCGCGATCACGATGCCGCTGTCCTGGATGAAGTCGATCATTCGCTGGAAGCTGGCCTCGGTGTCGGTGTCGAAGCCGACAATGAAACCTGCCGTGACCATGAAGCCTTTTTCGTGCAGGCGGGGGACGTTTTCCAGCAAATCACGCCGCGTATTCTGCCGCTTCTGGCTGGCAAGTAGGCCGGCTTCATCCGGCGTTTCGATGCCGCAGAAGATGTGGCGGAAACCGGCTTCAAGCATGAGTTGCGACAGCTCCTCGTCATCCACCACATTGATCGTCACTTGCGTGGAAAAGCCGACGGGTGGATTTTCCCGGCCGCGCCACTCGATGAGCGCGGGCAGCAGGGTTTCGCGCAGGTTCTTCTTGTTGCCGATGAGATTGTCGTCGGCAAACAGGATCATGCCGAAACGGCTCAAGTCTCCCATGGCCTTTAATTCGGCGAGAATTTGCTTTGGTGTCTTCACGCGCGGCTTACGACCAAACAACGCGGTCACATCGCAGAAGTCGCACATGTAGGGACATCCGCGCGAATACTGCACAATGCAATAAGCGTATTGATTCAGATCCGCGAGTTCCCACATCGGCAAAGGAGTTTGATGCACGTCGGCGAAATCCTGCGTGGCATACAACGGTTTGGGATGCCCCGCTTCCAGATCCGCGAGAAACAGGGGAAGGGTAATCTCGGCTTCATTGAGCACGAAATGATCCACGCCATCGAAGGTTTCATGTTCATGAGTGAACAAAGGACCGCCAGCGACGATCTTGACGCCCAGCCCCCGGCAGCGATCGATGACCTCTCTCGCCGAACGGATCTGAACATTCATGGCTCCGATGAAGACATAATCGGCCCACAACAGATCCGCGTCGCTCAGATCTTCCACGTTGAGATCCACCAGTCGCTTGTCCCAATCCTTGGGGAGCAAGGCGGCCACGGTTAGCAGACCCAAGGGGGGGTAGCTGGCCTTTTTTCCAACCATTTCCACAAGGTGGTCCATGGTCCAGAAAGTGGACGGCATTTCAGGATATACCAGCAGGATTTTCACGATGAGAAAAACTACTTCCGTTCCGGTTTTCAGCCTCTCAAAAAGAGGGCCGAATCGCTCCAAGCCATTGCCAAGATTGCTAATTTTGGTTTTTCCGCGTTTTTGGAAAAGTCAACAGCCTGATGCCCGTTAAAACCCTATCTCCCGAGCGCCTGAAGCGGTTCCACGACATGGTGGACGACTATCCCAACAAGCGCTCCATGTTGATGATGACCCTCCGCCTGGTGGAGGAGGAGTTCGGCTGCATCAACGATGAGGCCATGGAAATCGCCGCTGATCTTTGCGGAGTCACCCCCGCGCATGTGCAGGGCATGGTCACTTTCTACACCCACTTCAAGCGCTCTGCGCACGGCAAGCACCGTTTCATGGTCTGCGCCACGCTCATGTGCGCTCTGGATGGCAACACCGATCAGGCCCTCAAGCAGATCGAATCGAAATTGGGATTGAAGCCCGGCCAGCGCACGCAGGACGGGCTTTTTTCATGCGAAAAGGTGGAGTGTCTCGCCGATTGCGACAAGCCACCCGTGGTTCAAAAGGACTTTGAGCATTTCTGTTCCATGAAGGGCAAGGCGCTCGATGATTACATCGAGTCCCTGTTGAAACTCGAAAACAAAACGTCGGCAGAATACCAAAACAGCTCCGGTGTGGAAATGGATCTGCGGATTTCCGTGCTGCCTTCGCATTACAACTTCGAGGGTGAGACCGAGTCCGGGGCGCGCCAGTTCGACGACAAGGATCCGTACTTCAAACCCGGTGAAGCGCCGCGCACGACCTCCGTGCCGCCGCCGCTGCTCACGCCGCTCACCGCGCCTGTCGCGGACGGCGTGAACATGAACGGAGCCCAGCATGGCTGATGCGACTCCGTTCTCCCCGGTCATCCTGAAGCACATTCACGAACCGGGATCGCATACCATCGAACATTATCAGGCGCGCGGCGGTTATGAAACTGCGCGTAATCTGGTCGGTACCGCGGAACCGGCGTCATTGGTGAAAATTGTCGAAGACTCGGGCCTGCGCGGGCGCGGCGGTGCGGGATTTCCCACGGGCAAAAAGTGGAGCTTCCTTGCCAAAGGCACGGGCAAGCCCGCCTATCTCGCCGTGAATGGCGACGAGAGCGAACCTGGCACCTTTAAGGATCGCTACATCCTCGAAAAGGATCCGCACCAGTTGCTGGAAGGTGTGATTCTCACCTGCTGGGCGATTCAGAGCAATCACGCTTTCATTTACCTGCGCGGCGAATTCATCCTCGGCTATGAACGGCTCGAGGCGGCGGTACGCGAAGCCAAGGCCAAGGGATTCATCGGCAAAAACATCTTCGGCAAAAACTTCGACCTCAAGGTTGTGGTGATGCGCGGCGCAGGTGCCTACATCTGCGGCGAGGAAACCGGAATGTTGTCCTCCATTGAGGGTGGACGCGGTTATCCCAAGATCAAGCCACCCTTCCCGGCTGTTTCGGGTGTGTTCAAGTGCCCGACCATTGTGAACAACGTGGAAACCATCGCGGCCGTGTCGCACATCCTCAAACACGGAGCGGCTTGGCACAAGCAATGGGGCACGGAGAAAAGCCCCGGCTTCAAGATTTTCTGCCTTTCTGGCGCTGTGAAAAATCCCGGTGTGTACGAAGTACCGCTGGGAATCACCATGCGGGAAATGATCGAAGTGTATGGCGGCGGATTGATCGAAGGCCGCACACTCAAAGCCGTCATTCCCGGAGGATTGTCCGCGCCATTGCTGACCCCGGAGATGGTGGACAAGTGTACGCTGGACTATGAAAGCCTGGCGTCCTTGGGATCAATGCTCGGTTCCGGCGGCATCACGGTGCTGCACGACGGGGTGGACTTGATGTCCGCGGTGTACAATACCATGCGCTTCTACCATCACGAGTCCTGCGGTCAATGCACGCCGTGTCGCGAAGGCACGGGCTGGTTGGAAAAACTGGCGCACAAGTTCCACGGGGGGCATGCGCATTCGGGCGACGTGGATCTCGTGGGTGAGGTGGCGAAGAACATGCGCGGCCGCACCATCTGTGTGCTGGCGGACGCGGCGGCCATGCCGATGCAGAGCTATTTGCAGCATTTCCGCGGAGAATTTGAAAAACGCACGCACGAGCCCGCACATGTGGAACGTTTGCGCACGCCGCGCGATGAAATCACCCCGACCGCCAAGCGCGAGTCCGTGCAGCACGGTGCGCCCAACGTGGTGGATGTGGGCATGGGAATGGATCGGGTCTGATGACGAAGCAAGTCAACATGAAGATCGACGGCAAGGACGTGAGCGTTCCCGCCGACTGGACCGTGATCAAGGCGTGCCACGAGAACAGCGTCGAAGTTCCGCATTACTGCTACCACCCGGATCTCAGCATCGCGGGCAATTGCCGCATCTGCATGGTGGGCGTGAAAGGCATGCCGCGACCCGTGGTCGCCTGCGCCCAGCCTGTGGCCGAAGGCATGGAAGTCTCCACCACCGGCAAGGATGTGGAAGAGGCGCGCAAGGGCGTGATGGAATTCCTGCTCATCAACCATCCGCTCGACTGCCCGGAATGTGATCAGTCCGGTGAATGCAAGCTGCAGGATTACAGTTACGAATACGGTCGCGATCACGGCCGCTTCCACGAGGAAAAGGTCCGCAAGTCCAAGGCCACGATGGGCCCGCACGTCAAGTACTGGGGTTCGCGTTGCATCGTATGCACGCGCTGCGTACGTTTCACTGACGAGGTTTCCGGCGAAGGCGAGTTGAACGTGATCTACCGCGGCGACCGCAGCGAGATCGCGCTGTTCCCCGGCAAGAATCTCGACAACCCGTTGTCCATGAACACGGTGGACATCTGCCCGGTGGGTGCGCTGGTGTCCTCGGACTTCCTGTTTCAGAGCCGCGTGTGGCACCTGCATTCCAATCCTTCCGTGTGCGCTGATTGTGCCGTGGGTTGCAACTCACGCGTGGACATGGATGCGAAGAACCTGATCAAGCGCATCGTCCCGCGCCGCAACGACGCGGTGAACAAATCGTGGATGTGCGATCATGGACGCCTCTCCTTCGGTTACACGCATGAGAACCGGCTCCAGAAGCCCAAGGTGCACGGCAAGGATGCAAGCTGGAAGGAAGCGCGCGCTGCCGCATTGGAACTTTTGTCCGCACCACATTCCGTCGCGTTGGTCTCAGCGTGGAACACCAACGAGGCTATGAGTGCTATGAAGGAATTCCTGAACACGGAATTTCCCTCAATCCGAATCTTTGGATACGCCAATAAGACGGAAGCGGATCAAACCTTCCCGGGCTTCACCATCAGCGGCGACAAGAATCCCAATCGCGCAGGCTTGAAACAGGTTCTGGGCGTGGACCCCGAAGCGTCGATTCAGGCTTTGGCGGCGGAAAACGCGGCCATCGGTACGTTGTTTCTCGTTCATAACATTCCGGGATTTGAACTGACACGGGAACTGAAAGCGATCATGGATCGTGCGCAAAATGTGGTGCTGCTCGACTTTGCCTCAGGTGAATTGTTGCGCTACGGCAATGTGGCCGTGGCGTTGCCCACGCTCACCAGTTTCGAGAAATCCGGAACATTCGTGAACCGACAGGGCATCGCCCAATCGTTTGAGCCGGTGATGGAACCGGTGACCTACGGGATGCCGGAAACGGAGATTGTTGCTGGTCTCGGTACAGCCTTACGGGCCACTCGGCCAGCGACTGGGGTTCTCGCATGATTCTGGCGTTGTTGCAAAACCCGCTGATCATCGCCGTCATCAAAATGCTGGCTGCCATCGGCATTGTGATGTCCGCCGTGCCCATGTTGGTGTGGATGGAACGCAAGGTGTCCGCCCGCTTCCAGCGCCGCATCGGTCCGAACCGAGTCGGCCCGCTGGGGTTGCTGCAATCCATGGCTGATGCCGTGAAACTGATGTGGAAGGAAGACTTCTTCCCGCGCAACACAGATCGGATTCTCTTTCTTGCCGGTCCCGTGATGGCTTTTCTTCCGGGTGTGATTTCCTTCAGCCTGATTCCCATCGGACAGGCTCCGGGCAACGACCTGCTCGGACCCAATGGCGTGTTGGCGGTGTCCTATCTCGAAATGGGACTGCTGGTGATGATGGCGGTTTCCTCGCTGGCGTCCTACGGTATTGCTTTCGGCGGCTGGGCTTCGAACAATCAGTACAGCCTGCTCGGCGGCATTCGCTCGTCGGCGCAACTGATCAGCTATGAAATCGTGATGGGTATGGCCGTGCTCGCGCTGGCCATGAAAACCGGCACGCTTAATCTCGCCACTATCGTGGAGCAACAGCGCGGCGCAGCGCTTCCCGCGTGGAACATTTTCCTGGAACCGCTGACCTTCCTGTTGTTCCTGATCGCGGCCTTTGCGGAAACCAACCGCGCGCCCTTCGATTTGCCGGAAGCGGAGCAGGAACTCGTGGGCGGCTATCACACCGAGTACACCGGGATGCGCTATGCGTGGTTCATGCTGGGTGAATATGCCGGACTGTGGACCATGTGCTCCATTCTAGTCACGTTGTTTCTCGGCGGATGGACGTTGCCCACGGCATGGTTGGGCTGGCTCGCGAACTTTCCCTGGTTCGTGGTGGCGGCTGCGAGCTTCGCCATCTTCATCGCCAAGGTCGTGGCCTTGGTCTTCTTCTTTATGTGGGTGCGCTGGACTTTGCCGCGTTTCCGCTGGGATCAGTTGATGAAACTCGGATGGACCGTTCTGATCCCGCTGGCCTTGGCGAACATCCTCTTCACGGCGTTGGTGATGGAATACGGGGGATGGTATGTCCGCTAAACCCAATCGCCTGTCGTGGATCACGCGCATCTACATCCCGATGATCCTCAAGGGAATGCTGATCACGTTGCGGGAATTTTTCCGCAAACCCGTGACCATCCAGTATCCGGAACACAAACCCAAGATCAGCGAACGCTTTCGCGGCGAGCATCGTCTCACCAAGGATGAACAGGGTCACATGAAGTGCGTGGCCTGCTACATGTGTGCCACGGCCTGTCCCGCGCATTGCATCAACATCGAAGCCGAAGCCGCGCCCCCCGACTGGGAAGGCCGCGACAAGATTCCGCGCGTGTTTGAAATCGACATGCTCAAGTGCATCTATTGCGGCTATTGCGTGGAAGCCTGTCCCAAGGAAGCCATTGAGATGACCAACAAGGTTCCGAAGGTTCACCAGACGCGGCAGGAGTTCATCTACGGCATGGACAAACTGCTCAACAACTAATTTCAAAGGATACAGTGCCTCCACAGTTGATCGACATTCTCTTCGCCCTCGCCGCCATCGGCCTTCTGGGCCTGTCTGCCGCCGTGGTGTTGATTCGGAATCCGGTGCGTTCGACCTTGCTGTTGATCCTGTCCTTTCTGCCCACGGCGTTGCTTTACATCCTGATGCAGGCGCCGTTCGTCGGCATCCTGCAGATTCTGGTGTACGGTGGTGCGATCATGATGTTGTTCACTTTTGTGATCATGATGATCAACCCTGCGCCCAAGGGCGGGGAGATTCCCGGTGAGGATGCGAAGATCCGGTGGAAAGGGTTGGTTTCCACGCTCGTGTTGCTCGCCGTAGCCGGAATCATCGTCATTCCTCCGGTATATCACGCTGCCATGGCGCTTCCTCCCGCCGCCGTGGGCAAACCCGGATTCGGCGGGATTGCGTCCCTCGCGGAATTGATCTTCCGCGATCCCGCGAACAATCCTCTTACGGTGTCCTTTGAATTGATCAGCTTCCTGATTCTGGTGGGCATCATCGCCGCGTTGAACTTCAGCCGGCGCCGCCGATCCGATATTTCGGGGGATGCGTAATGCCATTGTTCAACCTCGCGAACTGTCTGGCGCTGGCGCTGCTGCTGGTTCTGATCGGTGGCTTCGGCGTGCTGCGCCGACGCAGCCTGCTTCTGGTCTTGCTTTCCGTCGAGGTGATGCTGAACGGCGTCAACATCGCTTTGATCGCCTTCAACTATTTCCGTTGGGGTCAATCGGAATCCGGCCATTACCTGTACATGCTGTCCATCGGCGTGGCCGCGGTCGAAGCGGCCGTCGGGTTGTCCATGGTTATCGTGCTGTTCCGCAATTACCGTGACATCACTCGTGAGCGCATCTCCATGCTGGGAGAAACCCGCGAATGAACGTGTTCCGGCTTCTGGCGCTGCCCGCCGTTCCCGCCGCGTCCGCGCTGATCCTCGCGCTGTTCGGCTGCCTGTTGCCGTACAATGCCATCGGTGTGATCGCCGCTGTGGCTGCAGGAATTTCGTTCGTCGTCGCGCTGACCATGCTTCCGTGGGGGCTTCTCGGTTCGGCGAATTCCGTGTCGCTCGATCTCGGCCCCTGGCTGTCCACCGACGCTTTTCACGCCGGATTGAAATTGCGCGCGGACTCCGTGGGTCTGTGTATGGTCCTTTTGGTGACCTTTTTCGGCTTTCTAATCACGGTGTATTCGGTCGGTTACATGCGCCACGATCGCGAGCAAAGTCGCTTCTTCGCCAGCCTCAACCTGTTCGTCGCGTCCATGCTGACTTTGGTGCTGTCTGATAACCTCGCGTTAATCTTCCTCGGTTGGGAAGGCGTGGGTCTCTGTTCCTACCTCCTCATCGGCCATTACTGGAATGAATCCGGAGTTCCGTTGGCGGCGTTCCGCGCCTTCTTCGTCAACCGCATCGGCGATTTGCTCTTCATTCTGGGCGTGTTCATCGTGTTCATGTCGTTCGGAACGCTTTCGCTTTCCGAATTGACAGCGCAGGGTTCCGCACTCATCGTGGGACATGAACGCGCCGCCGTTGCAGCAGCGTTGCTGCTCTTGGGCGGGGCCTTCGCGAAATCCGCCCAGGCTCCCTTGCATGTCTGGCTCGCGGATGCCATGGCCGGCCCCACGCCGGTCAGCGCGCTCATTCACGCGGCCACCATGGTCACGGCGGGAATTTATCTGGTCATGCGCCTCGACTGGCTGTACGCTGTGGTCCCGCAGGCGCGTCTTGTCATCGGGTTGTGCGCCTTGGTCACCTTGATCGTTGGCGCCTTCCTTGCGTTGACGCAAACAGACATCAAGAAAATCCTTGCCTACTCCACACTTTCCAATCTTGCGTTGATGTTCCTCGCGCTTTCCGCCGGTTCGTCGCACGCGGCCATGCAGCATCTGTTTGGCCACGCCTTCTTCAAGGCGCTGCTGTTCCTTTCCGCGGGAAGTGTGATTCTGGCCGCACATCATGAACAGGATGTGCGCAAGTTGCAGGGAGTGCTCAAGTCGCTTCCGATCACGCGCATCGCCTTCTGGGTCGGCTGTCTCGGCGGCGCGGGACTGGTTCCGTATTTCTCGGCGGGCTTCTTCACCAAGGAAGCGGTGTTGGAATCCCTGCGTGCCTCCAGTCTGGATGGATTCCACCTGCACATTTCCGGAAACGCCCTGTATGCTATCGTGCTGACGGTCGAATCGCTTTCCGCGCTGTATTTGTTCCGCCTGCTCGGTTATCTCTCTGGTGGTCACATGGAGTCGCATGGACACGGGAAACCACATGAAACAGGAATTGTCATTCCCGTGGTGTTGGGAATCCTGACCTTGGCCGCTCCGGTGTTTGCGGTGTTCAGCAGCGGGCCGGGTCTTTTGCATTGGATCACCGGTGGACCTGTTGAAATCGAAGCGATTCGCTGGGGTCATGTGTTGCCGGGTTTGATCGCGAACCTCGTGCTGGCTGCGGGATGTTTCGCTGTGTTCTCCAACGCCCGTCGTCGTGAATCCGTGTTGCACATGCTGGACGGCCTGCGGCTTGGAAATGTCGGCCCGCTATCCCACAAGTTTTATTTCGATGCAGTGTACGCCGTCGTCATCGTGTTGCCGCTGAGAATCCTCGCGTGGACGATGCGGTTGGTGTTTGAAACCATTTTCACCGGCGTGTTGCACGTCTTTGAATGGATTGGCGCGGGGCTTTCACTGCTGCTGCGTCAGCTTCAAACCGGACAGGCGCATCGCTATGCGGCTTTCATTCTGTTGGCCACCGCCATTGCAGCGTGGTTCCTGTTGAGGGGATGATGATCGGAGTACCCAGCGATTTCCTCACCCTCGCGCTCCTGCTGCCGTTAGTGGCCGTTTTATTCTTCGCCTTTTTTCCGGTGAAGCAAAAATCTCTCGCGGGAATGGCGCTGATCGTTTCGTGGGCGTACGCCGTGGTGACGGTGCTGGCTTTCGTGTGCGCATTCCGTTTCGGCGGGCTGGAGCTCGCTGGGCCCAACTTGATCCTGGGTGTCTCGGGTTTCGAAATGGCGCCGCGCTTTTTCCTCGACGGCCGCAACGCGCCGTTCCTTTTGTTGCTTGGCCTTTGCCTGCCCGTCGTGTTTACGCTGCTCCGAGATTATGAGGCTCGTTACAGCAAGTCGTACTACATCGCCGCTTTCGCCTTGGTCTTCAGTCTGGCAGGCGTGTTCACATCCGATTCGCTCCTCCTCTTCTATTTCTTCTGGGAAGCGGCGCTCATCTCCGTCTATTTCTGGATAGGCCTTTACGGCAGCATCGGTCACAGCCGTTCGGTGTATCCGGTGTTGCTGCGTTTCGTTTTGTTCACACTGGCTGGCAGCCTGCCCATGCTCGTGTCCATCGCCGCGCTGTGCGTGGTCGGTGGTCGTGATCCGGGACTGCACGGGCTGGCTGAAGCCGCGGCACGGTTTGCTCCCGCTTCGCGGTTGTGGATCTTCGCAGGGTTCCTGCTCGGATTCGCGGTCAAGCTCCCGCTGTTCGGATTTCACGGATGGCTGCGCGACACCTACGCTGCCGCGCCTCCGGCCTGCCGGGCATTGCTGTCCGCAGCCATGTCGAAGATGGGTGCGTTCGGACTCATCTTCGTGTTGGTTCCCACCTTTGTCGGAGAACTGCGTTACTTCGCCACACCGCTGGAGATTCTGGCGGTCATCGGCGTGGTGTACGGCGCATTGCTCACCCTGGCGCAAGAGCGCCTTCTCGATATCCTGATCTACGGTTCGTTGTCCCATTTGTCGTTGCTGGCGTTGGGCGTGTTTGCCGCCGTCAAATCGGGTGCGACCTCCACCGGGCTTTCCGGAGCCATACTGTTGGCGTTCAACCACGGCGTCATCATGGTGATGCTGCTCGCGCTTGATTCCCGCATCTTGAAGGGGAACCAAAGTCCGGATATGCGTTTGATTGCCGGTTTGCGCGGGCCGCAACGACGTCTCGCCGCTTTCCTGCTGCTGTCGGCGTTTGCCAGCGCCAGCCTTCCCGGACTCGGAAATTTCGTGGGAGAAATCCTGATTTATTTCACGGCATTCAAGGTCTCGCCGTGGCTGACCTTGTTCGCGGGATTGGGGGCGTTGATCGGTGCCGCCGCGCTGGTCCGCGCTATTCACGCCATCTTTTTCGGTTCTGTTCCCGCGGAAAATCATCCCGCCAATCTGGAACGGGATTTGGGCACGGGAGAAACCGCCGTGGCCTTGGCCATGGGTCTTCTCTGGTTGGTGCTCGGGTTGTACCCCATGTTGTTGCTGCATCCGGTTGAGAAAGCCCTGCTGATTGCGAATGCGATGGGAGTGGGACAATGAACGCCTATCTCCTGACCCAGTTGCCATTGCTTGCCGGGTTCGCCCTTCTGCTTGTCGTTGCGTCTATCTGGCCGCGCGGGCAGGATCGCCTGTCGCACGTCATCACTTTGGCGGCGCTGGCGATTTGCGCCATGCTGACCGCATTGAAGCTCACGTCTGGGCAGGAATTTTTCGGCGGAGCCATCCGTGTCACCGTGCTGGGCAAGTCACTGGCTTATGCGGGTCTGGGTCTGACCTTGATCGCCGTGGTGCTGGCCGAGGATTATCTCTCCAAGGTGAAGATTCACGGCGCAGATTTCCGCATGGTGGTTCTGGCGCTTGCGTTGGGGATTTTCCATCTTCCGCTGGCTGGTGATCTCGCCACGCTGTTCATCGCCTTTGAACTTGTCTCCATACCGTCATATGTGCTGGCGGGATTCAATCATCGCGACAGCCGCGCCAACGAAGCCGGAATGAAATATCTCGTGCTTGGCGTGTTCGCCAGCAGCCTGTTCCTGCTCGGTCTGGCCTTCCTGTACGGTGCAACGGGAGAAATTCATCTGGCCGCCATTCAGCAAAAGGTCGCAGGGTTGCTCCTCACCGGTTCCATTGCGGACATCGTGCTGGTCAAAACGTCCCTGGTGTTCCTGCTGGCGGCATTGCTTTTCAAGGTCGGTGCGGCTCCATTGCATTTCTGGCTGCCCGATGTTTACGAAGGTTCCAATCTGGCTTCGCTTGCCTTCATTTCCGTCCCTGCGAAGGTGGCAACCTTCGGCTTGCTCGGTTTGATCCTATGGGGTCCTTTCGGATTCCTGAACCACACTTGGCGTCCAATCTTGCTCGGCGTGATCGCATGCTCGGCGGTGTTCGGCAACCTGCAGGCCATTGCACAGGTGCGGCTCAAGAGGCTGCTGGCATTCTCCGCCGTGGCCAACGCCGGATTCATTTTGTTGACCCTGTTGCTCAACACTGCGTGGGCATTTCTCTTCTATGTCGTGACCTATGGACTCACAAGCCTCGGTCTGCTGGCGGCGTTCATGGCATTGGGTACGGAACACGCGGACGTGGACGAAGTGGATGATCTGCGCGGGGCGGGGAAGACCCATCCGTGGCTCGCGTCGGGATTGACCTTGATGCTGTTCAGTTTGGCGGGCATTCCCATCACGGCGGGTTTCGCTGCGAAGTTCGCCGTCATTTCCGAATCCTTCCGCTCCACGCTGTCGCATTCGCGGGGATTCATGATCGTCTTGATCGGCTCGGTGGTATTGGGCCTTGTGTCGTTCTTCTTCTACTTCAAGATGGTTCGCGCGTTGTGGATGCCCATGGAATCCGAAACGGAAAGTGCTGTGGAGATCGAACGGTCGCGGGGTTGGAACGCTATCTTCGTGCTCGGTTTTTGCGTTGTGGCGGTGGTGTTTCTCGGGTTGTTGATGCGATTGCCCGGCACACCGTTGCGGTAAAAGACTTTTTACTTGATGAGGCCTGCGCGGGCTCGCTGTTCCAAAAACAAATCCACCAATACCAGCGAAGCCATTGCTTCGACCATCACTACGGCGCGCGGTAAAACGCACGGATCGTGACGGCCCTTGGCCTTGAGGATGGCCTCATGGCCTTCTTTGTCCACGGTCTTCTGAGGTTTTGAAATCGTGGCCGTCGGCTTGAAGGCAATGCGGCACAAGATGGGCTCGCCGTTGGTGATGCCGCCCTGCACGCCGCCGGAGCGATTGGTCTCCGTGCCGATATGCCCCGACTTGTTGATGAATAGATCGTTGTGTTCGCTGCCATACAAACGTGTGCCCGCGAAGCCGCTGCCGATTTCAAATCCCTTGGTCGCCGGAAGCGACAAGAATGCGCGGGCCAGTTCCGCCTCGACGCGGTGAAAGACGGGTTCGCCGATTCCCGAGGGGGGACCTTTAATCGCCAGTTGCACCACGCCGCCGAGGCTGTCCTGATCCTTGCGCGCTGCCTCGATGGCTGCAACCATGCGCGCCGAAGCCTCAGGATCGGGACAACGTGCCAAAGAGGCTTCGACCTGCTCTAGGGTCACTGACAACGGATCGATGTTGCAGTCTTCCGTCCCAACCTGCGAGACATAGGCCAATACTTCCGTGCCACAAACTTGTTTGAGAATCTTTCGTGCAATCGCTCCGGCGGCAACGCGGCCGATGGTTTCGCGTGCCGAAGCGCGGCCACCGCCGCGGTAATCGCGGAAACCGTATTTGAGATCGTAGGTGTAATCCGCGTGCGATGGGCGATAGAGTTCGGCCATATCGGAGTAATCGTGTGAGCGCTGATCGGTGTTCTCCACCATCATGGCAATGGGAGAGCCTGTCGTACGGCCTTCGAACATACCGGACAGGATGCGCACGGCATCGGCTTCCTGCCGTGGAGTTGTCAGTTTGCTCTGACCCGGCCGTCGGCGATCGAGATCGGCCTGAATTTCAGCCTCGGTGATGGCGAGGCCGCTCGGACAGCCGTCCACGACCACGCCCACGGCCGCGCCATGGCTCTCGCCGAAGGTGGACAGCTTGAAAAGATTTCCGAACACGCTGGACATGGAACCAAATATAGGACGTGAAATCGGTGGAAATCCCCAAACTGGCTAATTTTTAGCGCATGGGATTATTCCTTTCCAAGTTGATTCCGGCTTTGCTTTCCCCCGTCAGCCTCGTCTGCCTGTTCTGCCTCGCGGCGGGAATCCTTGCGCTGATCCGCAGAGCGATCCTCGTGGCGGTATTGACATTGTTGGCGGCATTGATTCTTTACACCTCGGCTTCACCCATCGTCTCGCGCGCCTTGATTTGTGGATTGGAAAAACAATATCCCGAACCGGAATCCTACGAGAAAGCCTCCGCCGTCGTTCTGTTGGGGGGAGCGATGATCGCGCCCGCGCTTCCACGCCGTCATCCCGAGCTTAACGAATGCGGCGATCGGCTGTTGCAGGCCGCGCGCCTGTGGCAACAGGGACTGGCCCCGGTGGTCGTGACCACAGGTGGATCTGTTCCATTCCTGACAGGTCAGAGTGAGGATGATGCGTCCATGTACGCCCGTGTGCTTTCCGAACTTTTTGCCGTTCCTGACAGTGCTATTCTGAGGGTTTCACGAAGTCAGAACACGTATGAAGATGCGTTATACACGATGCAGCTTTTCGAAAAACGGGGAATGAAAAAGGACATTCTTCTCGTGACCAGCGCGACTCACATGCCACGCGCCGCGCAGTTGTTCCGCAAACAAGGATTCATCGTGCATCCTGCACCCACGGACTTCCGTGCCGGTGAGAAACCCCTGACACAGCCCTTCCGCTTTTTTCCAGTCGAGTGGGCGTTGAATGAAACAGTCAACGCACTGCATGAATACATGGGGTTGGCCGCGTATAAATTGATGGGCCGGTTGTAGGGGCGGATTTAAAATCCGCCCCTACAACCGGCCCTACGGGTCCCAATTTTTATTCGATCGTTGTTTTTTCTTTTCCGAATGCTGTGCCTTGGCGACGCGATTCCGTTGTTTCGACGACTTGGTTTTTTTTGTGGGTTTGCGCGGTTTGACCACCACATTCAGCGCCGCAATGCGATGGCGCAATTTCTGAAGGCAATAATACCGATTCTGCCACTGGCTGCGTGATTCCTGACAGGTCACGGTGATGCCGGTGGGGCGATGATGCAGACGCACGGCGCTGTCGGTCTTGTTCACATGCTGCCCGCCCTTGCCGGAGGCGCGAAAGGCTTCGAAGTCACATTGCGCGAACAAATCCTCGTCGTTTTCGGGCGCGTCGAACTTGGCCATGACGGGAAAAAATGCTTTATTCGCCCCGGTCACCCGCATGCAATTCAAATGGTTCATCACGGACGTCGACGGCACCTTGCTCGACGACGATGGCAATCTGCCCCAAGCCAATCGCGAGGCATTACAGCATTGTCGCAGCCTGGGAATCCCCGTAGTGTTGGCCACGGGACGGCGTTGGACGACGCTGCAGCGCCTCATCGATCGCTTGGAACTGCGAGAATTGGTGGACTTCGCCATCCTGAACAACGGGATGATCGTCAAGGATCTCCGCACACGAACGGTCCTTCACCGTGAACTTTTCCTCCATGCAACCGTGTTGCAAGCCGCGGAAACCCTCGGTGGAATCAATTGCGATCCCATCGTCCTTACCTACAATCCGGATGGCGGCCCAGATGTGTTTTACCGCAACCTTCATCTCATGAATCGGGATTTCGTGGACAAAAATCCCGGGTACACGCAACCTGTCAAAGGGTATCATGAACTCTCGGACAAATCGGTGGTGGAACTCATTCTGCTGGGGCACGAACCGGATCTGGTCGAAGTTCAAAGTGCGATTGCAGGCTTGCCGCTCGAAACGGCCTTGATCCGAAACACCTTCTACGAAGGCTACATGCTGGAAATGACACCTAGGAAAATTTCCAAGCTGTCGGGTGCACGACGGCTCGCGGAGATTCTCAGGTTATCTCTCGACGATGTGGTCGCGGTCGGTGATTCCGCCAACGACCTGGCCTTGCTTCTTGCCGCCGGAAAATCTGTGGCTGTTCCGGGCGCTCCCGAGGCCATCCGAAATTCCGTCCATGAAGTCATGGTTGTGCCCGAAGCGGTGCTTCGAAATTTTTATCGATAGTGGGCAACAAAAAAGCCTCCGCAAAAGCGGAGGCTTTCGAAATTCCACGATAACTCTGAATCAGAGATTCAGACTGAGATAGGTTCCGAAACGGTGGAAACTTTCGCCCCGCTGTCCCGGGTAGTAACCGGTTTCCTGTGACGTGTAGAGGTAGTATGCATACAGGATATAGCCGACGCGTCCGCCGATGGTAGGATAGCCTTCGTTCAATCCGAACGACAGAACCGCCACATCGTGGCCTTTGACGATCCCGGAGAATGAACCGCCGGTTTTCCATTGCCGGAACCAATCTTCATCCGTGAGCGGTGATTGCCAATCGAGGTTCATCAGCAGTTTGTAGCGAACGGCTTCGATTCCGGGAATGGGATCGATGTTCAATGCGTAGGCACCGCCTACATTCGCCTGTGGGTAGATGAATCCGCCGTTGAAGAAGGTGGGAAGATCCAGCAACGAAGCTCCGATTGCGAAGCCGTAAGGCAATTGGCGGCTCACGCCCATGTTGAGGCCAAAACCATACTGAGCGTCCGCAAATCGGGAGGCACAAGTGATTTTGTCGTATTTATCCGTCAGTGAGCTTGAGGAGCCTTCGAGACAGCCCTTGATGGCGTAGTACTCGTCGTCGTTAGGACCATACAGTTTTTCGTCAGCACGCTGGCGGTAGAGATACTTGACGGAGAAGCCTACGTTCCAGTCGTCGGGGAGCGCGAATCCTCGGCCCGCGACAAGCTGCAGATCAGACAGGATGGCGGCTCCCACCGCCGGAGTCAGCACCGATTTGGCAAGTGTCGTCGCAGTGCGGGTGCTGCGGCTCAGCGAAAACGCCAGATCCTTGTAGTGCCCCTGAATCATATAGGCTTCGTGATAGGGAGCCCACACGTTTTCGAGCGACGTGTCCATGTGTGCTAACAACGAGTCGAAGTGACTGAAATACTGACTGTTGTCGGCAGCCCACTTTGCGTAATCAAGCAAGGTTCCATTGACGCTGGTTTCCAGCTCGAACTCCCCACCATAGCCTTGCAGGCCCGCCAATCCGGCCGGGTTCAGATACATGGCCGAAGGGCCGGTAATGGAGGCCGTACCGGAACGCCCCATGGCGTCCGTATTGCTTCCCCGATACTGTGGACCTTGTGCGGCGATGCCCAGTCCAAGGAGAGATGTTGCCGTCAACACGGCGGCCTGCCGGAATTTCTTCATGGTCGTTCTCATTGGTGATCCCCGCAATCCTCGTCAACCCAACCATCGCCGTCGTTGTCGATCAAGTCTCCACAAATCTCCTCGTCCTCGCCGAACACGCCACCTGTCCACTCAGAACGGGGAGGTATCGGGGCGATCCAGATGTCCTTGAAGTGGCAGGCAGCATCCCGTTCCTTGTCGGTCGGTTTGAATTTCGCGCGGAAAGCAGGATCCAGGTATCTGTTGTACTGCCGGATGCAATCCGTCTCGGTCTCAACCCCCCGTGTGTAATAAACCTGAAGAGAATCCTCTTTAAGGTTGGCTTCAGGATTGGTGATGACCAGGTTGGCAACACGCGCAAGATGTAGCCTATGTTCCAAGGTTCCGACGCAGAACTCCCGGGTCGAGGAGTCTCCGGCAACCGTGGGGCGCGCAACGGGATCGATATCAATGCAACCGTTGCCGTTATTGTCCTTCCATTGCATGGGTGTGACAGGTTGGCCAATCATGCTCTTGCTCAATGGGGCATCATTGTCGTCATCGAATCCTTGGGTGGCGTTACCCTGGAGATTTCGGGAATCTTCGTCTGTGATGCCATCGTAATCATTGTCGAATCCGTCCAGGAGCTCTTCGTCAATACCGGGAGTGCCTCCGACCCAATCGCTTCGCGAGGGACGGGATACAGCGTCCTTCAGTACCGGGCTGATGGAGTCACATACCGCTTTTACCTGAGCGGACATGGTCGGGGTTAATCTCGCATCCAGGTAAGGGTTATGGGACAAGGTGTCCACCAAGGACTTGCAGCCCTTCTTCATGAGATTAATGCGGCTGTTTTGAGAGGTGTCCTTCTCCAGTTTAGGATAGGCTGTTTCAAGTTCCTTGTAGGTCTTGTACAGTTCCGGGTGACGGTAGCGGTGTAGTGGATGACCGATATTACCCGGGTCGCAGTAGTTGATTTTTTGGGCCCCCTGTTTTGTGTAAATGGTGTCTGGATCCGTGCTGTTGTCGTCGTAGTTGTAACGGATTCCGTGGTCGCGGTCGAAATCGTGCCACCGCATGACAGAATCCGATTTTCCAAGCTGACGATCGTAGTCATCATCCACATTATCGTTGTACTGCATATAGCCCACGAAGTTGCTCATATCCCGAACGCGCGTCACGGTCTTTGCGATGTCGTTGCTCAAGCTTGTCTGGTTGTGGCTCTGCAAGCTGCTGCGCACGGAATCGAGGTTGTAGGCGGCGCTGGCAAGAGGCCCGAGCATGGATTCGATGTAGGCATTGATGTCGGTGGGCAGATTGGACAATTCCTTGCCGTTAACACTTTTCGAATCGAGGGTGTCAAAGGAGACGTCAGCGGTCAGACGGACCATGCTGTTCAGGCGATCCACTTCGCTCGTGTCCCCCTTGAGACAGATCTGGGCTTTTTGCGCCGGAGTCAAACTATCTCCACACACCGAGTCGACATGAAGATCGCCATCGAGGTCAATGGGTGCGAGCAGTGCCTTGACGGCGCTAAGAATGCCGAGATCCAATCGAGCAACGCTGGGCGTAATCCGACCATCTGAAGCGGTGTCTCCGTCCGGAGCAAGAAACTGGCTGCTGTCTTCATCGAGCCAGAGAGTGTCCCTGCCGCGGAGGATGTGTTCCAGGTCTCTTACCGCCGTGGCAACCGGGAAATAAAGGCTATCCGTATTGGAAATGGTTGAGTTGGCATCGAGGAACGGCAGACCCTTGACGCTGTCGGCTTTCTTGAATTCGTCGTTGATTCGGTTGTAATCGATTTTGTACAGGGCAATAAGTGCCTGCGCATGAAACAGATAGGCTTCCGAACCCTTGGGATTTTTCTTCATCGCCTTGCCGTAGTAATTCAAGGCGGTCTGATAATCTCCCGCATTCAATGCCTTGTTGCCTTGCACCAACAAGGTTTGATAATCAGAGGAACTCTTTGAGGCGAGGGGTTCGAAAACATTACATCCGTACATCACCCACGCCATGGCGCATCCCGCCAAAGCCAGTTTTATCGCGTTCTTTTTCACCGTACCTCCCGGCATGAAGGCGTTAAGGTAATCCGAATTTGGCCGTTACGGGGGTGAAAAGTGGAGATAACAGGAAAATTTCCAGACTTTCAGACCAAGCTTGCCACGTAAGACTGTTCGTGCCGTTTGTAAGTGGCAGCGAATTCCCCGTAAACCCGGTGGGCCTCTAGGTTTGGAGTCAGAGTGAACGTGGTTTTGAGGTGGGGTCGGGATAAGTCTTCAAAAGAATTTTCTTTCAGAAGGACATGTTGTGCGCGTATGGCTGCACCCAACGCGGCGGAATTGGAAGTCTCTTGCCGTAAAACCGGCACTCCGAAAACATCGGCCATGACTTGAAGGATTTCGCGGTTGTTGGAGGCGCCACCCGTGGCCTGGATGCGCCGGGGTTTTTCTCCCATCCAAGCGGAGTGAAGCGACATGCTGGTCATTTGCGCTTCGATGACGGCCCGCACGTCCGCCTCGGCATCCGTTTCAGAGAAACCGTATCGTTGTGCGCCGGGTTTGCCGATGCGCGGAATGATCTCCGTGTCGAAGTAAGGCAACAGCACGCGATTCTGGTTTCCGGCTTGAGTGCGTTTGAGAATGCCGGAAAAGTCTTCCCAGGACAAATTGTGTCGGTTGCGAACCTTTTCTCGGGCCAGGCTGCCGTTCTTGTAAACAGAAATGGCCATGTAGGCGCCCGTGGGGCTTCCGAACACATGGGAGGCGCCATCCGGATCTGTGTGGACATTGCTCATGTAAGAGAACAAGGTGTCGCTGGTTCCCAACGAAATACCGATGGCACCTCCGGATACAAGCCCTAGACCCACGAGACTGGCGGGATTGTCTCCCGTACCCGGGAGGATGACGCAGCTGGGTGAGAAACCGAATCGCGCGACAAAGTAAGCAGAGATTTTTCCTGAAATGGAATCAGATTCCTGAATGGGCACAAGCTTCGAAGCCAGGTTCGGAGCGGTGGCTTCCAAAGCCTTGGGGTTCCATGCACGTTTTGCAACATCCATCAGATTCATTCCAGCGCCATCGCCGGGATCGATGCCGACGATTTTTCCGGCCAGCAAGGAAGGAATGAAGCTCGATACCAGACAGATATGCGCCGTGGCGGCATAATTTTCCGGTTCCGTTTTATGGAACTTCCGGATCTGCGGACCCGTGAAGCGTTCAAAGCAGCGCGAGCCGGTCATTTCACACACGGCAGAATCACCGCCCAAGGTGTTGGTGATTTCCGCACACTCTTTTGAAGTGGATGCGTCCATCCAGATGGGGGAGGTTTTGCGGGAATAAAGTCCTTCCAACTGTTCCGTCAGTCCTTTGGAAGAATCCAAGGCCGCAAGTTTGCTGACTGCTGTGGCATTCAAATACACCGACCCATGCTGCTGTCCGGATACTCCGATGGCTTCCACCTTACCGAGGGGCGCACCTTCCTTTTTCAAGGCTTCGAGGACGCCTTCCAGTCCGCGAACCCACAGTTGGGGAGGAGTATGCGCTTCTCCGGGGGCACCGGGCAGTACGCCGTTTCGGGTGCCGAATTCAGGGTACGCCGCATCGAAATTCAGGCTTTTTTCGATCAAAATGCGCGTGGACGCGGGGTTTTCTTCCGCCTGTTCCAGCAGGAGCGCGGTGATGCTTTGGGTCGAAGAGTCGAGGCCGAGGTAGTATCTGGTCATGGCGGTCAATGTTAAAAAATCGCGCGTAGCGTTTTCGGGTCGGGTTTATATTTAAACCACCAGCCTTTGGGTGCGTTGTTTAGAAGACGGCCGTTTCGCGTCTCGCGAGAAATAGTCCCCTGATATCGATTTCCCCGAACGGACTGGAATTTCAACAAGGATGAATGGATGAACATTTACGTCAGCAACATTGCCTACACGGCCACGGATGAAATGCTTCAAGAGGCGTTTGCCGCGCATGGCGCGGTTGAATCGGCCCGCATTATCAAGGATCGCATGACCGGACGGTCCCGCGGTTTCGGTTTTGTGGAAATGCCCAACGAAGAAGAAGGCCGCAAAGCATTGGAAGCCGTGAACGGCATGGATTTGATGGGACGCCCCATCAACGCCCGCGAAGCCCGTCCCCGCGAAGAGGGAAGCGGTCGCCCTCAGGGAGATCGGCCCCGGGAACGCGAACCGCGCCCGCAAGTGATCAACCGCGGCGTTTACTGATCTCAATTTGAGCAAACATTCTTTTTTCATCAGCTGCCCCAGAAATCTGGAGCCATTGTTGCTTCATGAGCTCCGGGAGATGGGCATTGAAGGCGGTGAGCCAGGATATCTTGGTGTCACCGCGTCTTTGACCCAGGAAGAAGCATACCGCGTTGTGTATGGTTCGCGGCTGGCATCCCGTTTGTTGCGGACCCTCGCGACCTTCTCCTGTTATGACGACAACGAGCTGTACGACAAAGCCTCGCGGTTCAACTGGAAGGCGTTGATCCGACCAGGCCAGACCTTCAAGATCAACGCCACGGTTTCCGATTCCGGCATCACTCACAGCCAGTATGCGATGTTGAGGCTCAAGGATGCCGTCGTGGATTCGTTGCGCGATGAAAGTGGAACGCGCCCCGATGTGGATCGCGACAATCCGGACATTCGCATCGATCTGTTCTTGCGTCAGGATCAGGCGACGTTGAGCCTGTATTACTCCGACGGGGTTCTGCACCGGCGCGGTTATCGCAAGCAGGCGGTGGAGGCTCCGATCAAGGAGAATCTGGCCGCGGCGATGTTGCGTTTCGCGGGATGGAAGGGTCAAAAACCACTGCATGATTTCTTCTGCGGAAGCGGCACCATTCTTCTGGAAGCGGCCATGCTGGCAAGCAACACGCCCGCCGGATTTTTCCGCGAGCGGCAGGGATTCGAAAATCTCCCGGACTTTTCACAAGAAGCGTGGGACAAGGTGAAAACCGAAATGGATTCCAAGATTGTTCCGCTGCCGTCGGATTTGCTCTTCGGTTACGACATCGATTCCAAATCGGTGAACGCGGCACGGATCAATTTTCAAGGAACACCCTTTGCCGCTTCAGCGCGGATCACACAGGGCGACTTTGCCAAACTGGAAGGCGAATTTGCCGACGGCTTCGTCATCACGAATCCTCCGTACGGCGTGCGGTTGGGGGATTCGGAATCCGAAGCGCTCCGTAAGCTTTACGAAAGCTTCGGGCGATTTCTGAAAACACATTGCCCCGGCGCAAAAGTCTGTGTGCTTATTCCGGAAGAGCGCTTCGAACGGGAGATTTGGTTCAAGCCTGAGAAAAGACTTTTTCTGGACAACGGCGCTTTGGAGGTTTGTGCCTGCCTCTATAAAATCCTTGAAAAACGCGCCCCGCGTGACGATCGTGCTTCATGAACGTTACGCAGCCGTTACTGGCAATAAATCATCCCCGATAACAGGGTTTTGGGCTTAAGTTTTCACTGTCTTGGAACAGGAGGATTCATGTTTTCCGCACGTCCCATTTTAGCCGCTTGCCTGATCGCATCTTCCGCGTTTGCGGTGGATATCACTTTTTTCTCCGTTTCGGATCCTCATTACGGACAGACAGGCGCCCCCAGTTCCGGCACGGGCATCACTCAGAAGGACACGAGCCGTGCGCGCATGCCGGGAATTTTGAATGCGCTGCCCGGGACAACCTATCCCACAGCGGCTGGCGGCGGAACCATTGCCGAACCGCGCGCCGTACTGGTCGTCGGTGATTTGATCGAGATGATCGACAGCGCTTTGTGGGCGCGGTACACTGCGGATTACGGTGTCACAGGCGACAAGAAGCTCCGCTTTCCGACGCTGGAGGCGCTTGGCAACCACGACTTCTATACCACCGGAACCATCAAGGACACTTTGTATCTCGTGGACCGTATGCGGCAGCGCAACGCCCTGCGCAAACTGGGTCTCACCGCCATGGATTCGACAGAATACCATTACTCGTGGGATTGGGATGGTGTGCATTTCATCAATCTGAATCTTTATGCGGGCAGCACTGAACTGGGTTACAGCGGCTATCGCCCTATGAACGCACTGGCATTCTTGCAAAAGGATTTGGCGGAAAACGTGGGGAACAGCGGCCGGCCTGTCTTCATCATGGAGCACTATCCGGTGAACGACAACACCTACTTTCCGCAGGCCTTGAGAACACCCTTCTACAACGCCATCTTGAATTACAACGTCATTGGCATTTTGCATGGCCACTCCCACGCGCAGGCCATCTATACGTGGAACAACAACAACATGGGAACCAAGACCTTCGACATATACGACGACGGCACAGTGATGGATGGTGATATCATGGTTTTTCACATCACTGATGGCAGAATGGTCGCGACCCATCGCAGCTTCGTGGGCACGGGAACCTCCGGCAATGGTGCGCAACAGTGGAGCACGCTCATCAAGGACAAGACCATCAGCATGGGTACTGCCACGCGCATCACCAATGCGCAGGGCGAACGCATGGGCCTGTTCACGGTGGAGGGGTTGAGCCTGCGCTTTCCCGCATCCGCGCGGCAGCTCGAAATCGTGGATCTGCAGGGACGTCTGGTGCAGCGACTGACCGTGCGTAATGAACGCGTGGACTGGGATCGCCGCGATCCGCAGAACCACAAGGTCACACCCGGTGTTTACTTCCTGAAGGTTGCGGGCAAGCCCAGGGCCTTTGGAAAACTCGCCCTTCGCTAGTGTTTGCGCAACGTGGAGACGAAGAAATTCAGATCATCCTCCGCCTCGTAGAAAAGCATTTCCGCATCCTCGCCCGGAGCTCCGGTTCCGGCCGTGGTTTCCAAGCTCCATGAACCCTTGAAGCCGTGTTTGTGCGCCGCTGACACCAGCCGGTCGCATTCCTCTTCGAAATCGCGCAAGGCGCCGTAACCGGCTTCCGACAACGGTCGCAGACCCAGATTCACCAGACTGTCTCCGCAGGCGCTGAAAATTTTTTCCAGCTCTTTCGGATTCGCCGAGAAGGGGAGTGCCGAACAGCGGAATCTGGATCCGAAGACCTTGCGATAGGCTGCAATTTCTTCCGCGTTGATGCGGGATTTTTCAAACACGGGGAGTAGTTGCGCGTTGCGCGGCAGGTCACGCGCCCATTCTCCTGCAAAGGAGAATTTATCCCCGATCGACGCCGCGTTTTCGGTGAATGTGAATTTCAATCCCTGACAATCGAAATAGTTCATGGCTTCGAGCATCGTGTCGCGAAAGCGGTTGCTTTTGTCAGAGTTGTCGGTGGGCAACAGAGCGTAGAGAAACACCACCGGAATGTCCGTGTCCGAGGCCTTCTCGCGAATCGCTTCCCACTCGGAGCGCGAAGCAAGCAAAAGATGCGGCGCCCAGATTTCCAGACCTTTGAAACCCGCTTCGACCATGGGTTCGATCCATTCGGAGACGAGCATGGAAGGGCCCTTGCCGTTCCAGCGGTTCTTTTCCAGCAGAAAACTGGATAGATAGAGGGGTGTACTGTTGTAGGCCATGCGCGAAGGCCGCGTTCTCTTTTCGGGGCCTAACCTACTAATTCAGCCGTTTCCGTACATTTTTCACAACCCCGTTTAACATACAATTTAAGTATGCAATAAATCGAATAAAGCGTATTTCGACTCCAAAAACCGATATTTTCGATTTTTTAAAAGGACTTTATACTGACTAAAATAATATGTATTATAGGGTTCCCATGAAGGTTGCTGTCGAACAGGATCATCTCGATCAACTGGAAAACCAGAGCGTTTACATCCTGAGGGAGGCGTACGCCAACTTCAAGAACCTCGCCATGCTTTGGTCCATCGGCAAGGACAGCACCGTGTTGCTGTGGCTGGCGCGCAAAGCTTTCTTCGGACACGTTCCGATCACTCTGGTTCACATCGACACCAGCTTCAAGATCCCCGCCATGATCACCTACCGCGATGAACTCGCGCGTCAGTGGGGTCTCAACATGGTGTACGGACAGAACAAAGAGGCGTTGGCGAAAGGTGAAACGTTTCCCGCCGGAAAACTGACGCGCTTGCAATGCTGCAAGGCCTTGAAGACCGACGCGCTGCGCAACACCCTCTCCGGAGAGTGGCCGCGCTTCCGCATGAACCACAAGACCGGCCAGTATGAAGTGGACTCGAACCGCGAGCCGTACACGGGCGTGATCGTGGGCGCGCGCGCCGACGAGGAAGGTTCGCGCTCCAAGGAACGTTATTTCTCCCCACGCGACAAGAACAGCGAGTGGGACGTGGGCGATCAGCCCCCGGAGTTGTGGAACCAATTCAAGACTGACTTCGCGCCGGGCACGCACGTACGCGTCCATCCGTTGCTGGACTGGACCGAGCTGAACATCTGGGAATACATCCAGCGTGAGAACATTCCCATCATCGATCTGTATTTCAACAAGGGCGACGGTAAGCGCTATCGCTCGCTGGGTTGCTATCCCTGTACCAACCCCGTGGAATCCGAGGCGCACAACGTCGCGGAGATCGTGGAAGAACTGAAGACCGGCAAGTTCGCGAACATCGCGGAACGCTCGGGCCGTGCGCAGGACAAGGAAGACGGCGGCCTGGAAACTTTGCGCCGCGACGGGTACATGTAATGGCCGCCGTGCAGGGACGTCCACGCATGGACATCGTGATCGTGGGCCACGTGGATCATGGCAAGAGCACGGTCATCGGCCGTTTGCTGGCCGACACCGGTTCGCTGCCCGACGGAAAATTGGAAGCCATTCGCGCTTTTTGCGCCGCGAACTCGCGTCCGTTCGAATACGCCTTTCTGCTCGACGCACTCAAGGATGAGCAGGCGCAGGGCATCACCATCGACACGGCGCGCACGTTCTTCAAGTCCGGCAACCGCGACTACGTCATCATCGACGCGCCGGGTCACATTGAATTTCTGAAGAACATGGTCACGGGCGCGGCCCGCGCCGAAGCCGCCGTGCTGGTGATCGACGCCAAGGAAGGCATTCAGGAAAACAGCAAGCGCCACGGCTATCTGCTCGCCATGCTCGGCATCCGGCAGATTGTGGTGGTGGTGAATAAGATGGATCTGGTGGATTATTCGCGCCAGGCCTTCGAGGATATCCGCGACGAGTACGTGGCCTTTCTCGCGCGCATCGGCGCGACGCCGCGCTTCTTCGTTCCCATCGCCGCCTTTCCGGGCGAAAACATGGTGAAGCCCTCGGAGAAAATGCCCTGGTACAAGGGACCCGATCTGCTTTCCGCCGTGGACGCGTTTGAAAAAGCGCCTCCCAAAACCGGCCAGCCCATGCGCATGCCCGTACAGGACGTTTACAAGTTCACCGCCAGCGGCGACGATCGCCGTATCGTGGCAGGCCGCGTAGAGTCGGGTACATTGCGTGTGGGCGATGAAGTGGTGTTCCTGCCGTCGGGCAAGAAGAGCAAGGTGCGCGGCATCGAGGGATTCAACGCCCCGTCCCGTAACGAAATTCACGCAGGCTGGTCTGCAGGTGTCACTTTGGAAACGCAGGTGTATCTCGGACGCGGCGAACTCATGGCCAAGGTCGGCGAGCAACTGCCCGAAGTGTCCAACCGCATTCGCGTGAACATTTTCTGGATGGGCAAAGCCGCGCTGCGCATGGGCCGGGATTATTTCCTCAAGCTCGGCTCGGCCAAGGTTCCGGTGCGGTTGCACCACATCAACTATCTGATCGACGCTTCGGAAAGCGGCCGCGATCACGATCCGGATCGCGTGGAACGCCACGACGTGGCGGATTGCATCCTGCAACTGCGCAAGCCCATCGCCTTTGATCTCACTTCGGCCATCGAAGCCACCGGACGGTTCGTGATCGTGGATCAATACGAGATCGCGGGCGGGGGCATCATCCGCGAAGCCTTGGCCGCAGATGACGAAAAAAATGCAGACTTTGGTCCTTCTCATCAGTACCTTACGCAAAGGAATATTTCATTCCAAAAGCGCACTCAGCTTTTAGGGTATTCTGGGGCTGTGGCTGTTTTTGTAGGATTGAACCCTGCTTTTCGTGAAGCAGTGAAGATTTTGGAAAGCCGTTGGCTTGAGAAAAAGATACCGGCTGAACCGCTGGGTCTTGTGGTTTCAAGCGAAGATGGTTCAACATTGCAGAGATCGCAGCAACAGTCTCCGGAATTATTGCACCTATTAGGAATGGCTGCTTATCATAGGGCCGACACAGGAGCAACGGTTTGGCTTCTTTTAGATGAGCTAGACAAAGAAGACGCACAAATGTTGTCCGACATAATTAATCCAATTCCAATTTTATGGGTTTCCGATAAACCCTTTGAAGTAAGTGTTAGTGATGAAAGAGATAAAATCCTTGTTTCATCTCGGACATCTTCCATCGAGTTGGCGGATAAGGTTGATTTTTCATTAGCCGAACGAATAAAGCCTTACCCATATGACCCACTCAAACCACTCTAACGATCCGACTAGCCGCAACCTCACCGTTCACGAAGCCAGCGTGAAGCGCGAGGATCGCGCCCGGGTTTCCGGCCAGCGCGGGGCGGTGCTGTGGTTCACCGGACTTTCCGGCAGCGGAAAATCCACGGTGGCCAACGCGGTGGAATCCCGCCTCAATCAACTCGGCCGAATGACCTATCTGCTCGATGGCGACAACGTGCGCACCGGGCTCAACAGCAATCTCGGTTTCTCCGACGCGGATCGGCAGGAGAACATCCGCCGCGTGGCGCATGTGGCCAAACTTTTCTGGGATGCAAATCTCATCACCCTTGTTTCTTTCATCTCGCCGTTCCGCGCCGAACGCCGCATGGCCCGCGATCTCATCGGCTCGGATTTTGTTGAGGTGTTCGTGGACGCTTCTTTGGACGTTTGCGAGCAGCGCGATCCGAAGGGGTTGTATAAGAAAGCGAGGCAGGGGTTGATTTCGGATTTCACAGGGATCTCGTCGCCGTATGAGAAGCCGGAACATCCGGAAGTTGTGTTGAAGACGGGGGAGGAATCGCTGGAGGCGAGTGTGGAGAAGGTGCTGGAGTATTTGAGGGGAAAAGGGTTTATTGGGGGCTAGCTCAACTTTGATAACTACAAGTTTTGCTAGAACTTATTTCTTCACTGGTTTTTCCTACGACAAAAGGGTAATTCACTGATATTATTATGACAGACTCACACTGAATTGGAGGATGTATGAGGACAGCACTCATCACAGTTATTTTTATTCTGTTAGGTTCCTCAACAAATCCCTTGGCCTCTCCGCTATCAACGTCTGCCAAAGTATACCGTTCTCAATACTCTGAACTTAAATCCAAAATATTGTCTCTCTTAGATCGTGCCCAAGACTCTCGCAGTACCATATACCCTCTACGTGAGGAACAGTTAACATTGCTTAAACTTGTACATCGTCTTGAGGAGCAAGTAATGACGGATAATGCGGAGCAATCGAGCCAGGGCCAAACTTCCGACAAAGGGTTACTCCTTGTGGCACAGGCATGTAATGCTCTTGATTTTGTCTTGTCAGCGACGAGCAATTATTTAGACTCTCGCGATCCTTTATTTGTGCGGCTTGCGGGGCAAGGAGTTGCCCTTGCGGATTCGACAGAGCAATCCTTTTAAGGACATTTCAGTATAACCCAAACGCGATCTTTTTTTGAATCAAAGACGACGCAGCCTGCGAGCGGTTCATGGGAAAGTGGATCCACCTCGCAGGTGGCGGGATTATTATTCCAGGAAGGCTGATTTAGAATTCAGCCTTCTATGGGAGACTTTATGACGACCACCCCAGTAAAAGATGGCGATTTCTGCGAAGTCGTTGAAGGCCGACACAAAGGAAAGTCCGGAACGATCCGCGACCTCAACATGAGCAAGTCGGGGCATTTGTCGATTACCGTTGTGCAAACCAACGGCGAACGGTTCAAGACCCTCGCCAAGAGTGTGGCGAAAAAGCCCAAGGACGTGTGACATGACCACGGATATCCATGTCGAAGACGGGGCAGCCTACGAACGCCACATGTGAATCGAAATGAAAAAACAGATCCTGATCTCAATCCTCTTAAGCCTAGCCCTACAAATCCCCGCATATTCCAAAGCCGCTGTACCCAAAATCATCGTCACCCCAAAATCATGCCCCTTCGAATGTTGCAAGCTGGGCGACTGGATCGCACAATCCAACACCGAGGTATTTGAATCTCCCAACAGAAAAAAGTTGAAACGGATCATCAAAAAGGGTGAGCATGTCACAGCCATCGTCGGCGAGTCGCATTCCAAACTCTTGCTGGCAAAATTCAATGCCGAAGACGAAACCCAGAACATCCATGCAGGCGATACGGTTTACGTCTTGCACGGAGTTAGAGAAGGCGCCATGGCAATATGGCACGAAGGCCGCGTGAAGGAGATTTCCGACGGCCAGCAGATGGAACTTTTAAACAAAGCAGATATGAAACCCGATGGAACTTGGGCGATCTCTAGTGTGTGGTGGGTTAAGGTCCGGTTCAAGGATGGAAAAGAAGGTTGGTTAAAGGCCCCTCGGAAATTCAATGGCATGGACAGCTGTTCCTGAACAGCGAGATTAGTGTTCTTGGTCACCGTTGATCGGTTGTTCCCTAACGTCAGGGTTTGTTACCCAAAAAACAATAGGACTTGCGTCAACGCGAGAGTAAGTTTCAGAACAGAACCTGAATTCCTGGGGAGGAACATTCCATGATATTCTTAAACAGAACCCTTACCGCTCCACACATTTTGGCAGCCATGCTGCTGACCTTCACCATCTCCCATGCCCAGCTCAGCGACACCGTTCGCATCAACTGCGGCGGGCCAAACTACACCGATGCGTCAGGCAAGGCCTGGGCTGCGGATTCGGGCTACACGGGTGGCCAGACCTATTCCGAAAACACCGCCATCTCCAACACACCCGACCAGACGCTTTACCAAACAGAGCGGTGGGACTCATCGCCGTTTTCGTACAACTTCAACATGAAACCGGGCAACTACACGGTCAGCCTGTACGAGGCGAGCCTCTATGCTGCCGTTTGCAACGCCGGCGGCCGCGTTTTCAACGTGGCCATCAACGGCACCGCGGTGCTCACCAACTACGACATGTACAACGAGGTTGGCTGTCTCACCGCCCAGATCAAGCAGTTTCCAGTTACGACATCGAACGGGAAGATCAAGATCGATTTCACCCTCGGCTCCGCCTCAAACCCCAAGATCGACGCCATTTCAATCATCCCGAGTACGGGTTCTTCCATATTCAATGGACGGGACGGGAAGTCGTCGAAGTTCTCGGTAACCAATGCGAAGGGTAGCCTCGCGGTTCAAACCCAGGCCACCGGCGCCTATACTTTGGAACTGCTCACGCTTCAGGGCAAGCGCATCGGCTACAAACACGGATTCGGATTTGAAACGCAATCGTTTACGCGTTTGAATCCCGGGCTGTACCTGCTGTCCTTCCGCGCGAACCATGAAACGATCACTCGCATGATTAGCGTGGTTCGATAAGATCCGCGTAACCCAGGGATCCTGACACAGATGTTAGAATTGGGCTTTCCACGGAAAGCCCTATGACCACTGAAATCAAATTCAAAGACGGCGCTGCGTACGAGCGCTACATGGGAAAGTGGAGCCGCCTCGCCGGCGAAACGTTTCTCGACTGGCTCGATCCAAAACCCGGATGGAAATGGATCGATGTCGGTTGCGGCAACGGCGCCTTCACGGAAATGATCCTCGAGCGATGTGCTCCTGAATCGGTGGACGGAGTCGATCCCTCCGAGGAACAGTTGGCCTATGCCCGCACGCGCCTCGGCACGGAACGTGCGAGGTTTCAACTGGGTGATGCGATGGCCTTGCCTTTTCCCGACAACTCCTTCGATGCAGCGGTCATGCCGCTGGTGATTTTCTTCGTTCCGGAACCGGCCAAGGGTGTCGCGGAAATGGCGCGCGTGGTCTGTCCCGGTGGCGTGGTCACGGCATACTCGTGGGACATCGACGGCGGCGGATTTCCCTACGCGACCTTGCAGAAAGAAATGCGGGACATGGGTTTGATGCCCCTGAAGCCGCCCAACCCCGATGCATCGCGCATGGATATTCAGCGGAACTTTTGGATCGGCGCAGGCCTTGTCGATGTGCAAACAAAAGAGATTACCGTGCAACGGACGTTCAACGGCTTCGAAGATTATTGGGCCACGATTCTCGGAGGCCCGAGCATGGGTCCCAGACTGGCTGCGATGAAGCCGGAGGAGATCGAAAACATCAAGGCACGCATGCGTCCGCATCTGCCCGCCGATGCTTCGGGCTTAATCCATTGCACCGCCCGCGCGAATGCGATTAAAGGCAAAGTGCCGGATTGAATTTATGACGCAACACATCAACTCTCCCACCAAGATCGAAGCCGTCGGCCATCCTCCGAAAACCATCGAGGAATTCATCGGCCGCGTGAATTCCAAAACCGACGGTGTCAGCGTCGCCAAAATGATCAGTCCGCAAGGCTGGAGCGAACCCGGACAGACGCCGGAGTTCGACGAATACACCGTGGTCCTGCGTGGCGAACTGCAGGTCGAAACCCGCGAGGGAATTCACCGCGTGGCCGCGGGGCAGGCTATCATCGCCCGAAAAGGCGAATGGGTGCGCTATAGTTCCCCGGCTCCGGGCGGCGCAGAGTATATTGCCGTGTGCATCCCCGCGTTTTCACCGGACACCGTCCATCGCGACGAATAACCCAGGAGAGATGATGAAGAAGAATCCGAAAAACCCCGTCGGCTGGTTCGAGATTTATGTCGACGACATGAAGCGCGCCAAGAAGTTTTACGAGACGGTCTTCAAGTGCAAGTTCGAAAAGCTCAGCGCCAGCAACCCCGTGATGTGGATGTTTCCGGGATCCATGACGGGCGGCGGCAGCACCGGTGCGTTGGTGAAGATGAAGGGGTTCCGCGCGGGCGGGAACAGCGTGCTGGTGTATTTCCGGGCCGCCGACTGCGCCGTGGAAACCGCCCGTGCGGTTGCGGCCGGCGGCCGGGTTCAGAAGAAGAAGGCCTCCATCGGAGAATGGGGATTCATTTCGCTGGTGATCGACAGCGAAGGAAACATGATCGGCATCCATTCCATGAAGTAGATGGTAAGATCAGCGCGCGGAGAGAATGGCTTTCCGCGTGACGGAAAAACTGTCAGCCTTCATCGAATACAGGTAAACGCCTCTCGGCAGATTGGCCGCATCAAATTCCACGGTATGCTCGCCGGATGAAAAGGATTTCCCAGCGAGTTCGGCAATTTGCTTTCCACGCGGTGAATACAGCTTGAGAGAAACAAACGTTGCTTTCGGAACAGTGAAGCGAATGGTCAAGCTGCCTTTCGCGCCGTTGACCCATGAACTTTTCACCGAATACCCCGATGGATCCCGTGAAGAAATCACACCGGTTCCATTCTGGATGAACAGATTTGTGTCCACAGAATTGCCCATCAAGGCATACCCCGCGATATTGGGATGCAGCCCATCGTTGTAGTAAGCCTGTTGCATCCGCGTCGTGTCACCGGGAGGTGCGATTCTGAGAAGTTTGTCGAAATCCACCACCGCGTCGTACTTGCCGGATGTGAGGGCCGTGGTACGGACCCAGGCGTTGATACGGCTGCGGCAGGCCTCGCTGTTCGTGCTGTAATAACTGTTGCCTCCGAAGGGTGTGAGGGTTGCGCCATAGACCTTGATGCCACGAGCGTGTGCCGAATCGGCGATGGTGGTGTAGGCGGCGATCACATTGTTGGAAGTTGTCATGGAGCAGCCGGTGTTGCCGATGTCATTGACGGCCAGCAGGATCATGATCCACTTCACGCCTGCGTGGTCGAAAAGATCCCTCTTGTAGCGTTGCAGTCCCGGCGTGCTGACGCCGCCGCTCACCAGATTGCCCGCCCCGATGCCGCTGTTGAGCACGCCAACCTGACTCGTGCGCGCATGGGCCAGAAGGTTCGTCGTAAGCGCGTCCGTCCAGCGGGTGAACGACTCGTTGGCGACGCCCAAGCCGTCGGTGATGGAGTTCCCGAGAATGGCCACGGCAGCTGCTGACTGCGGAGCACGCACCTCCATGCTGCTGATTACGAAGCTGCCCTGACCCTGGCTCGTGGTGGTGTAGCCGGTGAAGTTCACATCGCGAAGGTGGTTGCCGGTGAGTACGCGCGCCACGGTGCGCGATCCACGATGCACGGTCATACCGGGATATGACCCTGCCGGGGGAGCGCCCGCACCGAAGTAAATCGTGATCTCCACCTTCATGCCCGGCGTCAAGGGAAAGGCCATCGGGTCAGACCAGATGTAGGCACTGGCCGGCATGGTGACCGAGTCCGCGCCGTTGAACTTGAAATTCTTGATGGTGGTGGTGTCGATGATTCCCGCGCCCGTCGAAACGGCGATATTCACGGCGTTGATCTTGACGGGTACGTTGGTGTATTCGTTGGTGAAGCGCATGCGTAATGTGTCGCCACCGATGGAGACGCGCAGTTCCTGACGCACCGAATTATTGGCTAGACCCGCGGCCGGAGGATTGAAGCCGCTTTGGGAGCTGACCAACGGCTCCGGCGAGGTGGCCCATGTCGCCACCCATTTGGTCTGTGCGAAAAGATGTCCGACACATGCCAACGCGGCTATCAGCAATGAATGACGCAAAGAACGGATTTGAAAGTGCATTTTCCCCACCTACGGTTTAGCGTACCGTGTCTTAACGAATGATAGCACCAGCAGACGGGAGGCTTGAGCCCTTGATTTGCTCAAAATACTCAGGGTCCATGTTTCCGCAGCAAAAGCCCGGTTTCGGCCTTAAGTTATAGGGGTTCCCAGTTCCTAGATTTGAATGCCATTCTTGGTGGAATGGCATTCAAATCATCAGTCTTTCGGAGTTTGTCATGACGAAAATTTTCTTGAGATCCGCAAGTGCATTGTTATTCGCGGCCGTTGCCGCGGGCGCGCAAGCCTTTCCGTCCACTTCGAATCCTAAAATCGTCACGACGGCGGTGGGGAATTCGACGTTCTCGCCCAACATGGGGCTGGCGTTCCTCTCCGATGGCCGCATGGTCTTTCTGGGTTCCGCAACCAACACCAGCTCCGGCAATGGCGCCATGGGGCAGGGGTACATCCTGCCGCCGGACGGAAATAACGCCGTGTACATCGCCAGCGGGTTGAGCCGCACCGGCAGCCTGACGGGAGTGACGTTTACCAAGATCCTTGATTCGCTCAACGGCCCGGCGGCGGGCGTGGTAGTGGTGAACGACACTGTGTACGTCATGGAGCGTTTTGCCTTCTATCGAATTAAAAGCCTGGCACCCACCGGCGGTACCGCGTTGTCGAAGAATGCCACGCGCATGATCAACATTCCAACGCTCGACTCCACCTTCACGTGGAACCGTGGACCCACCGGGCACCAGTGGGTGTTCACGCCGCAGTATTACAACGGGCGTTTCTACGGCAATTATTCCGGCTGTATCATTCCCGGTGGAACGTCCAACGCGCCGCCGACCAGCACTTACGCGGGCGCGTTGCTTTCGTGGGCCAAGGATTCAATCGTTCCCATCAGCCCGGTCAATCAAGGTTTCGTCAAAGAAGCGGGTGGGCTTCGCTCGCCCAACGGTCTCGGTTCCAATGGTGAGTACATGATCGGCAGCGATAATCAGGGCAGCTTCAACCCGGGCTGCGCGCTCCGCATGTACCGTCCCGGCCAGCCGCAGGTGACTTACGGCACCCGTCAGTCCACCACGGCCAACGCCGGTGGTGCCACGGGCATTACCAACACTTTGCGCAACTGGGCCGAGGATTTGCCTTACCAGCCGCCGCTGATCTGGATTCCTTACAGCCCTTCGGCCTCCACCAGCCAGCCGGCTTACTTGAACTTCGGCCCTTACAAGGGTGACTGGATCGCGGGCGACGTCAACGCTTCGGGCATGGGCCGTCTGCATGTGGATCAGGTGGACAACTCGGGGAATTATCAAGCCTCGTGGCATTTGTTCTCAGGTAGCAGCATCAACTCCGCCGGTACCACGGAGGGCAAGGCCATCAACCGTATCGCCGTATCACCGGACTCCGCCATCTACGTCGGTACGGTCTTGAAGATCGGCAACTGGCCCACTGGAAATCCAGGACCCGTTTTCCGCATCACCTTCAAGGACACCTCCGTTTTTGAAATCCTGGCCGTGCGCTCGCGTAAAAACGTTACCGGAGATGCGAACGGCGTGGAGGTCTTCTTCTCCCAGCCTGTTAATCCGGCCACGGTGTCGTCATCGAGCTTCACGCTTCAGCAGCAAAACTTCATGCTCGGCGCGAATTACGGTTGCAATACGACGTTGTGCACCACGAAAGTGCCCCAAGTGGCGGGAGTGTTGCTTTCCAATGACAATCGCAAGGCGTTTATCACCATCTCCACCCCGGATACCAGCATCGGCGCGTCGCATATCGGCACCATCGGTGTGGGATTCAACGGACTCGGCGTATGGGGCGGACCCGGCAAGCAGGATCGCACCTTGCGCGTGACGGTGAACAACGTCACGTCGGCGACCGGCGCTTCGTTGATGTACAACGTCGCTTTCATGGGCTGGCACTTCCAGGCCAATACACGGTTCGATCCGGCCAATACCGATCTGGTTCCATCGCCGTCGGCAATTTCCGGCCGGGCTGTGGGGCCGGGAGCTTCGCGTCTGGCGTCATCCGTCAGCACGCACACGCTGGGTGGCATCCTGAACGTGCACGTCGATCTTCCGGGTCAGACCACGGTGTCGCTGTATAAACTGAATGGCGGCTTGCAGCAGGAAAAGACGGGAACGGGATCGTTCGAGTTTGATACCCGCTCGATAGGTGGTGGATTGCACATTCTTCGTGTGCAGCAAGGCGCGGCGGTGTATTCACGCACGGTCATGTTCTGAGAGAAAAAATTTCCATGAAAAAAGCCCCGGCGAATGCCGGGGCTTTTTTGTTTTCTCCGAGACGTTTATTTGATCTCGACAGCCTTGGGTTTCGATTCCTCGGCTTTGGGGATGCGGAGGTTGAGAACTCCGTCCTTGTACTGGGCTTCAATGGCGTCGGACTTGACGTTGCGGGGCAACTCAAAGGTGCGGACGAACTGACCGTAGCGCGACTCCACGTAACGGTACTTGCCTTCCTCGCCTTGCGTCGTGGATTCCTTGCGGCCGCTCAGGACCAGACGGTTCTCCTTGACTTCGACGTTGATGTTGTCCTTGGTCACGCCCGGAAGCTCGGCGCGCAACACATAGGCGTCGCGATCCTGGACGACATCCACGGCCGGGGCGAAGTTGCTCCGCGCAGCGGGGTAACCGCGATCGAAGTCGTCAAAGAAACGGTCGATCCACGCGGTGGGGTGAATGAGTGCAGTTGTCATGATGGATTCCTCCTGTGGGTGGTTTGTTTGAAGAACCTTAATGCAAGCCCGGTGCCAATCAAATCCGCCTTGGAAATCAATGAATCCGGCGGATTACGGCAATTTTCGCACGCATCTTGAAACAACGGCTGAAACGCCCAGTCCGACTTTGATACATTCGGTTCGATGAAATTGACGTTGAACGGCGTTGCCCTTCGCCGGATTTTTGAAATCTGGAATGTGCCCATCCCTCATTCGGAAATCATCCTGTTTGCCTTGCGGGGCGCGGTCCCCATAAAAAAAGCCAAGGGGTGGTCATCCTCGCTGGAGTTGCAGCTGATCACACCGGATTACCAGCATCTCCGTTGCACCCTCGGCCTCTGGAACCAAAAGACAGACAAAGTGTTTGCTGCACAGGGTTCCACCGTGCCGCACAAGGACAATGTCCTTAAAGCGGCGGCACGCAAAGGCCCCATGAAGGGCCGGGGAACCAATCAACTGGAGCCGGGCTTCTACGAAGACCTCCATAAGGGCGAGCATTTGCAGGGAAAACCCATGGGACATGCGGCCTTGCGACAAACCGGCTATCGGTTCTACCGGCGAAGCCATCATGCCCCGCCATACACTTCGAGCGATCCATTGTATTTCGGAAACCCCTACGACAACCTGCACAGCGCATGGAACATGGATGGTCAGGTCGCAGGTTACCGCAGTTCAGGCTGCATGGTGGTCGCGGGTCTTCCGTTCTGTCCGCGCCTGCCGGATTCCAAACCTAATCAAGGTGCGTGGAAGGTTTTTCACGATTTGATTTATGCCGTGCCGCAGAAGCAATTTCCTTTGTTGCTGCTTCCCGCCACTGACGTCTGGGACGCATTATCCGGAAAACACTCCGGAACCAGACTGTGCTATGGTTCCCGCGGTGATTCGGTTGTGAGATTGCAGAAAGCACTGAGGCGGAAAAGAGCCTATTCGGGGCGCGTGGATGGAAACTTGGGAGCGGCGGTTTATCGCGCGTGGAACAGTGCGGGGTTACTTCCAGCCGGTTTTTAGTGGCTGGTGATTAATTCCACGAGCAGAAGAACCGCGCTTACGATCACAAGCACAAAAACGACGGCAAGACCGATCATTCTGAATTTTTCATTCATACGATCTCCCTGGAACCGATTCCGGTCCCGTCAAACACACATTTTCCACGGTGCTGCGATGCGTTGTAATTTCTAAAAAACGATTGACTTTTGGTCAACAGGAGAATGTCAACCGGACGATCCTAAAGTTTTGAGACCAGTTGTTTGAAGGCCTTGCCGCGTTCCTTGTAGTTAATGAACAGGCCGAACGAAGCGCAGGCGGGGGAGAGCAGAATGGAGCCGGCAGGTATGACGGAGCGCAGGAATTCCAGAGCCTCTTCAAGTGTGGCGCAAACGCGATACGATCTTCTTTGCAGAGCGCCCGCGTTGCGCAGCTCTGTTTCGAGTCTGGGAGCGGTCTGCCCAATCAAAGCTATGGCGTGAAGATGAGATTCTCCGGAGAGCCCGGATGCGAGTTCCGAAAAGTCTGCGAACTTTTCCGATCCACCGAGAATGATTCCCAGCGGCGCGTCACGCAATGCCCGTGCCGCCGCCAGCGAGGCCTCCGGTCGCGTGGCGTAGGAGTCGTTGTAATAGGAAACACCCTGTACCGTGCGCACGAATTCGAGCCGATGCTCCAGCGGCGAGAAATCAAGCGCAGCTGTTCTTATCGCGTCCGTTGAAACACCTAACTCAAGCGCGACCGCGGCGGCGGCGGCAATGTTTTCCAGATTAAAGGCGCCGCGCAAGCCCGTTTCGCTCAACTTCAAATGAAACCCGCGCTCGGGCCATTCCACAGAGTCTTCCGTAATCCGGACAGTTCCATTTTTTCCCACGGAAATTTTTCGTCCGGACCCGCGTGATCCAATCCATGCCGAACCTTCGGCATCCGCGAAGTACACGCAGAGGTCGCCATCCTGTTGATGTTGCGTCAGGTTCGCCTTGTGTTCCCAGTATTCCCGTTGCGATGCATGCCAGTCCAGGTGTTCGCTGGTGGTTCGCAACGTGATGGCGATGTCTGGACTTTCATTCAAGGTGGAAAGCTGAAAGCTGCTCAGTTCCAGCAGGAGCCGGTCCCTGGATCCCATTTTTTCCACCGCGTCCAGCGGAGGAACACCGATATTGCCGGCGAGCAGATGAGCGACACCGCCTTTGGAAAGCATCTCCGACAACAGGGAACAGCACGTTCCTTTTCCCAACGTACCCGTAACTCCGATGACGCGTTGCCGACCTGCCAAGGCGAAAGCGGCTTCAACCTGTGAAGTCAGAATGCCGCCGCAATTCTGAAACTCGACAATTTCGGGAACAAAGAAGGGGCGCAATCCTGGAGAACGGATCGCGGTTTTGACCTTCTGCAAGCCCTTCAAATAGTTGTCTCCGAAAAAACCTTGGACCCCGGCGGGCAGTGCTTCCGTGGGTGCCTTGCTGTCCAAAACCACGATATCGTGGAAATTCCAGCGCTGCAGATGCCGTAAAGTGCTTTTTCCTTCCACCCCGTAGCCAAGCACGGCTATCGGTTCCTGCCAATCCGGGCGCATTACTCTCCTTGCTTGGAGCCGAAAACCCCTAATCTTATATTCCAAACGCTTTATCCGGCACTTTTCCTTGTCAGGAATCGCCGGAAAGACCGCACTTGTGACCACCGAATCGCTCCATTTTCTGCTCCTTTTTTACGCCATCACTGCGGTTGCTGTGATTGGCACTCTCAATGCCCAGAAGGGATGGCGATACATCACGTGTTTGGTGCTTGCCGTAAGCTGTTTGGGTGTGGCCGGTTTTCAGACCTACCGTTTTTTTGTTCCCAAGGAATCTGTGATGGAAATGCTTACCACGCCCGGAGGGGTTCCGGCCGCTGCACCCCAGCAGGCGCAGGATTTGCCTCCCACTTTTGCCGTGGCGCCTCAGGATTCAAGCGCGATGTACTCCGAAAGCGGGCAAGGTTCCGGATCCGCCCAGGCCATGTCAAGTTCCGAATTTCGGGAAATCATCGCGGCCGCCCGGCAATTGTATTCGGACTTGTCAGCCGTGGATTTCAAACGGGTGGGCAGGATGAGCGATGCCGAGTACACCCGGATCCAGGACAATGCCCGGGACTATCTGGAGAATGCGAAGAGTTTGAAATCGCGCGCAACCGCGTTTGCGGCGCAGTCTCCGTCCGGATTGGAATCGCAGGCCGCTTTGTTAAGCAATGCAGTGACGCGGCTGGTTTCCGCCGCTGGTGACTTTCAGGGCTTCTTCAACGCCAGCAGCGGCTCCGAGGAAAGAACGCGTTCCGCAAGCATGCGTTCCAACCTGAAGGATGCGTCCGAAACGTTGAGCAAACTCGAAAGCCGTTAAATTTTTCCATAGAAAGAGCAAGGAGCCGTCATGTCTCTCGTTCCCGAGGAACTTCAATACACCAAGGATCACGAATGGGCCCGCGTTGAAGGCGGCATAGCCACGGTGGGGGTGACCGATCATGCGCAGCGTGAGCTGGGCGACATTGTATTCGTAGAGTTACCCAAGGTCGGGGCGAAGGTGGAAGCGGGGCAGAGCTTCGGTACCATCGAGGCTGTGAAGACGGTGGCGGAGCTATACGCCCCGGTCGCGGGAACGGTGACGGAAGTCAACGCCACGCTGGCCGGAGACGCCGGAGTCATCAATCAGGATCCTTATGGCAAGGGCTGGATTCTCAAGGTGGCCGTGGATGCTGCCACTGGCAGCGAGCTCATGAGCGCAGCAGAATACAAGAAGCTGATCTAGGGCTGGCCTCGATACAGCCCTACGGGCTGCTTGGCCGGCGTTTAGAAGTTCCCAATTCTTCCTCGACAGTAATCGGAACCGCACCGACATAAAAATCCATTGGAAATTTCCTTTTCCGTGGCGAGATAGTCGATGGTGATCTCCTCGCCGGATGGAATATCGCGATCCGCCTTGAGGATACGACCGGAAAAGAAAGAGTTTGCCGTGCACGAGTGGTTCAGGAATTTCAGGGATCCCGAAGGGTCGACTATTACCCCATCTAGTGTGAGAGAATACTTGGTTGGATGGGCAACCGGAACACCTTCAAAACAACCGATGGTTTCACCAATGGCGAGATCTCGATGGGCGAAGATGGCTTCGCCTTTGCCTTCAACCACGCGGATGATGAACTTATCGGATTCCAAGTAAAAGTTCCTGAACAGTTTTCTCCACATCCTCCGCCATGCTGATCTCCGTCACCATGGCCACGGTATGGATGCCACGTCCGAAGAGATCGAGGAGGTGACGCTGTTTGATCCCGCCCATGGTCGTCCACCGAAATGGTGTGAGTTTCGCGAGGCGCAGCACTTCATCAGTTCCAAGGAAATGCAGATGCTCCTTGGTTGCCGTGGCAAACATGGGTCCGATGTTGATGTAATCGAGAGGAAGGTCTTTTGCCGCGAGAACTTCCGGCTCGTTGTGCGTTGAAAGTCCGAGGATTGCGTCCGGCCCCAGAATGTTTCGCGCTTCCACCGGGTCCATATCTTCTTGTCCCAAATGGACTCCATCTGCGCCGATTTTTTTCGCGATGTGGACGCGATCGTTGACGATCAAGGTTGCTCCGTGTTTCCGGCACAATTCCAGGGCGTTGAGGGCTTCAGCCTCAAAGGCGTCGTTCGGCAATACCTTGTCCCGGTATTGAACCAGTTTTATGCCACCGCGCAGGGCTGACGCGATGACTTCGAGCTTGGATCGCCCCGAGTACAGGTTGTGGTCGGTGACGAAATAAAGCGGGAAATGGCCGGGCAGAAAACGCATGAGAGAAAAGTAGACTCTACTACATTTTACCCTCCAAAGGAAAGAGGAGTTTCGGGACATGGCATCGAAGCGGAAGAGCGCAGGCAGCAAAAGCAAAAAACTCAAGGTGGTGCTCGCGTATTCGGGTGGATTGGATACCTCGGTTATCATTCCCTGGCTTGTGGAAAACTACGACGCCGAGGTGATCGCCTTCGCCGCCGACGTCGGGCAGGGCGCGGTGGAGGTGGATCCGCTGAAGAAAAAAGCGCTGGCCACGGGAGCGGTCAAGTGCTATGTGAGCGATCTGCGCAAGGAGTTCCTCGAGGAATACGTGTGGCCCGTGCTCAAGGCGGGCGCGCGCTACGAAGGGCAGTATTTGCTCGGCACCTCCATGGCACGGCCGTTGATCGCCAAGCATCAGGTGCTGATTGCCGAGAAAGAGGGTGCGACCGCAGTGTCGCACGGCGCCACCGGCAAGGGAAACGATCAGGTCCGCTTCGAGCTGACCTACATGGCCATGAATCCGCATTTGCAGATCATTGCGCCGTGGAAGGATCCCAAGTGGAACATTCATTCGCGCGAGGATGCCATCGAGTACGCGCAGAAGCGCAAGATTCCGCTGACGGTTTCCAAGAAGAAGATCTACAGCGAGGACGGAAATCTCTGGCACCTCTCGCATGAGGGCGGCATTCTGGAATATCCGGAAAAGGAAAACACCTACGACATGTTGAAGCTCACGGCCACGCCGGAGAAGGCGCCCAACAAGCCGGAGTATGTGACCATTGAGTTCAACAAGGGAATTCCTGTCGGCGTCAATGGGAAGAAAAAGGACGCGGTGTCTTTGCTCGAAGCGCTCAATGCGTTGGGCGGCAAGCACGGCTGCGGACTCGTGGACATGGTGGAGAACCGCCTTGTGGGGATGAAGTCGCGCGGCGTGTATGAAACCCCCGGCGGCTTCCTCCTGTATCGTGCGCATGAATTCCTCGAGCAGTTGGTGCTTGATCGCGACACGCTGACCTACAAGCAGGTGGTGGCGCAGAAATACGCCCAGATGGTGTACGATGGTCTGTGGTTCACGCCGTTGCGCCAGTCGCTCGACTCGTTCGTGGACAAGACGCAGGAAGTCGTTACCGGTTCCGTGAAGCTGAAGCTCTACAAGGGCAATGCGACATTGGCCGGCATGGAAAGCCCGTTCTCGTTGTACGATCCGGGTTTGGGTGGTTTCAGCGACGTGGACACCTACAACCAGCAGGATGCGAAGGGTTTCATTCGCTGTCTCGGATTGCCGATGAAAATGCGCGGCCTGATCCTCGGCAAGAAGAACCCGGTGCGCATCTAGGAGAAGAACGTGGGCATCGGGGTCGTGCTGCCTGCCGGAGGTTCCGGCACCCGCTTCGGCGGACCGCTGCCCAAGCAGTTTCTCGAAGTGCGACCCGGTCGTCCGTTGTTGCGCTACCCCGTGGAAACCTTCCACGATTTTCCCGGTGTGGAATCCGTGGTGCTGGTGCTTCCGCAGGAATTCATTCAGGATGGGGAAGGACTGCTTCCCGATTTTCCGAAACTGAACCTCGTTATCGGCGGTGTGGATCGCTGGCTCTCCGTACGCAACGGAGTCGAAGCGTTGCCTGCTTCAGTGGATACCGTTTTGATCCATGACGTGGCGCGTCCTTTTACTCCGCGAAGTGTGATCCGCAAATGTGTGGAAGCGATGAAGGATGACATGGCCGTGATCGCCGCGCTTCCCGCATCGGATACCGTGAAGGAAGTCGGCGGATCCAAGGTGGCGCGTACCTTGGATCGCAACCGGTTGGTGCTGGTGCAAACGCCGCAATGCTTTCCGCGAACGATGCTGAAAACGGTGTACGAGCGCGGACTGTCCTCCGATTCTAAACCCACCGACGAGGCGCAGATCGCCGAGGCCGCAGGGTTTCATGTGGGATGGGTGACCGGGAGTTTTCTCAGCCGCAAGATCACGGAACCCGAGGATTGGGAATGGGCGGAGTGGGTCGCGGCGCGGCTCGAATCTGGAAAGGTGACGCTCGATGATTAAGACGGGAATCGGACAGGACAGTCATCGCATTCAAGAACCCGCCAACGACCGGCCGTTGCTACTTGGCGGGGTACTCTTCGACGAAGCCTTTGCACTGGAAGGCAACAGCGATTCCGATGTGATTCTGCATGCCATCACGAATGCCGTTTCCGGGATCACGGGAAAACCGATCCTCGGCCCGGTGGCGGATGGTTTGTGTAAATCCGGTGTCACGGACAGCACGGTGTATCTGCGTCTGGCCATGACGGATCTTTCCGCCATCGGTTATCATATCTCGCATGTTTCGGTTTCGGTGGAGTGCAAACGGCCGAAGATTCTGCCCATGCTTTCGACGCTTCGCGCCAACCTCGCGGCATTGCTGGGCCTCACCGTGGACGGCATCGGCATCACGGCAACCTCGGGCGAAGGGCTTACCGATTTTGGAAAAGGTCTGGGGATTCAGGCTTTCGCCGTGGTGACAGCGGAGAAATTGCTCTAGGATTTCAACGACAGCTTTGCCACGGCTTCGATGTGGCTCGTCTGCGGATAAAAATCGAACAAGCGCAGATCGTCCAGCTTGTAAGGCCCTGCCAATAAATCCTTCATATCGCGCGCCATGGTCACCGGGTTGCAAGACACGTAGACCAGTTTGGACACGGACAATCTTTTCAGCCATGCACGGACTTTCACATCCAATCCTTCGCGCGGCGGATCCACGATCACGGCATCCGGTTGCTCCCATGAAGCCGGCGCGTCGGAATCGGAGATCATGTCTTCCACCGGTTCCGCGACGAAGGCCGCATCGTCCACTCCGAGATTGCGGCGGGCAAACGCCAACGTCTCGTGATCGGATTCCACGCATACCACCCGGCGGAAATGCGGCGTAAGAAAGGACCCGAACAGTCCGACGCCCGAATAAAGATCGAAGACCGTGTCGCCGGAAAGGCCTTCAATCGCATAGGGAACCAGCTGTTCCAACATCTCTAGGTTGCTCTGGAAAAAGCCGTTGATCGGAAACACCAGTTCGCGGTCGAGGACTTTGACGCGCGCCTCGGCATGGGGTTTTTCATCGCCGCGCCAAAGTTGGGGTTTGCCACCGGCATCGTTACAGGCGAAGGCGTGAAACCGTTCGGGAGATTTCGGAGAGGCTCCCTGTTCAAACAACGGCGCGAATGCCGGATGCGCCACGGGGCATTTTTTCACCGGAACGAAACCGTGTCCCTTGCGTTCCAGAAATCCGACGGCGCCGGAAGGGTTCGTGTGCAACTGTAACCGGTTGCGATAGCCGAACGACAAGCCGGTTTCAATCTTCAAGTTCGGCCAGTCGATTCCGCCGATGCGGCGAAGGGCATCCTGTGCCACAGTCACTTTCAATTGGGCTTGCGCTTGCGGTGCAATGTGCAGCCAGTCGCAGCCGCCACAGGTTCCGGCCAGCGAGCACATTGGTTTGATTCGATCCGGCGAAGGTTCGAGGATTTCGCGCAATTCGGCGCGGGCGAAATCTTTTTTCATCTCCGTGGTTTCAACCCGAACCTGTTCTCCGGGCAATACGCCGGGGATGAACACCACACGGCCTTCATGCCGGGCCAATCCTTCGCCACCGGGGACAAGCTTTTCAATTTTCAGGTTCAGGAGCACAACGGTGGAAACTAATATTGTTGACTGGAAGAAGGAATGTCCCACATGATTCCAGCACAAGAAGCGCTACAAAGACTCCGGGAAGGCAACCGCCGTTTCGTGAATGCACTACGCAACCACGAACCGCTCGCGTCCCGTCCCCTCGAATTGATCAAGGATCAGAGTCCGTTTGCGATCGTGCTGGGTTGCTCCGATTCACGTGTTCCCGCCGAATTGGTGTTCGAGCAAGGGCTCGGTGATTTGTTCGTAATCCGTGTGGCGGGCAATATCGTGGCTCCCTCGCAAGTGGGTAGCGTCGAGTTCGCGGCCTCGCGTTTCGGATCCAGTCTCGTGGTGGTGTTGGGACATACACGCTGTGGAGCCATCCAAGCCACTCTTGAGGAACTGCAAAGCCCGGCGGAGAAGCGGTCCCGCAATCTCAGTTCCATCGTGGATCGTGTCCGTCCCTCCGTGGAGGCCCTGATGAAGACGGATCTGGGTCTGGATCGGGAAGCCTTGACCCGGTTGGCCGAGCGTGTGAATGTCAGCACCTCCGTGAGCCATTTGCGGCATGGGTCCGAAATTTTGGAAGAGTTGATTCGCAACAATGGCCTTCGGGTTGTGGGCGCGGAATATTCGCTCGACACCGGTGAAGTGGAATTCTTCGATTTGGGCGATCTGGCCTGAGGCGTTCCATCATCGTCGGGTTTTTGACGGACGCACTCCCTTTTCCACATCCACGTATTTTATCCCTCCCAACTGAACCGGAGTGAGCCATGAAAAAATGGAAATGCTCAGTATGCGGATTCGTCTACGACGAAGCCAAGGGGCTGCCGGAGGAAGGCATTCCGCCTGGAACGCGGTGGGAGGATATTCCCGAAGATTGGAATTGTCCCGAATGTGGCGCAATCAAGTCAGATTATGAAATGGTGGAGATGTAGCCTTACGGCCACGGATGGCGTGGATATCGCCGCTTTAATTCCTTCTTGACCTCAGGATAGGAATTCTGCCAGAACGAAGTCAGGTCTGACGTCTTCTGTACCGTCCGGTAATTCGGTGCGAGAATGTCAAAGGTCACATCCACACGGTTCATCAGGATTTTGAATCGCCCCTGCATCCCGATGAAGTCGCCGAGCCGCGCTGAAAGTTCCGGCGGACTTTTTTCGGAATACGTGATCTTTCCGCCGCGCTTGCCGGGAAGTTTCACATGCACCGGTGCTTCGCGATCCAGAAACGCCGTCATGGCCGGGCCGATGTAATCGCGCAACGCCGCAGACACGGAAACGTCTTCAAGCTGCTTCACGCTTTTTTTGCCTTCGCAAACGTCGTGGTAGATGAGATGCCAGTCGTCATCTTCCAGCGCGGGCATTCCGCTTTCAGGACAGATCTTGTGCGCCAGTTTGATGCGGTACACCCATTGCCACGCCTCATCATCGAACGGCAATTCGATTTCGCCCCGGATCAACTGCTCCGCCAGCAATTCCCCGGCATCCGAGTTTTTGGGAATCGTGCGTTCGCGGCGATTCAGGATCAGGCCACGGAACATCAAGCGATCCTCATGCAACACCTTTCCTTTTTTCGCGTCGAACTCCTCGAATTTTTCCCACGTACATTCACCGGGAAACGCGGCTTCGACCCATTCCGGTTCCACGGGAAGAAACAGCGGCAAAGTGGTTTGCCTTATGCGGTCCTTTCCTCCGGATTCGTGAATCTCCAGCGCCAGCAAAAGTTTCGTTTCGGGAGAAACACCGGAGGCTACACCTTTGCGTCCATCGGCCAATTCGAAAGCCTGTCCACTTTCAACCCGTGCCGACAGGCGATCGATGTAAACAGGCAGAAACAATTTTGTTGCCGCTCCACGCATGGACTCCACGATGCCCCCTACAGGCCGGGATCGCATGTTCCCCAAAAACTGTTTGAACGCTCCGAGGATTTCGCGATCCACGCGGCTGCCTTCTTCAACGATTTCTTCCGCCAGCGTAAAGAGATCCGAGGAGTTTTTGGCTCCGGATTTTCCAGCGGAAAGACACGCGGCCATTGCGGCCACATGGCGTTGTAGCCCGGCATCGCCTGAAGCGGCGGCATCGTGCAACACGCGAGCAAGTAAAGGAGGCGCGGGCCAGTTCAGCAGCGATTTTCCTAACGGCGTAATCGCACCGTGATTCAGCGCTGCCACGCGTTCCAATTTTTCTTCAGCGCGCTTCCACAATGAAGGATCCGGTGGTGTGGGCCACAACGTAGGGGCAGACAGGGCGTGCAGCGCAAGAGCGGCTTCGGAGAGCTCGACGCGGCGCACTTCCGGCTCCATGTTTTTCGCCATGTGTTTTTCGCGCTCGTCATCCCACAACCGGATGCACACACCGGGAGCCACACGACCCGCCCGTCCGGTGCGTTGTACGGCGTTGGCGAGCGAGACGGGCTTTAAGTAGAGTGTGTTGAGATCGCGCTCCGGATCGTAGGATGCCACGCGATGCAGTCCCGCGTCGATCACGGCCGTCACGCCGGGAACTGTAAGCGAGGTTTCCGCCACGTTGGTGGTAAGGAGGATGGACGGTCCGCGTAAGGGCGCGCGAATCGCATCCTGTTGCGCATTGAGAGGCAATGAGCCGTGGAGTTCGCACAAGCGGAACCCTGCTTCGCGGCACCACGATCCAATTTGCTCCGCCGTCTGACGTATCTCGCCTGCGCCGGGAAGGAACACGAGCGCAGATCCGTTCCAGCCGGAATTCGAGAGGGATTTCAAGGCGCGCAGAATTTGTTGCGGCAAAAATTCCTGCATGCGCGGCGGTTGGTGACGGATTTCCACCGGGAAGACTTTGCCTTCCACCGAGACTCGCGCGGCGTCAGGCAGATACCCATTGAGCTCACCGGCATCCAATGTGGCGGACATGACCACAAGGCGCAAACCGGAATTCCGACGACGCAATTCACGGCACCATAGCAAGGCCAGATCGGCTTCCCATGCGCGTTCATGAAACTCGTCGAGGACCACGGCCTGCACGTCTTTGAGTTCCGGATCGTGGAGTATGCGCTGGCGGAAAGTACCGTAGGTCTGAAACAACAATCGTGTCTCGGGTCCCGACACATTTTCAAAACGGACCTGATATCCGACCGTCTTGCCCAACGGTTCGCCCATTTCCTCGGCGATGCGCGCGGCCAAAGCCCGGGCTGCAATGCGACGCGGTTGAAGGATCAACACCCGGCCGGGAAGGTCGAGCAGAAATCGTGGAACTTGCGTGGATTTTCCGGTGCCGGGCGGCGCGGAAAGAATCAGGCTTCCGGTTTTCGCGAGCGCAGAGAGAATCTGCTCCCGCGCCACCACCACCGGCAACGATTCATCGCGAAAATTTTCAGGCATGAGAAAGGGGTCAATCTAGCTATCAGCCTGAAAGTACCTTTCCCTGTCCAAAGGAAGCACGACATTTTATGCAGAATATCCTGACCCGGTTTGCGGGATCGTCCATTGTTGAGCTGGCGCAACGCCACGGCACGCCCTTCTTTCTTTACGACCAGCAGATCATCGAGCAACGCGTCGCGGAGTTGAAGCAGTTCGATGCCATCCGTTACGCGCAGAAAGCGTGTTCCAATCTCGCCATTCTTGCGCTCATGCGCAAGCTAGGCGTGGTGGTGGACGCGGTATCCGCCGGTGAAATTGAGCGTGCCCTGCGCGCCGGATACCGACCCGCAGGCGATCCGCCCGGCATCGTATTCACTGCCGATCTCTTCGACGCGGATGCGGTGGAAGCCATCCGGACGCACCGCATTCCGGTGAACGTCGGTTCGCCAGACATGATTGCGCAACTCGGAAAATTTTTTCCGGGTGCACAAGTGACCTTGCGCATCAACCCGGGATTTGGGCACGGTCATTCCCGCAAGACCAACACCGGCGGCGAATGGTCCAAGCATGGCATCTGGCACGAACAGCTTGAAGAATGTCTAAAGCTGGGACACGAGGCCGGAGTGAATATTCATGGCTTACACATGCACATCGGATCCGGCACGGACTTCGAGCACCTGTCGCAGGTTTGCGACTCCATGGTGCGCGCGGCGAGGCGCATGGGCCCGCAGCTTGAAGTGATCAGCGCGGGAGGTGGTTTGCCGATTCCCTATCGCAAGAATCAGGCGCGCATCGATCTCAACGCCTATTTCCAGTTATGGGACAAGGCCCGCAAGGAAGTGGAACACATCGTCGGCCATCCCGTCCGACTGGAAGTGGAGCCCGGCCGCTATCTCGTGGCCGAATCCTGCGCGTTGGTTGTGCAAATCCGTTCGATCAAGAAAACCGGCAATAACAGCTTTTATCTCGTGGATGCCGGATTCGATACGCTCGTTCGTCCCTCGATGTACGGATCCTATCATGAAATCTCCATTTGTCCGGCGGACGGACGGGAGATCACATCGGCACATGATGTGGTGGTGGCGGGTCCCTTGTGCGAGTCTGGAGATGTGTTCACGCAGGAAGAAGGCGGCGTGGTCGTCACTCGCAAATTGCCGGAAGCCAAAGTCGGCGATTATCTCGTGTTGCATGATTCCGGGGCATACGGTGCGGCCATGTCCAGCAATTACAACACGCGTAGGCTGGCCACCGAAATTTTGGGATCCAACGGACAGGCTGAAGTAATTCGGGAAAGGCAGACTTACGACCATATCCTGCAATTTGAACGGATTCCTGAAAAATTGCGATAACACCCAACCTTTTTCAGGTCGCCATTTTTACTTTTTTTCTGGTAGAATAATGAAGGGGGATGGTATGAACAGAACAAGCTGGATGCGCATTGGAGTTGTCTCGCTGGCTTTGGGTTTTGCCACGGCTTTTTCCGCAATTCCGAACACCATCGCTTTTGTCAATGCTTTCGTCAACGGAACCACGGGTGTGACTTTTTCCCGGCCAGTCTCCTTCACGGAAGTGCCCGGCAAAGACAGCACCTACGTTGTGTTGGAGCAGCAGCGCGGAAACGCCATTGTCATTCATCGCCGCAACGGTGCATGGGTGAAGGACACACTGGTCAAGATTACCGTTGTTTCCAGTCAGAATGAAATGGGATTTCTTGGACTGGCCTTCCATCCAAATTTTACTGTGAACCACAAGTACTATGTCTTTTACAGCAAGACATTCAACGCCACGGGGGCGGACTGCGCCGCCAGCAGCCCCAATTGCGGCCTGAATGTTCTTGAAGAGCGCCAGACCGACACGAGTCTGATCAAGGACAATGGCACGGCTGCTCGCACCTTGATTGGCATTCCGAAGTCTGCCATGAACCACAATGGCGGCGACATCCATTTCGGGCTTACCGACGGCTATCTGTACATCACCGTGGGCGACGGTGGAGATCCACAGGGTGATCCGACTTCCACGGCGTTGCCCATCGGTCGTGCGCAAAAGACTGATACGATCCTCGGAAAAATTCTTCGTATCGACGTGAACGGCACCACTGGAAATAAACCCTACGCGATTCCCGCGGACAATCCGTTCGTGTCCAACTCCGCCTATCTTCCGGAGATTTACGCCATGGGTGTGCGCAATCCATGGCGCTGGAGTTTTGATCGGCTCACAGGCACTATGTGGATCGGAGAAGTCGGCAATGCGACACGCGAAGAGATCGACACGGTGGCCAAGGGCGCCAATCTAGGATGGCGGTACATGGAAGGATTCGCCTGTCAGCCGAACGTGACGTGCACGGTGACTGATCCGAGATTCTCTTTGCCCATTGCTGCATATCCCCACAGCGGGGGAGACACGAGTGGGACGGCGGTCATCGGTGGATATGTCTATCGCGGCAATCCCTCCTCTCCATATTATGGACTGTACTTCTACGGCGATAATGGTTCCGGCCAGGTGTGGGTGATTCGGCCGGTCAATGGCCGCATTCAAGAACGCCTGACCTTGCATCCCACGCCCACTTCGTCCGCAGTGGCTGTTCCAGGCCTCACCGCATTCGGCACGGATTCAAAGGGCACCCTCTATGCGTTGGGATTGAGCTCCGGAATCGTTTATCAGTTGTCGAGTCCGGATTTGTTGCCTGTCCCGATTTGGCATCACACCATGGGCAAGGCGTTTGCGCCGATTCTCATTCGTGATCTCTCCGGTTTGAGAGCGCACGACTTGCAAGGGCGCAGTGTGTCCGGACAATCCATCCATGGTGGCGTTTATATCGCACATCGGCCGGGTGAAAATGCTCCTTCTTTGGTTCCAGTACTGGAATAAATTCTGTTATCTAACGACTTTTTAAACCCAAGAAAATCGTTGGTTTTGGCTAAAATTCGGGTATTTTTGCCAAAATTGGGTCAATAACTACCATCCTGAAAAAGTTATTGACCTTATATTAAGACTTCCAATTCTTATTGATCGGTTCTCACCGAGGGGAGAGTACATGAACTTTTTGAAAGTCGGATCCTTTTTAACCGTCTTGGCAGCTTTGGGGATTCAGCAAACGTTAGCACAGCCATGGACATCAGCCTATACATCTCCCACGGCAACAGGTACCTGTGCAGGTCTTCCCGCTGCTCTGAATACAGGATTTACCATCACACCTGTGATCAGCAAAACTCTGTTCCCGACTACCAACCCGATGCGCGTCAACAAGATGACGTTTTTCATGAACACAACGTCGGGAAAAACGGACATCTATATGACCGAGAAGGGCGGTAGCGCAACCGATCAAGCAAGGGTGCTGTATTACAACGGTACAGCCAACACCCTCACTGCCATCGGGACCATTCGGAATGTGAATTACGGTGGCGGGGGTGTGGACGAGCAAGGTGTCTGGGGTATCGCTTTGAATCCCAAGACCTTCGCGCAGGATAATTTCATCTACATCTCTTACTCCACAGGTGCCGTACAGGCACAAGGCTCTGCCACTGTCGGTTGGCGCTATTCCCGGTTCAAACTGGATCCGACGACCAAAATGATTGACACGCTTTCCGAAAAAGTTCTGATTTTTGTTCCCGCCGGTACCTCAGCCCGTTGGCACACGGGTGGTGCGATGCAGTTCGATGGTTTTGGGAATCTGTACATAACGACAGCGGATAATGAAGCTGAAGCGCTTGGCCCAGGAAATACGGCTGATTTGCGGGGAGGCACCATGCGCATCCATCCCGACACAACCGATCCTCGGGGTTACACAATTCCTGCCGGAAACTTTGGTGAATACTGGGCGGCAGAGTTTACAAAACAGAATCGGACAGCCCTTGCTGCCAAGTATCGCGATACAACAAAGGTGAAAGCTCAGATTTACATCAAAGGATCGCGCAACCCTTATGGCATGAGTGTGGACAAGAATCGTCTCGGCTGGGTCGCTTGGTCCGAATGCGGTCCGGATGCGCAGCGCCAAGAGGAATACAATATTTCCAACCACCCGGGTTTTGGCGGCTGGCCGTTCTTTTCTGGAACAGCAACACGTCAGACTGCAAAACACGGCAGCTATGATGAAGCGAACGACGTCACCACAGCTGGTTGGGCCGCTTTTAACCCCACCACAAATGTCAGTACCGCTCTCGCGAATAATCTCGCCGGTTTGCCAGGAGTCGACTCCTTGCCGCCGATGCTCCCTCCCATTATGCAAGAAGCGAACGGTTGTGCGCAAGGTGGAGCCATCATCCGTTATGATGGCAGAATCAACAACCCTGGGATGATGCCACCCCATTTGGACAATACTGTCATTTACGGGAATTTTACCCAGAACACATTTGGCGCAGCAAAGTTCGACACCACCACCGGGGTCGCTGTGGGTACAACAGCGGCTGTATTTACCATGACCAAAACCGGTCGCCCCACTCTTAACAACCCTGTTGATATACAGCAGGGTCCGGATGGCGCCCTTTATGTGACGGACTGGGGCGGAGGATGCTGCAGTGGAAGTCCTGGTAACACAAACAGCGGTATCGTTCGTGTCACCTACACCGGCACGTGTCAGGATCCTGGCCTTTATCCGGGCGTCACGACGGCCGTTTCCAAAGCTATCCGGGGGGATGTCAACTGGCTGAGAGTGGGTGGCACCTCGTTCTCCGTGCTTTCGAACGGATTGCATGAAGTTCAAATCATGGATGCTCAGGGCCGGATGATTCAATCCATCAATGGTAAGGGATGGAAGGATTACAGCATGCCTTCCAGTCTCAACAGCAACAGCGTGTATTTCCTGCAGGTCAAGACTGAGCAAGGAACCGCCGTTCGCGGATTTGTCGCTCCTTAATCAAGCAGCAATTGTTTTGAAAAAAGCCCCCGGTTTCCGGGGGCTTTTTTGTTGTCATCCCCCGAACATTGGAACTGGAAGTCCCCTGACACCGGGTTTGACGGAGAACAGGCTTCCGGCGATCGGATAATTTGCCACATCCTCGTCGCTCATTCCGTAACGCGCCGTGGTGATGAACAAAGTGTCGAGATCCTTTCCCGCGAAGGTGCAGCTGGTCACGTTGGGAACCGGCATCATCAAGGTTTGCAACAATTCGCCTTTGGGCGAATAACGGGTCACTCGCCCGCCGCCGAAATGGCAGACCCACAGACAATCCTCACTGTCTACCGTCATGCCGTCCGGGCCGCCTTCGCCATCCTTCAGTTTAACGAACACTCGCTTGTTGCTAATCTCACCACCCGGGGAAAAATCAAAGGCATAAACGGTGCCCTTCATGGTTTCGGTGTGGTAGAAGGTTTTATTGTCCACGCTGAACGCCGGGCCATTGCTGCAGATATACGGGGCATCTGCTTCCTTGATTTTCAAATCGCGATCCATGCGGTACAAGGTTCCGGTTTCATCCCGCCAGTTGGCTTCGTCCACAGTTCCTGCCCAGAAGCGGCCGTGAACGTCGGCCTTGCCGTCGTTGAAGCGATTTCCCGGAATGTCGGTTTCAAACGAAACGATAAGCTGGGGTTTCACGACATCGGATGAGAAGTCGAAGAAGGCGAATCCATGCCGCACGGTTCCGATGAATCCGCCCTGCTTGCGCGGCGCTAGACTCGTCACCTCAGTATCGAAGTTCCAAGATTTCTTGCCACCATCGGCGAGGGACAGACGGTGAACCTGTTTGCCCACGACATCGACCCAATACAGGGCGTTTTCACGTTCAACCCACAGCGGCCCTTCACCGAGGATGGCGGGGATTTCCCAGACGCATTTCAAATCGCCCATGAGATTCCTTTCGGATAGATGAAAGAATTACACGATCTTGAACTGGCAACGCAACGGCTTCCCGTACAAGGCGCGTTCCACTTCCTCGGCGGCCATGCGCTGCAGACGTACGATGCTGGCGGCGCTGTAATAGGCGATGTGCGGCGTGAGCAAGGCTGTTTGGCACGTCTTCAACGGGTGACTCGCATCCATTGGCTCCTTTTCGTGCACATCGATACCGGCATGTCCAATGTCGCCTGCATCAAGTGCTGCAGCCAACGCATAAGTATCGATCAAGCCACCGCGTGATGTGTTGATCAAGATCGCATGTTTTTTCATGGATTTCAGGCGATCGCGATTGACGAGGTGATGAGTTTCCTTGGTCAAGGGAAGATGCAGGGAAAGAACGTCGGCTTTTGTGAACAGTTCGTCCAGTGACAGTTTTTCAACACCGATGGCGCTCAAATCTTTCTCGGGCACAAAAGGATCATAGGCTGCGAGTTTGAAGCCGAATACGTGCATCCGTTCCAACGTGGCGCGTCCGATTCGTCCCGCGCCTGCAACGGCGAAAGTCATTCCCTTGCACGAGAGCATGGGGGTCGGAGCAGTCGAGGGCCATCGGTTCTGACGAATGGAGTGATCCCAAAACGGGAGTTGGCGCAACAGTGCCAGCGTCAAAGCAGCCGCGTGATCCGCTACTTCGTCGATGCCGTAATCCGGTACGTTGCACACGGGAACGTTGTGTTTGTGGGCCGCAGCGAGATCGATATTGTCGAGGCCGATTCCATAACGCACGATGGCTTTGCAGCACTTGAGTGCTGCCAGCACGGCATCGGTAATGGGGACGTACTGCACGAACAGGGCATCCGCATCGGCGGCGATGGCAATCACTTCTTCCGGAGTCTTGCACTGGTGAATCTCCAGTGTATACCCGTTGCGTTCGCACATCGCCCGTTCTTCCGAGAACGACTCGAAATTGCAATCGGTAACCACGACTTTCATCGCAGGATTTCGCGTTGGTGGAAATTCTTCATCAAAGCTGTGATTCCAAATTCCCACGGTGGGGCTTTGTGGCAGTGTGTGACTGTGTTTTGCAGCACCCCCAGTTTCGGGGAGCTGATGCGTACAATGTCACCGAGTTTGTGCGTGAACCCCTTGCCTTCGCCGCCGCGATCCTGTGTTGGTGCGAATAATGTTCCTGTGAACAGGGCGATGCCGTCGGGATACTGATGGTTCTCTCCCATGGTCTGGGCCACGAGTTCCAGCACATCCCGGCTGATCTTTTTCATCTTGCTGACTTCGGAAAGTTTGAAACCATCTTCGCCATCGATTGTGAGCGCCACCTCCTGCGCGCGTACATCCTCCAGACTGAACGTGTCGTCAAACAGACGGATGAACGGGCCGATGGCGCAGGAGGCGTTGTTGTCTTTGGCTTTTCCGAGCAGCAAAGCGCTGCGTCCCTCGATATCGCGCAAGTTCACATCGTTGCCGAGAGTTGCACCCACCACCTTCGCCCTGGAATCCACGAGCAACACGGTTTCCGGTTCGGGATTGTTCCACGACGAGATGGCGAGAATGCCGACTTCAGCGCCGGGACCGACGGAGGACAGAACCGGAGCCTTGGTGAACACTTCGGCATAAGGGCCGATACCCACTTCGAGATATTGTGACCAAAGGCCTTCCGCCTTCAACGCGTTCTTTAGTTCCTCAGCCTGCAGAGATCCCGGTTGGATGCTGGAGATGTCCGCCCCGATACGCGTTTTGATTTTGTCGCGGATTTCATCAGCTTTTTTCGCGTCACCGGCTGCGCGCTCCTCGATGACGCGTTCGATCATGCTGACCACGAAGGTCACACCACAGGCCTTGATGGCTTGAAGGTCCACCGGAGACAGGAAATAAGGAAGGTTCGCATCGCGTTTGCTTGCCAAGGTGTTGGCCATTATGGCGTCGTAACTACCGACGTTAGCCAGTTTCGAAGCATCTACACCTTTTGTTGAGAATCCGTTGTCGAGCAATTCGGCGCAGGTCGGAGCGATGGAGGAGAGCTCCAGCACGCCGCTTTCCGTGAGCCACACAGGGCTGGGTCCGGCGGTTTTTCCGGACACAGCCGTGGGAATCCAAGCCCGGCCGATCAAGGTTCCGGCAAAACCATCCTGCGGTAGAAATTCACGAAGGTTTTGGTTGCGATTCATCAGGTTCCTTGCTGGATGAAATCAGTGCACGGCGTTGGACAATTCCCGCACATAAGCCATGAGCGGAATGTAGTCCTGTTCCTGAATAACGTCCTTGAAAGACGGCATCTTGGTCAGAGGTTTGATGGAAGCAGGATTTTGGATCCATGCTTTCAAGGAGGAGTCGGCAGGGAAGTCCACTTTGGATTTTGTCAGGTCGCCGATCCCCACGCCGGTTTCTCCGTGACAAGCGATGCAGCCGTACTTGTGATAAAGCGTTTTGCCGTCGGTACTGCCCGCGTTGAAGTCCGGAAAATTTCGTTCGATGGCATGGTGTATTTTGGGCACGGTCTGAAGATAGGCGTAGATGGTGCGTACCTCTTCGTCCGTCAGTTCGGGCAGTCGCACCATCGGGTAACGCAAAGGACGGCCGTCCGGACGAATGCCTTCGCGCACGGCCTTTACAAAATCGTCTTCACTCCACTTGCCGATTCCGGTTTCCTCATCGAACGTCAGATTGGCCGTGTACACGGGCTTGCCGTCAAGACCCGGCATCCCATTTCCGCCTCCCAAGTAACCTGCGGAGTTCTCGGGATGCAATTCGTCCATCTTTTTGAAATCGGCGGAATGGCACGCGAAACACTCGGGCGCGTCTTGGACCAGATATTTTCCATAAGCCACCTTGTCATGAATGTCCGGGGCTTTGATGTCATGTCTGGGATATTCGAAAGGTTTGAACGCCACGTGCGTCAGGAATTTGGCCAGGAAGCTTGGTTCGGATTCCCGGCTGGGAACCTGGGATGGTTGGACTTCGGGTTCACTGGAACGCAAATAAGCGATGATGGAATAAATGTCCTCGTCGGCCATGCGCGGTAGTTTGACCATCCAAGGCGGTGCATACTTGCCATTTCGTTTGATCCCGGTGCGCAAGAGGAAGGCGATTTCGCCGTCGGTCCAGGAACCGATGCCGTATTGCAGATCCTGCGTGATGTTGCGTGAATAGGCGACACCGAATTCTGGAGGGAGATCTTCAAGCCGATGGCCGCTGAGCTTGCCCGTTTTAAGATCGAGATGACATTGCTTGCATAGCATGTTCGCAATGGCCGCACCGCGCGCCACGCGCTCCGGGGTCACTTCAACCTTGAGTTCCACCTTTTCGGTTTTGTAGCTGGGGATGCCCCGGATTTGAACATAGGCGAGAAAACTTCCCACGACCAGAACAATCAACAGGACAATGATTCCGAGAATCTTCAGAACAGTTTTTATGGGATCCCTTTCGGAAAAAGAGGAACCGAAAGGGTAGCAAGTGAAGAGGTTTGAAGTAAGGGGATATGGCTAGGAGGATCGTCGCTTCAGCAGCATCAAAAATGCCATTCCCTCTTCACGGGTAACCCCGCCCAAGGCAAAGGGGAGGCACAGTCCTCCGAACAGGAACAACAGACGTGTTCCCCAGCCGATTGTTGGATGCATTTGCACCCAGAAACCGGCGGCAAAACACAGCCCGATCCAAATGACGATTGGAAACAGGCGGTTCCAGGCCAGATCTATGGGGAAGAGGGATTGACTTTGACGCGTCATGAATAGGGCCATGACGGCATAGCAGGCCACGGCAGCCCAGACGGCGCCCCACAATCCGAACCGGGGGATGAGCAGGAGGTTCAACGCCACGGTCACGACGGCGCCGAGGCCGTTGATCCAGACAAGCGAACGAGTTTTCTTGGCGATGTATACGCCCAAGGTGAAATGCACGAACCATGCCTGCAAAGCATACGCCAGTAGCACACCCGGCACGATTGGGAGGCCTTCCCAAAAGGAGCTTGCGATCAAGGTTTTTCCATGAATGGGGAAAGACACCAGCCGATCGAGAATGAGCATGAGAACCAATCCACAGATACCAATGAAGAGCAGTAGAACGCGAAGCACGCGGCCGAACAACTTTGGGGCATCGGCGTCGCGGTAATGTTTCAGGAAGAAAGGCTGCCATGCCAGACGATACATCTGTACGAGCAGCAAGCCGAATACACCCAGTTTCCACGCCGCCGAAAAAAGTCCGGTGAGATGCAGTACGTCCCAGTTTTTCCCCGGATAAAGCCTCGTGAGATCCGCGTCAGTGAGGCGGCCCAGAAACAACCGGCCCGCCATCTCGTTGATGATGCCGTAAACCCCGGCGGGCATGAAAGGCAACCCGAAACGGAGCAAGGTCTTAAAAGTCTCTCCGTTGAGGAAGGCGCGCAAATTCTCCAGCAAGATCGGCGCGAGGAAGATCAAGGTGAAGGCGCTGGCCACGATGTTGGCCATGAAAATGCCGCGCAGCCCCTGATGCCACCACAGCACAAAGACGAGATTTCCCGCAATGTTCACAACCACGTTGCCAAGCCGAATGAAAGCAAAATGCAGAGCTTTGTGCCGGTAACGCAGGTGGGCCATGGGAACCACCGACAAGGTGTCCAGCGCGAGGATGATTGCGGCCAATCGGAACAGGTCAAGATTTTGATCTGGAACCTTGAACACGCCGCCGAGCCACGCCGAGGCAAGCAGCAACGGTGCGCTGAAAATCAGGACGAGCGCGGCCTGCGACCACAGTGCGGTGCTGAACAACCGTTTTTGATCCTCTCCTTCCGCATCGTGTGCCAACCGCAGATAGGCGGAATCGAAACCGGCCTGATAGATCACGTTCAGAAAGGCCACAAGGGCGAACACGATGTTGCTGATCCCGAATTCCGAAGGGGTCAGGACATGGGTGTAAAAGGGGACGAGGAGGAAATTGAGGAAGCGGCTGAGCAGCGAGGACACCCCGTACGCAAGGGACTCCTTCGCCAAAGATCCGAGGCGGCTCACCGGCCTTCCGACAATCGGGTGATGAGGAATTCGGCCAAGCCCAGCTTGCGCATCGCCGCCTGCGTTTTGTCGATGTCGTAGGGTACGCGCACGATTTCCACGGACATGCGTTCCGTGTCGCACAGGCACCAGCTCGCCTGTGTGTTGCGATCGCGGGGTTGTCCCACACTTCCGTCATTCACCAACAGGCGCTGTCCGGGACGGAGGGTGTACGATAACGATTCGGAGACATGGAAGGACTGTTCGTTGTCCATGATGACGATGATGGGCCAATGGGTGTGGCCGATGAACGCGATCTGTTCTGTAAAGAAGGAGAAAGTATCCACGGCGTCGTCCAGGCTGGAAACGTATTTCCAGTCCGGCGGATTCCACGGGCTTGCGTGTGTGAAGAACAGGGGTTTTTCAGAAGCAGTATAGGGGAGCTTGCGCAGGAATTCCACCGTGGCAGGCGTGAGCACATTCCGTGTCCATTCAATCGAGCGTTGCGCCGTGTAGTTGTTCCACTCATCGTGGCTTTCCCGGCCCACAGCCACGCTATCGTGATTCCCCAGAACCACAATGTCGCTTTTTTCCGCGATCAGTTCCACGCACTCATTGGGAAAAGGACCGTAACCCACGATGTCTCCAAGGCATACGCGACGTTCCACACCGTGCCGAGTCATGGAATCCATGACCTCGTTCAGCGCTTCCAGATTGCCGTGGACATCGGAAAAGATGCCGTACTTCACGTGCAAATTATACCTCCCGGTCGTCCCCCCGGCCAAGGGACGGTGATCCCGCTTACAGGGCCCGACCGGTTCAAGTCAGAAACGCGGAACAAAAGGAACGCCGATGGATGGGACTCACCCCGTGTTGTCCCAAAGCCTCCCGATGTTCCGCCGTGCCGTAACCCTTGTGGCTTGCAAATCCGTACTCGGGAAATTTCTGATCCCATGCCATCATGGAACGATCCCGCGTCACTTTTGCCAGCACCGACGCCGCGGCGATGGAGGCGGACACACCGTCGCCTCCCACGAGGGTTTTTTGCGGGATGGAGACGCCGGGAATGGTTTGGTTGCCGTCGACGAGCAAGAACGCGGGACGTTTCGGCAGGGAATCCAGCGCGCGGCGCATGGCCAGAAACGTGGCGTTCAAGATGTTCAGCCGATCGATTTCCTCCGGCGTCGCCTCGCCGATGCCCCACGCCAGCGCCTGTTGCAGGATGATGGGGAACAAGGCTTCCCGCATTTCCGGAGAAAGTTTCTTGGAGTCGTTCAGACCGGTGATGGGAGGCAGCGATAAATCCAGTATCACGCAGGCGGCCACGACATTTCCCGCCAGCGGGCCGCGTCCCACTTCATCAATTCCGCAAAGGACGGCGCTCATTTCGAAGGACTGATCATGCGCCCACAAAGCGGGAGCGACGTCTTTTTTCCGCGCCATGAAATGCGTCAGACGTCCAGCGCGCGCATTTGTTCCAGCCATCGGGGATGGATCTGCACCGCGTGGGCTGGATCGCGGCTGTCCGTGGGTACGATGTCGTCCTCGGCAAAAGCTTTGAGCACGCGCCAGTAGCTGTCGTGTTCCTTGGCCAGCACAAGCCGGCCGACGGTTTCGGCGTCCGCGCCGGAAGGGATGTTGACCTTGCGCTGCAGAACAATCTGCCCTTTGTCGTATTCCTCGTTCACCATATGGATGGTCACGCCTGTAGCGGTCTTTCCCTGCCGCACCACGGCTTCATGCACGTGATGCCCATAAAATCCCTGGCCCCCGAACTCCGGCAACAGCGCGGGGTGAATGTTCACAACCCGGTTATGCAGCTTTTGCAGAACCGCGTCCGGAACTTTTTTCATGTAGCCGGCCAGCACCAGCAGGTTCGCGGAATGATGTTCGATCAGGTTGAGCAACTTGACGGCGACCCCTTCCTCGGAGCCCTCGGTTTTTGAACTGACGTGATAGGCGGGAATTCCCTTTTGCCGCGCGCGATCCAAGGCCATTGCCCGGCTGTTGTTCGAGGCGACAAAAACACAATTCGCGGGGAGTTCCCGCGAATCGATCCGATCCAGAAGTGTTTGAAGATTGGAGCCGCCCCCCGAAGCAAGGGCGGCGAAACGCAACGGGGTCACGCGTCGACGGTGGCGGCCTGCTTGGCGGCGATGTCCTTGGCGGAAGGCTCCTTGGGGCGGCTGTAGCCGCTGGAGGCCTGGGGCGCGCCGTGCTTGCGGAAAAGATGCTTGAACAACGTCCCCGCTCCGCGGAACACGCGATAGCGCTCGCGGCCGTTGGTCAGCGCCATGACGGCTTGCTTCCAGACATACTTGGGGCGGAGATAGAACTCGCGGCGCGCGCGATCGCAGAAGTTCACCAGTTGTTGCGAGGTGAGGCCCTTGCGAATGACGGTGGTGTTGTGTTGGCCGTCCTTGTCGAGCCACAAGTCGTAATCGTCCGAAGCCAGTTCGCCGCGCTCCTTGGCTTCCTTGTATGCCGTGGTGCCGGGATAGGCCATGATGGGATAGAACTGCGCCGTGTTGGGGTTCAGCTTCTTGGCGAATTCCAAAGTGGCCTGCAAGGTTTCCGGTGTGTCGCCGAGGTTACCGACCATGAAGCAACCGTGGATGAGGATGCCCGCCTTGTTGGCGCCATCCATGAAACGCTCGGCCATGCCGTCGGCCAAGCCTTTCTTCACGTTCTTGAGCACATCCGTGGAGCAGGATTCAAAGCCCACGCACAATTCGCGGCAGCCCGCTTTCTTCATGACTTTCAGAACATCGGGTTTCACGTCGGCACGCGCATTGGCCGACCACGTGACCTTCAGTCCACGACGGATGACTTCCTCGCACAACTCAACCGTACGACCGGGGTGCGCCGTGAAAGTGTCATCTTCGAAGAAGATTTCACCGAGATCGGGGAAAGCTGATTTGATGTAGGCCATCTCGTCCACCACGTCCGCCACGTCGCGCTTGCGATAGGTATGACCCGTCAAGGTTTGTGGAACCACGCAATAGGTGCAGCGGAAGGGGCAGCCGCGGCCGGAAAGGATGACGATGAGGGGATTGATGTTCGCGCCGTAGAAATAGCGCTTGTAGCAGGAGAAAAGATGTTTGCGGTAAACCTTGCTGACCCACGGGAGGGTGTTGATGTCTTCGATTTTCGGACGTTCGGCATTCTGTTTGGGGGTTTCGCCATCGCGCCATGCAATGCCGAGCACGTTGGAGGCTTCCGAAGGGCCATCGCCACGAAGATGTCGTACCAGTTCACGGGCTGTGTAATCGGCTTCACCGATAATCACATAATCGATGGCCGGTTCGCGTTCGAGAATCTCGATCGGTTCTGCCGTGGCGTGGGTTCCCATCATAGCCACAGGACAGCCGAGCGCCTCCTTGATGGCCTTGCCGACCCGCATGTCGTTGTTGATGGAGGGGGTCGAGGTGTTGAGAACGGCAAATTCCGGTTTGAAAGCCTTGATTTTTTCAAGTGTTGCGTCAAGATCCAGATCCATGGCAGGGGAATCAAGCACCAAAAGCTCATTCCCATCCTCTTCCACGCAACCGGCGGCATAGCACATGAACATGGGCCAGTACAATGTGCTGGATTTTGTCACACTCGGACTGCGCGATTCCCGGGAAAACATCGGGAAGTACGGCGGATTCAGAAAAACAACCTTCATAAAAATCGGCCTCCGGTCAAAGCGGCTAGGTCAATCTACAAGTCAATGGATATCCCAGGCTTGCGCCCCCGGAAAAGTACCTAGTTGTGCGGGTGAAATCAAACCAAACAGGCCTAAAACTCGAAAATAGCTCGATTACTAGGGTGATAACACGGTCGAAGTGAGAATGATCACCGGGTGCGGAAGCGTTGGGCGACGGCTTTTTCGAAAAGCCCCACTTGCACACGCATATCGAAATCGTCGACAGGGCTTCCAATTTCGACGCGGATTCGATCGATTCCGGGAAGAAAAAGGTGGAAACCACCGTATATCGCAGGATGAAAACTTCCCGTGTGTGCCTGCCTTCCGTTCCACAGGCTGGCAGCTTCCAAGCCTGTTACAAATTGGAATCCGTAATTCAGACTCCAAGGACCCAACCCTTGTGTTCGTTCCGGGATCAATTCGAAATGATATTCTCCGTTTACAAGACATTCATTTTGTCCCTGAAAGGCGTTTTCGCGGTAACCACGGAGAGTGTTGGCACCACCGGCATGGAATGCATCGTAGAGGCCCAGATTTTGTGAGAGGATTCCATTGCGATATTGGTAGAGTCCGTAGGCTGCAAGACCTTGTCGTGCCGTGATGGGCAGATAACCTCGAATGTCTGCCAATTGTTCCCAATAATCCGCAGGACCTCCCAACAAACCGCCATTTTCCGCAAAGCGGGTTTCGGCAAATAAACCTTCGCGGGCGTGCAGGACGCGATCTCGCGAATCCCACCGCAACCCGGTTCCAAGCCGTGGTACCACGTCCGAGTTTTTACCCAGCGTAATTCCGGAAGTATCGGAGCGAATGAAAAAGTATTCGGCCATTCCCGTCATTCCGAAACGCCGATCTTCCAGCCATGGCCAGAATCCCTCGAGCTTGAGCCGATGAGAGTTTTCGTGAAATTTCTCGAAAGGATTGTGGCTATCGACATGAATCCAGGCGCTGCTGAATTCGGCGGAATGACCGAAAAGTTGCCTTCCTGAAACGGCGGCTTGATATTCGGTGGAACCGCCGAAGCGCGCCATGAGATCCACCCGTTTTCCAGTTCCCAGAAAGTTTAGGGCTGAAATGGAAGGTCCGACGCTGAGGCCATCCTGATCCGTTTTGCTGAAGGAGGCGAGAGGGATGTAAGGGGGCAATTCTCGAAAGCGGTAAATCAAGGCAACGGAATCTCCCCGTATCACCGTATCCAGATCAATTTTGGCAAAGATGTCCAAATCCCGGAGACGGTTGCGTTCCCGCCCCCACGCCGCACAGGAGAAAGGAGTTCCCGCTTGATTTTCCAAGGCGGCTTGTACAACGTAAGCACGGGTTTGGTGCAAGCCCTCATATTTGATTGAAGCGATAGGAACGTTTGATACGAAGCATTTGCCTCCTTCAGATGAGAAAGCAGCGCCAACTCGCGTCAGCAAGAGGGAAATGATCAGACGAAGCAGGAAATGTTTTTTGTTGTTTTTGTACAAAAAAACCTCATTTCAGAACGTAGAAATGATCGCCTGCTTGATTATTTCGTCCTTCGAAAAGGCGGTTCAGGGATATCTTTATTGCGCGAGCTTCAATTTTTTAGAAGCGACTAAAAAGGGGGAACTTGTGATGCGTGGAAACAAGCGTGTTGCGCGAGAAGGAGCATTTGCAGCATTGTTGGCGGTTGCAATATGGAGCCCTTCGTTCGCTAATTTTTCCTACCCTGGGTGTACTGATCTTGCCGCGAGCGATTTCAAGGAAATTGTACTGGTCGGACGCTCGAACTCTGTGAACGGGATCACTCCGCTGGCTGTGGATGCCAACCTCCTGGAACCCGTTGGGATGTACGTCCATAAGGACGGCAAGGTGTACTGGGCCGAGCGGACCACGGCGGGAAACAGCGGTGTGCAAACGGGTGTGGGACGCGTCAAAGTGTTTGATCCCACCAACAATTCAGTAACCACCGTGCTGACTCTTCCTGTTGCCGCAGGCGTAGCCTCCGGCCAGAGCGGAAATTCTGAGTTGGGCCTTCGGTTCGTCACGCTCCATCCGAATTTCAGTGTGAATCGTTGGGCCTTCATTTATTACATGCCCCGCACCTCGGCGACTGCAAGAGGCGTGGATACCATGCGCGTATCGCGCTTTAACGTGCTGTCCAGCGGCATGTTTGACACCACCAGTGAGAAAATCATCCTGAAGATGCCGTGGAATCCCGGCATCTGCTGTCATCAAGGCGGAGCCATGGATTGGGACAACAAAGGAAACCTGTACATCACCACGGGCAATAACGCGGAAAATTCCGATGGCTATGCGCCCATGGTTACCACTCTTTTGGGTTCTACCGGTGAGAACAAGGATCGCGCCACCCAGGACAACCAAGCCCGCGCTTCCAATACCAATGACTGGCGGGGAAAACTTTTGCGCATTCATCCCGATAGCTCCTCCAAAGGCTACAGTATTCCCGCCGGGAATTTGCGCGCGCGGTTTTTCGAACTTGGTGGTGCTTGGGTTGTGGGACAGGACACGAACAAGATTCTGCCCGAGATCTACAGCTTTGGAACACGCAACGCCTATTCCGTTTCGGTGGATACCATCAATGGTTGGGTGACCAATGGCACGGTAGGCAACGATCAAACGACCTATAACGCCAGCCGCGGTCCCGCGGGCAATGATGAATTCGACATCAATACGAAGCCGCAATTCAACGGTTGGCCTTATTTTGTCGGCCGCCGCCGTCCTGACCCGGCGGGTTGGGATTCTTCGGCATATGTGATGATGGATCCCGCTGTCGGCACCACAGCTGGATACACGCTGCCGCGTCAAAGCATGGACTCAGTCTATAACAACTCACCGAACAACACAGGCGTCACCAAGTTGATCCCCGCCACGGATTGCGTGCTTCCTGAATCCAAGCAGGGGGCATGGAATACCGGCGTTCCGGCCGTGTTTGGAACCAGCGGTGGTACGGCTGCCACAACGGGTCCCATTTACCACTATAACCAGTATCCCAACAGTGCCAAGAAATGGCCCCCGCATTTGGATGGAAAATGGATCATCGCCGAGTCGGCGCGCAATCACGTGTATATCGCCACACCGAACAGCACGGGCACGGCCATCACGGATGCGCAGGTCATTCCCGGGGATGCCACTGTTTTTCGCCCCTCCGGCTCCTACGGCATCATTGACATGAAGATGGGTCCGGAAGGTGTGCTGTATATCGTGCATTATTCCTCCGCGTACTTTCAATCCGCCGCCACGACGCGCATATCAAGGGTGGAATATCAGGGGAGCTGCACCGGCTCATCACCTGTACTATCGCAAAGAATCAAGAAAGATCCGGCGCGCGGGGTGTTGCTAAGCAATCTGGATCATGGTCGATTGACTTGGCCCGAAGGCATGCGCACAGCCGAGATCTATGATTTGCACGGCCGTAAAGTGTGGACCGGAGGGCGTGTGGACGACGAGGCTGCTTCCTCGATTCCGGTGGATTTGACGACCGGAATTTATCGGGCCATCTTCAAACCCTAGAATGAAGACGGGGTGCGCTGGCTGCGCTTGAGCGCGCTGGCGCGATCGAGTTTTTCTCTTTCATCGCGTGTCAGGGACTGAATTCCCTGCCGCGCGATTTTTTCGAGGATGGGATCGATGTCCTCCATCGCTTCCCGGGTTCTTTCGGTTTCCCGCTGGACTTTTTTCCAACGCCGCCGGGTTCGCCAGCGCTGGAGGCCGTCCAGCAGCCCGCCTTCCCCGTCATCCCAGCGCAGATACAGCCACGCGAACAAGGCGCCGCCGAGATGTGCGACATGGGCAATGTGGTCGTTGCTGGTAATAAGCAACAGTTCAATGGCGCCGATGATGAGCACCGCGTATTTGGCGGACACGGGAAAGATGAAGAACAGCAGAATCTGACTGTTGGGAAAAAAACGGGCGAAGGCGAACATGAGCGCGAAAATGGCGCCGGATGCTCCCACAATCACGGCGTTGTTCCCGGTGAAGGCATAAAAAGCCAGCGAACACAATCCGGCGAACAAACCCGAGAACAGGTAGAACCGCCAGAATTTTCCTTCGCCCATTTCGTGAGCCACCGGAGTGCCGAACATCCACAAGGTCAGCATGTTGAAGAGAATGTGAATGAACCCCGAATAGTCATGGGCGAACATGTAGGTGAGCAGGCGCCAGTACTGGTAATGTCCGTGCGTTACAAGCAGGGGGTCGAGCGCCATCCATGTGAACAGGTAATTGCCCCGCGTCAGGAAATCTGCGAGGAATACGGCCACATTGATTCCGATCAGGATCCGGATAGGACGAGGCAGCACGCCGTCCGGAGCACCGAAACTCAAACGCCCTCCGATCCCGATAGTTTGCGGCGGAGACGCGCTTCGACCACAGCCGGAACAAATTCAGAAATGTCTCCGCCCAATCCGGCAAGCTCCCGCACAAGGCTTGAAGCGAGGTAGGTGTACTTCTCAGAAGGCATCAGATAAACAGTCTCGCAGACCGGATCCAGTTTCTTGTTCATCAACGCCATCTGGAATTCGTACTCGAAATCACTCACTGCGCGCAGACCGCGCAACAGAACCTGGGCGTTGCGTTTGCGGAGACAATCCACCATGAGGCCGGCGTGGGAAAGGACTTCGACATTGGGAATGTGCCGTGTGCATTCGCGGATCATTTCCAAGCGTTCTTCCACCGAAAACAGGGATGTCTTTCGCGTGTTGACCGCGACGACCACATCCACAACGCCAAATAATTGCGAGGCGCGCTGGATGATGTCCAGATGCCCGTTGGTGATGGGATCAAAAGTACCGGGATACAGGGCTCGGGTCACTCGTTTCTTCCTCAAGAATGGGCCGCTGTTAAGCTAACAACGGCGCGGCTTCAAAAAAAGCCAGCGAAGATTCGCCATACGCATATGTTCGCAGGGCTTCCGCAGTGAAATCCGGCGGATTCCGGGTGGGAAACTGGATCACACCGATTCCGTCATCGGTCAGCAATGAGGAAACAAGTTCTAGCATACCCGAGAAATCGCGAGAGAAAGGGGGATCGGCGAATACCACACCGAAACGCCTGCCTTGGGATGAAGCCCGTTCGCAAAATTTCGAAGCTTCCATTTTCAACCATTCGAGTCGCCCGGGTTCTGCTCCCCGCGAAAGCAGGAGTTGGCAATTGGATTCAAGCGCCCGAAATGCGGCGGGGTGTTGTTCCACCAGAGTGACATGGTTGCAGCCACGGCTCAACGCTTCCAATCCAACGGCTCCGGTTCCCGCATAAAGATCGAGGAAATTGACACCGTCAATGCGATCGCGGAGAATATTGAAAAGCGCCTGACGCACTTTGCCGGATGTCGGGCGTGTCAGATCTTTTCCGGAAGGGGATTGCAAGGCGAATCCCTTGAATCGGCCTCCGGTAATGGAGAGGCTCACTTGGCGTACACGGCCAGATCCAGGCTCGCGGTCATGCTTTCGCTTCCGCGTGCTTCCAGCCCCATGCGTTCGAACCCGATATTCGACGCTGTTTTTTTCAGTTTCTCCAGCAGCGATAACATGCGCGAATAGTCGCCAGCCGCTTCGGCATGATAATGAAACAGGCGAGCATCCCCAGCGTCCATTGAATCCCGAAGTTGGACTTCCCATGCCATGTCCAGAGCGCGGGAATTTTCCATAAACATCTTGATCGTCCTGTCGAGTTCTGCTTTTGGAGGAATCCGGATGTATGCCGTGTTCAAACCCGTGGTATCATAGCGGACGGTGCCTGAAAAAGTGAACTCCCGGGCGATTCTATCGCGGCCCACCGGACGAATTTCATTTTGTCCCAATTGCAAAGGCAGGGAGGAGAACGCATCCTGAAACCGTTGCATGTCTTGTTCCGTGGACGCGACGCCGTGGACGAAGAATTCCGCGGGAGGATGAAATTCTACGCGCGTGAAACCCACTCCCACCGGTGTGGCACTTTGCAGATCTCGCAGCCATTTTCCAGCAGTGAAAGCTTGAAGTGCGAGTTGACGCGAGGGATCCACAAGGATCGGGGTGGGGACACTGTCGGCGGAGGTTTGCGAAGGCACAGGGATTGCGGTATCCGGCACCGTTTGGGTCACCGCATGTTCCGTTGTGTCCACCGTCGGAGCGCTCACGGCTGCGACTGGAAAATCATTTTGTGCCGCGGACTTTTTGTGCGAAATACGGATCGACCAGAAAGCTGCGGCGCCTGCCGCAACCAACACCACCGGAATAAGCAGCCATAGGCGTTTCGACTTCGGCTGGTCGTCCGACATTTCCTCAACGTCTTCAGTTTCTCGCGGCTCTTGCAGTGGTCGGAATTCTTGTGTGCGGGGCTGCGTGGATTTGAGAAGGTTGAGGCGGATCATTCAGCAATCTCCCGCGCGACGCAAAGCCAACCCCAGGGCTCCGGCACATTGCGCTGCGCCCGGCATGAACGCGGCATTGGCGTCCGTGCCAGGAACAAAGGACATTTCCTTGAATGCGTCGAGGCAGATGAGGGGGGTCGAAAGGTTGTCCTCCATCGCTTCCCGGAAGGTTTCCTGCGCGGCAAGATCACCGCAAAGCACGGCATGATCGATGGTTCCCCATGTGCGGGCGGTATTCTCGAAATGCAAACGAATCTGGCGCGCCAGATCGAGAAAACGATCCGCGCGTGCGCTGGCATCCAAATCGAAAACATCCGACTCAATGGGAATCGACTCGCAACCGGCAAACATTCCATCCTGTGCACGTATGCACAGCAACGCCGAGACGTCGGCTTTGATCAGAAGCGTTTTCCCGACGGCCATGCCTGGATAGTTGGCTTCCAGGGCGTTGAGAGCGGCGAATATGTCCACATCCAGAACTGCAAGGGTCAACCCGCATGATTCCATAATCCCTTGAATCCGTTCCACCTGACGGCGACGGTAGGCGGCTACGAGATACACCGTACCGTTCTTGGTGGCGTTGCCTCCCACTTCCTGATAATCCATCAGGTATTCATAAAGTGGTCGGGCCAGATACTGTTCCATGTCCCATTGCACTGCATCGAGGATATTTTGCTCGCCTTCGGGAACTTCAATAAAACGCAGTATGGCATGATTGCCCGAGACTGCGGTAATCAGTTCAGCGTCGTGTGCCTGACAATGACGCGCAATGGCGGTTTTGATCTGTTCCGCGAGGTAATCGTCTTTTTCCCAGCGCGCCCGGTCGAGGGGCTCGATGGCCACAGCAGCTATGCGCTTTTCGTCGGGAAGGATTTCCACCAGTTTCAAAAAAGCAGGGCTGAGTTCGACCGCGATCACGCTGCGCGTTTTTTGCGCCATGGCGTGAATTATAGCCAATTGCCCTTTATGGCTCCTCGGGTTTCTTTGACTTCATGGCAATGGGACCGGTTCGAATGAATTCCTTGATCCGGGCGAATTTTTTTGGTCCGATCCCCTTCACCTCCATCAAGCTTTCCGGGGTAGTGAATTTTCCGTGTGTATTACGGTGAGAGATGATGATTTTCGCAGTGGAAGGGCCGATTCCGGGCAGGCTTTGTAGTTCAAAGGCGCCGACCACATTGATGTCCATTGGTGCAGTGGGTGGGCTCTTTTTGGAGACCGCATGTCGGAGGGGAGAAGCCCCGGCAAGGCCTTTCTCTGAAGAATCTTGAGAACGCTCCGGCCAATGTTCCCCTGTTGCCATTGGAGGAGGTTCGAAACACGGGTAAATCGTGTCGCTACCAGCCGCCTGTTTTGCCTGAAGGACAAGAGCCCTCAAAGTATCCCAATCCTTGACCGGCCCGATTTGAGTTCCGGAGTGTTCCCAGGCGCGCAACGCGGTACCGCTGGAAAGAACCAGGGCCAATACGATGACAGCAGTCTTTTCCGCTTTGGTGAGAACGGGAATGGAAAATCTTGGAAGCTTCATGTTCCGTAAATTAAAGCGCGATTTTGACGTCATGGGTGACAGTTGTCACTCTCCCGGAAAGCCGGACAGGGAGCTAACTTTTCCCGGTCTCACACGGAGTTTTCAATCATGTCCTTGGATCCCCAAGCCCGCCAACTCAACGACGCCATCGCACAAACACACCCGCAAGTGCTTGAAATGCTTTCAAAGCGTGGGCAGGCCATTTATTTCCCCAAATTGGGTGTGTTGTCCCAGTCTGCTGAGGCGAACGGCAAGGAAATCAACGCGACGATCGGCATCGCCTTGGAAGAAGATGGAAGCCCATTGTGCCTTCCAAGCCTCTCCGATTCCATCAAGCTCCCGAAATCGAATGCCTTCACCTATGCGCCCAGTCCCGGCCGCCCGGATTTGCGCAAACTGTGGAAGGAAATGATGGTGCGCAAGAGCCCGGGGTTACAGGGAAAGACCTTCAGCCAACCGGTCGTTTGCTCTGCGCTGACTCATGGACTTTCCATGGCAGCCTATTTGTTCTGCGACGCGGGGGACAAGGTTCTTCTGCCCGATCTGTATTGGGAGAATTACGACCTGATTTTCAATCTGGCATATGGGGCGGAACTCGAAACGTTCCCAACGTTCAATGCTGCCGGAGGGTTCAATGTCGAAGGCTTGCGCGCGAAACTGAATCAAGGCGCGCGAGGCAAGAAAATCGTCTGCCTTAATTTTCCCAACAATCCATCGGGGTATACGCCGACGATCGAAGAGGCGCAAGCCATCGTATCCGTGTTGAAGCAGGCCGCCGAAGCGGGTGACAAAGTTGTGGCGCTTCTGGACGATGCTTATTTCGGATTGGTGTTCGAAAAAGGTGTTTACGAGGAATCCATATTTGCTCCGTTGTGCGATGCCCATCCCAACCTTTTGGCGGTGAAGATCGATGGTGCGACCAAAGAGGATTATGTCTGGGGTTTCCGCGTGGGTTTCATGACCTATGGTGTGCAAGGCGGCACTCCGGCATTATACGAGTCGCTGGAAGCCAAAACCGGCGGAGCCATTCGTGGCAATATCTCGAACAGTTCGCATCCGGCGCAATCGTTACTGCTGGCGGCATGGTCTTCACCCGGCTACGCCGAGGAAAAGAAGCGGGCTTATGATCTTCTAAAGACGCGTTACGACAAGGTTCGGGAAATTCTGGCCGCGCATCCGGAATACCGGGAAGCGTTCACCGCCCTGCCTTTCAATTCGGGCTACTTCATGTGTATCAAGCCGGTGAAAGCTGAGGCTGAGGCGTTGCGCAAGAAATTACTGGCGGAATATTCCACCGGTACGGTGAACTTCGGCGGGATATTGCGCGTCGCGTTTTCCGCCACGCCTACGGACAAGCTCGCCAGGTTGTTCGAGAATCTTTACCAGGCTGCAAGGGGTTTGACGGCCTGAATCGCAACGCCGCCGACTTGCGGCCATGCGTTGAATTGCCAGCCGGTTTCCGAATCTTTGCCGTATCGTTGATGCAGCGTGGCGAAACCCCAACCCAATGCCGTGCCAACGGCTGCGCCTGCAATCACATCCGATGGAAAGTGTTTTCCTGAAACGACGCGCAACGTCGCTACGCCGGATGCCGCGGTCATGGCTCCAGCCCACAACCATCCTGTGTGTTTGAATTCAGGATGCCGCAGGGGATAGACTGTGGCAAAATAAGCGGCACCCAAAAACGCTTCGGATGCGTGTCCTGAATAAAAACTTCCCGCAGCTTCGGGGGCATTCCGTTCCGATGCGGAAGAACCGTTGGTGGTATCGTAGACGAACGGCCTGGGGTGAATGCGAAACGCACGAACATTGAGATTGAGCGCAGAGGACCACGCAAAGGCCTCGCCTAGAATCAGGCCGTCTTCCAGTAGCGGTTTCCAAGATGCGTCCGCTTGTGTTTTATCCCATAGATCAGAATAAATCATGGCGCCGCCCACTACGAATACGAGCACATCGCTGGTCGTGGAGGCTGCCGGATTGTACCAGCCCGCTGCGAAGCGATCCCAGGGGGGGAGATCTGATTTTTGAAGATCGATGGAACGCACGGTCGCCATTTGTTTGAGTCGGTATTGGCCCAAAATCTGCGCCGAAATGCCTGTTGCCAGCAGGGCCGTTTCCGTCGACCATGAAGTTTTCAGCGGATCCTTTTCTTGGGCAAAGGCCGATAATATGGTACTGAACAGGCAAACGGCTGTCGCGATCTTACCAGATTTCACGAATTAAAAGGTAACAGGGATTGTGCTGGATGTTTTTCTCATGCGAGGTTGCACGAAAGGGCCTAGGTTACAATCGGAACACCCATTTAATCACGAGAAAGTCATGCGATTTCTTTTTGTCCCGGCTCTTCTAATATGCGCGGGAATTTCACATGCCCAAACCTTGAAATCTTTGGCCCAGTCCCGCGGCATTTACGTGGGAGCCGCCGCATCGGGTGTGACCAACGCCACCTACGACACGACTCTGAACCGCGAGTTCAACGGAATCGTCTGCGAGAATGCCATGAAATTCGGGAGCATCATGACTGGCGAAAACGCCTTCAGTTATTCTGGAGCCGATGCCATCGTCAACTTCGGCGTAGCGCGTGGCATGTATGTTCGCGGCCATAATTTCATCTGGCACAAACAAATGCCAGGCTGGTTTTCCGGCACGACCTACGTCCCTTCCCGCGATTCGACCTTCCGGATGATGAAGAAATACATCAACAACGTCATGGCGCATTACCGGGGCAAGATCAACGAATGGGACATCGTGAACGAGGCGGTGGCCCGCGACAGCAGCGGCATGCGTCTCGGTTCGGGTTATTCCGACGCAAGCCAGAACAGCAAATGGGCCGCATTGACGGACGCCCCCAATCACAATTTCGACTATATCGATTCGGCATTTGCGTATGCCCGTCGTGCCGACTCCAACGTGCTCTTGATTTACAACGACTACGACTGCGAGGGCATGGGCAAGAAGTCCAACTACGTATACAACATCGTTGCGGGACTCAAGAACAAGGGGCTGGTGGACGGGATCGGTTTACAGTGTCACTTCTACGTCGGACCCAGCACCAGTGGATCCAACGGCGCTTGGGTTCCAGCGGAAATGGTTTCCAACTTCCAGCGCCTGGCGGCCCTCGGGCTGCGCATTTCGCTTACCGAGGTGGACATGCGCATCCAGACCAATCCGGCCCCGGATTCCGCCCTGCTCGCCAAACAACGCGAGGGATACAAAACCCTCATGGGCATTTGCTTGGCGCAGCCGGCCTGCAAGGCGTTCTTCACCTGGGGCGTGAACGACTCCCAGTCCTGGATTCCCGGCGCCTTCAGCGGGTACGGCCAGGCTCTGTTGTTCGACAACACCTCCGCCAACGGCGTGTACAACCGAAAGGCGGTTTATTACGGTGTGCAGGAAGCCTTGACCGCCACCAGCATCTGGGGACACAAGACAAACCTTAAAATCATCGCGGATGATCACCAGAGCCATCGTTTCGATCTGCGAGGCCGGTTGGTGACAGCGTTGCCTTATAATCCGATCTTTGTGACAAAAAAAACCGTCAATCCGAAATAAGCGGAATTTTATTGGAGGTCTTATGAAACGCATTGCACTTCTCATCGCTGTGTCGATTTCGATGCCCGCATTGTCTGGGGCGCAGACGCTGCGTCAATTGGCGGATTCGAGAGGAATCCATTTCGGTGCGGCAGTGACGCTCCCCACCGGCGCGAATCTGGCGCCATACGAAAGCACCTTGTCGCAGCAGTTCAATACCTCGGTGTGCGAGAACGCCATGAAATGGCAGAATACCGAAGGCACGCGCAACGTTTTCAATTTCACCGCCGCAGATGCCATCGTGGATTTCACGTTGTCGCACGGTATGTATATGCGCGGCCATAACTTCGTCTGGCACAGCCAAGTTCCCGGTTGGGTCAGCAACATCACCAATCGCGACACGTTGCTCGCGGTCATGAAGAATCACATCAACCAGCTCGCGGGACATTACAAGGGAAAGATTTATGAGTGGGATGTGGTCAACGAAGCCATTGCTGATGGCAGTACCGGATTCCGCACGTCCTTCTGGTACCAACGTATTGGGGCGGATTTCATCGATTCAGCGTTTGTATATGCCCACCGTGCTGATCCCAACGCCCTGCTAGTGTACAACGACTACGGCGCCGAAGGCATGACCGGTTCCACGGCCACGAAATCCACGGGCGTTTACAACCTCGTGTCGGGTCTCAAAACCCGCGGGATTCCGATCAATGGTGTGGGGTTGCAGTCGCATTTTAATCTGAATGGTTTTGATACGGCTTCCATCGGCGCCAACATGAGCCGCATTGAGGCGCTCGGATTGAATATTTCCATCACAGAACTGGATATCTCCACTTCCAACACCACCGCCAATCTGGACGCGCAGAAGGCCAATTACAAATCCCTAATGACCCTGTGCGTGCACCATCCGCGTTGCAAGACCTTCATCACTTGGGGTGTGAACGATGCGCAATCCTGGAAAGGAGCCGGCGCGGTTGCTTTGCTTTTTACCGGAACCACCACGATTACCGCGAAACCCGCTGCGTCTGGCATCTCCGAGGCCATTTCAGGCGTCTCAAGCGTCTGGCAGGTCGCCAATGGCCGGCCGGGAGTCCTGCGTCAAAGCCATTTGGGCCGGTTCGAATTGAACGGTTCGATGTTTGATCTTCGTGGCCGCAAACTGGTCGCTCTTCCAGTTCCCTGATTTTTGATTTGCGTTCCCATGTCGGGGCAATCACTAGGATTGCCCCGACATGGGACGTTCTATTTTTGCGCAACCGCCATGCGCTTGCTTCTGCTTGACAATCACGACTCTTTCAGCGCCATCCTTCATCATTATTTGTGGGAATTGACCGGCGAAAAACCGTTGTTCTACCGCAATGATGAGTTGACTCGGGAGGAATTAAGGACACTGGATTTTGACGCGGCCGTCATTTCACCGGGGCCGGGTCATCCCACTAAGGGGCGCGACTTCGGCGTTTGTCGAGATCTGATGGAACTGTATCCCTCACTTCCCATTCTTGGAGTCTGTCTGGGTCATCAGGGATTGGCGTATTTCGCCGGAGCGAGCGTGATTCCATTGCGAGGCGCTTTGCATGGGCGGCCTTCTTCGATCCGTCATAATGGAACGGGATTGTTTTCCGGGTTGCCGCAAGGATTCAAGGCAATCCGGTATCACTCGCTGGTTGTGGACGCACAATCGCTGCCGAAGAACATTCAGCCCGTCGCATGGGCCATCGAAGACAGCCAGTTGATGGGGTTTCAGTTCACGGATCGCCCGTGGTTCGGTGTGCAATTTCATCCCGAGTCCATTGGCACGGAACATGGGAAAGATTTGCTGGTCAATTTTTTGGAGATCGCTCAACACGGAAGGGTTCAAAAAGCCAAAATCGATGTGCCGAGCATGCGATCATCCAATGATGAGAAGGACCCGGTTTATCATGAACTTCCTTGGAGAGATCCAGAATCTGTGTTCATGAGTTTTCTCGCCGGAGTGGAACCCGCTTTCTGGATTGACGGCGAACATGCCGTCCACATCAGTGGGGGGGATAAAAAAGGATGGTCCACAACTTGTATGGGCCGCGCAGAATCTGAGGTTGAATTCCGGGACGGAAAATCGTTTCAGGCATGGTACGATGGACTCAATCTTCGTGACCGAAGCGATGCTCCGTGGCGAGGTTACCGAGGCGGCCCCATCGGACATTTTGAATACGGACAAAACGTTTCCGGAAGCCGTTGGATGGTTCCCGAAGGATACCTTGTCTTCGATATCGAAAGACGAAAAGTTTTTGCCACATGGGAAAAAGCGACTCCGCCAATTTGGTTGCAAGCAATCATTGACCAGTGGGAAACAACTTCAAGCACTTCGACCGTTTCCAAATCCAGTCTGCCATCATTTTCGGAGTGGAAACCCCTGCTGGAATCCGGACAGTACGCTAAGAAGGTCGAACAACTTCAGGAAGCCATTGCCTCGGGGGATACCTACGAAGCTTGCTTGACACATGCGTTTTCTGTTGAATCAAACGCAGACTCTTTGGCCATTTTTCTTCGGTTGCGGAAAAAAAATCCCGCACCCTATTCCGCATACCTTGCATTTCCGGGTTTTCATCTTCTCTCCGCTTCTCCGGAACTGTTTCTGGAGTTATCGCGTGATGGTGTCTTGCGGAGTCGGCCTATCAAGGGCACGCGGTCGCGAGGGGCGACTCATGAACAGGATGATTCGGCCAAAAAGAATTTGGCGGACAGTGCGAAAGAACGCGCCGAGAACTTGATGATCGTGGATTTGACCCGGCACGATTTCTGCCGCGTGAGCGAGTTGTCCAGTGTGGAAGTGCCCTCCTTGATGGAAGTCGAATCTCATCCCGCCGTGTTCCAACTGGTTTCCGAGGTGAGGGGAAAACTTGAGGCGACATGTCATCCGTTCGATGCGATTCGATCCTGTTTCCCGGGTGGATCCATGACTGGAGCACCCAAGGAGCGCACGATGGAGCTGCTTACTGCGGTGGAAGTGGAACCGCGCGGAGCTTTTTCCGGTGCGCTGGGTTATTTCACTGACAGTGGGGCCTTCAATCTGTCCATGGTGATCCGTACGCTGGAAAATCGCGGCAACCATTGGCGCATCGGGTGCGGCGGCGCCGTGCTGGCGGATTCCAATCCGGAGGCCGAGTGGCGTGAAGCCGTGATCAAGGCGCGCAGCGTGATCGACGCGGTGTCTATTTCTTGAGATACAGCAACGGAAGCTGGTGTGGATTCTGCGTCCCATATCCCGGAAATTTTCTTCCCGAAACAGTATAGAATGAGCCTGTGTTTTCCGTGTGGTGGAGGGGCGCTCGTGGAAGAATCGCAGTGGTCTGCGGTGATGTCAGAATGGTACCGTTCCCCCCCACGCCCACGAGTAATGTTCCAGTCCATGCTACGGAATACAAGGTCGCGCTCAACACCCGTGTCGTCCAGTTGATTCCGTTGGGAGACGTATAGATCTCGGCGGTTCCTCCTCCACCCGGAACCGCGATCAACTGGCTGCCTGTCCATGTCAGAGAGGACATTGTGACCGTAGTTCCCGACGTGCGGGAAGTCCAAGTCGTCCCATCCGGGGAAGTAAACACCACACCAAAAGTTCCACTGACAACCCATTGAGTTCCCATCCACACCACGGCGGTTATCGACTGTGTAGTTCCCGAAGTGCGAGTCGTCCAAGTGATGCCGTCTGGTGATGTGACTAGGGTGCCGTTGTTTCCTGTGGCCACCAACAGATTGTTTCCCCAACCCACGTCGCCGAGATAGCTCGTGGTACCGGAGGTGCGTGAGGTCCAGGCGATTCCATCAGGTGATGTGAGGATAGTGCCGAGCTGCCCCACCGTGACCAATTGGCTCCCGGTCCAGGTGACGGAACCGAACGCACGCAAGCTCCCTGAAGTACGGGACGTCCAAGTAATTCCATCGGACGATGTCAGTATGGTTCCGGAATCACCCACGGCCACAAGTTGTCCGGCCCCTGAGCCTATCGAAGGGCCGGTCCAGATCACGGTGGTCAAGGTCTTGGTCGTTCCTGATGTCCGTTTTGTCCAAGTGATTCCATCGGGCGATGTCAGAATGGTACCCTGTTGCCCCACGGTTACCACCTGATTGTTGGCCCAGACATTTCCCAACAACGTGTTGGTTGTTCCTGAAGTGCGCCCCGTCCAGCTCACTTGTGCGTGTGTGGTGGCGCAGGTTGTGGTGAGAATCGCGGCAGCAAGAATCCATCGGCTGAGGTGGTGCATCTTCGTCCCCTTTCTTCAGTTCCAAAGAATAAAAACTCGTTGCGGCTGTTTAGATTTGACCCGGAGGCTGTAACATGGCTCGGCGTGACTGGTATTGCGAGGACGTCCTCTCCGGTGAGATGAAAATCAAGAAAGTCTGGGAGGATACGCGCGTGCTTGCGTTCAAGCATCCGCGACCCAAGTCCAAAATCCACGTGGTGGTGATCCCGAAAAAGCACGTGTCTTCATTGCTCCACCGCAAGGCGCGGGACGGTGAACTATTATCCTCCATGTTGTATGCCATTCAGAAAACGGCGAAAAAATTCAAACTGGACAAAAAGGGGTTTTACATCCGCGCCAACGCGGCGGATCCTGACGTGACGCCGCATATGCACTGGCATATTCTTGGGCCGGGGGTTCCATGAAGGTTCTGTACATCGCCGCCGAGTGCAAGCCATTTTCCAAAACCGGCGGGGTGGGGGACGTGGCGGGCGAGTTGCCCGTGGCTTTGAAGCAACAGGGCGTGGACATCGAGATCGTCACACCGTGGTATGGCAGCATCACGCTCCCCGGCGCGGATATTCCTTTTAACGGTCGCGCGGAACGGGCCGGAATTGTCACCACCGATGTCAAAGGTGTTCCGGTCAACTTCATCCGGAACTCCGCTTATTTCGAAACGGATTATTCCAGAGGCCTTGTGCGCCCCCCGTTCGAAAATCCGGATTTGTTCAAAAAGGATTATTCCCGTCCTTACGTGGACAGCGGAAAAATCCCCTTCTACGACGACGCGCTGCGGTTTTCCTTTTTCTCCGAAGCCTGCCTGGAATTGATCCGCCGAAAGAAGCCCGACGTTGTGCATATCAACGACTGGGTACTGGGATATCTCTTCGGGTACATGGCTTTGGAGAAGATGCCGCAAAAGCGTGTGCTGACCATTCACAACATCGGTTATCAGGGCAACATCGGCCGGGAATCCATCAAAGGATGGAACATCGAACGGATTGCAAAGCACAAGTCCGTCGGAAAATTGTTCGCTGACCCGCGGCCGAAATGGAAAAGTGTCAATGCCCTGCGGCTGGCGATGGAACTGGCGGATCAGGTCAATACCGTGAGCCCGACGTACAAGCGTGAAATGACCGAGGCCGAAAATCCTGCGCGCTACTTCGAAGGCGGCAAGGGGTTGGAGAAGGTGTCCCAGCGGCTCGACGATGCGGGAAAACTGCACGGCATCCTCAATGGTTTCGAATACAAAAGTGATCCCACGGATGCGGCCTTTGAGAAATTGATCGCGGAGAAGTCGAAGACGAAGAAATCCCTGTCCAGAGGATTTGCAAAACCGAAAGGCCTGCTGCTGGGATTTGTGGGCCGGGCCGTGGAACAGAAGTTCAAACTGCTCAAGGAATCGCTCGACGGGAAATGCGTGCTCGAACACATTCTTGAAATTCCCAACGTCAATATCGCCTTGGTGGCGACGGGAATGAAGGAGTACGAGGACTTCCTGCACGGATTCGTCGGCCGGTCGAATTTTTCGGCCACACTTGAGTTCGCTCCCGGCAAGGCACAGGAGATCAGCCTGGGTGCTGACGTGTTCTTGATGCCGAGCCTGTTCGAGCCGTGCGGGATTACGCAGATGGAATCTTTGAGCTGTGCAACACCGCCACTCGTGCGTTGGACCGGGGGGCTGGTGGACACCGTGAAGCCGCACACCGATCCCAAGGGAACTGGATTCGGATTCGACGGCCGCACGGCACGGGAAGTGCTCGAGAATCTGGTCCAAGCTGTGAAAGCGGCTGAGCGGATGTACCGTGAGCAACCGGAGAAATTCTTGGATATGCAGAAGCGCGGATTCAAGCAGCGGTTCCTATGGTCCACCGCAGCGAAGGAATATGTTGCGAAGCTGTACCGTTCGCGATAATCGCTAAAGAGTGCGAGATTGAAAACGACGATTCTGAAATGGACGGCCTTAGTATTGGCGGGGTTGTTCCTGTCGTCCTGCTCTTTCCTGAATCTTGCGCTTTCCGAAAAGCTGAAAGCCCCGGATTTCGCCTATGTCCGTTGTGAGGTCATGGGAGTCAATCTCACCCAGACCAATGTGAACATTGTGCTGTCGGCGTATAACCCCAACAAGGTTGGCCTCAAGAATGTTTCGCTCAGCTATGAATTGTTCAACGAGGGCAAGCGGTTTCTAAAGGGGAACGACATCAAAGTGGAGTTGAAGCCGCAGGATACGTCCCGCATTACCGTGCCGGCGGAAGTCGTTTATCGTGAGATTATCGCAGTCGTTGGTCCCGAGGCTGAAAAGATTTTACTGGGACAGAAGGCTGTGCCAGTAAGGATCGACGCAGTACTGACGGGTAATCCGACGTTGTATGACGACAAGAAGGAGGGTTCGTTGATCCCGTTCACCTTGAAAGTCAGCCGCACGGAAAACATTCCGCTGCCACGAGATCAAATGAACAAGTTGAAGGACAAGGCGATCGACACAATCCGCAGGAAATTCTGATTTAACATCGACTAAAAGAGTACTCTGGGCGGTCCGCTTTTCGACCCTAAAAACCCCCTTGCAATAGGCGCGTAACGTCAATGAAATCGAATGGTTGCAACGACGGCTGTTTCAACACTCTGTGGATAGTTTGGAGATTATAAATGGCGTTTTATTATCAATTTCAGCAATCCCGGATTACCTCCCCGCAGGAATGTGAGGTTCGTCACTGGGGAGGGGCTGCTCTGAAAAACGCTCTTTTCAGGGTACGGATATCTTCCTTCAGGCGTTCCATTTCGGTGGGCAATTCGCCGTTGTAAACCCCCCGCAAATGTCCGTTATCATCCACCAAAAAAACCTTCTCCGTGTGCAGAAAGTCTCCACCTGCGTCCGGGACCGAACCGGCTTCGTCGGCGAAGTAGGACTCACGGGCGGTGCGGTAGATGGCGGCGCGATCCCCGGTCACGAAATGCCATTGCCCGTCCACGGCATGATGCTCAGCCGCAAAACGCTTCAACGCAGGAATCGAGTCGCTTTCCGGCGCGACAGAGTGTGAGATCAGCACCACAGTGCTGTCGTGCTCGAACGCCTTCTGAACCGTTTCGAGATTCGTGGTCATGCGCGGACACAAACCCGGGCAACCTGTGAACATGAAGTTGGCCACGGAGATTTTCCCCGCCACGGTCTTCTCCGTGACGGGTTGACCATTCTGGTCCACAAAGGAAAATGGCGCTATGCGGTGCAACGATGTCGCTGCGGAAGGTTTGATCCACATCGGCGTGAAATCCTTGGAGTTGTAATAGGGAAGTTTGGCAACGTGTTCGCATCCCGTGAGCAATAGGGAAAACGCAAGCCACAGTCCAATGTTATTGCGGAGCGCGGAAAACACCTTTTCCATCTTTAATTGAATAACAAAGCCGTGCGTTAACTATGCCGTAGGGTTTTCCGTCCCTCATTTCGTAATTCGCGTACAACGTTCCATTTTCCCGCCACGCACGTTGCAAGCCGATCTCTCGGCCGTTCTCGTAATGCAACTGTCTCGCGAGGGTGCCGTCGGAATACCATTCCTTCATGTCACCATCCTGAAGTCCTCGGCTGAAGTGGTATTCGAATTTCTTTTTTCCGTTTTCCCACCAACCTTCATGTATGCCATCCTTGATGCCATGGACATACGTGCGCTTCCACATCAGCTTGCCGGAGGGATAATAGCGTACGTTCACCGCCTCCTTGTTTCTACAGGAGAAAAACAACACAGCCCCCAGCAGTGTAATCAAGAGCCCGGAGAAGATCCGGAGCAGCACACGGCGTTGTTTCACTGGGTCACGGTTCCGGGCGTACCGTAGTATTGCCCACCATTGATGTAGGGATCTGTGGCTGTGATGTGGTAGTGGTAGATGCCGGCAGGGTACTCGGCCGTCACGCCGAAATGACCGTGGTAAGTGTCCAGATTGCTTCCTGCGACATTAGATCCGCTCTCCTGTGGGCCATACACAGGGAACCCGTCCAGCAGGAACCCGATCAGCGAAGACTTTCCTTTCTTCGCGGTCAGATACAGCGGTTCCCAGTGGTAGTGATATTGTCCAGACTGTTGAGGGTGTCCGTTGTATTGATCAAACGAATAAATCTCATTCGTCAGCGGCTGATTGGGCCCGGCATATTGATTGTAGAGAGGAACGCCGTTCACCGAAACGCCGATGGGACCCAACGCCGTGCTTTGGTGCGTGGTGGCCACGGATGGATTCAGGGGAATCTTGAAGACAAGGTTTTGTTCCGAGATATTGTTCGGATTCTTGGCGAAGCCCGCGTTGGTGTCGGCTTCGTAGCGCGAATCTGTTGTGGCGAAGTAGGGGCTGCCGTGATTGGGAATGCCCTTGGATTCAATGGTCGCCCAATCCCCGTCCTTGGCGACGTAGATGCTGGAGTCGAATGCCTTGTAAGCCGCATTCAAACTGTCGCGCACACCGGGGCCGGTTTTGATGCCAGCGTCCGAGGATGAACTAGGGAAGCAACCCGTCAATCCGGGCGGCACAGCACAAAGAATGGCAAGTAACAGGGAGGCTTTTTGCATTCGGAACTCCTGAATTGAACGCAGGGATAAGATACGGGATTGCGAAGTCGTTGGAAAGTCATTTTCTGTGACTGTTGTCAGTCATTCCGGCATCATCGCGGAAGGTTAACGCGAGTTATTGTTTTAATTTTGTCTGTTTATTGGGCGACACGAAAGACAGTTTTGCCCGCGAATGACATGGTGATGCCGGTCGTGAAGGCGAAGAATCGGGTTGATTTTTCGCGGTCAGGGCTGTGAGGAGAGACAATGACACTGGATATAAATCTTTGGGCTTTGCTCATCGGGGTGCTCTCGACTTTCCTGGTGGGAGGTTTATGGTATTCCAAGGGAGTCTTTGGAGGGATTTGGCAACGGGAAGTGGGAGATCGGCGTCCCGCAAACAGCAATCATCCACTGCGGGTTTTCCTCCTCAGCAGTGTGTTTGCACTGGTTGCCATTCTCACTTTGCGGTGGTGCCTCGGCGCGCATCCGCGCTTGCCCGTGGCGGTCGCAAAGGGTGCGATTGCCGGAAGCGGCTTGGTGGCCATGGGGTTTGGCATCAACCATCAATTCGCGGACCGGAGCCTGAAGTTATGGTTGATCGACGGCGGATATTTTTCCGTCCAGTTCGCGGTGTATGGATTGGTGCTGGGATTGTGGGGGTGAGCCTTTTTACCGCAGGTTCAAAAACTCCGTCTTCCCATTTTCCATAATACCGTCCGCATTCCGTAACACATTAACGAGCCACCAGCAAAGGCCCGTAATACTGCGATCAGATCCGTAACTCGGAAACGCGGGCCTTGCGTCGTACAAAACATCGGTTGCCATTCATCGGGATGAAACTTGGCTTTGAATGCTTCCAGTCCGGCGAAGGAATACCACGGCGAACCCAAACGCCGAGCAACTCGCGAAAGAATACGGAACCAGAAAGGCGAACGAAAACGTTCAGATACGGATCGGCGTGAGAGAGGCGCGAGTCCCAAGGTCGCTTTTTGAAAACCCCATCTCGCAGCCGCTTGAAACGCCGTTGCGACCAGCAGTTCCGAACATCCGTTGGGCGAAGCTTGCGTCCGGACTATGAGATCAACGCGGAACAGGCTGTGGAACGGTGCGTGTGATGCAATGAGAAATCCACATAAGCGGCCATTGGATTCGGCGACGAAAATCCCGTATTCCGGCCACGGTGCCAATAGGAAAGGATTCGTGGCGAATCCCAGAGGCGGCATCTTTTTGTTTCGCAGCCATGTCGACAAGTATTCCCGTAGCGGTGTCAGGTCGCTAGGAGGAGCGCTGAGATGCCGGACGCGGATGCCTTTTTTCTCGGCGCGTCGAATCTGATGCAGGATGTTTTTCGGGATACGCCACGGAGTGCGCCATTGCTTCAAGTCATAGAGCGGGGCATCGCCGATATGGATGCCTCGGCTTTGTCTTACCGTTGCGAGTTTTAACGTGTCGCCGGGAAGTCCGAAGTGGATCGTCCTTTGTCCGGACAGGCACGTGCGGACGTCAAATCCGGAATGAGGATAGGGAACGGAACTAGCGCGGAGTACCAACCAACAATTCCATGCGTCCCGCCGAGCGGAGTAGATCGAGTCTTGCGCGAAGGGCATCGTAGGCCGTGTTCTCCGACCGGACGACTGCGTCGAGATACTGCTCTTGTGCGCGTCTTGCGTCGAGATAGGAGATGGACCCGGCCTTCCAGCGTGTGAAGGTGAGCGACAGGTTTTCGTGTGCGAAACCGAGTCCTTCACTTTCCAACGTCAATGCTGAATCTGTGGCTTCGAACTCCGCAAAGTTACGCCGCACTTCGGCTTCGGCGGAGGACTGGAGATCTTTTTGACGCAATCCTGCCGACGTGAGCGCGACCTTTGCCCGTTGGTATGACGACCAGGGGAATTCACCGGAGAACAGGTTGAAGTTGAGTTGCAATCCGACGGACGGCCCGAGCGTGCGGTTTTTCAGATAGATGCCCGCGTCGGACTTTGTCTCGGTGTAATTGTACCCGGCCAGCGCATCGAGTTTGGGCAGCCAGTTCGTAGCGCGTTGCTGTGCGGACACATGGGCGATGGCCACGGAATTTTCCGCCACCTGCAATTCGGGACGATGCTCCGGCAAGCCGAGCAATAGCTTTTCGAGATCCATTGCAATGGCGGGCAAGGCGACCTCGTCCACCTCCTCGGATACGGGCTGGCTGCGGCCGAGAACCCGACCGAGTTCCACGCGCGCCGCTTGCAAATCCGCAGCCTGACGTTTCAACGAAGCTTGATCGCCATTCAGATCCACGCGGGCTGAAAGCCAGTCCGAGCGCGACGCCGCACCGGCTTTCAGGCTTTGTTCCAGAATACGCGCGCGTTCCTCCGAAATCACCGCCACCGTGTCGAGCGCGTGATACAAGCGCGTCTGTCGCGCCAGTTCGGCATAGGCCAGCACCGCACCGCGCACCAGATCCTCACGTGATTTGGCTTCGTAAGCCCGCGCCTGATCCGCCTGCAACCGCAAACGCTTTTGCGTCAGAGGCGTGGAAAATCCCTGGAACAAGGTCCAGTCCGCGTTCACGCCTGCGGTCGCGGTGGTTGTGAGTGCATTGTTCACATCGCGGACACTGCCGTCCGAGGCGCGCTGCTGATGCGTGTTCTGCCAGCTTTTTCCGTAGCCTCCGCTGGCCGTGATGACGGGCAGATACCCTCCGATGGCCGAGTCGCGCGATTTTTCGGCGAGGACGACATCGTTTTGCGCTGCTTGATACGCGGGGTTTTGAGCCAACGCTTCTTTCAATGCTTGCGACAACGTCAGTTGCGCGGCCTGCGCTGTGGTGAACACAGCGAGGCTTGTGGCCAATGCCTTAAGCATCCGAAACCTCTTCGGTGCGCGCGCCGTGGAAGAGCAGAATCATGGCAGGGATGACAAACAAGGTCAGCACCATGCCGAACAACAAACCACCCACCACCGCGATACCCATGGGCCGGCGGCTTTCCGCGCCCGCACCCAAGGCCAACGCGATGGGCAACATTCCCAGCGCCGCGGTCAGCGACGTCATGAGAATGGGGCGAAGGCGAGCCTGAGCGGCTTCCAAAACGGCGTTGGCCAAAGCCATGCCCTTTTCGCGCTTCTGCCGAGTGAACTCCACGATCAAAATGCCGTTTTTGGTCACCAGTCCGACGAGCATGATGATGCCGATCTCACTGAAGATGTTGAGCGTCTGTCCGGTGACTTTCAATGCCAGCAGCGCGCCGAACAACGAGAGCGGCACGGTGATGAGGATGATGATCGGATCCTTGAAGCTCTCGAACTGCGCGGCCAGCACGAGATAAATCAACAACAGCGCCAGCAGAAAGGCGAAGAGCAGGCTGGAAGAACTTTCCGTGTAGTCGCGCGACTGTCCCGCCAGTTCGGTGCGGAACGATGGGTCCAGTGTTTTTGCCGCGACTCTGCGCATGGCCGCGATGCCATCGCTGATCACCATGCCGGGCGCAAGACCCGCCGAGACTGTGGCCGAGACCGTGCGGTTGAAGCGGTAAAGCGCGGGCGGTCCAGCCTCTTCGCGGAACTCAACGAGGTTGCCGAGCGGAATGAGCTTGCCGTCATTGCCTCGTACGGGAATCTGGCGGATGTCGTCCGGTTTGCGGCGGTAGGCGTCATCCACCTGACCGATGACCTGATACTGTCGATCGCCCTTGATGAAATATCCGATCCGTACTTCACCAAGCGCCAGTTGCAGCGCGCGTGACACCGCGAGATAGGACACGCCCAGCGAACGCAAACGATCGCGATCCACCGTAACCTGGATTTCGGGCCGGGTGAACTTGAGGTTTTCGTCCACGATGGCGAAAGTTTTTTCCTTGCGCGCCTCGGCGACAAAGAGAGGAAGCGCCTTTGCCAGTCGCTCGAAGTCCGGCGCCTGGATGACGAACTGCACGGGCAACCCGGAAACAGGGCTGGTGGAGATGGTGGGATTCTGCACCACGCTGATGCGTACGTCCGTCAAGGCCTTGGTGCTTTTGCTGAGCGCGCCGAAGATTTGCTGCTGGGTGCGCTTGCGCGTCTCGGCATCGGCGAGGAAGAGCCGCATGAAACCCGAATTGACGGAGCCGGAGGCGGAGAAACCTGGCGAGGTCACGGCCACCATGGCGGAAACTTCCTGCGCGTCGCGGTGCACGACATCTGTCAACCGATCCATGATGCGGTCCATGAAGTTGAAGGTCGCTCCCTCGGGTCCGGTGATGAACAGGTCGAGTTGGTTGCGATCCTCCGTTGGCGCCTGTTCCTTTTTGAGCGTGAACAGCAACCCGACCGCTCCCGCCACGATCAGCAGCAACAAGATGATGGCGGTGGCACGGTTGCGCAGGAATTTGCGGAGCAGGTTTCCATAGCCTCCGTAGAAGGCCTGAAATCCCGGCTCGGTGCGTTCATACAGCGTGGAATGGCGGCGACGCAGCATGCGCGTGCAGAGCATGGGCGTGAGCGTCAGTGAGACGAAGGCGGAGAGCACCACAGAACCGGCCACGGCCACGCCGAACTCGCGGAACAGACGGCCCACAAAACCCGGAATGAAGAGCAACGGCAGAAACACCACAGCCAGCACGGTGGTGGTGGAGATGACCGCGAAGAAAATTTCCTCGGTGCCGGAATAGCCCGCGTGCTTCGGCTCGTCACCGTCTTCGATTTTACGGTAGATGTTTTCCAGCACCACGATGGCGTCGTCCACCACCAGACCGATGGCCAGCACGAGACCGAGCAATGTGAGCACATTGATGGTGAAGCCCGCCATGTATAGCAGGAACAGCGCGCCGATCAACGACACGGGAATGGCGAGCACGGGAATGAGCGAGGTACGCCAGTCGCGCAGGAAGAAGAAGAGCACCAGCAGCACGAGGATGAACGCGATGATAATGGTGTTCGACACCTCATGCAGCGAACGTCGCACGAAACGGGTTCCGTCGAAGCCGAGTTTGAGATGGATGTCCGGTGGCACGGTCTTCTTGATTTGCTCGAAGCGTTTGAAGAATTCGTCGCCGATGGCAATACTGTTGGCGCCCGGTTGCGCGATCACGGCGAGGCCAATCATGGGAATGCCGTCGCGTTTGAGAATCGTGCGTTCGTTTTCGGCTCCGAGCCTCGCGTTGCCCACGTCTTCGAGCCTCACCAGTTCGGCCCCGTTGGCCTTGATCACGAGGCGGTTGAATTCCTCGGGTGTGCGCATGCGGCCGTGCGCGAGCACGGTCAGTTCTGTGTTGTCACCCTGAATGGTTCCCGAAGGAAGCTCCACGTTTTCCGTGCCGAGGGCCGCGGCCACGTCTGCGAAGGTGAGGTCGTGCGCTTCCAGTTTTTCCGGATCGAGGCGCAGACGCATGGCGTATTTCTTTTCGCCCCAGATGCGCACCTCGGCCACGCCGGGAATGGTCTGCAACTGCTCCTGAATGCGCATGCCTTCCTCGTCCGTGGCGAGGATGTCGCGGCTGTCGCTTTGCACCGTCATCAACAGAATGGGGTAGGCGTTGGCGTCCGCTTTGGCCACCACGGGTGGATCGATGTCGGCGGGGAGGCTGCGGATGACGCGCGCCACGCGATCGCGGACATCGTTGGCCGCGACGTTCAGATCATTGCCGAGGTTGAACTCCACGGTGATGATGCTGCGTCCCTCGCGGCTCACCGAGGTGATGGAACGGATGCCGTCCACGCCATTGACGGACTGTTCCAGCGGCTGGGTGATTTGCGATTCAATCACCTCCGCGTTGGCGCCGGGGTAATAGGTGTTCACCGTGATAATGGGCGGATCCACGGCCGGGAACTCGCGCACGCCGAGGAAGGGCAAAGCGATGAACCCCAGCACCAGCAGGAACAGCGACATCACCCATGTGAGGACCGGGCGATCGATGCTGATGTGGGATGCGCGCATTAAGACTGCCGCTGAAAGTTCAGGGTTGGGGGCCGAGGATCGGGATGACCGGCGCGCCGGGTCGCAATTGCATGAGGCCCGAGGTCAGGATGGTGTCTCCGGCGGACAAGCCACGCGCTGCTTCCACGGCCTGTGCGGAGCGCATTCCGGGAATAAAGGGTTGCAACCCGGCCACGCCTCCATTCACGCGCCACACCATCGAGCCGCGCGCGCTTTGCACCACGGCCTGTGAGGGAATCCACAGCGCGGAGTCCGACGACAGGGGAAGTTCCACGCGGGCGAAGGCGCCCGGGAGAATTCGAACCGTAGTCCTGCCGCGCGCACGGACATCGATCAACCGGGTTTCCGCGTCGATGCGCGGTTCGATGGCGTACACTTCCGCCTTTTGCGTATCGGCAACGCCGGAACAGGTATAGCGCACCGACATTCCGTCTTTCAGCGCGGAGGAAAGATTTTCCGGAATGGAGAATTCGATCCGGAGCGAAGCCAAATCCTGCAAGGTGGTCAGCTTGGTTCCGCTTTGCAGCACCGCTCCGGGATCCACCCGCCGCAACCCAGCGATCCCGGCAAACGGTGCGCGGATTTCGGTTTTATCGAACATCGCCTTAGCCATGTCCGCATCGGCTTTGGCCGTTTGGAGATCCGCCCTGGCCGCATCGTAATCCCGCTGGCTCGCGGCTTGGGCTTCGATCTGATCCTTGAGTCGTTTTTCCTGGGTCTGTGCCAGCATCAACCGGGCCTGTGCCCGTTCCAACTGCGCGCGCAATTCCGAGTCTTCGAGTTTAACCAGCAGTTGGCCGGAATCCACATACGAACCTTCGCGGAAAGCGATGCGCGCGACGCGACCGGAAATTTCCGTCTTGAGTTCGACTTCACGTTCTGCCATTACGGTTCCGGCAGCCGTCACATGCGTGGTGGCGAGAGTCGGTTGCAACACCACTGCGGAAAGTCTCGCCGGAGGAAGCGCGCTTCCGGGAACTGCACCCGGCGTGCTTGCATTTGCCGCATCGCGTTTGCCGCAACCGGACAAACCAAGAGACGAGACGAGCGCAAGGCCCAACAAGAGGCGTGAGGGGTTTTTCTTCATGGCTCCGAGATGCGTTTTGAAGTCAGGGCTAAACTAAAAAAAAGACGTGGCAACGAATGTCGGGTTACACCTCGTTACAGGGCCGGAATGCTACCATTGCAAATCCGTGGAAACATCGTTCGAAACCCGCTCTTCACGCCCCGAATTAAGCGAAGAATCCCTGCGTCGGCTCCTCAATCCGGCCCAATTGGAGGCCGTGCTGCATGCTCCGGGCCCGCAGTTGGTCTTGTCCGGTGCCGGGAGCGGCAAGACCCGCGTTCTGACCTATAAAATTGCGTGGCTGATCCGGGAACACGGTTACCGACCGTATGAAATCCTAGCCGTGACCTTCACCAACAAGGCGGCGCGTGAAATGCGGGAACGCGTGGCTGCGTTGCTGGGCTACGATGCCTCGCTGCGTTGGATGGGAACCTTTCATTCCGTGTGCGCCCGGTTGTTGCGGTTCCACGCGGATCGCCTCGGCTACACTTCACACTTCACTATTTACGATACCGACGATCAGAAGCGGCACGTCAAGAAAATTCTGCAGGCCGAGGGTCTGGAGAACGATATGCGTTTCTCCGTGGACGCAGTGCGGCGGTTCATCGGCAATTCCAAAAATCAGGGGCAAGGCCCCGAAGAGGCCGCCCGACGCGCACTTGATCCCTATACCCAGCGCATGGCCGCGTTGTATCGCCGCTATCAGAATGAAATGCAGGCGCAGGACGCCATGGATTTCGACGATCTGATTTTCCTGTCCATTAGGCTGCTGCAAACCTTTCCCGAGATTCGGCAGGTTTTTGCATCGTCCTTCCGCTACATCCTCATCGACGAGTATCAGGACACGAACAAAGCGCAATACCAGCTCATCCAGTTGTTGTTGGGGCCGCACCGGAATCTCGTGGTCGTGGGCGACGATGACCAGAGCATTTATGGCTGGCGCGGCGCGGACATCGGCAACATCCTCAACTTCAAGGAGGATTTTCCCGAAGCGCGCATCACGAAGCTGGAACAGAACTACCGCTCCACGTCCAACATTCTCGGCGTGGCCGGATCGGTGATTCGCAAGAACCACGATCGCATGGACAAGACCTTGTGGACGGAAAATCCGCCCGGCGAAAAAGTGACCTTGATGGAGTTGGACGACGAAGTAGCCGAAGCCTCCTGGGTGGGTCGGCACATTCGCGGTGACGAAACATTCCGGCCCGGGGAAACGGCAGTGTTTTACCGCACCAACGCCCAGTCGCGCGCCTTGGAAGACGAGTTCCGCCGCCGGCAGATTCCTTATCTCATCGTGGGCGGCATCCGTTTTTACGAGCGCAAGGAAGTCAAGGATTTGCTGGCGTATCTTCGTTTGCTCGCGAATCCGCGTGACGATGTGTCCTTTCAGCGCGTCATCAATGTTCCGCGCCGGGGAATCGGCGACAAGTCGCTCGAACAATTGCTGGAGTTCGCTTCCGTACACGGAATGCCGTTGACGGAAGCGCTGCCATTCGCCGCTGAAGCAGGGATTGCCACGGCAGCCGCCAAGAAAATGCGCGAGTTCCATGAGCTGCTGACGGGATTGCGGTCTGTGATGAACACCAAGCCGCTTCCCGAACTCGTGGCCGATGTGTTGACGCGATCGGGTTACAAGGCGGCGCTGGAAAACGACGGTACGGACGAAGCGCTGGATCGTCTGGCCAACATCGAGGAATTGGTTGCGGCCGCGCAGGATTATCTGGACCGCGCCACCGAGGCGATGAATGTCGTCGACGGAGAAGCTCCGGAGGAAGTTCTTGAAGGAACCCCGTTGGAGTTGTTCCTTCAGGAAATTTCACTGGTCTCCGACGCGGATTCGCTGAAGGCCAATCAGGAAGCGGTCACTTTGATGACCGTGCACAGCGCCAAGGGCCTGGAATTTCCCCGCGTCTTTGTCACCGGTCTGGAAGACGGGTTGTTCCCGCTGATGCGCAATGACGATCAGGATTTCGAGGAAGAACGTCGACTGTTTTACGTGGCCGTGACCCGTGCCCGGCAGAAGCTTTCACTAACCTATGCACGCCGTCGTCGCCGGTATGGAGGTTATGAGGATGCGTTCGGGTCGAGATTTTTGTTGGAAATTGACAAGCAATTTCTGGACATTGCGCATGCGGCCACGCAGGAACGTTCCGCAATTCCGTCGCAAGGCCGATATTCCGCCAAATCCGATCCCATGCCCCGCTATGAAGATGTCAATCAGGATGACAGCGGCGCACTGCGTCCGGGGCGGCGGGTAATGCACGTCAAATTCGGCGAAGGCAAGGTCATGCGGGTGGATGGCTCCGGCGAGTCGGCCAGCGCCGTGGTTTTGTTCAGCGATCGCGTTCCCAGAACGCTGATGCTGCGGTTTGCTAAACTCGAAGTCCTGGATTAACTTTGAGGCCCGGGCATAGGGGAAGCCCCAGCCCGGAATTCCGCTTTTCATGGTAGGTATTTCCGGGTCGTTTTCCCCGTTGGAGGAAGGCCGGTTATGCGCGTTGAAAAGGAAGAAATCCTCAAACTGGCGAAGCTGGCCCGCCTCGAATTCACCGACGAAGAAATCGCCCGCATGGGAGATTCGCTCGGTCAGCTGGTCGAATACCTCGACATGTTGAAGCAGTTGAAGCTGGACAACGTGGAACCCATGACAGCCGTGGATTCCTCACCCCGGCCCTTGCGGCCCGACGAGCAGGCGGCCATGCTTCCCAAGGAACTTGCCCTGCGCAATGCCCCCGAAATCAATCTCGAGCATTTCTCCATCCCCAAGGTCATCGGCGGTTAGTCATGATCGACGCCGATGTTTCCTGCGTGGTTCCGGCCCGCCTCGGGTCGTCCCGTTTTCCGGGTAAGCTGCTGAAGCCGCTTTTGGGAAAACCCGTGGTGGTGCACGCGCTGGATCGTGCCATGGAAGCTGGATGCTTTTCCGAAGTTGTTTGCTTGACCGATTCTTCCGAAATCGGAGAAACGGTTTCCGCGTATGGGCATCGATTCATTCTTTCCGGCGATGCTGCGAATGGCACCGAGCGCATTGCCCGCAATCTCGACTCCATCGAATCGGATTTGGTGGTGAATCTTCAAGGCGATGAACCCGCATTTCCCATCGAAGGATTGCAAACTCTCCGTGAAGCCTTGTGTCAAAATCCGGAATGGATGCACACCTTGGTGCATGAAGAAGAAACCTCCGAGCAAGATCTCGAAAATCCGAATCGCGTCAAGGCGATATTGGATGCAAATGGATTTGTATTGGATTTTTGTCGGGACGGACGGCCGTCCGCCCGTACGGAAAATGCGTGGCGGTTGCATCTGGGCGCATACGCCTATTCCAAAAATTTCCTGCGGCGTTACGCCGCATTGCCGTCCTCGAAACGTGAAGTCGAAGAGTCCCATGAAATTCTGCGCGATTTGAATCTCGCGCCCATCCGTGCGCATGCGTCGCAACCGGGAGCACCGGTGGACACGCCTGCGGATCTTGTTTTTGCCCGCCAGCGTCTCGAAGCGCTGGCCTTGCAAGGAGCCTTATGAAAAACCGCACCTCGGGTTGCAAATACATCGTGGTCACCGGCGGCGTGCTGTCGGGACTCGGCAAGGGCATTGCGGCCGCCTCCATCGGCAATCTTCTCTCGGGAAGGTTGAAGGTGGTGTCGGTGAAATGCGACGGCTACCTCAACACCGATCCCGGAACCATGAACCCCATTGAGCATGGCGAAGTGTTTGTGCTCGACGACGGCGGCGAAGTGGACATGGACTTCGGCCACTATGAACGCTTCATGGGAATCACCACCAAGTTCCACTGGAACCTGACCATGGGCAAGGTGTTCAAGAACATCCTCGAGAAGGAACGCCGCGGTGATTATCTCGGAAAGACCGTGCAATTCATCCCGCACGTCACCGACAGCATCAAGCACTGGTTCTTCGACATCGCCAAGGCGGAAGAAGCTGACGTGATGTTGATCGAAGTGGGTGGCACGGTGGGTGACTTGGAAAACCAGTTCTATCTCGAAGCCATCCGCCAGCTCAAGCGCGACGTGGGTGACGAGAACATCATCTACATCCATCTCACTTATGTTCCGATTCCGGAAGGCGTGAATGAGCAGAAGAGCAAACCCACCCAGATGTCGGTGCGCATGCTGAACGAGAAGGGCATCGATCCCGACGTGGTGATCGGCCGCTGTCCGGAAATGCTGACGCCGCCCATCAAGGAGAAGATCGGGTCCTATTGCAACATTCCCGCCAGCCATGTCATCTCCGGCCCGGACGTGAAGACCGTCTATGAAATTCCGTTGATCTACGAGAAGGAAGGCCTGCCCGCCATCCTGCATTCCGCGCTAGGCATTTACTCCCCGCCGGATCTCCGCCAGTGGGAAGGCTGGGTGCGCAACATCAAGAAGAATCTCGTGAACCCGACACGCACCGTGACTATTGCTCTTTGCGGCAAGTACACGGCGCTGGAGGATTCCTACGCCTCGGTGGTGGAAGCGCTGGTGCATTCGGGGGCGCATCTCGACGTGCGTGTGAACCTGAAGTGGGTGGATACGTCCAAGGTTGCGACCGTGGAAGACGCAGCGACCTTGTTGGACGGTTCAGACGGTGTGATCGTGCCCGGTGGTTTTGGCAAGCGCGGGATCGAGGGCAAGATGCGGGTCATCCAGCACGCCCGCGAAAAAGGCCTGCCGTATCTGGGCATTTGCTATGGCATGCAACTGGCCGTTGTGGAGTTCGCCCGCAACGTGTGCGGACTGCAAGGCGCCAACACCACGGAAGTGCGCGAGGAAGGTGTGGTGGTGGATCATCCGGTGATCGATATTCTGCCGGGACAGAAAAACGTGCTGCAAAAGGGTGGCACGATGAGGTTGGGCGGGCACGACGTGCAGATCAAACCCGGCAGCCGCGCTTATTCCATCTACGGGGATCAGGCTGTCATCCGTGAACGCTTCCGTCATCGCTATGAGGTGAATCCGGACTACATCGAACGGCTGGAAGCCAAGGGACTCGTCTTTTCCGGGAAGCATCCAGAGGAGAACATCATGCAGGTGATGGAACTTCCAGGGCACAAGTACTTCATGGGAAGTCAGTTCCATCCGGAGCTGACCAGCAGCCTCCGCAATCCCTCGCCGCTGTTTTACAATCTGGTCAAGGCAGCACTAGAATAGCTGGCCGAGGCCAGCTACTTCAACAACTTCTCCGCTTCCTTCAACTGCGCCGCAACGGACTTGCTGCCGGTGCCGCCTTGGATGTTTCTTCGCTCGATCGATTCGGCAAACGTGAGCTTCTTCCGCAAAGCGGCAGCATTCGGAACATCCTTCCACGATTTTTCCGGAAGGTCGAGAAAGGAAATGCCTTTGGCTTCCGCCTCACCGATCAACCGGCCGACGATGTGGTGCGCTTCCCGGAAGGGAATGCCAGCTTCCACCAATAGATCCGCAAGATCCGTAGCCAGCAATGCGGGCTGCATTTTTTTCAGAATCGCTTCGCGCTGGAATTGCAAGGTGGACACGACCTCAGTCATGACCTGAAGACAAACCTCCGCTGTCTCCGCCGCGTCAAACACCGGCTCCTTGTCTTCTTGCAAATCTCGATCGTAACCGTGCGGCAGGCCTTTGAGAACCGTGAACAACCGCGAATAGGCGCCGAGCATCCGTCCGGCTTTGCCACGCACCAGCTCCATCGAGTCGGAATTCCGCTTTTGCGGCATCATACTCGAGCCCGAAGTGTACGCCTCGCCCAGCTTGAGAAACCCGAACTCCGAAGAGGACCAGATCACGAAATCCTCGGCATAGGAGCTGAGCAGCACTCCGAGACACCCCAGCGCGCCGAGGAACTCGAGGGCAAAGTCGCGATGCGCCGTGGCATCGATGCTGTTGCGCGTCGCGGTTGGAAAGCCGAGCCGCTGTGCCACGAGATTCCGTGGATAGGGGAACGCAGAACCGGCCAATGCGCCGGAACCCAACGGCATTTCTCCCGCCGTTTCCCAGGCATGCCGCAGCCGCGACTTGTCGCGTTCGAGCGCGAAGAAAAACGACAGCAGATAATGCGCCGTGGAAATCGGCTGCGCCTGCTGCACATGGGTGTAACCCGGCATCACATCCTTGCGATATTCTTTGGCCCGTTGCAGCAGCGCGTGTTGAAGACCCTCGATCTGTTCCACGAGTTCTTCGGTCCGCCGCATGACGTAGAGCCGGAAGTCCGTAGCCACCTGATCGTTCCTGCTCCGCCCGGTGTGCAGCTTCTTGCCCAGATCGCCGATCCGTTCCGTGAGGATCCGTTCCACGGCCATGTGGATGTCTTCATCCGACGATGAAAAGAGATCCTTGCCCGCTTCCAAATCATCGAGCACACTCTTGAGTCCCGCGATCATTTTGTCGCGCTCCTTGGACGTGAGCACACCCGCCGCGTGCAGGCCGTGCGAATGGGCCATGCTGCCTTCGATGTCTTCGCGATAGAGCTTGCTGTCCACGTCGAGGCTGACCGAAAGCCGCTCCATGCTGGCCGCCATCCCCCCGGTGAAACGGCCGGCCCACATCGCCGCTACGCCCTTGCCCTTTTCCTTTTTGCCTTTGCGCGCCATGAAAAACCCCTGTTGGATGATCAAAGAGTAGCAAGCGTCCGGCGGATTGTGCCTTCGACGCCGCAGGGGTTTAAATCCAGTCGGAGCAGCCGGTTTCCTTGAACGCCGTCGAGTCACCGTAGCTCGACGGGCCGCGTCCGATCTGCATCCAGCCGATGGAGAGATCTTTTTTGATTCCGATCAGCGCCGGTTCGATTTGCCCCTCGGAAAGCTGCAGGCCGAGCGCGGAGGAGAAGCGCATTTGCTTGTCTTCCACGAAAAAGAACGGCGCCTTGGATTTGCCGCGCATGGAGGCCAGTTCCTCTGCGGGACCGGGGCCGAGCACCACGAAGGAGATGCCGCAGGCTTCCGCTTCGGACAACCGGTTCCGCAGACGACGCAATTGTTCATGACATATGGGACACCATGAGGCTTTGACGGTGACCACGATCAATTTGCGGGTTCGCGCCAGGGAATCCATCGCGACTTTCCGGCCGTCCACGTCCTTGAGTTGGGCCGGAAAACGGAACCCATCGCCTTGGGAGAAGACGGCGATTGCGGTCAGAAGGAAGGCGGCGCGCGTGAACATGATGGGTATATATTATGAATTGTAAGGCGGGCAACGCATGCTATCTGAAGAGCATCAACAAATGATGCTGGCGTATTTGTCAGGGTTGGGGAAAGGGCCGCGTTTCCGCTGCCTTGATGATTTGTCCGCGCTTTCGGCGCGCGACCTTTTGTTGCTGGCTCGCAAGGTGGATGACGCGGCGTTGGGGTTGTTCGTTCAATTGCTAAAAACCGGCGGCGGCGGGGAATCCTTGTTCGACAAGCTGATGGGCGATCACGAAGAGGAGAATCGTCCTTTGGTGGACGCCTTTTTCAACCGCTACTTCAAGGCGGTGCTTTCCAACGCCGAGGAGCCCCTCAACTTTAATCCTTTGGAAGTGTATCTGCCTCCGCACGTGTTCGATGATCTGGCGTTCGTGCAAAGTCGCCAGCCCTTTTTCCTGCGGCAGCGCATCGACGTGATCAACGAGTATCTCGACGACGTGTTCGAGGGCGGCCACGGGTTTCTCGTCGGGGAGCAGGAAAAAGCCTGGGAATATTTCTGGGATCGGGTCATGTCCAAGTGACCGGTGAACCTGAAAATCCCGAAGGAACAGGGGAGACCGAAACCGAAGTCTTGCCCCAGACGCGCGCGCCGTTCAAGGTGGTCCTGTTCAACGACGAGGAGCACACCTACGACTACGTGGTCGAGATGCTGACTTCCGTCTGCAAGCTGTCCAAGGAAAACGCTTTCCGCTGCGCGGTGGAGGTGGATCTCACCGGTCGCACCACGGTTCGCTATGGATCACGGGATGATTGCAGCGCGACGTGCCGGCAAATCCGCGCTTATGGCCCGGATCACCGTCTGCCGCAAAGCATGGGATCGATGAACGCCGAGGTTCAGGGGCGTTAAGCCCCTTTGTTTTTTTCAATCATCGCATACGCCGAGTGATTGTGGATGGATTCGAAATTCTCCGATTCCACCACGTAATGCGCGATGCGTGAATCCTTGTTGAGTCGATGCGCAGCGTCGCGCACCAAATCTTCCACGAACTTCGGATTGTCATAGGCGCGTTCGGTCACAAATTTTTCGTCGGGTCGCTTGAGCAGGCCATACAGTTCGCAGGATGCCACGTCCTCGGCCAGATCGATGAGTTCTTCAATCCAGACGAAGTGCGGACCCGGAGCCAGCTTGGCGGTGAGGGTGACGTGCGACCGTTGGTTGTGCGCGCCGTAATCCGAGATTTCCTTGGAGCAGGGGCACAGCGAGGTGACGGGCACAACGACCTTGAGGGTCATTGTTGTTCCGGTCTTTCCGCTTTCGCCGATGAAGGTCACGTCGTAATCCATCAGGCTTTCCACCTTGGACACGGGGGCCTTCTTGTTCACGAAGTAGGGGAAGCGCATTTCGATCACGCCGTGTTCGCTGTTGAGACGCTTCAGCATCTCCGGCAGCATTTCCTGAAACGACTCGACCGTGATTTCCTTTTCGCGGTGGTTCAGGATTTCCACGAACCGGCTCATGTGCGTGCCCTTGAAGTTGTGCGGCAGGCACACGGTCATATCGAACGTGGCGATGGTATGTTGCTCGCCGCCACTGCGATCCTTGACGCGCACGGGATGGCGGATGCCCTTGATGCCCACCTTGTCGATGTCGATGCGGCGCGTGTCCTCAAGTCCCTGCACGTCGGCAATGGAGACCAGCGGTTTTTTCGCGGGCTTGCTCGGTTTGACCATGGTGGTTTTCCTTTCAAGACGGGACATGGGCGGGATTAACAAGGTAGCGAGAACGGGCCGCTGTGCCCAACCGTCGGCGAGAGATCGTCAAAAATGACGGGAAAAACCGGGGATCTTCAAACGCATTTCCAGCTCGCCGCGCGAAATGGCGGGCTCGAGCGTCGGCAGAGGATTGAAAGCCCACGCGGATGGATCTGCCGGCGTTTCCGTGCGCGCGCGTCCGCTTTCCGTCATGTTCGAAGTGAGGAGATAGACCGCCGCGTAACCCAGCCACGCGCCGCCGATCAACGCGCTCGACCAGGCAACCTTCTGTTCATAGGCCGAGGCTTTGGAGTCGTAGAAGATCAATTCGAGACCGGTTCCCACCATGGCGCCGCCGGCCATGCCGAGCAGGCCGTAACGCGCGCGGTCAAAACTGTCGTGGCTGTCCTGGAAAAAGAAAACGCCCTCGGTGAATCCCGCCGTCGCTCCAATGACCGTCGCACCCAGCCACGGCCGCAACGAGGAGGCGTCGTACAACGCGGCCAATTCCATGCCGCCCATGGCTCCCAGCAAGGCGTGGGAGAACATGCCCCACATCACCCCGGAGGACATGTCCGAGTACGCGGGATAATAGTCGGCGACGAAATGTCCCACAGCGGCCATGCCCACGCTTTGCGCGAGGCTGACCCGCAGGATGTCGTTGGAGTGATCGCTGGGATGTTCGAAGTACAAGGTGGGCGTCACAAAGCCGACAAAGGCGTAACCCAACGCGAATTTCCATTTGGCGTCGATCTGTTCCGGGTGCGAGCGGTACGTTTCACCGAGTTGATAGCCATACCACACACTCAGAGGATAAGCGACCGCGCCCATCAACGATGCGAGTTGATAACCCGATTTGAAATCTCTGGTGAATGCCAGCGGCAACGCGGTCGCGGCATAGGTGGCCAAGGTGGGCATGTAGATCGTGCCCTTGAGATGTGACTCGGTGAAATCGAGATTGCGCGAAAACCACAGGTGGGTTCCAAACGCCAGCGGTGCGACAACCAGTGGTGAAGCAATCAACAGGCGCGGATTGTCCACGCCAAAAGCCACGGGGATGGCGATGCCGTAGATGTAAGTGGACAATAGCGTTTGGTAGCTGACGTGTACCAGACGATTGTGAGCCGCATCGGGATCGCGGGAACGGCGATCTTCGGATTCATCCGGCGCGCGCGCATAACTTCTGTGCGACCTTTGGATGGAAGAAGACCGCGGAGAAGCGGAAGCCACGGAGGCGGTTCTGACCACGCGAGACGGGGAAGAGGCGGCGGGTTCTTCTCCCGGGTCTGCCACCGTGACTGCCAACCCTTCCACCGAGGCCGCCTCCAAAACGGTTTGCATCGTCTCCGGCGAGAGATCCGTCCATTGACGACTCTTTTTTCCGGACTCCTCATCCACGAGAGTGACACCGAGACGCGTGGCGGAATAGCGCGTCAACGACGCGATGGAATCCGAGGAGGAAATGGGGATGGCGCCGCGCAAAGCTTGACGCACCCCGTCCGCCGCCCACGCAGACAGCGTGGACAGGCAAAGGAAAGCGATCGACAGTCGCGCGTAGCGCATCAGAAGTCGAGCAACTCCACGTCGAAGATCAAGGTGGCGTTGGCGGGAATCACCGGCGGACGGCCTTCAGGACCGTAGGCGAGATTCGGCGGGATGATCAAGGTGCGGCGTTCGCCTTTCTGCATGTCGAGCAGCGCCTCATCCCAGCCGGCGATGACCTGTCCCGTGCCGACGGCGAAATCGAAGGGTTGGTTGCGATCGCGCGAGCTGTCGAACTTGGTGCCGTCCACCAACGTGCCGGTGTAGTGCACCTTGATGCTGACGCCCTTGGCTGGCTTCGGGCCGCTGCCGACCTGGGTCACGATGTACTTGAGTCCGGACTTGGTGGTGATGGCCTTCTTTTCAAGCTTGTGAAAATCGGCTTCCGCTTTTTTCTGCTTGGCGGTTTCCGCGGATTTTCCTTTTTGGATGATAGTTTGGAACGATTCGTCGGTGGCCTTGAAGGCTTTTGCTTTCGCGCCGATGCGCGTGATGCGAACGCTGTCGATTTTATCGCCGACCTTGATGGCCTTCACCACATCCATTCCCTCGGTGGTGTAACCGAAGACGTTGTAGTTGCCGTCGAGGAAGGGTGTGGGCGCCAGAGTGATATAGAACTGGCTGCCGTTGGTGTTGGGCCCGGCATTGGCCATGGCCAGCGTACCCGCCTTGTCGTGCTTGAGATCCGGGCGGACTTCGTTCTGGAACTGGTAGCCGGGACCGCCGCTGCCGTTGCCCGCGGGGTCACCGCCTTGAATCACGAAGTTGGGTTCCACGCGGTGGAAGGTCAAGCCGTCATAGAAACGCTTGGACTCGTTGCGGCTGTGCGTCTTGGTTCCTTCCGCCAACCCGACAAAGTTGGTGACCGTCAGGGGAGCCTTCTCGAATTCGAGCTTGCAGACGATCTTGCCTTTCGACGTATAGATGTTGGCATACACGCCGGGTGCGGCGGCATCCTTGGCGAAGACCGAAAGGGGAATCGCCAGGCAAAGGGTGGATAAGGAAATGAGTTTCACAGGACCTCCGTGTTTCTTGAAATTTACTCCGGTTTCATCAGCGGGAACAGCAGCACGTCCTTGATGTTCGGATTGTCGGTCAGCAGCATGATCATGCGGTCGATGCCGATGCCCACGCCGCCCGTGGGCGGCATGCCATATTCCAAGGCGCGCAGGAAGTCTTCGTCCAGCGGATGGGTTTCATCCTCGCCACCGCGGCCGCGCTCGACCTGTTCTTCCAGCAACCGGCGCTGCGCCAGCGGATCGTTCAGCTCGGAATAAGCGTTGCCCACTTCCCAGCCATTGATGTAGGGTTCGAATTGCTCCACAAGCGCCGGATCATCACGGTGCTGCTTGCACAGCGGCGTGCTTTCCTTGGGAAAGTCGATGATGAAGATCGGGCCTTCGAGGTTCGGCTCGCAATGGAACTCGAACAAGGACTTGATGGCGAGTCCGCGGAGGTAATGGCCCTTCAATTCGATCTGATCCTTCGCCAGCGCGGCTTTCAGTGCCGCGTCGTCCATGGCGTCCACGTCGAGGTTCGCGAACTTCTTCAGCGAATCCTTCATGGTCATGCGGGGCCAGGGCGGCGTGAGATCGAATTCCTTGCCTTGGAAGGTGAATTTCGGGGAGCCGTTGGCCGCTGTGCAGGCCGCGGCGTACACGTTCTCGAAATGCTTCATCATGTCGTTGTAATCGGCGTAGGCCTGATAAAATTCGAGCAAGGTGAATTCGGGATTGTGCGTGCGGTCGATGCCTTCGTTGCGAAAATCTTTGGCGAACTCGAACACTTTGGGAAAGCCACCGACGATACAGCGTTTGAGGTACAACTCGTTGGACACGCGCAGGAAGAGGGGAATGTCCAGCGCATTGTGGTGCGTGGAAAAAGGCCGCGCATTGGCGCCGCCGTAAATCGGCTGCAACACCGGCGTCTCGACTTCGAGATAGCTCTGGCCAATCAAGTATTCGCGGATGGCTTGCAGCACGCGGGAACGCTTGAGGAAGGTGTCGCGCACCGGATCGTTCAAAGTCAGATCCACATAGCGCTGGCGGTAGCGGGTTTCGACGTCCTTGAACTCGTCGAAGATCAACTTTTCGCCGTTCTCGATCTTTTCCTTGGGAATGGGCAGCGGACGCAGGGCCTTGGAAAGCAGTTCGACCTTCTCCGCCTTGACGCTGTATTCGCCGGTCTTGGTGACGAACATGGGACCGTGCACGCCGATCCAGTCGCCGATGTCGAGCATCTTCACCAGTTCGAAACTGGCTTCGCCCACGGCATCGCGACCGAACATGACCTGCAAACGGCCTGCGCCATCCTTGAGGTGGATGAACGCGATCTTGCCCTTGATGTTGTAGCGCACGATGCGGCCCGCAAAGGCGACGATTTGATTCGACGCCAGCAGTTCTTCGCGTGCGGCGGTCAACGCAGCGGAGTCGTGGGTGAGAGGGAAGCGGTACGGATAGGGATTGATCCCCATTTCGCGCAACCGGGTCAGTTTTTCCAGCCGCGCTTCGACTTGATCGTTGGTTTCCATGAGATTTTCGGGAAATTAGAAACAGGGACGGCTGGGTAGGGATAACCCGCCGGGTCGCTCCTACCCAGCCGTCCTTTCCGCATCCAATGCCAATAGATAAGCTGTGACGAAATCGTCGAGATCGCCGTCCAGCACGCCCTGTGCGTCCGAGGTTTCGTGTTCGGTGCGCACGTCCTTGACCAGCTGGTAGGGCTGCAGCACGTAGGAACGGATCTGGCTGCCCCATTCGATTTTCAACTTGGAGGCCTTTTTGGCATCGCGCTTCTTTTCTTCCTCGTCCTTGATGTGCTGGAACACCTTGGCGCGCAGCATTTTCATGGCGCTGGCGCGGTTCTTGTGCTGGCTGCGTTCGCTCTGGCAGGCCACCACGATCCCGGTTGGGATGTGCGTCATGCGCACGGCCGAATCGGTCTTGTTGATGTGCTGTCCACCCGCGCCGCCGGCGCGGAAGGTGTCCACCTTGATGTCGGCCTCGTTGATTTCGAGTTCCACGTCTTCGACTTCGGGATACACGTTCACGGCCGCGAAGGAGGTGTGCCGCCGCGCATTGGCGTCGTAGGGTGAAATGCGGACGAGGCGGTGCACGCCGTTCTCCGACTTCAGGTAGCCGTAGGCGTGATCGCCGGTGACTTCAAGTGTGGCGCCCTTGATGCCTGCGTCCTCGGCGGGCTGCTCGTCAAGCACATCGACCTTGAATCCCTTTTTGACGAACCAGTTGCTGTACATGCGCAGGAGCATGCGGGCCCAATCCTGCGATTCGGTGCCGCCTGCGCCGGGATGAATGGAGATGATCGCGGGACGCGCGTCGTCTTCGCCGCCGAGCATTTTTCGGAGTTCAAGCTCGCTGAGCCGTTTTTCCAGTCCGGGAACCGAAGCCTCCGCGTCCTTCAGAACCTCGGCGTCTTTTTCTTCTGCGGCCAGTTCGGCGAGCGAGGCCAGATCCTGCACTTCGCGGTCAAGGCTTTGCCACGCCTCGACCCACTCCTGCAGTTCCTTGATCTGTCGCTGGACTTTTTGCGCCTTGGCGGCGTCGTTCCAGAATTCCGGGGACGACGCGTTGCGCTCGAGGATCGCTAGTTGTTCTTGTTTGCCCGGGATGTCAAAGATACCCCCGGAGTTTGAGGACACGGTCCTTCAGTGAATCGATGCTTTCCATGCGGGGGAAAGGTAGCCCTTTTTCCTCCGGTTTCGTACGCTTTTATGCGCATGGATTCCAAGATTACTCAAGCACACTCGTAAGAAATCAAGCGAAGGCTAACCCAAAAGGAACTAACACATGATTCCTAATTACGAAAAAATCATGCTTCCACTTCTTAAACAGTTAGAGGATGGCAAGGTGTATAAATTCGGCGACTTGGTGGAAAAAATTTCCAGTCATTTCAAACTAACAGACGCAGAACGCAATGAACTTTTACCAAGTGGAAGGCAGCCATTAATTGACAACAGAGTTGGGTGGACGAGATTCTATTTGATCAAGGCGGGTTTGATTCAGTCGGAACGTCGCGGTTACATGCAGATTTCGGATGAGGGCAAACTTTTTCTTGCCAAAAATCCTCAAGACCTAAACACTAAGCTTCTGGATCAATTCGAAGCATTTCGGAAATTTAAGGCCGAGTCCGAGCCAAGTAAATCACAAGACAAACTGGTTAAGAATGAAATCGGCGAAGATCTAGGTGAAGTTGAAACGCCCGAAGAAATTCTGGAAGCAGCTTACATTAAACTCAAGCTTGAATTGAAACAGAGTTTGCTTTCCACGATTAAGGCGGCAAGCCCACGCTTTTTTGAAAATCTTGTAATCGACCTATTGGTAACAATGGGGTATGGTGGTTCCAGAAAGGACGCGGGCCAAGCAATTGGTAAAACCGGTGATGGCGGTATTGATGGGATCATAAAAGAAGACCGATTGGGGTTGGATCAGATTTATGTACAAGCCAAACGTTGGGAGAATACGGTTCCTGTTAAGGAAATACGAGACTTTGGGGGTTCGCTTCTTCAGAGAAAATCAAAGAAGGGTATTTTCATCACGACCTCTGATTTTCCAAAGTCAGCGTATGACTACGTGAACGCTATAGATCCGAAAATAATTTTGATCGATGGAGATCAGTTAACTGAGTTTATGATCGAAAATAATGTTGGAGTCACTCTTCAGGGCAAATTCGAAATTAAGAAGATAGACGCTGATTATTTCGAAGCTGATTGAGTAGGCGTGGCTTTGTTAACGCCTGACAGGTAAACCGGCGCGTGCCATCTCTTCCTTAATCCCACCCACCGTATAGGTTCCATAGTGAACCATGCTTGCCACCAAGGCAGCGTCCGCTTTGCCTTCCCTCAACACATCCACCAGATGTTGCGGAATGCCTGCGCCGCCGGAGGCGATGACGGGAATGCCTACGGCTTCTGAAACTTTCCGTGTCAGCTCCAGTTCATAACCTTCCTTGGTCCCATCCGCGTCAATGCTGTTCAGACAGATTTCCCCGGCGCCGAGCGACTCCGCTTTACGGGCCCATTCCACCGCGTCGAGCTGCACCGGCGTGCGGCCGCCCTGGATCACGATCTCATAGCCGGACGGGTATTTCGGATCGGAGCTTTTCCGGGCGTCCATGCCCAGCACGATGCACTGGTTGCCGAAGGCCCGTGCGCCCTGCCGGATGATGTCCGGATTCTTCACGGCCAAAGAATTCACGCTGACTTTTTCTGCGCCGGCCAGCAGCACGTCGCGCATGTCCTCGAGATTGCGGATGCCGCCGCCCACGCTGAAGGGGATGAACACCTTCTTCGCCACGTTGCGCACCATGTCGATGTCGATGGCGCGGTTTTCCGCCGAAGCGGTGATGTCGTAGAATACGAGTTCGTCCACGCCATCGCGGTAGTATTGCGCAGCCATCTCCACGGGATCGCCGAGATCGACGTTGCCCTCGAACTTGACGCCCTTGGTCACCTTGCGGTTACGCACGTCGAGGCACACGATGAGACGCTTGGTCAGCATTTACGCCTTCCCGTTCCACGCACAAAAGTTTTTCAACAGGCGCAACCCGTACGGTCCGCTTTTCTCCGCATGGAACTGGCAAGCGACCACGTTATTGCGCGCCATCAGCGAGGGAAATTTCACGCCGCCGTACTCCGTCTCACCCAGAACCACCGCGTTGTCCTTGGGCGCGGGATAAAATCCGTGCACGAAATAAAACTCCGCTCCGTCGGGAATGCCGTCGATCACGGGATGCTTGCGCGCAAAGCGGACCTGGTTCCAGCCCATGTGCGGAACCTTGATTCCGGGGCCGGGCTTGAAGCCTTTCACGCTGCCGGAAAAAATTCCAAGGCAGGACGTGCCGCCGTCTTCCTCACTGGTTTCAAGAATGACCTGGCAGCCGATGCAGATTCCCAGAAAGGGTTTTCCAGTGGCGACGAAGTCGCGCACGGTTTTTTCCAGATTCAGTTCTCGCAAGCCTTCCATGGCCGAACCGGCCGCACCCACGCCGGGAAAGATCAAACGCTCCGCCGCCGCGATGACGTTGGCATCACGCGTAATCACGGCATCCAGTCCGGTTTCGCGCAAGGCGAGTTGCACGGAGGTCAGGTTGCCGGCGTTGTAATCAAGGATGGCGATCATGGATCTCTTTGCGGCCCGTTCACGTTGGGGCGGACAGCCGTCCGCCCGTACAAATCAGAGGATCAATGGGATTTCTTTGAGGTGAAATGAACGCGATCCGCAAGGGATTCAGGCGCATTGTCCACCGGTGCATCGCCGATGATCTCGAAGCCCATGTCGCGAATCATCTCAATGTCGAGATGCGCGGCCTGTCCCTCGGTCGTGAGGTAATCACCCACGAACAAAGAATTGGCGGCGTACAGGCCCAGCGGCTGCAACGCGCGCAAATGCAGTTCGCGGCCTCCCGCGATGCGCAAGGTCGAACGGGGATTCAGCAAGCGGAACAGGCACAGAATTTTCAGACACTGCACCGGCGTGAGATCCTTTCGCGCGACCATGGGCGTTCCCTTGATGGGCACGAGAAAATTGATCGGAATGGATTCGACCTGCAGTTCGCGCAGACGATAAGCCACTTCCAGCACGTCGTCATGGGTTTCGCCCATGCCGAACAAGGCACCGCTGCAGGAGGAGATTCCCGCCTCGCGCACCTTGCGCACTGTGTCGAGCCGATCCGTGAAGCCATGCGTGGAGCAGATCTCCCCGTAGTGGCGTTCCGAAGTGTTGAGGTTGTGGTTGTAGGCGTCGACGCCCGCGGCTTCCAACGTCTCCGCTTGTCCGTCCTTGAGCAGACCCAGACAGGCGCACAGTTCCAGTTGCGGGTATTGCGACTTGACCTGACGCACGGCTTCGGCCACGGAGCCGACATCCTTGTCGCTGGGCCCACGCATGCTGGCGACCATGCACAGGCGCGTAGCCTTGTTCGCGATGGCGCGCTCAGCGGCTTCCATGATGGCTTCGGCGCCCATCAACTTGTATTTGTCCACCGGTGCGTCGGAAATCGCGGACTGGGAGCAGTAACCGCAATCCTCGGGGCAGATGCCGCTTTGCACGTTGAGCAGAAAGTTCAGTTTGACAGTCTTGCCGAAATACGTCTGGCGGACGCGAAACGCGGCTTGCAGCAAGGACAATACATCGTCGTCCGGCCAGTTGAGCACAGCCAGCGCTTCTTCGCGCGATAATTCTTCGCCCTGAAGGCTTTTTTCAGCCAGATCCTGGGCATTGCCAATGGTTTCCGCGAAAGCGGTCATAAGTTCCTCCGAACGCGGGAAAATATAGCCGAACTTATCCCTTGGCTTGTTGGCAGACTTGTGCCAAGGCTTCCACAATCGCGGGAATTTCTTCGGCCGTATTCCCGAAACCCAGCGAAAAGCGTGAAGAAGACATGGCCTCTTCGCTGGAGCGTCCCATGGCCAGCAGCACTTCAGACGGTTTGACCGAACCCGAAGCGCACGCCGATCCCGCGGAAGCCGAGATACTACGAAGATCCAAAGCCATCACCAGCACGTCGCTGCGGCAACCGGGAAAGGTGGCGTGCAAGGTGTTCGGAAGACGCGACACGTTCGCGGCGTTGATTTTGATCTCGGGAATTTTTTTCTGCAACTCTGATTGCAATTGATCGCGCAGGGATTCGACGCGTCGACGTTCTTCATCACCGTGTTGTTGCCACCACTCCGCCGCCGCGCCGTATCCCGCGATGCCGGGCACATTCTCGGTGCCGCCACGCAAACCCCGTTCCTGACCACCACCGCGCAACAGCGATTCCAACCGGATTCCTTTGCGGATGTACAAGGCGCCCACGCCTTTGGGGCCGCCGATCTTGTGCGCCACGAACGCCGCCAGATCCACAGGCGTTTTGGAAAGATCCACGGGAAGCTTCCCCAAGGCCTGAGTCATATCGCAGAAGAACAACACGCCTTTTTCCCGCAACAGCGTTCCGATTTCATGGATGGGTTGAACTGTTCCCACTTCGTTGTTGGCCGCCATGACGGAACACAACACGGTGTCCTGCCGCAACGCTTTTTCCACGGATTCGGTTTCAATCACACCATCGCTGTTGGGTTTGATCCAGGTGATCTGCCATCCTTGTTCTTCAAGCGATTTGGCCCCTGATTTGATGGCGGGGTGCTCAATGGCACTGATGATGAGATGCCGCCCTTTATGTTGTGTTTGCAAGGCTTGAACGGCCCCGAACAAGGCAAAGTTGCAGGCTTCTGTTCCTCCGCCGGTGAACACGAGCGTGGAGGGATCTACTTGGATCAATGCTGCGAGTTTCTCGCGTGCATCCTCGATAAATTGTTTCGAACGGCGTCCGGGTTCATGCAAACTGGACGGATTGGCCCAGCCTTCCTTTGCGGCAAGGGTCATGGCCTCAAGTGCTTCGGGCAGAAGCGGGGCGGTGGCGTTATGGTCGAGATAATGGGACATGGATTGCAAATTTACGCCATTTAATGAGGGGAACCCCCTCCGCTTTTTCGTATAATACTCCGGCCTAAACAAGCGGAATTCCGCCAAAAACAGGAGAGTGACAGCGCAATAGCGTCTGGACAAGGGCATATTTTGCGGCATAATCGCCAGACAGAATTCCGCGGGCTGTGGCTCCATGCGGCGGAAAGGGTATTTCACGCCCTGTTTTTATTGCTGTCCGGTCTGGCTTTTAACAACGCCGATTCTGCGGTGCCAGAGTACTTCCAAGTGCCGGAAGCGGCCGAGCCTTTCCGGGGTTTGAAACCTGAAGAAGGGGTCGAACCGCGGCATGGAATGTTGAAGATCAACAGCCAGTATCTGCATCGCGTTCACAACGTCAACTTCGACACTCGTGAAGTGGAGATCGTCGAGTACCTGACCATCGGTGCTGATACGGCGCAAGACTCGTCGGCATTGTGGCAGGCTTACTATTCTGAGTTGAACAGTTATTCCTCCGACATGTACAACATGCTGTTGCGCAATCGTTGGCAGCTTGAATTCATGGGCAAGGAGGATGCCGCGCCGGGTGGGGAACCCGGGACCTACGTGTTCGATCTTCCTTTCCGTATTCCCGACTGGGCGCGGCGCGTGGGCATCGACAAGCCCAAGCTCACCATCAACGGTTCGTACAAACTGGTGATGGAAGGCAGCCGCAAGAGCGGGCCGGGTGTGGCGTATACCAGCGGCTGGTTTCCCAATCTGCACATGGATCAACAGCCGGCGTTCGTGGTGGTGGGAACCATCGGACGTTTCATCCGTGTGGAGATTAACAGTGAAGAGGGACTTTCCGCCAGCAATCTCAAGCAGCAACTCAAGATCAGTTACCGCGGCGAGGGCGATGAGCTGGAGGATGATGTCGTTCAGGAAATCGAGGCGGGCAACACCACCCTCAGTCTTCCAGGGAGCGATCTCACGGGATATACCGCCAACCACACGGGCCTCTTCGGAATCAAGATGCGCCTGCGGTTTGGCAATCTGGAGATGACCGGCATCGCCTCGCAGGAAGGCGGGTCGCAAAGCCGTCAGAAACTGGGCGCCGGCACCGAAGCAAACCAATTCACGGTTGACGACAAGAACATCGACTTCTACAAGCACTTCTGGCTCAAGCTTTCGGATCGCACCGATTACGGCACGGCCAGCAACTGGATCGGCAGCGTCAACAAATATGCCGATGGCGGACGGAACCGCCGCCCCGTGACTGTTTTTCAGCAACTCTACAGCGGCGAAGAACCCACCATCCGGGACACGGGGACCGCCTGTGCCTACGATATTTCCGGAGTTCGCACCGACATTTGCGAGACCGGCCGGTGGAAACCGCTCAAGGAAGGCACGGATTTCACCTACGATGAAAACCTGCGCATGGTGACCGTGCCCAGCGGAAACCGCTATGTCACTTTGGCGGCGCGCTGGGAAAATGATTTCGTGAGTCGCGATTCGGCTACGTCGCGCAAGAAGTACGAACTGCTCTATTCGCAGAACCATCAGGATGTGCCGATTCTCGACAGTTTGATGTGGCGCAACGTGTACGCCATTTCCCGTGTGGCGGCGCAGGATCGCCCCAGCTTTCTTCTGAAGATGATCGACAACGATGGCCAGGAGCGCGCGCCCAATGACACGGGATATATCCGCAAGCTTGGTCTTGAAAAATTCGATCAACCCGGAAAGCTGGACATCGACAACACCTTGATCTTCAACTTCGATCAGGGTTACATGGTGCTTCCCTGTCTTTCCAATGTGCTGAAGGGCGGCGATTCGGCGAACTGTCTGGCTCCCATGCGCCGTGTGCGGCCCGAAGTCAAGTTCTACACGGAAAGCATCGAGGAAGTGATGAACGGCTCCAGCGTCAGCAAGTTCATCGTGACGGGCCGGCAGCGTCAGAGCACCTTCGACGTGCATCAAAACTCCCTGTCGGCCAACGGTCAGCAGTGCGTGGACATCGAGCCCGGCACGGAAAAGTTGGTGCTCAACGGCTCCACCGTGTTGCAAAAGGATGTGGACTACTCCGTCATCTATGAAACGGGACAAATCACCTTGCTCTCGGCCCGCGCCCGTGACCCGGCCGCCCAACTCGACATCAGTTACGAGTGCAATCCTCCCTTCCAGATACAGGACAAGGTGCTGCTCGGATCGCGTTTCGAATACAAGCTGGACGAGATTTCGGATCAAAGTCTGATCGGCGCGACCGTGTTGTACAAGAGCCAGACCACGACCGAAAAGCAGCCGGAGCTGGGGCACGAACCTTTCAATCAGGTGTTGATGGCGCTGAACACGCGTCTCGCGGGCGAGCCGAAATGGATGACGCGTTTCGCCAATCTTTTCCCGCTGGTGCACACTGAGGCTGCCTCCAAGGTGAATTTTGAAATGGAGTTGGCGCGCAGCTATTACAACCCCAACACGAAAGACAACGCCTACGTCGACAATTTCGACTTCAGCCAAAACATCACTTCGATGCCCATGACGATCTACAACTGGACGCAGGCGTCGCCGCCAAATTTGAACGACGCCGGGTTGTACGATCCAGGGCTTGATTACCGGCATCAGGGCCAGCTTGTCTGGCACAGCAGTCTCACACAGCAGTACTACCAGATTTACGGAAACTCAGGAAACAGCTACACCAACAGCCGCGAACAGACCTTGCTTAAGCTCAGTTTCCAACCCAACGACAACCTCGAAGGAAATTCCTGGGGAGGCGTGATGCGCGCGCTGACTCAGGGACTCACCAACCAGAGCCGCAAGCGTACGCTGGAAGTGGTGGTGCAAGGGAAGGGCGGTATCCTGTACGCGGATTTGGGACGCGTCTCCGAGGATATCAGCGTTGCAGGACTGAATAGCGGCAAGCCGGATGGCCGGTTGGAATCCGAGGTGAACGTCAACAGCGGCGACTATGTAAACCGGCGCGACGCCGGTCTGGACGGATATGCGGATGGGCAGGGGGAAAGCGGTGTGCGTTGGGAATGCAAACCCACGTGTTATGCCATACCCTTCAATCCCGACTACCGCGATCCGGGACAGGACGATTACACGGCGCCATCGGCGGGAGCGACCGACGAACCGCCGGGCGTCAACGGTACGGAGGGAAACGACAAGGGATCACAAGGAACGCTTTTCGACACCGAAGATCTCGATCGTTCCGGCACGCTGGACACTTTGAACCGCTATCTGCGTTTCCCCATGCCGTTGGACTCCGCGTGCACGGCGCGCTATTACTGCGAAGAATTGCGCAACGGATGGCGCAAGTATCAGATTCCCCTTTATGGCGGCGGAAAGATCATCGATCCCAGCAACACGGAAACGGAAAAAAGCCTGTTGACCAACGCCAAGCTCATGCGTTTGTGGGTGGGACATCTGCCGCCGCGCGTGGCCAAGACCGAAGTGTTGCTGGCGCGCGTGAACCTGGTGGGCAACGCCTGGGAAGAGGGGAACCGCAACACCAATTATGAAATCGACGCCAACCGTTTTGGCAGTGGAGATTTGGGGGATACGGCCTTCATCCGCGTGCCGCCGGATCCGCGCGACAGCAACAACTTGCGCGTCGACGTGGTGAACAAGCAGGAAGAACCCGGCTATCTCCAATCCCCCAACACACCGCGCGAAAAGGACAGTCGCACCAACGAGCCGCTGCCGGAACGTGCGCTGGTGTTGCGTTACGACAATCTGCACGCCGGAGAGGCCGTGCAAGCCACGCGCCTGCTATCCAGCGATCCCAAGGATTTGACCCAGTATGCGCGCTTGAGTCTCGCAGTACATGCGGATTCGAATTCGGCGTTGAACAGTCTCAATTACCGTCCTGGCCAGAATCAGGTGAGTTTCGGCTTGCAGCTCGGCAGGGATCGCGGCGATGGAAATTCCAAGGACTTCTATGAGATCCGGATTCACATGGATTCCTCGGCGTTGATCGATCCCGAACAGACCCAGTTATGGTTGCGCAACTCTTTCACGGTGTCCCTGTCGGATCTCACCGATCTCAAGAACGATCCGTTGTACCGCGCCTTCGGGGGTCGCTTCGTCAGTCACAGCGTCTTGCATTCAGGACGCAACGATTCCTCGCTCACACTTTCCGTCACCGGCGATCCCAATCTGGGGCGCATCGACTGGATGCGCCTGGTGATTTATGTGGATTCCAATGCCACTGAACGGCAGAGCGGCGAAATTTGGGTGAATGATTTGAGGCTCGAAGGCGTGGACAAAGCATGGGGCACGGCCTTGCGCAGCCATATCCAGATGGATTTCGCCGACTTCATCAATGTCTCGGGAAATCTCCAGTATCGCAGCGGTGATTTCACCACTTTGACCGAGAGCAAGAAAACTCCCGCGAATTCCGCGTCGCGGGTGGATTACAACACCAACTTGTCGCTGTATGCCAATAAGTTCATGCCCGATGCCTGGGGGGTGAGCATTCCTCTTAGTGTGACCTACAGCGGCGATCTGCAGCGTCCATTTACCCGACCCTCTTCGGACCTGACCTTGGGAGGCACCGGGCTGACCGACATGGCCGGTGATTTGTTGAGCGGAAAACTTTCCTCCATCCACGATCCGGAGGACAGTCTCAGCGACATCGAGAACCGGTATGCGCGCGTTTATCAGACCCTCAACATCACCAAGACGTTTTCGGCCAGTTACAGCAAGAGCATGTCCAGCGATAATTTCTTCCCCCGCGCTTTGCTGGAACGGCCGAGCCTGGAATACCAGTATGGACGGACGGATCACACGGATTACTATCAAGACGCCAACACGCGCAGTTACCGTTTCAAGCTCCGGTACAACCTGTCTCCCAAATCCAACGCCTCCTACAAGCCGCTGGGCTTCTCCGACAAATGGAAGTATGTGCCCGATGGCGTTTCCGGCGTGGAAGTGACGCCTCTGCCGGATAAAATCAACCTGGTGCTGGCTGATTATTCGTTTGTCCGCAGCGCCACCTTCAACAAGCCGCGCACCGAGACCGATGCGCCGCTGGTGAATCCGGCGCAGTACAGCGTGGACCTGTCTCACGGCCTGGATCTGGAATGGAAGCCCATCACCTTTTTCAATTTCGGATACCGTCTCGACATCGGCCGCGATTTCGATCTGGATCGCAAGTGCATGGACGGCGACAATTTTTTCAGTTCTTCCAGCGACTGCGGCATGTTTGCCAACAAACTGATCTTTGCGTGGGATCGCAGCAGCACAACCTCGGGGCGCTACTGGCGCAAGAATTCCATTTCCGATTCCACCTTGGTGGACACAACCCATTACGGCGGAGATTACGCTATTCTAGCGCGTGAGCGAAACCGCACGCAGAGCTTCCACGCCGATGTCAACCTGAATCCGCTGTCATGGCTCACCCTGGGTTCGGGATTCAATTCCGGTTATCAGCATACATGGAACAATCGTCAGGAAAGCGGAAGCGGCGTGGGTGTTTCCACGCCGGCCTATTTCAAGGCGAACGCCGATCACGATGTCCGTCTGAGCAGCAGTGTGAATCCGTCCACGTTAATGGGCAGTTTCGGGGGACCGTTCAAGAAGGTGCAGCAGGGGCTTGATAGTTGGCGGGTGCGCTCCGTGGATTTGACCTACACGGTTTCCAACAAGTACAACGACGAGGCCTACACGTATTCCTATTTGCGCAACAAGGGCATCAGCCTCGCGACGCTCACGGCGTACGAAATGGGATTCATCTACAACCCTTCCAATCTGGGAACGCTGTTTGACGGCGAACCGCAGCCGACGTTCTTCGATTACCTCTCCGAACCCGATCCCGCGCTTCCGAACAAGATGAATCACGTGGTTAACCGCACGGTCGATCTTTCGTCGGGATTCGGCATTCCCATCCTGCAGCTCGATTTGACCGGCAGCCTCAAATACTCCAAGCAGTATACCCTGTACCGTTATTTCCAGCCTTCTGACACCACCATCGTCTGGCCGGACTATACCATTTCGGGCACGTTCAATGATTTCGCATCCAAGATTCCCTATGTCAAGCGCAAGCTGCGCTCGCTCACCGCCTATACCAATTACAACTACCGGCGTGAAACCACATTTGACCTGTTTTCGCCCTCGCCGGACGTGGACAAGGAGTCGCACATCTGGAAACCCTTCCTGCGTCTTTCGGGGACCGCGAATAACGACATGCGCATGGAAATTTCCTTCAACGGCGCCTTTACCCACGAACAGCGGCATGGCAAAGACGCCGGCCTGAGCAAGTCACAGCCGCGCACGTATCTGGGAAATGATCAGCCCCTGGTTCCTACATATCAGCGCGACACCACACGCGAGTCGCCGCGTCGCAGCACGACCTTGGGGGTGGAGCCGACCTTGTCATGGGATTTGCAGACGCAGAAGGGCATCCAATTCTGGCGCTATTATATCAAGCTCCAGAACAGCCTGCGGTTGCAGTTGAACAGTGCGCTGAATTACACCTATGCGGAAACTAAGGAGAACGGGGTCAAGCACCGGGATGAGGATCATTTGAACGGGATGGTCAAACCCGAGGCCGACTACAACTTCACAAACAACGTCGATGCCAAATTCTGGGCCCAATACATCTTTGATCAGTACTTCAACACGCCGAATCGGGAATATACCCACACCGTGGAAATCCACGCGGAATTCACCATGCGGTTCTGATTTTGGCCAAAATCGTCAAAGGGTGTGGCTGCGACACCGGAAATTTTTACTTTGGCAACATTCGTAAAGTTTTTGTTTTCGCCCGTTTGGGTGGATCAAGGAAATAAAACGGCAATGTTTTTGTTTTTGAACCTCTTCAACATCCTCTTCGTACCGTCCACCCCAATTGCGGCGGGGGAGGTTGTTTTCATGGAAAGGCGTTTACCCATATGGGACACTCCCATCGCGGAATGCCCCGCTTCAAGCGGGAAATTCTCATCAATGTACGGCCCTATGAAAAGCGGATTGCCATTCTCGAGGATGGCCGTCTTAGCGAAATGTTTTATGAGCGGCCGGATTCGACTCGTCTCGTAGGCAACATCTATAAAGGCGTCGTGAACGCGGTACTGCCCGGTTTGCAGGCCGCCTTCGTCGATCTTGGGTTGGAAAAAGCCGGGTTCCTCCATGTTGAGGACGTGGAAAGCCAGTCTTTGCTCGATTCCATCGGCGAGGACATGGATGACGAGGACGAGGATCCGCGCGGAGGAAGCTCCGGCGAGTCCAAGCCCATCGATCAACTCCTTAAGGTCGGTCAGGAAGTGCTGGTGCAGGTGACCAAGGAGCCCATCAGCACCAAGGGCGCCCGCCTCACCTGCCATCTTTCCTTTGCCGGACCCTTCCTGGTGTGCATGCCGGGTACCTCCTTCATCGGGGTGAGCAAAAAGGCCCGTGATCCCCAGCAACGCCGCGCGCTCAAGCGCATGATTCGGGAGCTCAAGTCCCCGGAATGCGGGTACATCGTCCGCACCAACGGCCTCAACGAGAGCGAAGCTGAATTCGCCAAGCAGATCAAGATTCTCGAGGCCAAGTGGGAACAATGCAAACAGCACGCCTCTCAAGTGGCTGCGCCGGGTCTTGTGCATCAGGAAAGCGATTCCAGCGAGACCACGCTGCGCGACTATTTCTCCGAGGACGTGGATGCGGTCTGGATCGACGATCGGGACGAATGTCGCACCGTGGTGAACTACCTCAAGGTCCTTTCGCCGGACAAGGTCGGCAAGATCAAGCTTTACACCGGGGAAGTCTCTTTGTTCGATCACTTCGGCATCGAGGACGAACTGGAGAAAACCTTCCTGCGCAAGGTGCCGCTGAAACGCGGCGGCTATTTGCTGATCGATCGCACCGAAGCGCTCACTGCCATCGACGTGAACACCGGTGGCAAGGTCAAAGGCCGGGATCAGGCCAAGAACATCGTTGAAACCAACATGGATGCCGCTTGGGAAGTAGCCAAGCAGATGCGCCTGCGCGATCTCGGCGGTTTGATCGTGGTGGATTTCATCGACATGGATTCCACGGACGACCAGGAAACCGTGACCAAGGAATTCAAGAAGGCCATCCGACAGGACAAGGCGCCGATTTCCTTTGCGCCGTTGTCCCAGTTCGGTCTCATGGAAATCACCCGGAAGCGCGTGCGTCCCGATGCGGTGCAGGAACAGACTTTGGAGTGCCCCAGTTGCAAAGGCGCGGGATACATTCCCTCGCGTGAATCGGTGCTGGCTTCCATCGATCGCTGGCTTCGCCGTTTCCGCGCGAAGAAAGGCCCGTCGGAAATCTCGCTGGCCCTCAATCCGAGCATGATCGATTTGCTCACGGAAAACCGAGCGACGGCGTTCAAGTATCTCGAGATTGCGCACAAGACCCGGATCCAGTTGATCGAGGACGAGGACGCCAATCTCGATGATTTCCGCGTTTTCAACGGGAAAAACAACGAAGAAATTCCGGTCGCAACACCGGGATAGTTAACACCCACCCCCTCGGTGGGTATATTTCCCTCCCCATGCGAAGGTGGCGGAATTGGTAGACGCGCCGGACTTAGAATCCGGTACTTCGGTGTGGGGGTTCAAATCCCCCCCTTTGCACCAGACATTCCGCGCCTGAAGTTTTAAAGAAAGGTGTTCAAGTGAAAGCCACGGTCAGCCAGCCCAGCGCCACGGAGCGCGTCCTCGAAATCGAAGTTCCCCGCGAGCGCCTCGATCGGATTTTCGACGACAAAGTCAAGAAGTACAGCCGCGAGATCCGTGTCAATGGATTCCGTCCCGGCAACGTGCCCAAGCAGGTGATCGCCACCCGCTATAAGGAACCCATCTCTGCGGAGTCTTTGGAAACTTTGGTGGACGAGGCGGTCAAGGAAGCTTGCAAGCAGAACAGCATCGAACCCGTCGGGCCCGGAAAAGTGGAAAAGCTCGACAATGAGTACGGCAAGCCCGTGTTCGTGAAGGTGTTGATCGAAGTTGACCCTCCGGTGGAACTGAAGGATTACCGTTTCAACATTCCACTCAACCCGCCGACCATCGACGCCGCCGCGGTCGAAGCCAGTATTCAGGACATCCGCCGTCAGATCGCGCAGGAAGCTCCGGTGGAGCGTGCCGCGCAAACCGGCGACGTGGTCGCTTCGCGCTATCAGAAGATTCAAATCGGTGGACAGGATCAACCATTGCCGCAATATCCTGTGTTCCGCGCGGAACTGGGCAAGGGCAGTATTCCCGAACTTGATAAAGCCTTGATCGGAGTGAAGGCCGGCGAAACCAAGGAAGTTTCTTTCACCTTCCCGGCGGATTATCCGAACCCTTCTCTCGCAAACCAGACTTCATCCTACAACCTCTTAATCGAGCAGGTGCTGGAAGTGAAACTTCCCGATGTGGATGACGCGTTTGCCAAGAGCGTTGGCTATGAAAACGTCGAAGACATGAAAACACAGGTCAAGGCGCGCATGGAAGAATCGGCGACGCGTCAGGCCCGTGAAGCCGCATGGGAGGAAGCCACCCGCCGTTTGTTGGATTCGCATCCATTACAGATTCCCAAGGCCCGTGTTCACAACTATGTCCATCACCGCCTTGAGGAGATGGGCCACCATCACAAAGATGGAGAAGGCCATGATCACGATCACAGCGATCTGGAGCGTGAAGGCGAGATGCAGATCCGCCGTTGGCGCCTGCTTGACGCCATTGCCCAGAAAGAGAATGTGAAGCCGACTCAGGAAGAAGTCGATCTTCGCATCCGCGGTCTGGCGATGCGCTATGGCACGGACTTCGAAAGCCTGAAGGCCAACCTGCGCAAGAACGGCCGTATCATGGATCTCCGCGAAGAGGTGAAGGCCGAGAAGACGCTGGATCTTATCATAGGATTCACGCCGGCCTAAGCCCCTAACGTCGCAAAACGGAACGGCTTGTGCACTGATTACCCAACGCAAGTTTGGGTATATTGACTCGTTCAAACTTCGAGGAATCCATGTACATCCCTACCGTCATAGAAACCACCGGACGCACCGAACGGGTTTACGACATCTACTCCCGCCTCCTCAAGGAGCGGATCATTTTTCTCGGATATGAGATCAACGACGTGGTGGCCAACACCATCGTCGCGCAGATGCTCTTTCTGGAATACGAGGATCCGGACAAGGACATCCTCGTGTACATCAATTCCCCGGGTGGTGTGGTCACCGCCGGCCTTGCGATTTACGACGTGATCAAATACGTGAAGCCCGACGTCCAGACCATCTGCGTGGGTTCGGCCTACAGCATGGGTGCGTTGTTGCTCGCCGCAGGCACCAAGGGCAAGCGCTACATCCTGCCCCACGGCAAGGTGATGTTGCACCAGCCCAGTGGCGGCGCGGGCGGCCAATCCAGCGACATTCAGATCCATGCCAAGGAAATCGTCAAGACCAAGCGCGAGTTGAACAAGATTCTCGCCGAGTGCACGGGCAAGACCATCGAGCAGGTCGACAAGGATACGGATCGCGATCTGTACATGAGCGCGGAAGACGCCGTGGCCTACGGCGTGGTGGATCAGATTTTCAATCCTGGTAATCGCAAGAAGAAGGCCGACTGATTTTATGAACCGTCCCGTGGGTGGTACTCACAACGCGCCCCGTTGTTCCTTCTGCGGCAAGAACGCGGAACTGGTGCGCAAGCTCATCACCGGGCCGTCCGTGCACATTTGCGATGAATGTGTGGCAATGTGCAATGAGATTCTCGCAGACGAAGGACGCAAACCCGCGGAGGCGGGAGCATCCTCCGCGCTTCCCGTGCCGTCGGAAATCAAAAGCCATCTCGACGAATACGTGATTGGACAGGATGCCGCCAAGACAGCCTTGGCGGTGGCGGTGTACAACCATTACAAGCGTATTTCCCAGAAAAAAGGTTCGGATGGCGTCGAGATCGAAAAGTCCAACGTATTGTTCCTCGGTCCCACGGGTTCAGGAAAGACCTTGCTGGCGCAGACCATTGCGAAGTTCTTGAAAGTTCCTTTCACCATCGTGGATGCGACCATCCTCACAGAGGCGGGCTATGTCGGTGAGGACGTGGAGAACATCGTGGTGCGCTTGCTGCAAGCCGCGGATTACGACGTCGAACAAGCGGAGAAGGGTATTGTCTATGTGGACGAGGTGGACAAGATTTCACGCAAGAGCGCGAATCCTTCCATCACTCGCGATGTATCCGGTGAGGGTGTGCAACAAGGGTTGTTGAAATTGCTGGAAGGTACGCTGGCGGCGGTTCCTCCTAAGGGTGGCCGCAAACATCCGGAACAAAACCTGATTCAGATCAACACGCGCAATATCCTGTTCATCTGCGGTGGTGCCTTTGAAGGGCTCGATAAGATCGTTGAACGTCGCACTCGCGAGAGTGGTATGGGTTTTACCGCGTCCATCAAATCCCGAAAGGAACGTGACACCGGACTTGTCCTGCGCCAGTGCGAACCTGACGATCTGATTCAGTTCGGTCTGATTCCTGAACTCGTAGGCCGTGTGCCTGTGCTGGCGGTGTTGGAAGAGCTTTCGCGCGAAGCCATGCTGCGCGTGCTGACCGAACCACGCAATGCGCTGGTAAAGCAGTACACCAAACTGTTCGACATGGACGGAATCGCTCTGAAATTCCAGCCCGAAGCGCTGACCGCCATCGTGGATCTCGCGATTCGCCGCAAGACCGGCGCGCGTGGTTTGCGTGCCGTGATGGAAAATGTGCTGATGCCTTTTATGTACAGCATGCCTTCACGTGGCGATGTGGCGGAATGCCTGATCACGCGCGAAACGGTGGAGCGGGGCCAGGAACCGTTGCTCGTTCTGCGGAAGACTCCCAAAAAGAAAACGGCTTAATTCCCCCTAGACTTCCAAATTCCGCACTTCCTTTTGACAAAAGGTCGTGATTATAGCGTTACAGCATTGCAAAAAATCCTGAGGAGACGCAGTTTTTTGACGTCGCATCGTATGAAAAATCCCGATTTGTGTTCTGAGGTCGTTGATGGCGGCGGAAATTTTTCCGTCCTGTACCAGGCCGAAAGTCGCGTGATGCATTTGCTCGCGATGGGCAGGTCTTATGCATTCGTCGCTTCGAAGCTTGGCGTCGGCATGGGAACCGTACAGACCCACGTCAAAAGGATATATCGCAAGCTTGGAGTTCGATCTAAAACCGAGGCAGCCTGGAAGTTGTATGGAAAGGGGATGCTCCTGTTTTTGGTCGCAGTCAACGAAGTGGGGCGGGTTTTTGAGTGGGAAGAATTTTTCGACCCAGAATTTTTTGTTGTATTGAGTGCATGGATGGCCTGACAAGACCGCGTCAGGATTCATTACAGACATTTCCATGTCCCATGCGCATGGGACAGACCGTTTTCCTCTCGACTTTTAACTTCGTCTGAATCGCGGAGGTTCACATGAAGATTCGTTTCATTCTGCCGGTGCTCGTTTTATTGTCGATCGTTTCCACGGGCATGGCCCAGAACTGGCGAGGCCTGACAAGTGGCACCACAACCGTTCTGAACAGCGTTCGTTTCATCAGCGGCTCCACCGGTTTTGCATTCGGAGGAAACGTTGTGGTCAAGACCACTAATGGCGGGACCAGTTGGGCTCCTGCAACGGGAGTGACGGCCGGCAACGCGTATACGGCCATGCATTTCGCCAATTCCACCGGCTGGCTGGTAGGAGATGTGCTCACCAAAACCACGGATGGTGGCGTGACTTGGACTTCGCAAAAAACCACGGCCATGACCTTGGTTACATTCCGCGCTGTGTTCGCCGCCAGCGCCACCACAGCGTATGTCGTGGGGGCCAGTTTCAGCCCCGCCGGTGGTGCAATTTATAAGACCACGGACGGCGGAACCAACTGGGTGTCCCAGACCAGCGGAACGACGAATACTCTCAATGGTGTTTATTGCACGGACGTTAATACGTGTTTCATTGCTGCCAATGCGACCACCTTGCTCAAGACCACCAATGGAGGAGCGAACTGGGTCGCGAAGACCGTTCCGGCGGGCAACTACAACGCCATTCACTTCACATCCGCAACCACGGGTTATGCGGGAGGCCTTAGCGGAACCAGCGCGGCCATCAAAACAACAGACGCCGGGGAAACATGGGCCACGCAGACCACATCCACAACCAGCAATGGTTTCCAGGCGATTCACTTTCCGGACGCCAATACGGGATACGGGGTGGGTGTGGCGTTGGCCGGCTCCAACACCATCCGTAAGACTACCAACGGGGGTACGACATGGACCGTTGAAACCGTGGATACGGCCGGAGTCGGATTGGTCACGTTGACCGGTGTCCATTGCACGGGTCTCAGCACCTGTTATGCTGTGGGCAGCGGGGGAAAAATTTTGATGACTGGGACTGCGGTGCCTGTTCTGAGCTGGCGCCGTCCGTATCTTACGGCGCAGAACAAGGTGGTGACGGTTTTCGATTTGCAGGGAAGAAAAACACACCTTTATTCGGGAAAACCGCATCACGCCGTGTACGCCGTAGAATTCGAAAATGGAACTTTTCAGGCGTCAGTGCCTTTCGGTAATCGCTGACGTTTTCTGGCTTCCTTGTGTTTTCAGGCCGGCCGCAAGCCGGCCTTTTTTGTTGTCGGGTGGTTTTTATCATTGCGATTCTTATGGCAGCAAGTTTGAATGGTATTCCCGGTGTGGCCAAGACCGTTGCATTGACATCCGCGGGAGCCATCGCGGCTCCAGTAGAGTGTCTGCTGCTTTCGGGTCATGGCAAACTCATCCTCACCGGGAATTTGGTGGGGGAGGCGCGGGATTCGGCGCAGGTGGCATTGAGCCTCGCCCGCAGTCGTGCACGAACGTTCGGGATTGATCCGGCTGATTTTCTGAGGACGGATGTTCACATTCATATTCCCGGAGGAGGCGTCGCCCGCAAGGGAGGACCTTCCGCCGGGCTGGCCATGTTTGTGGCGCTTGTTTCTGCGATGATTCGGAAGCCGGTGGATCCGCGGATGGCCTTTACCGGAGAGCTTTCGCTTACGGGTGAGGTTCTCGCAGTTGATGGGATTTCCAAAAAGGCCCGGGCAGCGGTTGCAGCCGGGATGACACATCTTTTAATCCCCCATGGAAATTCCTTGGGAACGCGCGGCTTGACTGGGAAATCCGCTGAAAATCTGAAAATCGCCTTGGTAAAGACGGTGGACGAAGCGCTCGAAATCAGTGGTATGAAAAAATAGGGCCGGGTGCGCTGTCCCCTAATCGGTATAATTACACGTCCAAAGCAAACGCGATCTTTTCAGAAATGTCCCGGAGGTGTGATATGCGGCCCGTGCTTTCTTCCTTGTTGATGTTGCCCCTCCTGTTGCAAGCCGCTCCTGATCCGCGTTTCGGTTTCGTAGGCACCGGAGGCAAGGCCTTCGCCCAAAAATTTGCCGTATCATATTATACCCTGGAAGGGAATTATCCCGTCAGCGGGACGATTTTTTCGTCCGTGGATACGGCCAATGATCCTCCGGTGGGACAGAGCGTGGTTCGCGAGGTTGCCAAGCTCAATGTGCGCAACGACGGTCTCGGGCAAACCAACGCACAATTTCAAAGTGCCTTGCAAACTTACGCCACCAATCTGGCTACATGGTATTTCCTCCACGCCGGTCCCAAGCCGCAGTTCACCTGGTATTCACCGGATGGCGCGGCGTTGGCGGCGGCGGAGAGCCTGCAAATCGTCACCACCATCCGTCGCGAGAAAGCCCGGAACCCCCAGGTTACCGGAACCGTCTGGGAAATCGGCAATGAGCCCAACCTTTTTCCGGCCATCACACCGGCGCAGTACGCAGACATTTTTTCGCGCTACTATCATATCATCAAAGACGAGGATTCATCAGCCAAAGTGGCCTTTGGCTCCATTTTTTTGCGTGAAACCAGTGAAGATTTGAAACTCCTTACCGGAGAATTGCTCGAGCAACAACTGATCAGTAATGGCGCCTTGACGCTGCTGGGGCAGGCGCGTTTTGATTCGCTGTTGGCCGATGTCGAGAACACCTTGTTCAGCCGTGTCTTCAATCCGGGGACGGTGGAATATATCAGCCAGTGTTTCGCGGCCATGAGTCCCTCGATACGTCCCGATTACATCACGCTGCACGTTTATCCATTCGACGATCGCGCTCCGACGTTGACCAAATCCCAGATTCAAACCAAAATCGATTCGCTGGTCAGCGCCATCGATACCATCACCGGAAATCGCGGTTTCACACGACCCGTTTGGATCACGGAATTCGGCAATATCAATCCTTCGATGTCGGAAAATGCCATTGCCATGCAAACATCGGATCTGATCGATATCTTCGAGGCCAATAGCGGCATTGGGGGATGGTTTTACTACAAGGCCACGGGAGCAGACCAGCAATTTGCACTGCTCCCGCAAATGTCACCTCCACTCACGCGTTTGGCGGTTGACTCGGCGTTCAGTCCCACGGACGGCAATTTTTCCTGTGGTCAGCTCAATATCATCGGTCAGACGTATTACCAACGCGCCGTGGGAACGGCTTGTGTGGATGTGACCATTCCCCTGACTCCTGCTCTGAAGTTACCCGCCCAAAACGCCACCGGAGTGGCTGTTTCGACTTCGTTGACTTGGAGCGCTTCTGTCGGCGCCACTTCCTATCACGTGCAGTTATCCGCGGATTCAACCTTTGCGACGGTTTTGCTCGATGATTCCACGGTGACTGACACGTCCCAGGCTGTTGGTCCCTTGGCCAACAATAGTGGTTACTTCTGGCGAGTGAACGCGAAGAATTCAGCGGGCACGAGCGCGTATTCCCCGACGCGGAACTTTACTACTAACTCCTTGGCTCCCGCCGTGCCGACTTTGATCTCTCCCGCCCAGAATGCAATCAATGTCCCCGTTTCCACCTCGTTGACGTGGCACGCTTCGGCAGGCGCCACCTCGTATCAGGTTCAGCTCACGGCAGATTCGACGTTTGCCACCTTACTGATCAACGATTCCACCGTGACGGACACGTCCCGTGTTGTCGGATTGGTCAACAGCACCCGTTATTATTGGCGTGTCAGCGCGCAAAACTCTTCGGATATCAGCGCGTATTCTTCGATTCGAACTTTTTTCACGGCACCTCTGACACCGGCCGCACCGGCATTAATCGCGCCAGCCCAAAACGCACTGAATGTTCCCGTCTCCACCACATTGATCTGGAATGCGTCTAATCGCGCAGTATCCTATCGGGTGCAATTGTCTGCCGATTCAACGTTTGCCACGATGCTGGTCAACGATTCCACAGCAACGGACACAACCCGAGCCGTCGGTCCTTTGGCGAACAACACCCGCTATTACTGGCGTGTGAACGCCAAGAATGCCGGCGGAACCAGCAACTTTTCCCAACGCCGCACTTTCGTCACGATCGTCACCCCACCCGCGGTGCCCGTGTTGAGATCGCCGACACCAAATGCCGTGGACGTTTCCATTTCGGCCGTCCTGACGTGGTCCCCATCCGCAAGAGCAGTGACCTACCGGGTACAATTGTCCGCAGATTCGACGTTCGCCACGACTTTGGTCAACGACTCTACGCTAGCGGATACGTCTCGGGCCGTCGGTCCCTTGGCGAACAACACGATGTATTTCTGGCGAGTTAACTCCAAGAATGCCGCCGGGACCAGCGCTTTTTCGGCAATGCGGAGATTCACCACCATCGTTGACACCCCCCTGCCACCTACCTTGGTCAGTCCGCCGTCACCGTGTGGTTGCGAACTCGTCACCAGCCTAGTATGGAATGCTTCAGTGGGTGCCACGGCTTATCGTTTGCAGGTATCCACCGATTCAAATTTCGCTACAACCGTGATCGATGATTCCAGCTTGACGACTACCAACCGGACGATTTCCGGTCTTTCGACCTATACGACTTACTACTGGCGTGTGAGCGCCCGGAACCGCGGCGGTACCAGTGCGTATTCTGCGGTATGGCAATTCTACATGGAGCCACTGGCCATACTACCTCGGGATTTCATCCTACAATCCCTGAAATCGGGGGATGGGTCTTTGCGTTTCGGGCTGCCGAATCGCGCCTATGTCTCAATACGTATTCTCGATGCCCAAGGAAAAAGTTTCTCGTTGTTGGCTGAAACTCGCGATGCGGGGTATTATGCAATCCCATTGCCCGAGTCGATGAAGGGCTCCTGGTCAATCCTGGATTTCCGCGCGGATGCTTTTCACAAGATTCTGCGCCTCTCTCCCTGAGTGCTGCGGCGGGAGGGTATTTTTCCCTCCGTGTCGTCCCATCCGGATGTTGTTGCCATTTTCCGCGATAGAAGCGCGGAGATCCAGTCCCGCATAACGTCTGCGTGCCAGCGGGTCAACCGGGATCCCTCCGAAGTCCGCCTGATCTGGGTCAGCAAAAATCACCCCCAAGAGCGGTTGATCGACGCGTATGTGGCCGGAGCAAGACTGTTTGGGGAGAACCGTGTGCAGGAGGTTCTGGAGAAATTCCCCCTGCCGCCCGAACAGGCGCCGGAATACGGGCTGCACTTGATCGGTCATCTTCAGCGCAACAAGGTGCGCAAGGTGCTGCCACTGTGCACAGCCATCCATTCCATCAATTCAGTGGAACTCTGGGAGGCTGTGGATCGCATCGCCGGAGAGTTGCAACTCAGGCCCGACGTCTTTCTTCAGGTCAATACCTCCCAAGAGACTCAGAAATCGGGGTTCGAGCCGGCCGGGTTTTTGGACGCCGTTGCCGCCCTGCCGGAGGCCCTTCATTTGAACCTCATGGGCCTGATGACCATGGGGCCGGTGGAGGGGGGGGCGGAAGCCGCTCGGTGCTGCTTCAGGCAATTGCGGGAATTGCTGGAAGGCTTGCGCGGTCATGCAGAGCTGTCTGCACGTTTTCCCAATACCCGGTTTCTTTCCATGGGAATGTCCGGAGATTTTGAAGTGGCGGTGGAGGAAGGGGCGCACTTTGTGCGCATTGGAACCTCATTATTTGGCTCGAGATAGCGCAGTCTTTCCGTCGCGAAATTGCAACTTTATCCTGTCCAACCGCGGAGATTTCCATGACTCCTCTCGACATTAAAAAACGCTCTTTCACCACGGCCTGGCGCGGTTATGATCCCGGTCAGGTGCAGACGTTTCTGGAATCCGTGGCCCGCGAGTTCGAAGAGCAGTACAAGCAAAATGCGCAGCTGCAGGAAAAGTTGAAAGCATCGGAGGAGCGGGTCTACCAGTACCGCCTCATAGAGAAGACCTTGCAAGACGCGGCCATCACCTTGCAGCAAACGCTGGATGAGAAGCGCAAGACGGCGGAGCAGGAGGGTGAACTCATCCTGCAGCAGGCCCGGCAGCGCGCGGAGGAAGAGTCCCAGACCTCGCGGGAAAAGGCGGCTGCCCTGCGTACCGAAGTGCAGGCATTGGAGGATCAGAAACGCCAGCTCTTCCAGAGGCTCCAGAGTCTCTTGCAGGGGCAGCTTCAAACGCTGGAATCCATGAAGGCCGAAGAGGTGTTGTAAAAAGCCGCGGCTTTCTTTTTTATATTGGTGCGCAGAATGGAACAAGTGCAAGTCAACAGGGGTTCCCGACTTTTCAAGTGGATCGGAATCATCGCGGTCATTGGCATTCTCATTGCCGTGGGTCGCATTGTATTCCGCGTATTCACGGAGAAATCCGGCGGTGAATCCTCAGAAGGCGCTTAAGGCTTTTTTGCTTTTGGTTGGTTAGGGCCCGTCAAGGCGCCTGTTGCATCTTCGTACATTCCCAATTCTCATGGAATCTTGTCCCGAGCCGCTCTGGGAAAAACTTTGCAGGGAAGATGCGTCCTGCACTTTTTTTCAAACTCCATCCTGGCATCGTATTGCAGCCCGGCATTACGGTGCTGAAAGCGTTCCGTTGCTTTTCCGATTCGGGGAAACTTCCGCTTGCCTGCCGTTGCTGAAAAAAAGGCGGTGGGGACGTGATGTTTTCTTCAGCCCCTTCGGTACCTACACGGCATTGATCTGTTCGCGCAATCTCGACACGCAAGAGATTCAATCCGTTGCGAACGGACTGAAAGGATTGAATGTCCAATTGGTTTCATCTCCCTACACGTCAAATCCATTGGTGTTTGGAAAGGCAATTTCTTCTAAGACGCAAATGATTGATCTGACAGGGCTCGATCCCGAAAACCCCATGCGTGATTGGGATCCCGATCAACGGCGTCGCGCATTGCTTGCCCGGAAGAATGGGGTTGTCATTCGTGAAGCGAGGTCTCTCGAGGATTGGGAACGCTATTACGCTCTCTATGAACTATCGGTTCAACGCTGGGGCGAAAAAGCCACAGGAAAATATCCCCGGGCCTTGTTTGATGATATTCGCAGCATGCTTTCTGGAAGCGCGGTCATGCGTCTGTGGCTCACGGAGCATGAAGGCGAGATTGGAGCGGGGAGCCTTGTTTTTTACCACAACAATAAGGCTCTGTATTGGCATGGAGCGGCGGATCAGAGATTCTTTTCCTTGGGGGCCACCCAACTGCTTTATCTCCACATGGTGGAGACGGCAATGCAATATCATTGCGAAGTATTGGACTTGATGGGCAGTGCGGGTTTGGCGTCGTTGGAATCTTTCAAAGGCAAGTTCGGAGCAAGCACGGTGGAGTACAATATGTCGTTGAACAGAACAGGTCTTGTCAGTCTGTTGACATCGCTGGTTCGCTGACTTTGTAAACCTTATAACCGTTCACATTGAGCGCCATCGTCAATTCTCCAGACACGGGGGGGTGACTGTAGATTCTTCCAAGATTCGTCGAAAGATTATTGCAATCGGAATCAAGGATTACGTAACGCACGCCGCGTTTGCGGCATGCAACGACGAATGTGCTCAGCGAATCCACGGGAAATTCAGGGAATGTTTCATTGTAGAGATAGGTCCCCCAGCGTGGGGCTCCGCCATTGAAGTAGGGGATATAATTGGGCAATTTCCGGAAATACAGATCAAAGGAATTGGAAAATATTTCTCCGGCTCGAGAGCACCCCTGCTGCCTGAGGAATGTTTCGATGGAAACCCATGTGTCTTTTTGAACAGAGCGTCTTTCCAGCATCTGGAAATCACGCCGCACATGGAATGCGAGCATCAACAGAACTAAGATGGCAATCACAGGGAAACGGGTATGTGACCTTGAGCTCAAGGATAATTCGGTAAATTTTTCTGAGATGATGCGAAGACTCATGCCGATACTGAGAAATGCCAATGGCAGTGTCAACAGCATTTGTCTTCCGCTGGTGGTGGCCGAGAACAAGGCGAAGTAAATGAAAATCCACACGGCGATTACCCGCGCTATTCCTTTTCTTTCCGGGGATCGTTCGAAAGTCGCGGCAAAAAGCGCGGGCAGCCAGGCCGGATAGAAGGAGAGAAAGGCGCGGAAATATTTCGCAAAAAAAAGCGCAGGGTCGGCCGAGATAATTGAAAGCGTGGAGTGAGGAAGATGCAGCCCCGTGACGCGATACCAGTTGATGCCGTGCATGAGATAGTACACGTTCATGGGTCCGAACTGTGTTTCCAGCAGGCCATGCCCTGTGGCAAGATTGACAAACCACTGCGGACTGTAGCCCGCGCAGATGCCTATCGTCAGAATGAACAGTTGTTTCCACTTTCGGGGATGGATCGACACCAACGCCAGCGCCATCATCCCGTTGGCAACCAGCGCGTGGTACCGGAAAAGGGCTGCAAGCCCCATCAGGATTCCAGCGGCGAAAAACGGAAACGCCGGCTGTGGTTCCGTTTTTCCGATGCGCCAAAGAATCACTGCCGCACCGGCGGTAAAGAGTGCCACGGCCCCGGGATCTCCTCCTCCCACGCTCCAATAATGGAGGTTCAGGGGGAAGAGAGACAGCAGGATCAGCGATGGCAGTGCGTGTTTCGCGGGCAAAATTTTTTCATAAATCACGGTGCATGTGAGCAGGAGGAGGCACCCGAAAAAAATGTTGGCGAGTATGGCGGGCGGCACCGGAAGGCCGCGTCCCATGATGGCTTTCAGGAAAAGGCAGTAACCCACCGGATACTGGGGGTTGAACCACGTTTGGCGATCCATTCCTGTGAAGCGGCTCGAAATGAAATAATTGTCCCAAAAGTCGTTGTGGAATTGTTGAAAATCAAGGTGGAATGAGATGACAAACACAAAGGCCGCGAAAATGAAAGGATAGGCGATCAACACCCTTTTCCAGATCCGATCCGGATCTTGCGGCATCAACTTCAATTTTTCCTCGCCAGCAGAATGATTTCGTGACCGTTGTCTAGTCTGTGCCGGAAATGCCTGAATTGCCAACGGCTGACAAATCTCCAAAATGGATTCTCCCGGGACAGAAGACCGGAAAGAACAGGAATTTCCCACGGATTCAATCCTGAACTCTTTATTGTCCTTTCCATGCTGGATTTTTCAATCCCGTCGGTCGGCTTGGGCTTCAATCGCGTATAGGCCCTGCGCATCAACCAGAAAACAGGAAAAGTGAAGTCCCACATTTCCACCGGGGAAAATCCGGCGTTGTTCAGTTTTTCAGACAATTCTCCGGCGGTGTATCTTCGGACATGTCCGAACACATCATCATCCCATCTCCATTCGCGTGGATTGCTTGGCACGGAAAGGATCAGGTGTCCGCCCGGAGGCAGCAGGGAAGCGATTTTCTCGAGTGCAGCGACGTCGTTGTCAAGGTGCTCGATGACATCCATTGCGAACACCGCGTTGAATTTTCCCGTTTGTTCGAACAGCGACTCGTTTTCGACCCGGACGGAGGGATGGGCTGCCATCAAGCTTAGTGCATTTTCCACGGCGTCTTCGGACATGTCGATCGCCCTGCCGGTCCAATTTTTCCGCGCGAGATGCAGGCTGACATCCCCGCTGCCGCAGCCTGCGTCAAGAAAGGGCCCGGACACCGGATGACTCTCCGTCATCCTGTCGATGCAGTACAGGAGGTGTTTCTTGAGCGGAGGGAAATTGGCCATGAAGGGGATCAGCGGTTGAAGATCCGGAAACGGAGCAGTCCAGTTTTCTGGATCAAGTACTTGGCCATCACCCCAAGGGTTTGCAATCCGTAAATCAGGCTGTTCCTGAAGTTGATGGACGAGGCTTCATCGAAATAACGCGTGGGAATGGGGATGTCCCCGATCCGGAATTTCGTATGGACGGCCTGCGCGAGGAATTCGGTGTCGAAAATGAAGTTGTCCGAGTTTTCGCGGTACCGGATGGTTTCCAGCACTGCTCGCTTGTAAACGCGGAAACCGGAATGGAAGTCCCCCAGATTCTGGCCGAACACGATATTTTCCGCTGCCGTCAGCATCCGGTTGAAAACGTATTTGTAAACCGGCATTCCACCGTTCAACACCTCGGCGCGGGAGCGGATGCGCGAGCCGATGACCACATCGCAGATGTCTTTGGCCAGAAAACCCAGCGCGAAGGGTACCACGCGCGGGTCGTACTGATAGTCTGGATGGACCATCACTACGAAATCAGCGCCCTTTTTGAGGGCGGCATCATAGCAGGCTTTCTGGTTGGCGCCATAGCCCTTGTTGCGATCGTGGCGGATGACAGTCAGCCCCAGTCGTTCCGCCACATCGACAGTGCGATCATGACTGTGATCGTCACACAGGATCACCTCGTCGGCGATTCCCTCCGGAATGTCGCGGAAGGTTTTTTCCAGGGTGCGCTCCGCGTTGTAAGCGGGCATGATCACAATGACTTTTTTGCCTTCAAACATGGCGACTCTGTACGCTCAGGCGTATGCTTTCGCGCTGAGCCGGACGTTTCCAGGTCCCGCGAATTCCGTCAGCTTTTCGAAGCAGTCCCTGTCCGGACGGATTTGAAAGCGATCGCTGACCAGATCCATCGGCTCGCTGTGCGAGGGTTCTACGCGAAACACGATCCGGCAATCCCCGGGAAACGATTCGCACACCGATTGCAGCTGTTCCAGTTGTTCGGGTTGAAGTCCCGTGGTCTGAAGTCGGACTTGTACACTCTTGGTGAGTTTTTCCCGCGCCTCAGCCAGCGGTAGCACCTTGGAGGCTGTGAGTTTGTGAACGCTGCGTTCGTCGTCCCATTTCAACTCACCCCGGATCAACACCATCGAATCGACTTCGACGAGGGCCCGCGCGCTTTCAAATACTTCAGCCCACAGCACCACTTCCACCTTGCCCGTGAAATCCTCCAGATCAGCGAACGCGAAGGTCCGGTTGTCGCGGGGGCTGATGCGCGTCTTGAGTCGCGTGATCATGCCGCCCAATACAACGTTGGCTCCCTGTGAGACGCTGCGAAGGCGTTCGGGATCGAGCGGAACCGTAACGAAGCCCTCCAATTCGGCGCGATAAGGTTCGAGAGGATGGCCGGAGAGATAGAGGCCGAGAACTTCTTTCTCCTTCTCCAACATTTCATGATAAGGCCAGGGATCCACTTCGGGCAAAGACGGTTCGTGTCCGGAGGAAGAAGCTCCTCCACCTTCGAACAAGCTGACCTGTCCGAGTTCACGATCCATCTGCAATCCCTGCGCCCACGACATGGCAGTTTCTACGGCAGCGAATTGCTGCGCGCGGTTGCCCGGGATTTCATCGGGTAACGCCCCGGCGAGAATGAGGGATTCCAAAGCGCGGCGGTTCAATACACGCCCGTCCACGCGCTTGCACAGATCGAACAGTGACTTGAACGGACCATGCTTGCGACGCTCTTCCACGATGCGCTCCACCGCCGCGATTCCCACGTTCTTGATGCCGCCCAGTCCGTAGACGATCTTGCCGCTCTCTGCACGGAAGGGTGCGTCACTAAGATTGATGTTGGGAAACGTCACCTCGACACCGAGCTGACGGCATTCATTCAGCAGTACGACAAGACGCGAAGTGTCCTGCATTTCGGAATTCATGTTGGCCGCCATGAATTCGGCGGAATAATTGGCCTTGAGGTATGCGGTCTGGTACGCGATGAAGGCGTAAGCCGCGGAGTGCGACTTGTTGAACGCGTAGCTGGAGAAAGGAATCAGCACATCCCAAAGACGTTCCGCTAGTGAAGGATCGTACCCGCGTTCCTTGGCTCCGCCCGTGAATTTTGGCTTGAGCTCCTTCATCTTCTTCTCGTCCTTCTTGCCCATGGCGCGGCGAAGGAGATCGGCGGCGCCGAGCGTGAAGCCGCCCAACACTTGCGCGATTTGCATGACCTGCTCCTGATACACGATCACGCCGTAGGTTTCGCGGAGGATGGATTCGAGATCCTTGTGGTAATAGTCGATGTCTTCGTGACCGCGTTTCCGCGCGATGTACTGGCCAATGAATTCCATGGGCCCCGGACGGTACAAGGCGTTCATAGCGATCATGTCCTCGAGACAGTTGGGCTTGAGCTTGCGCAGATAATCCTGCATGCCCGCTGACTCGAACTGGAAAACGCCCACGGTCTGGCCCTTGCCCAACAATTCGTAGGTCTTGGGATCGCCTTCGGGAAGTTTCAACGCATCCAGTTCTATGCCGTGGTTGCGCTTCACCTGATCCAACGCGTCTTGAATCACCGAAAGGTTGCGCAGGCCGAGGAAATCCATCTTGAGCAACCCGATGTTCTCGGAATAGCGCATGTCGTACTGGATCATGACCTGATCCGATCCGGGCTGCCGGAACAGAGGGGCGAAATTCACGACTGCTTCCGGAGCGATGATCACGGCGGCAGCGTGCATCCCGGCTTGCCGCACGATGCCTTCCAGGCTTTGTGCGTATTCCCAAAGCCGCTGGTACGGTTCTCCACCTGCAGTCACGGCTTGCATGACGTCGGAAATGTCGGAAGCGTAGATCAGATCCTTGTTTTTTTCCCCGGGGGGGCGTTTTAGTCCCTTGGCCAAAGGTGGAATGAATTTGTTGATGCGCTCCACTTCGCGGTGATCGATGCCAAGCACACGCGCCACGTCCTTGAGCACGGCCTTGGCTTTGAGACGTCCGTAGGTGACGATCTGCGCCACCGAGTCCTGCCCGTATTTGTCCACCACGTACTGGATCACTTCCTGCCGCCCGCTGTCGGAGAAGTCGGTGTCGATATCGGGCATGGACACGCGTTCGGGATTGAGGAAGCGCTCGAACAGCAGATTGTAACGCACCGGGTCCACGTCAGTGATGCCCGTGAGATAGCTGACGATCGAACCCACGGCGGAACCACGACCCGGTCCCACGGGAATGCCCCGTTCCTTGGCGGCGTTGATGAAGTCCTGCACGATGAGCATGTAGCCGGCGACTTTCATGCGCTTCATGGTATCCAGCTCGAAACGCAGGCGTTCCTTCAGTTCGGCGCCGGGTTTTTCATAGCGTTGCTTGAGGCCGTCCATCGCGAGTTTTTCCAGATACGCGTCCGCATCCTTGAAACCTTTTGGAATGGGGAAGTTCGGATGGTACAAAGTCCCGAACTCGACCGTCGCCTCGCACATATCCGCGATACGAACGGTGTTTTCCAAAGCGTCGGGATATTCCGCGAGTAGCGCGTGCATTTCATCCCCGGACTTCAGGTAATACTGATCCGAGGGAAACCGCGGCCGGTTGGCGTCGTTCAGTTTCCAGCCGCCCTCGATGCAAAGAAGCACGTCGTGCGCCGGGGAATCCTTGCGTTCGACGTAATGCACGTCGTTGCCTGCCACCAACGGCCAGCCTTCCTCGCGATGAAGCTTCAGGAAAAACTGATTGACGGTTTTTTCCTCCTCGCGTCCGTGATTCTGCACGACGAGGAAGACGCGATCGCGTCCGCAGGTGGCCGCGAAGAAATCCAGAATCTCACGGGCCTTCTTTTCCTGTCCGCGCAAAAAGTGATGCCCGACTTCGCTGTCCAGATTCGGCAGCAGAAAGAGCAATCCCTTGCGACGCTGTTCGATGGCTTCGCGATCCACCCGGGGTTTGTGATGATGTCCTTCGAGATGACCCGTGGAACACAGGGCCATGAGGTTTTTGTACCCGGCAGAGTTCTGTGCCAATGCTATGACCTGATGCCATGCGGTCTGGCCCGGCGCGTAATTCGTGTTCCGCCGCGAATCCGGGGACATGTAAAGGTCGCAGCCGAGGATGGGTTTGATGCCCGCCTTTTGTGCTGCGGTGTAGAACTCCAGGATTCCGAACATATTGCCGTGATCCGTGAGCGCGAGGGCTGTCTGGCCCATTTCTTGGGCCTTGCGGATCAGGCGATCGATGCGCGCTGTGGACTGGAGCATGGAATACTCCGAATGCACTTGCAGATGGACGAAAGATTGGGAAGACATGCTGATCAGATGCGTTGGAACGTACGCAACCTAGCATCCGGGATCAGCTCCCGCAAGAGCCGGAAACGGGGAAAATTTCAGGCGGGTTCTTCGACCAGGCGCAGGTTCTGCAATTGGTCGAGGAGGTATTCGTTCCGATGCCCGGTGGAGGATTCCACCGCGATCAATTTCATCGGATCGCGATCCCGTAAAACCCGGAGCGGCTGCACCTGAATCCGCTTCTTCGGAGATTCCGCGAAGGCGAATTCCACTGAACGCTGTGAACGTATGGCCATATCCAAGGCTTCCAGCCGTTGTTCCGGCGTTTCCTCGGCGCGGCCTTTCCTTTCGGTGTCGCCCAAGGGTGGCGGCTCGCGGCGTGCAGGTTGGGTGTAACGGTAGAGGATTTCTCCGTGGACAAAACCAGGCAAGAGCCACTGGGAATCTTCATCATTGGGAGAGATCGCGCGGCCAGCTCTTTCAGCTAGCGCTTCTTCGCCGGGCAAAAGATCGAAGGCCCGCAACAATTCGCGCGCCGTTTCCTTCACCGCCTTTGGCAAAACGAAACCATAACCCGGAATAATTTCCGAGACCAATTGCATGAACTGGGGAAACTCCTCCAGTTCGCGGAAACGCTCCGCATCCCGCACTTGCAACACAAACAATTCCCGGAACACGGCCGAGACATAAGATGCGGCCCATTCCGCCAGAGCGCGTTGCGCCGGGGCCTCGAAACCCAGCCATGACGCAAGTTCTTCCAGCGTTTCCTCGGATATTCCGGCGCGCAGCCCCGCGACCACGGAATCCTTGCTGAACCGGTAGCGCGTCAGCATCTCATCGTTGTCGCGCATGGCCAGCAGTTCGATCTGAAACTGGCGGTTCAATGGTGCGCCCACGGGGACCAGCGCCTCAAAGTTGGGTAGGCCACGTGGCAATTCGGAGGAGTAAGGAGCGTCGGAATGTTCCCGCGGAGGAGGCAATACGCGCGCTGAACGGATGCGGCCCTTGCGCAGGGCGAATTCCACGCCTCCGATCAGCCAGAGTTCGCGCAAAGTCTTGGGAAGGTTTTCCCAAGTGAACAATTCGGTCTGAACGCGCGCACGCGCCTTGTCCCATCCTTCGTAAACCGAGAACCACGGAACCAAGGCGGAAACGGCGTGACAGGAATTTTGGGTACGGGTTTGTTCGGACAAGGCGGTCAGGAAACGGGCGGCGCCTTGCACCCGTTTGCGAATCCACCATTCCCGCATGCGTCGTGCGATTTCAGTGCGATCCTCTTCCAACCAGGCCGATGCGGAGGAAGACAAACGCAGAATGCCGTCTTCTTCCAGCAATAGACCCGAATCGACGGCAAAGCGGAACAAGAAGGCCGCTTCATCTTCGGCCACGGCCAGGGAAAGATTTTCTCCAGAAATGAATCCCTTGGAAAGTTCTTGCAGGCTTTTACGATGCAATTCACCGGCCTGAGTAAGCCGTAATTCGCCGAGGGCGGCACGTCCGAGAAAGTGACAGAGGTGCGCCGTTGCGTATGGCGCATTCGAAATCCAACCCGTCGGAGCTTCTTCTGTGGGTGCAAACTCAGTGAGCAAGGCAGGCAGCAACTGCGCAGCCATTTCACGGAAGCCGTGATAGCTGCGGTGCTCGCCTTCGCGGCAGAAAATCAGTTGTTCATATTCCAACTGACCGAGCCAGTATCCGGTCCAAGCCGAACCCCCGCCGCCGCCGCGAACCAATTCTGATTCCAGCATGCCGCGCTCTTCAGCCGTGTAAATGGCCAAGAGCAAACGTCGCGCTTCGGGTTCCATGCCTGCCAACACGGATTTGATGCGCTTGGTGTCCAATGTCCGTTTCTGGACATCATCGACGATGCGCGCGGATTGAACCAGTCCCGCGTCGGGATTGTCGCGCCGGTACACCTTTGCCAGATGCGTCTTGGGAGCCGAGGCCAGATATTCGAATAAGGACTGCACGTTTCGTTCCTGTAAGGAGGGAAAATATAGCCTCCGGCAGCTTCAGTTTCTCGTGCCCTGAAAGCAGCCGAAGGGCACGGCAGCCCAATAAAAAACCGGTCCCTAATGGAACCGGTTTTCAAAAAGGATGGATGGGCGATCTACGCCGGGTTGTCGCGCTTGCCGCTATTATCGTATTCGATGCCGATCGTGCCCACAGGGCAGCCTTCGGCGGCTTCGACGATTTGCTGGGTCAAAGAGAAATCTGCGCCATTTTTGACGATCATCTTCTCCGGAACTTCGAACACCTCCGGGCAGGTCGCCTCGCAGGCGCCGCACATGGTGCATTCGTTCTCAGTTTCATCCAGCCAGACTTTGGTCACCGTTGACATTTGGACACCTCAATAAAGCCATTAAAAACTACTTGAATCCAAAGTCTGCTGCAACCCAAACAGATGCGTGAATACGGCAAATTCAAGGCTTGTTAACTTTTTCAGTATGAAATTGCGCATTGGCATCCTCGGGGCCACAGGACTCACCGGAGCGGAACTGGTCCGGCTTTTGTTGCGGCATCCGCAGGTGGAGATCTCCTGGCTCTCTTCCGAGTCCCAGGCTGGTACGGCATACGACACAGTGTATCCCGCCTTTGCCTTCCGGTTGCCCGAGGCCGCGTCCAAACTTATTTCCATGGAAGAGGCACAGAAGACGCAGCCGGATGCCGTGTTTTCGTGCCTGCCTCATGCCGCTTCGGCTGAAGCCATTGAACCCTTTCTCTGCAATGGAAAGACCAAGGTCATCGATCTGTCCGCCGATTACCGGCTGTCCGATGCAGCGAATTACGCCACGACGTATGCGCATGAGCATCCACATCCGGAGCGTTTGGCCGAAGCGGTGTACGGACTGACTGAGATTTACCGGGATGAAATCGCCAAGGCGAAACTTGTGGCCAACCCTGGTTGCTACCCGACCTCCGTGATTTTGCCGTTGATTCCTCTGTTGAAAGCCGGAGTGATTCAGCGGAGCGGGATCATCGCTGATTCCAAATCCGGAATTTCCGGAGCGGGAAGAAAGGCGACGGAGGCGACGCACTTCGTGTTCCGCAACGAAAACTTCGCGGCCTACAAAGTTGGCGATCAGCACCGGCATCTTCCCGAAATCCGGGAACAACTGGAAATCGCCGCCGGTGGAAAAGTCAAACCCTTGTTTACCCCGCACTATGTGCCGATGGAACGGGGTATCCTCTCTACGATCTACGTGGAGCTGGCGTCGGGCAAGACTGTTGCGGATGTGGAAGCTTGTTGGAACAAAGCCTATGCGGATTCTGCTTTCGTGCACGCCGTCAAAGAGTTTCCCCAGACCGCGGACGTGACGCGCACCAACGCCTGCCACTTCAAGGCCTATCAGCCTGCCGGAACGTCCCGCGTGATTATCGTGTCGGCGATCGACAACATGGTCAAGGGCGCTTCGGGTCAGGCCTTGCAAAACATGAACCTGATGTTCGGCCTCGAAGAAACCTCGGGACTGTTGTGAAACCCATCGTCGTCAAAATCGGCGGCTCTCTCATGGAGAGCGGCGACGCACTGCGCAATGTGGCGCGCGCGCTGGCTCCGCTGTGGAGCGGCGGCCTGCCCCTTGTGCTGGTGCATGGTGGCGGCAGGGACATCAACCGTAATCTGCAATGGCTCGGTGAAGAGCCGCAATTCAAGGATGGCATCCGGGTGACTTCGGAGGATGCGCTGTTGATCGTCGAGATGACCTTGAGTGGCACGGTGAACAAACGGCTGGTTTCTTTGCTGCAACACGAAGGTGCGCGGTCGTGCGGCATCAGCGGAGTGGATGGCTCCACGTTAATCTGTCGTCCGCTCGATCCAGAATTGGGTAGGGTGGGAACCGTCTCGCAAGTCCGACCCGCGTTGGTCGAAGCGTTGCTCAAGGATCGGTTTTTGCCTGTGATGTCGCCGGTCTCGGCGGACACGACAGGCGCGCATTACAACGTCAACGCTGACGATGCGGCTTCCGCGCTCGCCATCGCGCTCAAGGCGGAACGTTTGGTGTATGTGTCCGATGTCCCCGGTGTGATGGACGCTCAGAAGCATATTGTGCCGCGTCTGAATCGCGAAGCTGCAAATGCTTTGATCCAATCCGGTGTGATCGCAGGAGGGATGATTCCCAAGGTTCGTTCCTGCCTGTCTGCGGTGGAAGCCGGGGTTGGCGAGGTGCACATCTGCGGTTTTGCAACAGCAGAGGGACTGGAAGCGCAGATCAGCGGTTCGGTCAATTCGGGAACAATCGTCGGCGTTTGAGAAGCGATCCATTGTCATGTCCTTGGTTCGCCGTGTCATACCGTTTTTCCTGACTTCCTTTCTCCTTCTGGCATGCAAGGAACCTCAAACGGGTTCTTCCGTAATGGCCTCAAGCGGATTCCGCTGGGCCAAAACGTTGTCGTGGGAAACGCGGGATTCAGTCGTGCATCTTACAGTGTCCCGACCGTGGAAAGGTGCGCGGGAAGCATTGCATTATGCCCTTGTTCCTCAAGGTCGCAACGTTCAACCGATTCCCGGCGAAGCCGTGATTCGCATTCCCGTGCGAAGCGCTGCGTGTCTGGTCACGGTGCATGTCGGATACATGCGCGCTTTGAACGCTGCGAATTCTGTCGTTGCGGTGGGCGATGGGCGCTATGTGTACGATAGCCTGGTGCGCGCAGGATTGCAATCGGGAAAGGTGATTCAGGTCGGGTCAGGTTCGCAGGCGGAAGCGGAGAAACTGATCGCTGCGCATCCGGATCTGATTCTGACAAACGCCATCGACGAACAGGAGTTCGCATCCGTGCAACGGTTGGCCGGTGCGGGTTTACCCGTGTTGGTGACGGCGGAATGGATGGAAGATCATCCACTGGCGCGCGCAGAATGGGTTCGTTTGTTCGGGTTGTTGCTGGGCAAGGAACGCGAAGCTGATTCTTTGTTCAAAGTCATCGAAACCTCGTATCTCGCATTAGCCAAACAGGCAAGGGATTCCGCATCGCACGGACACCGGCCCACTGTGCTCATGGGCGCACCGTTCCGCGACGCGTGGTTTGTGCCCGGCGGCCGCAGTTTCATGGCCCGCTTCCTAGCCGACGCGGGAGCCGACTACCTTTGGGCCGATGACACCACGGTGGGAGGTGTGCCCTTGAGTCTGGAAAGCGTGTTGAGTCGTGCGCGCAACGCGGATTTCTGGTTGCATCCCAGCGACTGGCACAGTCTTGACGAAGGATTGAAACAGGATACGCGCTTCCGCGAATTCGCGGCGTTCCAAAACGGCAACGTGTACAACAACAACGCCCGCGAGGCGCAGCGCGGATTCAGTGACTACTGGGAATCCGGCATCGTGAATCCGCATCGTGTGTTGGCTGACTACGTCTCCATCTTCCACGGAAGGGGAGACTCTTTGTTCTACTACCACCGTCTGCCCGCCGTTGCGCCCTGATCGCATGAAGTCCCGCGTTTCGCCGCCGTTGCTCTTTCTCCTGCTCAGCGTGCTTACTGCGCTGGCGTTCATGGCCGATGTTTCCTTTGGGCCGGTGACGTTGTCGTGGAAGGAAACGTGGATCGCTTTGCTTCATACTTCGGACGGATCCACGGCGTCCACCATTCTCTATGAGTTCCGGCTGCCGCGCGCCGTAGCGGCCTTGTGTGCAGGTGCGGGATTGGGCGTGGCGGGTTTTCTCTTGCAGACGCAGTTCCGCAATCCATTGGCAGGCCCGGCGGAACTCGGCATCAGCTCCGGCGCTGGATTGGGCGTGGCCGCGTTGCTAATGATGGAGCCGTTGATCCCGCGTGCCGTGTTGGACGTGCTGGGACCGTGGCCGTTGGCTGCGGCTGCGGCGTTGGGAGCCGTCGCAACGTTGAGTCTTGTGTTGTTGCTTTCCGCGCGCCTGTGGGATTCAACGTCTTTGTTGTTGGCGGGTCTCATGATCGCCAGCGCATGTGGCGCGGTCATCAGCATTTTGCAATACTTCAGCGAGGCGGCGCAACTCAAAACCTATGCCATCTGGGGTTTCGGGGGATTGGGTGGCGTGACGTGGGCGCAGAACGGTGTGCTCGCGGCATGCATCACGGTTGGTTTACTAGCCGCGTGGTTGTTGTCCAAACCGTTATATGCATTTCTCCTCGGAGATACAGCCGCCGCATCCCTCGGCGTCCCCGTGCGAGGATTCCGCATGGCATCGCTGGCCGTGGCCAGCCTGCTCTCTGGAGCCATCACGGCCTTTTGCGGTCCCATCGCCTTCATCGGCCTTGCGGTACCGCATCTGGCGCGCGCGGCTTTGCATCGCTCGGATCCCAAACTCTTGCAACCCGCTTGCATGCTGATAGGTGCGGCATTGCTCCTGATCTGCGACTCGCTCAGTCATTTTCCCGGGCAAAATACCGTATTGCCCATCAATGCCGTGACGTCGTTGTTTGGCGCACCCGCGGTGCTTTATTTCCTGTTGCGTCGCGCGAGGCGGCAATCATGACAGCGCCGGCGCTTTTGGAAGCACGCCAACTGGCCGTGGGTCATGATCAACTTCTGTTCCCGAATTTCGATCTCGTGTTGCATCCGGGAGAGTTCGTGTGTTTGCTCGGCCCCAATGGTGTGGGCAAGACGACGTTGCTGAAAACCTTGGGCGGAATTCTTCCGCCGATCTCCGGCGATGTAATGCTCGGTGGAAAACGGATGGGAGGATTGACGGATCGCGAACGGGCTAGGTTCGCGTCTCTGCTGCTCACGGATCCGGGTTTGCCGCCATTCCTGCTGGGCGAGGAACTTGTGTCGCTCGGCCGCACACCGCACACGGCATGGTTTTCCTCCGATGAGGAGTCGGATCAAATGGCGGTAAGCTCTGCGATGGATCGTTTGCATTGCACGCATTTGGCGCACCGGCGTTTGGGCGCACTCAGCGACGGTGAGCGTCAACGTCTTTGTCTCGCGCGTGTGGTGGCGCAAGACGCACCGTTACTGCTGCTCGACGAGCCTACTGCGCATCTGGATCTTCCGGCCAAGGTGGAAGTCTTGTTGACCTTGCGGGATCTTGCGCGAACGCAGGGCAAGGCTATTCTGGCGTCGGTGCACGATGTGGATCTTGCCTTCGGTCTCGCGGATCGCTGTTTGTTGCTGTCGCCCAACGCTCCGGCTTTCATTGGGACACCGGAACAAGCGGCGGGCGTTCCGCTTCATGCGGCATTCCCCGGCTGGCCGGACTTTTGGGATCCGCTGATGTTGAGAGAGCGGTTTAAAGCAATGAAGGCCAATTGATTTTCGATTGTCTATTTCTTTAAATCCAATCGATACCGAAAATACCGCTTGCCATGTCTCGGTGGAATCTCGGATTCCTTCACAAACCCCAATTTCTCGTAGATCCGCTGCGCCGGGACCATCAGTTCGCTGGTAAACAGCCCGATGGTTTCTGCGCCATCCGCCAAGGCACGGCGGATGCATTCACGAGTCAATTGTTCCCCCAAAGATTGGCCGCGAAATTCCGGTGACACGGCGAGCAGGAGAACCGACGCCCATTCGGTGGGAATGGGATCCACGGATCGTCCGGCCGGGCAATAAGCCACGGACGCAGCAAGCACACCATTGATTCGCGCCACGATGAAAGTCGCGCGTTCAGCCACTTTGTCCGTCTTGGAAAGATTCGATTTCATCATCGCCCACGCTTCGGGAGCAAGATGTTGAGCGAATTCGCGGTACGCCGCCACGTTCAATGCAGCGATGCTCGGTAGATCCGTAGCCTGTGCGTCTTCAAGGATCAACGCAACTCCGGTCGCCCGACGAAATTCCCCATCTGCCGCAATACCCACGCCTGCCGATGATAGACCCGAAGCGTGGCATTGGGTGGAGCCCACGAACGAGGCTTCGGCAATATCGCCGCGATCATGGCGGACTGTTCCGCATTCAATGCCCGCGCGTTGGAGTGAAAATATCGTCGCGCCGCCGCATCCACCCCGTAAACCCCGTCGCCGGTTTCGATGATGTTGAGATAAACCTCCAGAATCCGGTGCTTGGACCAGAACACTTCCAGAAGGATGGTGAAATAAACCTCCAACCCTTTGCGCAACCATGAACGTGCAGGCCACAGAAAAAGATTCTTGGCCGTCTGTTGGGTGATGGTGCTGGCACCGACGATGCGCTTGTGGGTCTGATTGCGCTTGAAAGCGCTGCGGATGGCGTCGAAGTCGAAGCCGTGGTGTTCGAAGAATTCCTGATCTTCCGAGATGATCACGGATGCAGCCATGTAAGGTGAGATTTTCTCCAGAGGCTTCCAGTTTTTCTCCAGTCGGAACTTCTTGCCCTCTTCGAGTTGATTTCCCAGTCGCAGCAGCATCAACGGCGTGGCGGG
>OMJM01000061.1 GCA_900299345.1 bacterium | reverse complement strand
CGACCGGATCGGCTTTCGTCGCGCCACCAAGACCGGCGACTCGGTGCTGGTTTCGGGAATGGGCAACATGCTCATCCACTTCGCCACGTGCTGTCACCCGGTGCCCGGCGATCGCATCATGGGATACGTGACGCGGGGCAGGGGAGTCTCGGTGCATCGCGCCAACTGCCCCGAAGCTCTGCGGCTGATGAAGGATCAGGAACGCATCGTGCCTGTGCAGTGGCGCACCGAGCCTGATCGCATGTTCGACGCGCATCTCGAGATCACAGCGCGGGACCGGTCCGGTCTGCTGCGGGACCTTACGGATGTTTTTTCCAAGGCCGGGATCAACGTGGAGCGCGCCAGTATCGTCACGGTGCGCGATCAGGTTCGCAACCGGTTCCGCGTCCAAGTGCGGGATTTGGACCAATTGGAGAATGCCATGGAGCAAATGCGCAAGCTTTCAGGCGTCTCCGGGGTCACGCGCCGCCAGTCCGGCGGATACTTGGAATCAACCCCGGTTTAACTAAATTTCCGTAACCTTTTTCGCGAAGTTCCAATGGTGGAACCGCGATTTCACCCTTTTTAACGGGATTTTGGCCATGAGACCTCTTGATAATCTTCGAAATATCGGTATCAGCGCCCATATCGACTCGGGCAAGACCACGCTCACAGAGCGCATTCTGTTCTATACAGGAATTATTCATGCCATTCACGAAGTGAAGGGCAAGGACGGCGTCGGCGCGACCATGGACTCCATGGATCTGGAACGCGAACGCGGTATCACCATTCAGTCCGCCGCGACGCGCGTGGCCTGGAAGAAGACGCCCTTCTACCTGAAGCCCGAAGAAGCCAAGAATATCGACATCAACATCATCGACACTCCGGGACACGTGGACTTCACCATCGAAGTGGAGCGTTCCCTGCGCGTGCTGGACGGCGCCATCCTCGTGCTGTGCGGTGTTTCCGGCGTGCAGTCGCAGTCCATCACCGTGGATCGCCAGATGCGCCGCTACAGCGTGCCGCGCGTGGCCTTCATCAACAAGCTGGATCGTTCCGGCGCGAATCCGTTCCGCGTCACCGAGCAGTTGCGCGACAAGCTGAACCACAACGCCGTGATGATGCAGATTCCCATCGGCGTCGAGGACAAGCACGAAGGACTCGTGGATCTTCTGACCATGAAGGCTTACAAGTTCGAGGGCCCGAACGGTGAGACCATCAATGAGATTCCCATTCCGGACGATCTGAAAGAGACCGCGGAAAAGCGCCGCACCATCATGCTGGACGCTCTGTCCCATTTCTCCGATGAGCTCACCGAGCTGATTCTCGAAGAAAAGGAAATCCCGCTGGATTTGCTCAAGAATGTGGTGCGCGCCGCGACCATCAAGATGGAGCTGACGCCGGTGTTCATGGGTTCCGCCTTCAAGAACAAGGGCGTGCAATTGCTGCTCGACGGCGTGGCGGATTTCCTGCCCAGCCCGTACGACGTGGATAACTTCGCGCTCGACATCTCGACCAAGGACGAGACCAAAATCAAGATGGAGTCGGACGCTTCCAAGCCCTTCGTGGGCTATGCGTTCAAGCTCGAAGAAGGCCGCTTCGGCCAGCTGACCTATCTGCGCGTCTATCAGGGCAAGGTGGAAAAGGGCAAGCCCATCTACAACATGAGCACCAAGAAGAAGCACAATGTGGGCCGTCTGGTGCGCATGCACGCCAATGAAATGGGCGACATCACGAGCGCTGAAGCCGGCGACATCGTGGCGCTGTTCGGCATCGATTGCGCTACGGGCACGACCTTCACGGACGGCACGCTCGAAGTGAACATGACCTCGATGCACGTGCCCAACGCCGTGATCGACCTGGTGATCGAAGCCAAGAACCGCGATCACCTCGCCAACCTTTCCAAGGCGCTCAACCGCTTCACGAAAGAAGACCCGACCTTCCGCGTCAAACTCGACGAGGAAAGCGGACAGACCATCATCTCCGGCATGGGTGAGTTGCATCTCGACGTGTATATCGAGCGCATGCGCCGCGAGTACGGCGTGGAACTGACCACGGGTCGCCCGCAGGTGGCGTATCGCGAGGCCATTTCGCAGCGTGCGGAGTTCAACTACACGCACAAGAAGCAGACCGGCGGTTCCGGTCAGTACGGACGCGTGGCCGGTTACATCGAGCCGATTCCCGAGGAAGAGGCGAAGGACTACGAATTCGTGGATGATATCGTCGGCGGTGTGATTCCGCGCGAATTCATCCCGTCTTGCGACAAGGGTTTCCAGGGTTGTCTTTCCAGCGGTTCGGTGATCGGATTTCCGATTGTGCGCATCCGCTGCGTCATCAACGACGGTCAGCAGCATCCGGTGGACTCCAGCGACATCGCCTTCCAGTTGGCGGCGCGCGGCGGTTTCCGCGAAGCCTATCCCAAGGCCAAGCCGGTGGTTCTCGAACCCATCATGAAGCTGGAAGTCTCGGCTCCGACCGAGTTTCAGGGCACGGTGATGGGTCAGATCAACCAGAAGCGCGGCATGATCACGGGAAGCACGGAAGAACAGAACTTCACCATCATTCAGGCGGAAGTTCCGCTGTCTGAAATGTTCGGCTACGCGACGGATCTCCGTTCGGGTACGCAGGGCAAGGCGGAATTCACGATGGAGTTCCTGAAGTATTCGCCGGTGCCGAAGAACGTGGGCGAGGAACTGATCAAGAAGTACAGCGCGCAGGCCAAAGGCCGCGTCGAATAATCCCCCTAACCCCCGCGTTGCGGGGGGACAGAATAACGAAAGCCCCGGGAAACCGGGGCTTTTTTGTTAGAAAGTAAACGCATTCTTTTGTGGCAACTACGTCTTAATGAAGTTGATTGATCTCGTCATTTATTCTTCGCGCTCATCATAAACAAACGTCTTGATTTGGGTACACCAAGTCGAGTCGTTTATTTGACAAACTTTAAATTTGTACTGTCCTGATGATAATGCGAGTCCGCCTTCAGGTAGGCCGTTTTCGTCCCGGCGAAGAAGCTTTGTTGAACAAGTTTTTTTGAGGCATTTTCTTGAAGAAACGGTTTTCGTGTCCAACAGATATCGGTCGTTTGATGTTTTGCCGGAGTAGTACACATAAACGTCGTATCCAGAAAATCCGACGTTGGTCCATTTAATAGCTATACCGTTTTCCCATTTGGTCACCACTGTTTGCCCCGAATAAGTGCTAACCACGTTGTAGCTATATGGATATTCTGATATGCTGATTATCTTAAATTCGTCAGCATTTGTTTTCATCAGGAGGACACAAAGCAGAAATAATATCGCAAAGATGGTTTTCATTTTAAGGCCTCATAGAATGGATTTACTAAAGCATTTCAAAGCAAAAATTAGTCCGGAAAAGATTGTTTTGGCATACTTGGTCTATCAAATCAAATTGCCCCTAGTCCACCACTCCGCAACCAGTCATTGATATCCTTCCCCGCCGTAAGCCACCCTAACCATCGATGTCAAGCCCGAGGGCTAGGCGGCCTGAGAGCCGGAGTTGCGCCTTTTCCTGTATCACGTGAAAACGCGACGCCTGGATATCACGGAAGAGCCGTTCCAGGGGTGCACTTCTGTAAAACGCCGCTCCTCCTCCAACCTCAAGGGCTTTTTCCACCGCACGCACGAGTGTCTGCCCCAGGATTGTTCTTCGAGCCCCCATCGCGCTCGTCGCATCAGGGCCGGGCTTGGCGGTCTTGACCATCTCGACCATGCTCGCATGGACGACCTGCGCCGTGATGAGGAGATTGTCCATCTCGCCGACGAGATAGGGCATGCTCGGATCGTCCTTTTTCTTCCGGGCCATCCCGAGGGCTATCTCGCGCGCCGATTCGGCGATGCCCAGATAGGCGGAGTAGACGATTGGCAGGGCGGAAAGGGCGACCAGATGAAGAAACGGATGCCACTTGCCGGGAGTTCTCTTTAAACCGCCCATCGCGGAGTCGGGGATGAATACGTCCAGCTCGACATCGGTCGAACCGGTACCGCGCATGCCCAGCACGCGCCACGTATCGAGAATCTTGAATCCCTCGGAGGGAAGCGGTACGGGAAAGTGGCACACCGTCGGCCCGTTTTCAGGATCGTCGTAGATGCCGGTGGTTGTGAAAATATTTGCTGCGGGAATGCCGCTGGAGAAGATCTTGCGACCCTTCATCCGGAAGCCTCCTTCGACCTTTTCGAGCTTTCCCGACCCTTGCAGCCAGTCCGATCCTCCGGAAGTGGCGATGACCAGATTCTCGGCAGCCACTCGGCGTAAGAGTCCCTCGGGGGCCTTGTTGCCCACGCACCAACTGAGAACCTGTGTCGCCACATTATGGGTGTGCATTGAAAATGCGAGCGCGGTCGAGCCGCAATGGCGTGCGATTTCCTGGACAATGGCGCACAGATCCGCGTGCGAGGCGCCGCCGCCGCCGAGTTCCTGTGGAACGCCGGCCGCGAAAAATCCCCGCTCTTTCAGCATGGCGTAATTTTCCGCGACGAACATATCCTCGGCGTCGTGGACGGAGGCGCGCTCCGCGAACAGGGGGCCAAGCTCTCTCGCGACATCGATCCAGTTGGTCATTGTGGACATGTGGGTTCCTCCGTTGAAATCAATAACCTCTTTCATCCAACACCACGGAAGTCGCGGGCGGTGAAAGCGGCACCTAAAGGATATCTCGGATAGGAATGTTTTTGTCACGATGTTTTGTTACCCGGCCGTTTCCGTGGGTGATCTGTACCACCTCGGCTAGGTTAATCGGGTGGGTACTTAGCCATCGGCTTGTTTTAACTGGAAAGCCCCGGGGAACCGGAGCTTTTTTGTTGTTGTTCTCGAGAATTAAAGCGGGAATGTTATACTCTGTTCGTGAATGCCAAAGTGGTTGTGGTGGGTTACTTAAGATTCCCTCAGGATCAAATCGCCCACCTCATGATTCACCTGCGCGAACTTGTGGAAGCGACGCGCCGGAATGACGGTTGCATCACCTACGATGCGGCCGAGGATCCCTTTGATCAGGGGGTCATCCGATTTTCAGAATTGTGGCCGGATCAGGAAAGCCTCGACAGGCACCTCAAGGCCCCGCATATCGAACCCTGGAGAGAAGCCGTGCGGCAGCACGGCTTGATGGAGAGACAATTCACCGTCTATGATATTTCCGGGGCACGTCCTCTGTAATCACAGCCGAGTTCCCAATCCACCACTCCGCAACCAGTCATTGATATCCTT
>OMJM01000060.1 GCA_900299345.1 bacterium | reverse complement strand
CCCGGCCACGGTTCCGGTCAATCCAAGCAACGGCGCTGCACCCGCCAGCACAGCGATGGTGCTGAGGTGACGGTTCAAGCGCGTTCCCGAAGCCTGCAGCACTTCGCGACTGCGACGCACCATGGCTTCGCGTCCCTGCGGCCGCACTTCGGACAAAGCGCGCACCACCTCGGCGAACACACCGCGCAAACGGCGATCCGAGAGAAGCTTGCGTTCCAATGTTTCAGGATTGTTCTCCGCGCCGCGCAGCAACTCCGGGACAGCACAACGTTGTGTGCGGTAGTGCCACCAGCGTTCGCAGACGAAATACCATCCGGCCTGGCCCGCGACAAAAATCGCACCCATGACCCAACCGCCCTGCTGCAGCAGGTACCAGGTGTTTTCCATCAATGCCGGAATCTGTCCCGACATGTCACTCCCGGGGCCAGCGCGCGTTCAGTGCCTTCATGCCGTAGTACTCGGCTTCGGCCACGGCGTCGTCCACGCGGTTGGCGAGATAGTTGTGCCCGATCAAGGTCGGGATGGCGATGAGCAAACCCGTCTCCGTGGCGATCAAGGCTTCGCCGATGCCGCCGGCAAGCAGCTTGGGATCGTTGACGCCATGCTCGGTGATGATCTGAAACATGGCGATCAAACCCGACACCGTACCTAGCAGACCGAGCAGCGGGGCGGCGGCGGCCAGTACGGACAAGGTGGTGAGATGGCGCTCCAGACGCGGAACTTCGTGCAGCATCAGCTCGCTCACTGTCTTTTCGCCGTGCTCACGACCCACGCTCGAACCCAATCCCGAGACCGCGCCCAAGGCTCGCAACGCGAGATTCCCGGATTGACGCGCGCTCAGTGAAGCGGCGGCGGCCAAATCTCCCTGTTCCATCTTGAGGATGACCTGCGTGCACAAGGCCTGTCCTTTGCGACTGCGCAACAACTGGAGAATTTTGCGCAGGAACAATCCAATCACGATGAACGGGATGATGAGCAGCGGCCACATGAAAATGCCACCCGTCTTAACCGTCTTCCACAACGTGGCGAAAAATCCCTTTTTGGATTCATGCGTGTATGATTTCACGGAGTTCTGCGTGAGCAGCACGTCCATGGGAATCAAAATGGTTTTGGCGGATTCCTTTTCCAGGCTTTGCATGGCCAGACTCAGCGGCTGCACCACGGACACCGGCAAATCTTCGCGCCAATCGAACGGCGTGAAGGAGGTTCCCGGAGCATTCTTGAGCAACAAGCCCGATTGACCCGACTTGGAATCGCGATAGGCCTCCGTCACGAAACCCAGACGCAACAAGGTGCCTTCGCCCGGTGTTTTGTTGGCGCGCACAAAGCCGCGATGTTCGAGGGAAATGTCGCGGCTGAGGGCCAGTTCGTCGCGTTCGAAGTTCATCAGATCGACCAACACTTCGCCTGGAGCCTCGCGTTTGACCTCTGCGCCTTTCAACACGGCGTTCAGCTTCTGCAACCGCTCCGGAATTTGCACGGGAAAGGATTTGCCGAGCGGGTCACCGATCTCGCGCATCTTATCGCGCAAAGTGCCGCCAAGCGAGAGAAACTGAACACGTTCGGTTTCCGCCTGTGCATCGGCTTCTTCGGCATCGCGCAAATAGTTTTGGATCTCGGCGTGCAGGCGATCGGCCTCCTGTGTCTTGACGTCGAGCTTGGACTTGAGATCGTCATATTCCTGATTGAATTTCTCGCGGGCGTCCATGTCGCGCTGTTTGTTGTCCCAGCGCTTGGCGATCACCTTGTCGCGCATTTGCTTGGCCTGATCGAGTTCGATCTTCAGGGCCTCGATCTGATCACGCTTCTCATCCACCGTGACCTGCTGGGCGCGTGCGCCCACAAGGGCCAGCAGACCTATTGCGAATACCTTGGCGATGCGATTCATTGTCCCACCGCCTTGACCTTGGGGGCTGCCAGCGGCAGAGCCACGAGTTGCGGCGCGACCTTGCCCTGCGCGACCTGCACGGCCGTGAGAACTCCATTGCGCGCGTCCGAACTCAAATCTTTGTCCTTCCACTCATAGCCTTTGTCGCTTTTGGACAGATACGCCACGCGTTGTCCGTCCGAGGAGGCAAAGGCCAGCATCACGGCGCCAAGCCGCACATACGTGCCCTCGGACTGATCACCATCGGTGGCGGTGTAGGTTCCCGGATATACTTCGGTGTCCTGTGCGAAATCCATGGAGGTCTGCACCAGTGAGAACAGCCGCGCCAGCGTTTCCTCGACGGGAAGTGAAGCTTCCTGGTTGGCCTTGGCCAAATCATCCCAGTCGCTGAGACGCTTTTCCTTCTGGTATGGGAAATCCTTTTCCAGCCACGCCTTCATGGTCTCAATTTCCCGGCCGATGGCATCGCGGAATTCCTTCTGCCGGGCTTGAAATTGCGCAGCCTCGTTTTTCTTGGCGACCTTGCGTCCCTTCTGGAATTCCATGGCGCGCTTCAGGCTGTCGATTATGCGATCCGTGGCCTTCATCTGATCGCGCAGCGCCTGCAGCTTTTCGTTCTTGCGGGTCTCAAACTCGGCGGCGCGTCCGCGCTCGGCCTTGTCCAGATCCTTTTCGCGCTCGGTTTCGCGCTCCACGCGATCGAGCTCACGCTGGACTCCGCTCAACGTTTCCTGCGCGCGGGCGGCCAGGGCAAGACTCAGGACGAGCACCACCCTTCGCGCATTCTGGTTCGAAAAAATCGGCATAAAAACCTCGGTAAGCCGGTGGCTAGGAAGGTCAAAATCGCAGCGTTGTAAGTTACAAACCAATAAAAAGCCCTTCCACCGGAATGGAAGGGCTTTTGAACATTGAGGGTCTTGTCGATTAGACGTAACGGTTCAACAGGACTTCGTACTTCTCCTGCTGGCCGGAGATCTGCTTCGGCTCGCCGGCGGCAAGCACCCACTTCTCCAGTTCCTTGAAGCCGGCCTTGCCCGCTTCGAAGTCCGCGCCGATGCCGGAGTCGTAGCTGGAGTAGCGCTTCTTGACCCAGTCGCCCAACGTGCCTTCCTGACGGATGCGGTCGGCGTTGATCAGGCCGCGCGCAAACGCGTCCATGCCGCCGATGTGGGCGATGAACAAGTCCTCGAGATCCGTGGACTCGCGGCGCACCTTGGCGTCGAAGTTGATGCCCACGGGCATGCCGCCCTGGTTCATCACCACGAGCATGGCGAGCGTCGTGCTCTTCACGTCCATGTTGAATTGGTCGGTGTCCCAGCCGAGCTGCGCGTCGCCGGTGTTGGCGTCGATGGAGCCGAGCATGCCATAGCGCGAGGAGATTTCAAGATCGTGCTCGAAGGTGTGACCCGCCAAAGTGGCGTGGTTGGCTTCGACGTTGATCTGGTATTCCTTCTCCAGGCCGTAGGTGCGGAGGAAGCCCATCACCGTAGCGGCGTCGAAGTCGTACTGATGCTTGGTCGGTTCTTTCGGCTTGGGTTCGATGAGCAAGGTGCCCTTGAAGCCGATTTCCTTCTTGTAGTCCGCAGCAGCGCGCAGGAAGCGGGCGAAGTGATCGAGCTCGCGCTTCATATCGGTGTTGAGCAGCGACATGTAGCCTTCGCGGCCACCCCAGAACACATAACCTTCGCCCCCGAGTTCCAGCGTCACTTCCATGGCCTTCTTCACCTGCGCCGCGGCGTACGCAAGCACATGCGCATCGGGGTTGGTGGAAGCGCCGTTCATGAAGCGCGGGTTGGAGAACAGATTAGCCGTGCCCCACAGGAGCTTGATGCCGGTGGCCTTCTGCAATTCCTTGGCGCGGGCGATCAAGGCGTCGAGGTTCTTGTGGCTCTCGGCCAGCGACGCACCCTCGGGCGCGATGTCGCGGTCGTGGAAGCACCAGTACGGATTGCCGAGCTTGGTCATGAACTCGAAGGCGACGTCCATGCGGCGCAGGGCGTTCTCGACGGAGTTGGTGCCGTCTTCCCACGGGCGCTTGATGGTGCCGGGACCAAACGGATCGGATCCGACGCCGCGGAAGGTGTGCCAGTAGCACACGGAAAACTTCAGCCAGTCCTTCATGGTCTTGCCGCCGACGACCTTGTTTTCGTCGTAGTATTTGAACGCGAGGAAATTTTTGGAGTCCGGGCCTTCGTATTTGATCTTGCCGATGCCGGGGAAAAACTCTGCCATTGTTGGCTCCTTCTGGTGTTTTTGGACGGGGTCCTAATTTAGAAAGGGTTGGGTTGGGAAAAATGGAGATTTTCAGGAGATTTTCCCCCGAAATTTAAGGTTTGCCTTGAAGTTCAACCCAAATTACTAGTATCCGCTTGTATGTATTCGAAAGAGCCGAATACCGTAAAGCAAAACGAATGGTTGCTATGGATTGCAATGCCATTCGGAACAATTATAGGTGCGGCACTGGGCGGGGCTTTGATTGGTGGTTTTTTCTGGCTAAGCGCAAAATTTTGGGGTTCAGCATCTGTAGATGGATGGTTTTACATATACGTTGCACCATTTATAAGCAGCTTAGCCTTTGGATATTTGTGGGGCTATCTCGCCGGTTTAATAGCGCCCCGTGGTAAAGTTGTCGCCACTACTGTAATGGCAACTCTACTGGTACTTCTAATGATAATCGGGGTATTTGTTGTCTGGAAGTCACCAACGATTCCGACTGGCCGCGCAATTAAAGATACGGTTTCCTTTATAGCAGTAACAATAGCTGTTGTTATAGCCACTATTCACGTTGCAAATGAAAACTGATACCTTAACCTTTGTTACTCCCTGTATTTTTCTTTTAAGATCGATATCCTCTCAATTTCCTAAAGCGATGGCTGAGTAGCCGCTTCAGTTATCCAAATCGGGCGGCATATCGAAGCCAGAGCCCAACTAATTTTTGCTTGATGCCCAAACAATCCTTCCCCGCCCTGATTGAAATCCGGGGAATCAATCCGTTTGTCTTGGTGAACGCCGCGTGGGCGAAAAAGTTGCAGCCGGATTGGCGCAAGCCGATGCCGGTTCTGGTGCGGATCAACGGCGAACCGAAGAAAGAGCCGTGGCGGATCAACATGATGCCGGTCGGCAACGGCGACTTCTATCTGTATTTGCACGAGGTTGTCCGGAAAGCTTCCGGTACGAAAGTCGGGGACAAGGTCCGTGTGGAGGTTGCGTTCGACGCCGAATACCGCAACGGGCCAATGCATCCCATGCCGGTTTGGTTCGAGCGTCCGTTGATGAAGAACAAGAAGGCGAAGAAAAATTGGGACGCGCTGATCCCGAGTCGGCAAAAAGAAATCCTCCGCTATCTCTCACACCTGAAATCTCCCGAAGCCCAAGCCCGGAATCTGGAAAAGTGCATGGCTGTTTTGTCGGGAACCAGGGGAAGATTTATGGCGAGGGATTGGTAATCATCCATTTCTTAACTTCCTCCTTATGAACATCATCCTATTCGGCGCCACGGGCATGGTCGGACAAGGTGTCCTGCGCGAATGCCTGCTCGACAACCGCGTCAAAAATGTCACCGCCATCGGCCGCAGCAAAACCGGCCAGAGCCATCCCAAGCTCCGCGAAATCGAGCACAAGGATCTGTGGAACTACTCCGCGATTGAAAATCAATTGTCGGGATTCGACGCCTGTTTCTTCTGCCTCGGCGTTGCCTCCACCGGAATGAAGGAAGAGGACTACAAACGGATCACCTGCGACATTCCCGCCGCCGCGGGCGAAACGCTGTCGCGGTTGAACCCGAACATGACCATGGTGTTTGTCTCCGGCGCGGGAACCGACAGCACGGAACAAGGTCCCATCATGTGGGCGCGGATCAAAGGCAAGGCCGAGAATGCCCTGTCGCGCATGCCATTCAAAGCGGTGTATCTGTTTCGCCCCGGAGTGATTCAGCCCATGCACGGGATCAAATCCCGCACTGCGCTGTACCGATTCTTTTACTTCTTCTTCTGGCCGGTGTTTCCCATCGTCAAAGTGTTCTTTCCGAACTATCTCACGAGCACGGAGAAGATCGGAAAGGCGATGATCAACGCGGCGGACAAAGGCTGGTCGAATAGGATTCTGTACAGCAGGGATATGAATACGCTGGCGGCAGTGTAGGGTGGGATAACCGCTCGCCTGTTTGTGCCCTTCGACTCAGGGCACAAAAACAATTGTGTTTTGCTGGCTGAGCGAAGCCGAAGCCAGCCCAGCGAATTAGGAAAAAAAACTTTTCTTCATCAAGCCGAAATTCTTGCCGGCCAAAAGGCCCAAGCCTGAGAACCCGACGATGCGGGACGGCATCGAGAAGTTTCCATCCACCATGCCTTTGAAGATGCGATAGAACCATTCCTGATCGCGCGGGCCAAGACCGAGGATGAAGTCACGAATACGGGCCTCCCTGCGATGGTTTTTCCCGAAGCGATTCCAGCATTCCTCTTCGTACTGCTTCAAAAAGGTCTTGGAAAGATCCCCGGCCTTGAAACCTTTATCGATCCACTTCGCCGCCGTTTCGGCGGCCACGAGCGCGGCCATGATGCCGCCGCCGGTCAGCGGATTGGTGTGATGCGCTGCGTCACCGGAGAGGAGAAAGCGATCCGCCGTGTACTCCTCAAGATTGCCGCTCACGGGCACACAACCGCCGTGCACTTCCTCGATCTCCGCATCGGGGTAAAGCTTCTTCTTGTACTCCATGGAAAGGTCGTACATGTTCCGCGCGCCGAGCTTGGGCACGAGTTCGCCCGAACCGAGGTTCACCACCTTGGATTTCACCTTGGGAAACACCCAGATGTAACCCTTGCCGATGGTGTCATGTCCGCCCCAGAAGGTTAGGTGGTTGGGGTTGGGATCCTCGGCCTTGACGCGCAACTCGACGGCCGTGCATGCGAGCGGAGGCAGTTGACGCGTCTTGAGCCCGACCCAGCGACCACTCAATGATTCCGCGCCGTCGGCGCCGACAACCATCTTGGCTTCAACCTCGAAAGTTTGTCCGTCTTTTTCAATCGTCAGTGTTCTTCCGATCCCCGAAGCTGTCGTGGATGAAATGGACGTGACGCGCGCACTTGTCTGAAGCTCCGCGCCTTCACGCATGGCTTGATTGGCGATATCCTGATCGAAGAGCTTGCGATCCAGCATCACACCGAGTTCTTTGCCGGCATCATAGCGGATGTTGATGCCGCCGGGGCCGTTGAAGATCACGCCGGTGAAACGGGTCTCGATATAGTCATGATTGACGGTCATGAAGTCCGACAAACGCTTCACAGGACCGGTGGCTTCGCCGCAACGCACGGGCACGCCCACCACGGGGCGTTTCTCGCACAGCAAAACGCTGTAACCGCTGCGCGCCAGATTGCGGGCGCATAGACTGCCCGACGGACCCGCGCCGATCACCACGACGTCGTATTTATTGGACTTCATGCCGGGGCGCGATGCAGGAAATCCGCAGCGGTTTTGGGAGTTTGATACGCGTTGTCTTCAGGACGCGGCTCGCGCTTTTCAATCGACAGCGCTCCGACGGGGCAGAACCGCACGCAGATGGTGCAGTACGTGCATTTGTCCTGAAAGACCTGCAGATCGAGTCCGAACATGTCGAGCGCGAGATCCGGGCAAGTGCCCACGCAACCCGCGCAGGAAATGCAGGTGCTGCGGTCCAGCAGGAGAACTTTGTTCGGTTTTTTGCGAATTGTGGTGGTCGACATCGCGTTTGCTGCCAGAAGCAGCGGTAAAGTATAAATTGAGACCCCCTTCGGAAGGTTCGAATCCTTGCCTCGCGCTTGCTGAGGTGAAGCCCGAGAGGATGTGCCATGACTGCTTCCATTACCGACGTTCTTCCCCGCATTTTGCCCAAGGTGAAAAATCCCGGCCGCTATCTCGGCGGCGAGGCCAACCAGATCGTCAAGGATCCGGACACCGTAATCGCGTCCATCGCTTTGGTGTTTCCAGACGTTTACGAAATCGGGATGTCGCACAACGGCACCAAGGTGCTGTACCACCTCTTCAACCGCGAAGCGGATCTGGCAGCCGAACGCGCCTTTGCGCCCATGCCGGACATGTCGGCGGAATTGCGCGCGCTTGGAATTCCGTTGTACACGCTCGAGTCGTACCGCTCCATCGCTGACTTCACAGCCATCGGCATTTCCCTGCAGACCGAACTCAATTACACCAACGTGCCCTTCGTGCTCGAACTGGCCGGAGTGCATGCCTTTGCCAAGGATCGCGCGGAATCCGAACCCTTCGTGATCGGCGGTGGGCCGTGCATGGCCAACCCCGAACCCGTGGCGGACTTCTTCGATCTCTTCGTGATCGGCGACGGGGAAAATCTCGCGCCGAAATTGCTGCGCGTGCTGGGCGAAGGCCGCCGCGCGGGAAAATCCCGCGGCGACATTCTCCGCAGTGTGTCCGAACTTCCCGGAATCTATGTCCCGCGCTTTTTGGAGACGACGCAAAACGAACGCGGTGAAACCGTTCCTGTAGTGGAAGCGTCGCAAGGTCCGTATGTGCGGGCCAAAAGCATTAAGCGTCATTGGGTGGAAAAACTCGATCCGGCTGATTATCCGGTACGCAATCTCGTGCCCCACATGCAACTTGTCCACGATCGCTTTTCCGTGGAAGTGATGCGCGGTTGCACGCAAGGCTGCCGCTTCTGCCAGGCAGGTTACTGGTACCGCCCCAACCGCGAACTGAACGCGGACGATGCCATCGACATCGCACGCCGCGGCATGGAAGCCACAGGTGAACGCGAACTCGGTTTGCTTTCACTGTCCACGGCGGATTACAAACCCGTGGAAAAAGTGCTCGACTTCATCGTGGAAAACGAAGACTTCGACGGTGTGGACGTGTCGTTGCCCTCGTTGCGCGCCAACAGCTTCGGACAGGGACTCGCCCGCAAGGCTGCGGCGCTGTCCGGCGGCAAGAGCGCAACTTTCGCGCCCGAAACCGGTTCCGAGCGCATTCGCAAGCTGATCAACAAGACCATCAGCGATCAGGACATGTACGATGCGGCGGAGAGCGTGTTCAAAAGCGGCTTTCACAACATCAAGTTGTACACCATGATCGGGTTTCCCACGGAAAACCTGGAAGACATGGAAGCGTTCTGCGGCCTGATTCGCAACCTCAGCGCCATCGCCCTGAAACACAACAAGCGCAATACCGTGCATGCCAACATCGGCATCCTCGTCCCCAAGCCGTTCACGCCCATGCAATGGGTTCCTTTCATGGACGAAGTCACGGTCAAGGCGCACATCCAGTACGTGCGTGAAGCCTTCCGTCGCGTTCCCGGCGTGCGTATCACGTGGGCCGATTACGGATTGTCTTGGGTCGAAAGTTTTTATTCGCGTGGCGACCGCAGCCAGTCGGCGCTGATTTACGAAGCTTACAAGCGCGGTATGGTGTTCGAATCTTTCTCCGAACATTTCAGCTTCGAAGGCTGGCAGAAAATCTGGGAAGAAACCGGCTACGACATGGCGCGGGTTTACGACTCGCGCGATCTGGATGAAGTCTTCCCGTGGGATTTCATCCACGCCGGGGCGAATAAAGGCTATCTCAAAAACGAGTACAAGAAAATGTTCCGCGAGGATGCGGCGCCGGTTCCGGATTGCAAATGGGGTGATTGCCAGAAGTGCGGTATCCCCGGCAACGGCGAGGATACAAAACTGTCTCTGGATCCCGTGCGTTATGTGGCCCCAAACCGGCAACCCGAGGAAATCTCCGCGCTCGCGAAGGAACGCCATGCACGCAGCTCGGACGCCTCTTATGCCTATCACCTGTATTACCGCAAGACCGGATTGGCGCGCTTCATCGCGCACCAGAATACGCACGACCTTTTTGAAAAAGCCTTTCGCCGCCTTAAGATCTCCCTGCGGCTGACTTCCGGATTCAACCCGCGGGCCGCGCTCAAGAACACCGGGGCCTTGCCGCTCGGTCTCGCGTCACACAAGGAATTGCTGATCGTCGAATTTGCGAAACCTCTGGAAGGCGATTCAACGTCGTGGATCAGCCGGCTTAACGAATGCCTGCCTGAGGGAATGGACGTGATCGCGCTCGATGCCGCGCCCACGGCGAAAATGCCGCGCATCGAAAACGTGTTGTACAAGCTGCCGGGCAATTTCTCCGGCGGCACACAGGCGTTGGCGGATGCGTTGGATCGCTTTCAAAACGGTTTGGTGGAAACCGGCATGCACCGCGACAAGCCTCTGGATGCGCGGGAAGAAATCCTCGAAGCTCGTCTCAATCCAGATGGTCTCTGCCTGCGCTTGAAAACGCAGCCGAGCGGTTCCACTGTCAATCCCTACGCCGTATTCGGATTGCTGCTGCGCATGGACCCAGAAGCTTTGCGCTCGGAGCCGTTGAGCAAGGAAGACTTTGAAATAACGACCGGCCCTTCGACAAGCTCAGGGACCGGTAAAAAAATTTCAGTCGATAAGGTGGCCTGATGTCTGAGCGCATGGATGCCGGGAATCTGGATGAAACGCTGGCACGGCTCGATCAGTTGATCGAAAACACGCAGGATGTCGAGCGCATCCGCAGCGGACTCGGCATGCGACTGGCGCTTTCCATGGCGCGCGAACTTCAAGCGGGCAAGCCACTCGGCAGCGAAACCTCCGCGTTGGTCGCCGGATGGACCGAACGCTTCGGCAAAGACACCGTGGAAATCGCGGTGGGCGTGGCGCGGCAATTCCTGACGCGCAACGAGGAATTGCTGAAGGATTTCGGCACACGACTGGGAATCAAAAATCCTGGCGACGGAAATGCGTCTTAATCGTTATCTCGCACTGTGCGGGTTGGGAAGCCGGCGCTCGGTCGAAGGAATCATCCGTTTCGGACGAGTGACTGTCAACGGCGAGATCGCGGAGCTGTCTACTGAGGTCGGAGATTCGGATCGCGTGGCCGTGGATGGCAAGCCTGTGAAGGCCGCGGAACAGCACACCTACCTCCTCTTCAACAAACCCCCCGGTTATCTCTGCTCGCGCGGCGACACGCACGATCGTGAAACCGTATATGATCTTCTCCCCGAAAAATTCCACCGGTTGCATTATGTGGGCCGTCTCGACAGATACAGTCGCGGTCTTTTGTTCTTCACGAGTGACGGCGAATGGACTTTGTCACTGACGCATCCGCGTCATGGTGTGCTACGCGTCTATGCTGTGCGCACCCGTCATGAACTTTCTCGTGAAGACGCGGACGAAATGCTGCACGGGATCGAAATCGAACCCGGTGTGGTGTTCAAGTGCGAATCGATTGAACCCGATGACGACTACTTTCTGGTGAGCCTGCGGGAGGGTAAGAAACGCGAGATCCGCCGCATGTTGCAGGCCATCGGCCATCATGTCGAAGATCTTCAGCGCATCGAATTCGGCGGCGTGAAACTCGGAGATCTGCCTGAAGGAAGATTCCGGGAGTTGACGGCGGATGAGTTGAATCGGTTGGCCAAGTTGTAGGGGCGAACGGCCGTTCGCCCCTACAACTTGGAATTTTCAATAAAAGAAATTTGTCCCGGTCGAATCGATCTTCAGCTTCTTGATCCACACATTGCGGAAACGCACGTCACCGATTTCATCCTGCAGCTTCAGACCATACAGAGTGTCGTTCATATTCTCGCCGCTGTGATTGGAAGTTCCGGCCGCCGCGCCCGTGGCCGACCAGTTCAGATGGGATTGCACGCCGTTCCACCAGGCCGTGATGCGGGCGTTCGTGTCGCCGGCGTTAGCGCGGTTTGTGGTGGTGGACCTCCAACGTGCCGTGCGGAAGGTGATATCGTAGGACTGCCATATTCCGTTCTTCTTGTTCTGGTTGGAAAGCGGGGCATGTTCGTTCACCACGGATCCCATATAATGCGTGTCCGTAATGGTCGTGGGCGGCAGTGCGTTGCTCTGGATCTGGATTTCGAAACGGCTTTGAACATATACGCCGCTGTTGTTCCAGCAGGCCGAACTGGTGGCGCTCGTGGCCGTGCATTGCGTGGTGGTATCAGGATTCTCGGCCTGGGTGCTGTCCCACTTCCCCATCTGAATCCATTCCACATGCATCTGCGCGTCACCGTGCTTTTCGTTCTCTTGGATGTCGCTGTAACCCCACCGCCCGGTCGCGGTTTCGCAGCACATGCGGAACGTCACGCGGTTCGTGTCATTCGGGTATTCCGGATCCCGGGCAAGCCTGAAGCTGATGGGCTGCGCCGGCTTGGGCCCCACGCCGCCCACGTTGAAGCGCCACCATTCGTGCCAAAGCGGGACGTAATTCGCGGTGGCGTAAGCCGCGCCGCGTGTGCCGTCGAAAAGCACCTTGGCGCCATATGGTGGCGGCATGCCCACACCGGTCATGGCGCGCTGCGGGTATTCCATGATGATATCGCCCAGATCGCCGTTCGAAGGAGCGCTCACCGTCTTCAAGTTCAACCCGGTCATGGTCACTTGAACACTATCACCGGGTGCAGCGGTTTTGGCCAATGGCGCAGTGCCGTTCGCAAATCGCGCTTCCGCGTAAGAAGACGGGGTGCCGTGCTGGAACACCTTGAAGTGATAGGTCTCATCACCTGCCGTCACTTGAAGAAATCCGATAAAACTCGCCGGAGCTTTTTCCATCACGTTCAGGTTGTACCAACCCTCGGACACAAAGTGATAAGTGTTTGTTGCAATTTTTTTTCCTTGCGTATCGAACAAGGCCGTCGAAACGTGGGTCTGACCGGCGAGCACATGCACACGCAACAGGCCGTGTTCCATCAACTGGGTTTTCCATTCCAAGCGACGGGGTTGCAAAGAAACCGGATTGCCTGACAGCGTGAATCTCCCCGCGGAATCCGTGGTCGCGGTCAGGTTGTAACCCTTCAACCGAACCGTCGCTCCAGGAACAGGATCCATGGCGGCGCGCTCAATAATGCGACCCGTGATCTGAACGGTTTGAGCCGTGCCGAAAGCGAAGGCGGCCAACGGTATGGAAAACATGAGCGCCCGATTCATAACACTCCCTTGAAACAGAAAAGCACTGAAATGGTGAGCTTTTAATCTAAGCTCAACCGAAAATCAGCGCCTTTGGATTTTAACGTAGGATTAGGCCGTTTTTTCAGAAAAGCCCGGTTTTATCCCATTTCCAGCATCAAGGTCTTCGTAATCGCATCCGCGATTTCCGAAGGGCCGAAGTACTGGATGGGACCCGGAAAGAGATACGCATCTTCGACTTCCCAGGCATCCCGGTGTTTGACCAATTCCTCAAACGCGGGACTGGTGAGTTCCACCAGCGCCTTCTGAATCACGGGTTTCAATTTTCCGTGGCGGGTTTCCATGTTGAACATCATGGTGATGGGAATGCCGCCCGCCTCCCAATGATCCACGCCCTTCGACAAATTGCGGATGGAGGCCATGTATCCGGTTTTTCCGTTGCGGATGAGCACCGCTGCGACGCTGCCCAGTCCATAGCAATAATCCGCGTCGAAATTCGACGGTGCCGCGGCGCGTCCTTCATAACCGAAGAAGTGATGCTGCGCTGTGAACTTGCCCTTGTAGTCCGCGTCTTTTTTCAAGCGTGCGCTTACCATTTCGGACAGCAGCTTTTCCGTTTCGATCAACGACACCTGCACATTGCCGTGCGGATCACGTTCGAGCAACAACTGTGCTTGAATGGATTTGGGAAGCGATTTGAACGTGGACACAACGTCCGTCTTAATCCAGCCTGCCAATGTGTCGATTTTTTTGTCTGTGGAATCGAGTTTGGAAAACTCCGTTTCCTTCTCCGCCAGCAGGTGATTCACCTCCGCGATCAGGGACTTGATGGAAGGAATGAATTCCACCAATCCCTCCGGAACCAAGACCACGCCGTAATTTTTGCCCTGCGCAGCTCGCGCCTTCACGGATCGGCAAATCAATCCCACCACCTCGTCGAGGCTCATTTTCTTGGCCTCGATTTCCTCGGAGATGAGCGTGACGTTGGAACGGGTCTGCAATCCCGCCTCCAACGTGATGTGGCTGGCGGAGCGCCCCATGAGCTTGATGAAATGCCAGTACTTGCGGGCCGATCGCGCATCACGTGCGATGTTGCCGATGAGTTCGGAATAGGTTTTCACCGCGGTGTCGAATCCGAAGGACGTGGGGATATGCGTGTTCTTGAGATCGCCGTCGATGGTCTTGGGCACACCCACCACGGACGTTGAAAGTCCCTTGCCACGGAAATATTCGGCGAGAATGGCGGCGTTGGTGTTGGAATCGTCACCACCGATGATCACCACCGCGTCGAGCTGGAGCTTCTCGATCACTTCGATGCAGCGATCGAATTGTTCCGTGGTTTCGAGCTTGGTGCGTCCGGAGCCGATGATGTCGAAGCCTCCGGTGTTGCGGTACGCGTCCATCTTTTCGGAGTCGATGATTTCGTACTGGCCTTTTTCCAAACCACCCGGGCCTCCGGAGAATCCGTACAACACACTGTCCTTGTGCAGCGCGCGGAGAGAATCGAAAATTCCCGCGATGACATTGTGGCCGCCCGGAGCCTGACCGCCGGAAAGCACCACGCCCACCTTGAGCGGCTTGTCCGCCGCGCTGTCCGATCCGGAAGCCTCGAACGACACCAAGGGCAATCCGTATGTTTTGGGAAAGGCCTGTTTGATGGCGTCCTTGTCCTTGAGAGGTTCCGTGGCCGCGCCGGTTTTAAGCGACACCCGGTTGGCCCCCTGCCGCAACGCGGGAGGCAGTTTGGGTTGATAGGCCTTGCGGTGTTGATCGAGCGCGGAAAGGGTTTTCAAAGGGTCTCCAATTCGAAATGAAAGAGGCATAAAATTAATTCCGGCAATGAGATACGGGGGATTTCATTGACGGGGATTCCACGCGCTTTTACATTAGCACGTCCGGCCGGGACGTGGCTCAGTCTGGTAGAGTACTTGAATGGGGTTCAAGTGGTCGTGGGTTCGAATCCCGCCGTCCCGACCATCTTTAATTTCGAACTATTCCCCCACCCCTTTTAACACATCCTCGAAAAACCGGCGGCCTTCTTCCGCGTTTCCATGCTGCTCGATGAGCGGCAGCTTTTTGTCTCCGGTCCAGGCTTCCGTGATTTCAATGTCGAGATTGGAAAGCGCCTGAAGCATCAGGTTTGAAGCTTCCACCCGCATGTCCTCGGAGCCTGAAAGCCGTTTCAGCATTACCCGCTGAGCTCCGGTCGGAAATTCACGCAACGCGGGATCCACTCCGATCCACTGTCCACCCAAGAACGCTTCGGCCCATGCGTGACCGATGAACACACCGCGTTCCAGGGTGGCGAAACCCAACACAACCCGGCTCGGAACGCCTGAAGCCCGGAGCAACGCCGCTGTAAGCACGGCCGCCTCTGAACAATCGCCCTCGAGATTGCGCAGGGCTTCGCGGCTGTTGCTGAACAACGCCGCTCCCAGTTTGAAATGGAACGAAGTGGACACAAAACGGTAAACGCGACGGACGCGATCCAATCCATCCATCGCGCCTTTTTGCAATTCACCCGCCTTGCTAAGAAGCATGGAATCTGTGAGGTCGAGATAGGTGCTGGTCGCGAGATAAGGTTTCAAGGAATCTCCGTTCCCCTTTCTATCCTCATCCGGAGCTATGAGGGGGAGCGATGTTTGGATCAAAACTGAACCCTGCTCGCGCCGCAAAATTTTCTGTCCCGATCCTTGTGGAAATTCCCGCAAGGAATCGCCGTTGCGCAAAGACAATTTGAGCTGCATCCGAGTTGCCCTGCTTGCCGGAGCCATGCGCGATACGGGAAACAGCGGAGCCATGCCCTGAATTTTTTCCCCGGCAGGTTTTCCCTTGCGAAGCACCAGTGGTTTCTTCTCGTCCGAAAGCTCTTCGAACTCGGCCAGTTTCCAGCCATCGGGCTGACGGTATAAATGCACGGCCTGAACCATGTGAATCCGATCCATCCCCATCAACCGTTTGCGGAACACCGCATCGGAAACCGCCTTGAGCACACACCATGCCTCTCCCTGCTTTTCCTCGATCACCGTGTCGCGGCTCAACGCCGTGTCCACGAACGGTGCGAGTTTCTGTTGGGCTTCGACCAGAAATGGGAACATCCGCAAGGCAGAACCCACGCACAACGCCTTGGCTTGTTCCGCGACTCCGGCGTCCATCAGGGAATCAAAACGCTGCAACACCTCCCTGGGAGAAAGGGTGACGGGCGCAGCGGATTGAGCTGTTCCCGGAACGAGACCGGCGAGAAGCCACAGGGTTGCAACTTTGACAGACATCAGAGAAACACAATGGTAAACAATCCTCAAAACCACACGGGCGACCCATAAGTGCCGCTTGTATATTTTGTCAGTCCCATGTCGTCATCGCATTCTGCAAAAAAGCCCGGCCTCTTCGGCCGCCTCACGCGCTCCTATGTGGTGTTCTCCTACAAATACCCTTGGTGGCCCCTGATTCTCATCGCACTCACGGCGTGGGGCGGGTTTCATTTATCCACAAAGTTGCGCATCGACACCGATCTCCGCGTGTTACTTCCCAAGGGAACGCCGTCGAAGGAAGCGATTGAAGAGGCGGAACGACGCAAGGGATCCACGGATTTCTTCACCATCGCTATGGAGGCGCCGGATATCGAAACGGTCGGACGGTTCCAGAAAGCGGTCGCCGAGTCGCTGCAAAAATGGCCCGAGGCGATCTGGGTTCAATACGATCAGGATCGATCCTTCTTCGAGAAGCGCGCACTGCTCTATCTGCCCACGGGGGAATTGACGGATCTGCGCGACCGCGTCAACGGCATGATCGGCGGAAAGTTCGCCGCCGCCAACCCGCTGATAGAATCGCTCGACGATGAAGCTCAAAAGCCCAGCCTTGAGGGATGGCCCAACATGGACGCCCTGCGCAAGGAAGGGCTGCCGGAAGACATCATCACGGCCTTGACCCGGAAGGTCCAACATCGATCAGTTGCGCACGAATCGGTGTCCACCACCACCGACGACGAGGGTACTCCCGTCCGGCCCGATTCCCTGCAATCACGTCTCATGGGATGGCACCCCGCAAAGGGCGTCTGGGTGGGCGTGGTGCTGGCGCAGTTGAACCAGCCTTCCACCAACGCGCTGTTCGCCAAGGGAATCTACGACAAGGGAACGGCCCTCATCGATTCGATGCATCCCCAGAGTTACGGAAAAGGTCTTGTCGCGAAGGTTGCAGGCGCCTACCGGAACTTCAACGAGATTAATGAGGTCACTTCCGACATGGTCGTGGCCGGTCTGATTTCCTTCATCCTCATGGCGGTGCTGCTGTGGTTCTTCGTGCGCAAGCCGGTGAACCTTCTGCTCATCAACATGCCCCTCTTCGTAGCCATGGCATGGGCCATGGGTGCCACGTATCTGGTGTATCAACGCCTTACCATGTTGACGGCGTTCATTCTCTCCCTCATCCTCGGTCTGGGAATCGAGTACGCCGTGCATCTCTATTCACGCTGGGCTGAGGAGGGGCGCGAAGGGCGTTCTCCCGTGGACGCGATGAGCGATGCCATGATCGCCACGGGCCGCTCCCTGATTTCCGGAGCCGCCACCAACATCTTCGCCATGTTGAGCCTGCAAATGGGGCACTTCAAGGGGTTCAAAGAATTCGGCATCGTGATCTGCCTGGGCATCAGCTTCGCGTTGCTGGCCAACTGGATCGTCATGCCGCCGCTGTTCTTCCTCGTGCAACGCCTGGCCCGTTTCCTTGGAAAACATCTTCAAATCGTTCCGGGCGGAAGCAAAACGATTAACTGGATTTTTCCCTCCCACGATGACGTGCACGGGGGAATCCTGCTTCCGGCGCTTCCGCTTTCCCGCAAGGTGCTGATGGGCCTTGGAATCGGCGCCGGCATTTTCACTTTGGTCATTGCCTTCGGTCCGCAGGTGCAATTTGAAAACGACTTCCGCAACTTGCGCGGCAAAAGCACGGGCGCCGGCATCAGCTATGGAAGAGCCGTGGGGGGTGGACGCAATACGTCTCCTTCCATCATTCTCGGACACAGCGTTGAGCAAATGCGTTCGGTTCACGATTCCTTGGCCGCGCGTCACGGCAACCCCGCCGACTCCATGATGGAAAGTTTCGTCACCATCCAGAGTTTCGTGCCCGCGCCGGAGAAGCAGAAGGAACGACTGGCCGTGCTGGGGGAAATCCGCGGATTGCTCGGCGCGCGCGCACTGGATCATGTCGATTCCTCTACGCGCTCCGATCTGGAATCCCTGAAGAAATATCTCGACGTGCAGGCCTTCGATTTCGAGGATCTTCCCGGATGGGCGCAACGATTCCTCACCGAGGCCGACGGCAGCCACGGGAAGCTCGGTTATCTCTACGCCGATATGCGCGAAAGCGACGCCGTTGAGAGCGCCAAATTCAAAAGCCGCTTCCAGTACGTCGCCTCAGAACAGGGACCGGTGCTGGTCGCCAGCAGCGGGTTCATCTATGCCGACGTGGTGCGCATGGTCAAGGGCGACGGTCCCATCCTTGCCATCGCCACGTTGTTGTTACTCGTCGTCATCACATGGCTCGACATGCGCCGTTGGCGGGGTGTGTTGATCGCTGTGGGTTTCATCGTGTTGTCCTCGTGGTGGACCTACAAACTGATGGGAATCCTTGGGTTGAAACTGGGCGTGTTCAACCTCGTCGTAGTGCCCACCATTCTTTCCGTGTCCGTGGATTCGGTGATCCACCTTTATCACCGGCGTCTGGAGTTGGGCGCCGGAAAAATGCGCGAGCTTTTTCAGACAACCGGTTCAGCCGTTCTCACGGGCACTTTGAACAACCTCTTCGGATTCCTGGGGCTGTGTTTCGTGAGTCACAAGGGCATGCAGACCATCGGCTTTTTGGCCACATTAGGCATCGGTTGCGGTTTGGTGGTGATGTTTACGGCCCTGCCTTGTGCCTTGGAATTCCTCTGCCCCAAAAATCCAGTGCATGAGGCGTCCGATTAACGCCTCGTATTTGATTTTTAATTTACACTGATTTCAAAACCGTTGCTCTCCCTGAAATACGGGGATTTTGATTGCTTTGGAAAAACTTCTTTCGCAAATTCTGATGGTCGACACAAGCAAAATTTCAAAAACGCCTGAAAATCAATGGAAATCCTGTAGTTTCAAGAAAGAAAAATGGTTACACCCCTCCAAAACTCCTCCAAAGGGACTTAGAGAACAAAGCCTTCTCTTTGGGTGGGACGTGTCATGCGAGTGGTGGATTTCGCCTCCGAAGTGAGCGAAACCCTGTTTTTTTACATCGCCAAATTGCGTCAGCTTTTCAAGAAGAAATCATCGCGCACCGAGCACCAAGACGTCGTTGTCCGTTCGGAAAGGAACGCCGACGTCTTGGTCCCCCTTTCCCCCAAAATACGGAACTTCCTGACAGTTGACGTGGAGTGCTGGTTCCATGCGCACAATGTCGGCGTTCCGCGCAGCACGTGGCATTTGCAGGAGACGCACATACTCAACAACATGGATCGCCTTCTGCTCATGCTGGACACGCATGACACCAAGGCGACGTTTTTCATACTCGGATGGGTTGCGGATCATTTTCCAGAAGTGGTGCGCATGATCGCAGCCGAAGGCCACGAAATCGCGACACACGGTTATCATCATGAGCTCATCACCCAGATGACACCGCAGGAATTCGAAGCGGATCTGCTCCAATCCCTCGAGGCCATCAGCCGGCACACCTCGCAGGAAGTGCTAGGCCATCGCGCCTCCAATTTCACGGTGGTCAAGGACACTTTGTGGGCGCTGGAAATTCTGGCGAAGAATGGCATCCGCTACGACTCGAGCATTTTTCCCATCTCGCGGAAACGTTACGGCATTCCCAAATACCCGAATCGTTATCCTCACAGCCTGCGCATGCCCGATGGAAAGCCCCTGATCGAGCTCCCCATGTCCACGGCAAAGTTCGGTTCGAAATTATTGCCCGTGGCCGGCGGCGGCTACTTCCGTCTCTATCCGTATCATGTGACGGCGGCATACATCAGGCGCATGAACGCATTGGGCCTCCCGGCGATGGTTTACTTGCATCCGTGGGAGCTCGACGCGGAGCAGGATCGCTACTATCTCGGCGCGAGCAAGACCTTCCAGCATTACGTCAATCTGGAAAGCACGGAATGGAAGCTCGATCGCCTTCTGGATGGTTTCTCGTTCACCTCCATCAAGGAGGGGTTGCCCTCCGTGCGGCACATGGTTCGGGAAAATGTGCTGCCCCTGTTCGATTTGTACGACAATCCCGAAACAGCCCGCTCCAACTCCAACTATCTCAAGAAAATGTCCGGGAAGAACGCCTTCAAGGACATTCTCGAAGAGGCTGAGTTGCACGCGCTGGTCGGCTAAGCTCTCCTCTTCCCAACCTCGTTCTTCTTTCTGTCGATGTATTTTCGACGCATGAGTCTTTCCAGAATACCGCCCGGTGGAAACGCGGTTCCGGTCACAAGGCTTTTAAAATCCGGAAGCTCCCACTTTCAGGAACTCTTCTCGCGACACAGCGGATTCCCGGAAGAAAACACCTTCTATACCGGTTCGGGCACGGCCGCGCTTTATCTCGCGCTATTGGCCCTGAAAAAAATTCATCCGGATCGCTCCGAAGTCGTGCTGCCAGCCTGGTGCTGTCCTTCTGTTCCCCAAGCCGTGCTCCAAGCCGGACTCGCGCCGATTCAAGCGGATCTCGATCCCGATTCGTTGTCCTACGTACCGGAGTCTCTAGAAAAAGCAGTGACGCATTCCACATTGACGGTACTGTTGGTGCATTACTTCGGAATTCCCCAGCCCAAACCCAAGCTGTCGAATCCACCGCCGCTGTTTCTCCGTGACTGCGCGCAGGATTTCGATTTCACAAACGCGAAAGAATCCGATGTTGCGGTGTTTTACAGTTTCGGCCGGGGCAAGAGCCTGAATGCCGGACATGGCGGCGCACTGTGCCTTCCTGAAGGCTCACCCTTGCGGACGGTGTGCACCGAAATCTTGGAATCATTTCCCAAAGCGACATCTTCGCCGTTGGTCAACGCGGCGCTCATCAATCTGCTTTCTCGTCCGCAACTTTTTGGAATCGTATCCTCGCTGCCTTTTTTCGGAATCGGAGAAACGGTGTGGAAGCATCCGATGACATTCACCCGCATCCATCCGGAATTTTTCAGGATCGGATCAGCGTGTTTCGAAGCTTTGGAAAAACACCGGAAGGCTTATGCGGAACTGGCTCAGAACTACATTCGGACCTTCTCTGAATCGGTGGACATTTCTCTTCCCTTCACGAGATATGATGAAAGACGTTTGCCTGTACGGTTTCCGGTGATGGTGAAAAATCCGGCGCTGCGGGAAAAACTCCGGCGGGAATTAAACCGCAAATTCGGTGGGGTGACGGGACAATATCCAGAAATCCTTTCCCGGCTTCCCAAAGTTCCCGATGCATTTCCGAAAAGCGGAAGTTATCCAGGATGCGAGGCGATTACCAAACAAATCCTTACCATGCCGGTGACGGCATGGCTGTTGGGGCGCGAGGAAGAGTTTTTGGGGGAAACGGGAAAAGTTCTGACGAAACGGATTTAACCTTCGTCAATACGTGTACGAGCAGTGATCCGTACTACTGGCGCCGTTGCGGTTGTAAATGCCGGCGATTCCGCACATTCAATTCAACTCTCGTAGCTCTCCATCGGCGGACAGGCGCAGAACAGATTCTTGTCGCCGTAGGCATTGTTGAGTCGTCCCACGGACGGCCAGAATTTGTGCTGGCGCACCCATGTCAGCGGAAAGGCCGCCTGTTCACGGGCATAGGAATGACTCCAAGCGTCGGCGGAAACTTCGTCCGCGGTGTGCGGCGCCATCTTCAACACATTGTCAGCGCGATCGACTTTTCCGGATTCAATCGCGCGGATTTCTTCACGGATGGAAATCATGGCGTCGCAGAATCGATCCAGTTCGGCCTTGCCCTCGGATTCGGTGGGCTCAATCATCAGCGTTCCTGGCACCGGGAATGAAACCGTGGGCGCGTGAAAACCATAGTCCATCAAACGCTTGGCGATGTCCTCAACCTCGACACCGGAGGTTTGCTTGAAGCCGCGGCAATCCAGAATCATTTCGTGCGCCACGCAACCGTTTTCGCCTTGATACAAGATGGGGTAATGCGGCGCAAGCCGGGACTTCAGATAGTTCGCGTTCAGAATGGCGATTTCCGTGGCACGCTTCAGCTGTGCCCCACCCATCAACCGGATGTAAGCCCAGGAAATGGTGAGGATGCTGGCACTGCCCCACGGCGCGGCCGAGACGGCGTGAATTGCCTTGTCGCCGCCGGTCTTCGCCAGCGGATGTCCGGGGAGGAACGGCGCAAGGTGCGCGGCCACGCAGATGGGACCCATGCCCGGGCCGCCCCCGCCATGTGGAATGCAAAAGGTCTTGTGCAAGTTGATGTGGCACACGTCCGCGCCAATGCGGCCCGGGCTGGTGAGGCCCACCTGCGCATTCAGGTTGGCGCCGTCCATGTAAACTTGCCCGCCACAATCGTGCACCACGCGGCAAATATCCATGATGCCGCTTTCGAACACCCCGTGCGTGGAGGGATAGGTGATCATGGCGCAGCACAGATCGTCCTTGTGCTCCTCCGCGTGGCGGCGCAAATCTTCAAGATCAATATTGCCGCCTTCGTCGCAACGCACCACGACCACCTTGAATCCCACCATGGCCGCGCTGGCGGGATTGGTGCCGTGTGCCGAGGAGGGAATCAGGCACACGTTTCGGTGCCCCTGTCCACGGGATTTCTGCCACGCGCGAATGACCAGCAGGCCTGCATATTCACCCTGCGATCCGGCGTTGGGCTGCAGCGAAACTCCGGGAAGATCCGTGATGGTGGCGAGATCGCGCTCCAAATCCGAAAACACACGTCGATAACCCTTGGCTTGATCCGCCGGGACAAACGGATGCAATTCGGCAAAACCGGGCCACGACAAAGGAAACATCTCGGCGGTCGCATTGAGCTTCATCGTGCATGATCCCAGCGGGATCATCGAGGTCGTCAGCGACAAATCCTTCTTTTCCAATCCGCGGATATAACGCAACATCTCGTGTTCACTGTGATGCGTGTTGAAGATGGGATGGGAAAGGAAAACGCTCGTGCGCTGCAACTGTGCCGGAATCTTGTCGTCCAAATCCTTCGCCATCGCGCGCAGATCAGACGCTGCCGGCGCTTTGCGGTTCAATGCGGCCGCGAAGATGGCGGCAATGCCGGCGACGGTTTCGAGTTCCCATGTTTCATCAGCGCTGATGCCGATCGAACCATCATCCAAGTAGCGGAAGTTCACGCGTGCGGACTCGGCTTCCGTCCGTATAGCAAGCAATGACGCTTTGCCACCCGGAAGATCAATGTGCAGCGTGTCGAAATAAACCTCGTTGCGCTGCTTGCAACCCATCCCGGTAAGCGCTGCATCCAGAAGGCGCACGAGTCCGTGGACCTTGCGTCCAATGCGTTGTAACCCCTTGGGGCCGTGATAGACCGCGTAAAACCCGGCCATCACCGCGAGCAACACCTGCGCCGTGCAAATGTTGCTGGTGGCTTTCTCGCGACGGATGTGTTGTTCGCGGGTTTGCAGCGCCATGCGCAGTGCTGGTTTTCCGTGGCGGTCGATGGACACGCCAATGATACGACCCGGCATGTGGCGCTTGTATTCGTCTCTTGCCGATAGAAACGCCGCATGCGGTCCACCATAACCCATGGGCACGCCGAAGCGCTGCGCCGATCCCAGCACGATGTCCGCGCCGAATTCTCCAGGCGGCTTCAACAACGTCAGCGCCAACAGATCCGAGGCCACCGCCACAGCCGCTCCCGCGTTCTTGAATCGCGCGATGGCGACGCCAATGTCTCCTGCCAACCCATGCGTATCGGGATATTGCAACAAAACACCAAAAACACCTGCTGAAAGATCAGATTGCACCACATCTTCGATGCGAAGTTCGATGTCCAACGGCTCAGCACGGGTCTGCAGCACAGCGACCGTTTGCGGATGACAACGGTTCGAAACCAGAAAAACTTTCCGGCTTTCGTCCGCGCGCAAGGCGAACAGCATGGACATGGCTTCGGCTGCGGCCGTGGCTTCATCCAGCAGCGATGCGTTAGTGATTTGCATGCCGGTCAAATCGAGAACCATGGTCTGAAAATTCAGCAACGCTTCCAGTCGGCCTTGTGCAATCTCGGCCTGATAGGGCGTGTACTGCGTGTACCATCCAGGATTTTCCAGCACGTTGCGCTGAATCACAGGCGGGACCACACAACCATAATACCCCGCGCCGATGCACGAGCGCCAGGTCTGATTTTCCCCGGAAATCTTGCGCGCCAAGCGAAGAAACGCGGCTTCGTCCGCAACTGCCGGAATATCCAATGGGTTGGGGGTGCGAATGGACGCGGGCACGGTGCGCGCAATCAAAGTCTCCAGATCCGAAGTGCCCACAGCCTTCAACATATCGCGGATTTCAGCGTCGTCGGGACCTATGTGGCGGGCCGAAAAAGCATCGTTGGATTCCACGGCTGCGACGAGCGATTCGGACATGCTGAAATTTCCCGCGAATGGTTGGGGTGAAAGCGCAAAAAATAGCTTTTGGCCCTGTAAATTCGCACCCGTCGTCTTCGATCAGGGTGCGGCAGAGATTAAATTTTTTGACCCTATGAGCATACGCGTCGCCATCATGGGCGCCACCGGAGCGGTGGGCCAGGAATTCCTCTCCATCCTCGAGGAACGCAATCTTCCCATGTCCGAACTCCGGCTGCTTGCATCAGCCCGTTCCGCGGGAAAAACCATGCGCTTCAAGGGTGAAGATTTGCCCGTTCAAGAGCTGACACACGATTCGTTCAAGGGGCTGGATTTGGTGCTCGCTTCGGCGGGTGGCAAAATCAGCCGGGATTTCGCCCCGTCAGCGGTCAAGGCCGGAGCCGTGGTGGTGGACAACACTTCCTATTTCCGCATGCACGAGGATGTTCCATTGGTGATCCCGGAAATCAATCCCGAGGACATCGCCAAGCACAAAGGCATCATTGCCAATCCGAACTGTTCGACCATCATCATGTGCCTTGCCTTGTGGCCGTTGCATAAGCGCTACCGCGCCAAGCGCGTTGTGGCCGCCACCTATCAGGCTTCCAGCGGTGCCGGTGCCGTGGCCATGCATGAATTGGAAGAAGAAACCCGCGCCAAGCTGGAAAACCGGCCGTTTCAAAACACGGTGATCCCCCACCCCTATGCTTTCAACCTCTTTCCACACAATTCCCCCATGACGGACAACGGGTATTGCGAGGAAGAGATCAAAATGGTCAAGGAAACCTCTAAGATTTTCCACGACTCCTCCATCCGTGTCACTGCAACCTGTGTCCGGGTACCCGTCTTGCGAGCACATTCCGAGGCTTTAAACATCGAATTCGAATCCGAACCGGACATTTCCGAATCTTATTCCATTCTTTCCAAAGCTCCTGGTGTGGAAATTTTGGAGGATCGGGCCAAGAATCGCTGGCCCATGCCATTGGACGCTTCCGGGAAGGATCCAGTGTTGGTAGGAAGACTCCGTAAAGATTTAAGCCAACCCAAAACCTTGGATGTCTGGGTGGTGGGGGATCAAATCCGTAAAGGTGCCGCTCTAAATGCGGTGCAGATTTCTGAAAAGCTCTTTGGGATTTAATTGTTGATTCACGTGGAAAAAACATTTTCCCTGCTTCCCAACATTCCGCTTCGAGAACAACCCCTTTATTTTCCCTGCTCTATCTCCGTACAATCTCTCTCTTATAACCTGAGTTTTTTCCTGGGGTTGGAATCGTAAAACTCCGTTTTTCATTCCCTACCAACACACCTATTTCTATTCCTGTTTTATATAAAGACAAGATTTAAAAGAGAAGTATGTGAACTTTGAAGGAAAAGATTTCTGGGATATAAATCAGACTTTTTTTTGAATCACATCCAACAACCGATCCACCGTGACGCCTTCGGCTTCTGCCTGAAAGTTCAATTGAACACGATGGTTCATGGCAGGTTTGAAAAGAGAAGTAATATCCTCTTCAACAGGAGTGGGACGTCCATGAAGCAAAGCTCTGGCTTTGGCTGCAAGAACCAGAAACTGAACAGCCCTAGGCCCTGCACCCCATTTAACGAACTGTTTAGTTTCTGAAATTGGATTTTCCGGAGAAGGACGTGTAGCGCGTGTCAATTTGACGGCTTTTTCAAACACGTGTTCAGAGACAGTCATGGAATAAACCTGTTCCTGAAGCTGAAGAATCTGTTCGTGCGAAATCACGGCATTGATGGAAGCGTCGAGCTTGGTGGAATGTTTTTTAACAATCGCCATTTCTTCCTGAAATGAAGGATAATCCAAATACAGGGAAAACAGAAAACGATCGAGTTGCGCCTCAGGCAACGGATAGGTGCCTTCTTGTTCAATTGGATTTTGAGTGGCCAACACCATGAAAGGCTCCACCAGTTTTTCCGTGCGGCCGAAAATCGTCACGGTTTTTTCCTGCATAGCCTGAAGCAAAGCCGCTTGGGTTTTGGGAGGGGTACGGTTGATTTCATCCGCCAAAAGAACCTGCGTGAAAATCGGGCCTTTGATGAAAACCAATTCGCGCTGACCTGAAGATCGGTTGTCTTGAAGAATTTCCGTTCCAAGGATGTCGGAAGGCATCAAGTCTGGAGTGAACTGAATCCGGTTGAAGGGAAGATTCAAGGATTGCGCAAAACTGTGGACTAGGGTGGTCTTGGCCATTCCGGGCGGGCCGACCAACAAAACATGGCCGCGGCACAGCAAAGCGGTCAGAAGGCGTTCAATCAAGCCTTCCTGACCCACGATGACTTTTGAAATTTCGTGCTTGACTTGGGAAAGAAGTTCCCCGCCGTTGATAAAAGGCATGGCGGGAAAATTAGAAGGAATCGAGGCTGTATTCCAGCGTTTGCCCTTCAACCTTGATGACGAGATGGTTGGCCGGAGGCCCGGATTCAATACGACCCGTGATTTTGGCGGCAATCCCGAGTTTTTGGGCGATGGAGATGAGGTGATCCGCCACACCAGTTTCGCAGGCGATCTCCAAACGCTGACCCATGTTCAACGAACGATACAACTCCCGTAACCCAAGTTGGGATCTTTCCCGCAAAGTTTGAAACAAGGGGGGCGCATCCAACAAATTGTCTTTGACATAGGTCAGGCCTTTGCCAAAACGCAGACACTTTGTCAGTCCGCCGCCGGTGTTGTGAAACACCGCAGCGATGGAATCACCCGCTTCCGCAAAAGCCTTGACCAGCAAGGGCGCATAGGTCCGTGTCGGTGAAAGCAGCGCTTCACCCACGGTCATCTTGGATCCCGGCAACATATCCTTGAGCCGAAACGGACCGGTATAGGCTAATGCCGCGATTTCAGGCGCAAAGGCTTCGGGATACCGTTCGCGATAATGCGATGAAAGCAATTCATGTCGTGCCGAGGTCAACCCGTTGCTGCCGATGCCTGAGTTTTCTTTGGACTCGTAAACAGTTTTTCCCGAGGAGGAAAAGCCGACCAATACCAGTCCGGGACGGAGTTTTTCTGCAGTGACGACTTTTTTCCGCTCCATCCGGGTGACAAGCGTGGAGTCCACGACCAACGTGCGCACCGCATCCCCGAGATCCGCAGTTTCGCCGCCCCCGCTGCGGATTTCAATCCCGTATTGACCCAGCATGTCGATGCAGTCGCGATACCCGGCCACGATCTCGGCAATCACCTGTCCGGGAATGAGTTTGGCGTTGCGGCCGATGGTGTTGGAAAGCAGGAAAGGTCCCGTGGCGCCGACGCACAGCAAATCATCGAGGTTCATCACCAGGCTGTCTTGCGCCAACCCCCGGAACACGGAAGCGTCGCCGGTTTCCTTCCACCACAGATAAGCAGCCACGGATTTCGTGCCCGCGCCGTCGGCATGGATCAACACGCAATGATCCGGGCTTCCGGTCAGGGAGTCGGGAAGAACCTTGCAGAACGCGCCGGGAAAAAGCCCCGGATCTTCGCCCTGGATGGCGGCGTGAACTTCCTTCTTATCCGCGGACGCACCGCGATCTTCATATCTCAGGGACGGGGACACGGAGGGAAAAGATAGGTTTTCCCCAAAACCGGAAGGCGCTTACTTCTGTTTCGAAACCGGGAGAGGAACGATCTTCATCACCGGCATCCTGCCGTAAATCTTCACTGCGCGGCCCCGGAGATCGCGAAGCGCGGCGGACGTCAAATCCACTTTGCGCAGCGGAGAGATGCGATAGGAGCGGATGCCCGTAGTGTAGCGCACCTGTCCGGGAATCTTGAGTTGCAGTGAATACAGGCCGCCATCTCCGGTGATGTACAGTGTTTTTAAATCCGCGCCGCCGAACACACAGTTGTCCACGTTGCCCTGATTTCCCGCGCGATTGTCGTACGTGCCCGTGGCCGTGCGCAGCGCAATGCGGCCAATGGAATCCCCGCGCGCATTGAACACACGGATCTCTCCCTGCGTGTAGCTGGCGACGTAGCGGTTGCCGTGCGAGTCATAGGTCCCGCCGTCCGGGCCGGGCGAGGTCACGTAGTTGGAACGGGTTCCCAAGGCACCGTTGGTTCCCACGGGAAATTTGTAAACCGCGTTTCCAGAGGTTGAGTTCACGTACACCATGTTTTCCGACTCCATCCACTCCACGCCGTTGGCCGAGGAGATGTTGGTTGTCGCCGTGGACATTTGGCGCGTGGGGCTGAGGTAGTACACCGCGTTTCCCAGACCCGTGAAATACATCGCGCCGTTGGCGCCGATGCTGAGATCGTTGGCCTGCGCCGGGGTTGTGAAAGTGATCAAGGTCGAATCCAAAGTACCGTCGGATTTGTAACGCGAGAGGCGCCCATTCTGACACGAGACGAGTCGGCCCTGCGGATCAAAATCCAGACCGTTGTTCTGGTAGTTGGCAACGAAAACGCTTCCGGTATCGGAGGAGTTGCCGGGGAGAACTTTCCAAAGCGGCCAGTTCTGAACATTGGCCGCGAACTGCTCCGTGAAATACACCGCTCCGGTGGAAGGTTCCCATGCCGGGCCTTCGCAGTACATCGGGATTTTTTTCACCCACTTCACCGTGTCCGTGGTTGCGCGCAGCGAATCCGGAAGCTGGATGATGTTTTGTGCCGCCGCCAGCGAAACCAATCCCGCGAAAAGAGGTCCGTATTTAAGCATGGTGAAATTCCTCCCGAGTCCTGAAAATTAACCTTGTCGCGAACGCAGAAACCCCAGCGCAGCAGGAATCAGCGAAACCGCGATGATTCCTAATACTACCAGTGAGAAATTGCCCTTGACCACGGGGATATTTCCGAACAAAAACCCGCTTCCCACGCACACCGAAACCCAAAGCAAGGAGGCCAGCACGCTGAAACTGAGGAACCGGGCGTAGCGCATCTTCCCCACGCCCGCCACAAAAGGCGCGAAAGTCCGCACGATCGGAACAAAGCGGGCCATAATGAGGGTTTTGCTCCCGTGCTTTTCGTAAAAGCCCTGGGTTCTGTCGAGATGTTTTCGCTGGAAGATCCGCGAACCTTCCCGGAACAAGCGTGTTCCCAAAAACCGGCCAACGCTGTAATTGGTAACGTCGCCCAAAAACACCGCGACCAACAAGGTGGCGGCCAAAGGCCAAATTCCGAAAGCGCCCAATGCGGCCAGAGATCCCGCAGCGAACAGCAGTGAGTCGCCGGGAAGAAACGGGGTCACCACCAAACCGGTTTCACAATACACGATGAGGAACAGCAAGGCATAGGTCCAGATGCCGTAATGTTGCACGGCGTCCGTAAGGTGGACGTCGAGATGGATAAAGAGATCAATGATTTGATGCATGATTGTATGGCTAAGGTAGATAGGGTGGCTCTGTAGGGGCGGATTTAAAATCCGCCCCTACAGAGCCACCCCCTCAATCACTTCCAATACCTTTTCAATCCCATGCGCCAAATATGAAGTATCCATGGCGCGGCGCAGGGTTTCCGTATCGCGTTCAAGATTGTCCAGCGCGAGCATCAACGAATCCGGGGTCAGATTTTCCTGTAGCAACACTTTGGAAAAACCGCGCTTTTCAAAGGAGCGGGCGTTGAGGATCTGATCGCCGCGCGAGGCGGCCATGGGCAACGGAATCAACAAGGAGGGTTTGCGCAGGGCCAGCAGCTCGAACAACGAATTTGCGCCAGCGCGCGACACAGCATAATCTGTAGCCGCGAGAACATCCGACAGCTCGCCGCGCACAAATTCGAATTGCCGGTAACCCGGTGTGGTTTCCAGCAAAGCATCCACCTGCCGGGGTCCGCACAGGTGTGCGACCTGAAAACGCTCCAGCAATCGGGGCAAAGCGTTGCGCACGTTCTGGTTCAACGTTCGTGCGCCCTGACTACCGCCCATGATGAGCAGCACAGGCTTGATGTTGGAGAAACCGAGAAACTGCAGGCCGGCGTCCCGGTTACCGCGTAGCAACTCTTCGCGCACCGGCGTTCCGGTTAACGCCGACTTGCCTCGCGGCAAATGATCCAAGGTTTCAGGAAAGCTGGTGCAGATGCGTTTGCATAGCGGAAGGCACAGGCGGTTGGCCAACCCGGGGCTGAGATCGGATTCATGCAGAATCACCGGGATGCGTCGTAGAAAAGCAGCATACACCACGGGAACGGTGACGAAACCGCCTTTGGAAAAAACCAGATCCGGCTTTAACTGTCCCAATAAACTCCACGCTTGCGCCGCGCCCTGAAGAACACGAAACGGGTCGGTGAAATTTTTCCACGAGAAATAGCGCCGCAGTTTTCCGGTGGCGATGGAGTGAAAAGGAATCCCGGCCTGTTCCGCGAGATTTTTTTCCGGGCCTTGCTCGGATCCGAGGTAGTGAAGTTCCCAGCCTTGCTGGCGCAACCCCGGCGCCAGCGCGAGATTCGGCATGACATGCCCGGCGGTTCCGCCGCCCGTGAGAACGAGGGTCTTGCTCGACATGGATTCGATGGCTTATTTCCCCAATGTCGCCGAGTCCACGACTGCGGCTTCCGCGGAGTCGGGCTCGGCGAGCAGCAGGCGCGTTTCGCGTTCCATCTTCGCCAAATCCCGTTCAGTGTAGCTGTCGTGCCGGAAGCGCAGGCGTCCGCGCTTGTCGATCAGGAACGAGGTCGGCATCCATTCCACGGCATAAGCCGCGGCAGTTTTCTGGTCGGCGTCGTGCGCGGCCTTGAGTCCGGTTTCGACACTGCGTAAAAAGGAGATGGCCTTGTTCCGATCCACGTCGATACTGACGGCCAGCACCTGAAGGTCGGGGTAGCGGGATTTCATGTCCGCAACCATGGGCAGGAGTTTTTTGCAGGGCAGGCACCAGCTGGCCCAGAAATCCAGCAATACCACCTTGCCCTTGAAATCTGACAGTTTGACTTTTTCCGTGGAATCGAACCCTATCAGGGAAAATTCCGGGGCGGTTTTTCCGGCCGGGGGCTTGGCAAACACGCCGGTAGCGGTGCACAATATGATGGCCCAAAAGACTTTTCGGAGTCCCGCCGTAAATCGCATCTACCCAATGTATTACCCGAAATCCGGTAATTCCAGCGGTTTTTGGAAATGCATTTTTCCACTATGAGTTTTTCGCATGTAAACCCGCAAGGCAAGCCCGGAATGGTGGATGTGGGCGGCAAGGCGGTCACTTACCGGGAGGCCGTGGCGCAGGCCGTGGTCGATCTGCCCCAGGAAGTTCTGGCGCAGACCCAGGGCAATGACATTCTGGCGGCCAAGGGTCCGGTGTTCCAGACCGCCATCATCGCGGCCACGCAGGCGGCCAAGAAGACCTGGGATCTCATCCCGCTGTGCCATCCCATCGCCTTGGAAAAATGTTCGGTGGACATTCGTCTCGAAAAAACTTCGGCGGTGGTCACGGCCACGGTGGCCTGCCACCACAAGACCGGTGTGGAGATGGAAGCGCTGACTGCGGCCTCGGTCGCGGCGCTGACGATCTACGACATGTGCAAGGCGCTGTCGCACGACATCGTCATCCGCGAGATCCGGTTGCTGGAAAAAACCGGTGGCAAGTCCGATTATCGCGCCGGGGGATCTCCAAATGGCTGACGCAGCCTTGCTGGGACTCGTGCTGGGCGGTGGCAAGAGCACGCGCATGGGCCGCGACAAGGCGTCGCTGGCCTATCATGGCAAGCCGCAGATCGTTTATGCCTGGGAACTGTTGCAAGGTCTCGGCATCGAAGCGTTCGTGTCGTGCCGCGCGGATCAGGCGGACGCAGAAAACTTTCGCGGACTTCCGCAGATCCACGATCGCTTTCTGGGCTTCGGCCCGATGGGCGGGATCCTTTCGGCGCTGCTGTCCCGCCGCGACGCGGCATTTCTGGTGCTGGCCTGCGATCTTCCCCATCTCGATGCGGAGACGTTGTCGGCGCTGATCGCGGCACGGGATCCGTCGAAGATCGCGACGGCTTACTTAGGACATGAAAATCTGCCGGAGCCGCTGTGCGCCATCTACGAACCTTCGGCGTATTCCGCGTTGCTGGGTTTCGTGGGTCAGGGCCTTCACTGTCCGCGCAAGTCGCTGATCCGATCAGACATTCGCACTGTGGCGCCCGCGCACGAGCATGCGCTGGCGAATGTCAATCGGCCGGAGGAGTATGAGGAGGCGGTGAAAGAACTTACACGTTCGGGTAATTAATGCCGGGCTTTGCGTTCAGGAAATCTTAACGTAACCTGCTCAAGCTCACGAATGGACGTTCCCAACTGCGACTGGTCGAATTGCAAAGTGAAGCGAAGAGAGTTTCCGATTCCTGGTTGATCAGAAACTTCACCAGAAAGCTCAAAGTGTCCTCTGCCATCACCAGTCAATTTCAAACTCAATTGTTCTTCCAATGTGTCGAACCTCGCCGTACCATTCAAGCTTTGATAAAGCGGCCGAAGCGCTGACAAAAACGTGATCAATTCGTTGGTGATAAAGCTCGCGGACATTTTACCATGAAATCCGCCAGCTTGGATTCGAATCTCCACAGTTAACCAGTTATCGTCGTAGTATTCACCTGTCGCTTCGCGCTCGTAGCTCTGTACATCCACTTCGATGCGTTCTTTTTCTGCATGACCGAACGAGAATATCATGGTGTTGATATAGCGAAAGAGTTTTACTTCTCAAGCACAATTACATCTAGATTCGTATTTGGATAATCGTCGAGATACTTCATAGAAACACCGTTTTCACAATACTCGGTATAATCTTGCAGTCTTAGCAGAGGTTGAGAGTAGATAGAGATCGTCAAATCTCTCTCCACCACTTTTGTGACATATCGTGAGAATCCCTCCGGATTCTTCTCAAGCCAAGAATTGATGTGAGTCTTGAGGAGTTTCTTTTCTTGCTCGGTGAGTATTGGCACTCTGTTTTGGAGAAGGAAACAAGGCTTGCGATTAAATGGCCTCGTTATCCCTGAACCAACGCCTTGGAACTTCCAATCCAAAACATCTGTCTGCGCTTCTGCGAAAAGTTTTGAAAAGGTGACCCTGAAATTGCCTTGAGTCGTATCACCAAGAACAGTGTATTCAATTCCAAAACTGTTCAGACAGGTACGGATTTTCGAGAAATTATTTCCGCCATCAATGCAGCGGTCAAAGTCCATTTTTTCTAACCGTTGAAAATTGTACGAGCCAATTGAATCAACAAGCCTTTCGCCGGTTAGAATAATAAGAATGGCCAAACCGCCGATTGCCCAGAGGATCAGCCCAAATACTTTTTTTGACCCGATCTTCATTTTTTGCTTCTCAGTCTTTCCCGTAGCACAATATTATCGAATAACTTCTCTTACACTTTCGACGAATCCCCATCCCACGACGTGGCCGCAGAGTCCATCTGTTTCTCCACCGCCTTCTTCTCCGGATCCGGCAGCAGCCGATACTGCACCATCACCCCCACGATCGACAGCGCGATCCATCCCAGCAACAACGAATACCCTGCGAATTTCCCGTGGCGGGAGAACAGATCGAAGTTGGCGATCGGCCCTGCAGATTTTGTCAGCACAAAGATCAGGATTCCGAACACCATGCACCCGGCGCCGCACATCGCCGTCGCGGAGATGGTCGCCATGATGCGCAACTTGCGGAAGATCAACGCCGCGCCGCCGCCGACCAGTGCCGCGATAGAAACGATGGCCGGTTGCGGTTCGCCGTGCATGAAGGCCGCAGAGACGAGCTGGCCCAAAAATCCGCCCAGCAACGCGCCGATCAGGAAGATACCGAAGAAATAAAACACAGCGGACAGCAAGGCTCCAATGGCTCCGCCGACCAACCCGGCGATCATGGCCGCCCATGCGTTTTGCGAAACCCCCAGCGCAATGTTCGCCGCCAGGGCGCAACCGAGGATGAAGCCGAGGAGGATGCGGGCGCGGGATACGAAATATCCCGCGAAGCACAGGATGGCGCCCAACAGCAGGTTGAGACCGACGACGAGGCTGAAGGAGGATTGGGAATCCATAAGGGGCCCCTCTGAGTGCGAATGGTGATCTAAAGTAAATTCTCGTCCGAGTCGCAAAACCACAGGGTTACCAAACCGGCACCGGAGGCGTCCAAGAGCCATGAATCCAAATCGGTCCCGCATTCCCTCCGCGCTTTTGGCCGCCTTGCTGCTGGCCTTTTCGGCTGTTTCCGTGCGCGCCGGTTCCGAGGACACCAACCGTTTCGGGGCCAATCTGCTGTTCACCGGCCTCACCTATCATCCCGGTGGCGGGGATCACACCGATGCCTATCCGCGAAAGTTGGATGACGGGGCATATTGGGTTCTGCTGCTGGGCGGCGAATTGGATCTCGACTGGTACGCCTACCATTTTTCCAATACGCCGATGGCCGTGTTAGTCCGGGGATCGGCCTCCTTGAACAAGGATTGCTCGGACGTTTGGGCGGGGTTTCTCCATCTCGGTCCGCATTTCAATCTGGCATTGGGCGAGCGATTTGCATTCCGGATCGGCATCGGCCCGACCTTGGTGTGGCGTCAGAACTGGAACGGGCGCGTCGCCAATTATACCGGGGATACCTTCTACGGGAAAACGCTCACCAACGACGCGTTCCAATCCAGACTCATCTGGTATGGCGGAAACATGGAATTGGAGTGGAAGGTCAAGCGCAACGTGAGCCTGATCTTCAGCAACATCCCCGGCTGGCCTCACATCATCACCAGCAGTATCGGGGCGCGGTACAGTTTCTAGTTACATCCCCTGCCAGAACTTGAAGTTCTTCTCTTCGATCTCGTGCGCCGAAGGCATGGGGAAAAACTTGTAACCCTCCTGCGACGAGAACATGAATCCGTGGCGGATGCGCTTGAAGGAAATCTGATCGAGCGGGCAGAACAGCGAAAGGCCCTTGGCTTTCTTCGCCGGAGCGGCCTTCATGGAAAGAATGGCGTCGCGCAGCTTGGAGGGATGCAGGAACGGGAATGGCGCCTGTGTGAAAGGATTGCTTTCGAAGGCGGAAAGGAATTCCTCGATGTTGAGATCGATCTGGGTGTAGAACAGCTTGGGACAGCCCTTGCCGTTGCCCGGTTCGGTGATGAACCGTCCGAAGTCCGGGAAGTTCATGGGCGACATCACGAGCATGCTGAGCGGGGCGATTTCCGCATAGGTGCGTAAAAAGCCCGGCTGGTGGGCCTTGTCGTATTTACCCGGCACCAGCTCCAGCACATGTGCTTCGGAAGTGGTGAGGTACAGCTTTTGGATGGCGTTGAAGTCCATATGCTCCATCACACGGTAGGAACAGATGAACTTGGTGCGCTTGGGAGAGCCGTCCTCATGCGGCACCATGTGCGTCAGGATTTCCTCGATGTTGAAATAAGGGTGGCGGAAGGAGGGATCGATTTCCGCGAACACCAGCTTGCCGCTGTAATGCCGCACCGAACCGATGAGATAATGCCGGGCGAATTCCTCGGGCGTCAGCTGCGAGGCGACCAATCCCTGGTTGGGATACAGGATCTGATAAAGACGGTTCACGTACGACGACATCTCAATACCCCCAGAAGCGGCGCAGGATCGGTGCAATCACCACCGACATGACGCCCATCAGCTTGATCAAGATATTCAACGAAGGCCCGGCCGTGTCCTTGAAGGGATCGCCGACCGTGTCTCCCACCACCGAGGCCTTGTGCGCGTCCGAGCCCTTGCCGCCGCTCACGCCGGTTTCAATGGTTTTTTTGGCGTTATCCCAGGCGCCGCCCGTGTTGGCCATGAAGATTGCCAGCGCCACGCCGGAAGCGGTGACACCGGTGAGGAATCCCATCAACATGGGAACGCCGCCCAGAAATCCTATGGCCACGGGCGAAAGAATCGCCAGCGTTCCGGGAAGCAGCATCTCGCGCAGCGCCGACTGGGTGGAGATGTCCACGCAACGCGCGTAATCCGGTTCCGCCTTGCCCGCGAGCAGGCCGGGAATGGTGCGGAACTGTCGGCGCACTTCCTCGACCATGGCAAACGCCGCGCGCCCCACGGACATCATGCACATGGAGGAGAACAGATACGGCATGGTTCCACCCAGAAGCAATCCGATCAACACCATGGGATCCGTGATTTCCACGGACTTGATTCCGGTCTCGGCTTTGAAGGCGGAGAAGAGTACGACCGATGTCAGCGCGGCCGACGCAATGGCAAAACCTTTTCCAATGGCGGCGGTGGTGTTGCCCACGGCATCGAGCTTGTCCGTGTTGGCGCGTGTACCAGGTGGCATTTCCGCCATCTCCGCAAGTCCGCCCGCGTTGTCTGCAACGGGACCGAAGGCGTCCACGGCCAGTTGAATGCCGAGCGTGAGTTGCAAGCCGATGGTGGCCACGGCCACGCCGAACAATCCCGCCTGCCAATAGCTCAGGAACACGGCCACTGCCATGGTGATCACGGGCAAAGCGGTCGAAGTCATGCCCACGCCCATGCCGGTGATGAGCGTTGTGGCCGGTCCGGTTTCGCAGGCCTTGACGATGGTGTTGACGGGCTTGCGTCCGGTTCCGGTGAAGTATTCGGTCAGCAAACCGATGATGGTTCCACCGACTACGCCGATCACAGTGCACCAGAACAGATTGTCCGCGCCGGCGTTGCCGTTGAAGGTTCCACTTCCCAGGCAGCCACGGAAGATCGGATAGCTGAACACGGCGGCCAAACCGGCCGCGACGAACGAACCCTTGTTCAATGCGGCTTGCGGTGATCCATTTTCCTTGACGCGCACGAACCACATACCCACGGCGGAAGCGACCACGCCTCCGGCAGCCAGCACCAGCGGCAACAGGCACAACCGGATTTTCAATTCGGCTGGAGCGTCGACGGAGAGGCCGAGAATCATGCAACCGAGCACCGAGGCTACGAAGGATTCGTAAAGGTCCGCGCCCATGCCGGCCACGTCGCCGACGTTGTCGCCCACATTATCCGCGATAGTGGCGGGGTTGCGCGGATCGTCCTCGGGAATTCCGGCTTCGACTTTACCCACCAGATCCGCGCCCACGTCGGCGGCCTTGGTGTAAATGCCTCCGCCCACGCGCGCGAACAACGCGATGCACGACGCGCCCAAAGCGAACCCGGAAAGAATCGGCAATGCGCGGTTGGTCATGCTTTCATAATCGTGTCCAAAGATGTGGATGGTCGAAGCCATGATGCAGGTGATGCCGAGAAGGGCGAGACCCATCACGCTCATTCCCATTACCGAGCCGCCCGCGAAGGAAACCTTCAACGCGTCGTTCAAGCTGGTGCGTGCCGCCCATGCCGTGCGCATATTGGCCTGGGTCGCAACCTTCATGCCGAAATAACCTGAAAGTGCGGAGCACGCTGCGCCAATGAGGAACGTCAGCGCCTCCCATTTCAAGACGCCGTGATTTCCGAACAGCAGAAGCAGACTCGCCGCAATCGCAAAAGGAAGCAGCACCGTGTATTCGCGCATCAAAAACGCCATCGCGCCCTTGGCAACGTAACCGCCGATACGCGAAAGTTTTTCATCCGGTACCGTCATGGCCAGAATCCAGCGCGATTTCCAGATCGCAAAAGCCAGCGCCCCAATCCCTCCGAGCAATCCAAGAAGAAGGGGGAGTTCGATACTGCCGTCCATGAGTTCCTTTCGCCGTTATCCGGAACTTTTCCGGGATTTGGCGCAAATGATTCGTCTTTGGGAGTTTCTGGAAATATTTTTCCGGATGAAATCCCGAACAAAATGAGTCCGGGAAAATTACAAACCCACGCATGTCTTCATCTTCAATTCCGGTAGTTTTTGTTTTCAACGGAGATGCCGACGGCATTCTGAGTCAGCATTTAATGGCGATTTCAGGGATTGTACCTGATTTACGTGTGACAGGTCTAAAACGCCAAATAGTACTTTTGGAACATATTCCCCCACTCGAAACTGCCAGTATCCACGTCTTCGACATCAGTCTGGATGCCAATCGAGAAGCGCTTTCGAAATTGCTGGACAACCCCCGGTTCCGGATTTCATGGTTTGATCACCACGAAGCGGGTCAAATTCCCACCTATCCAAACCTTAAAACCACCATCGTCAACGCAAAGGGAACCTGCACGGCTCTATTGGTGCATGCATCCTTGCCCGGTTCCGATCCGCGCTGGGCGGCCATAGCCGCGTTTGGCGACAACGTCCCGGAAGCCGCTGAAGCTTTGTTGAAACCGCTCAACATTTCCGACAGCGAGATTGCGGAATTGCGCGAAGCCGGAGAGTTGCTGAACTACAACGCTTATGGCGAAACCGAAGCCGATGTTCTTTTTCCACCGCTGGAAATTGCGCAACGATTGTCGTCATTCCGCGATCCGATCGAATTCATTCGCAATGGTGGAATCATTCCCGAGTTGAGAGCGCAATTCCAGGAAGACGAAGCTCGTGCAAAGGGGCTCGCACCTTTTGAACAGCGTGTGGGAGCTGTGGTATATCGCTTGCCGCGTAAACCTTGGGCGCGGCGTTTGGGCGCGACGCTGGCGAATCGCCTGTCCCTTCAAAATCCGGAATGCGCTGTGACTGTATTGCATCCTTTGAATGATGGTGCTTATCAGGTTTCCATCCGTGCTCCGCGCCAGCGTAATCAAGAGATTCCGCCAGCATCTGGTCTCGCCCTGGAATTTCCCACAGGCGGCGGCCGAGTGCTGGCCGCGGGCATCAACCACCTTCCGGAAGCCCGCCTTTCCGAATTCATCAGCAAGTTTTTTGAACGTTACGCCAGCGCCTAGGCCAGTTTTTAGTTTTGTCCCCCATGAATCGCATTGCGTCCAAATTCGGCGGCTCCAGCGTGGCCGATCACCGTCAGTTTTTGAAAATCCAGGCCATTTTGGAAAAAGACAAGCGCCGCAGCGTCATCGTCGTGTCCGCGCCGGGCAAGCGCCATTCCGGTGAAGCCAAGCTCACCGATCTGCTCTATCTCTGCCATGAACTGGCGAAAAAGGGCATGCCTGTCGACTCTCCGTTTTCTCTGATCCGGGATCGGTTCCTTGAGATCGAAAAAGAGCTGAAATTGAATGCCGGCATTGCCGAAGAGATGGAAAAATTTCACCGTCAGATTGTTGACGGTGTGGATCGTGATTTCATTGCATCACGCGGCGAATATTTCTCCGGACGGTTGATGGCGAAATTCCTCAACGCTGTATTCGTGGAACCCGGCGAGGCGATTTTCTTCGACAAGGCCGGGCGGCTCGATCCAAAAAGCTACGACGCGTTGGGCAAGTTGTTTTCCGATCCATCAAAGCGCTATGTCATGCCCGGATTCTACGGAGCGGATGCCAAGGGCCGGATCAAGACTTTTTCGCGCGGCGGTTCCGACATTTCCGGAGCGATTGCCGCGCGCGCCGCAAAAGCGGAACTGTATGAGAACTGGACCGATGTCTCGGGACTGCTCATGGCGGATCCGCGCATCGTGGAGAACCCTCATCCTTTGGACATCGTGAGCTATCGCGAGATCCGCGAGCTTTCCTACATGGGCGCCAGCGTCTTTCACGACGAAGCCATTGCACCGGTGCGCGAGGCGGGCATTCCCATCAACATCCGCAATACCAACAAGCCGGACGACGCGGGAACAATGATCGTATCCAAGCTTCCCGAAGTGACGCGCTATGACATTGCCGGGGTCGCAGGCAAGAAGAATTTCTCCATGTTCAGCGTCGAGAAGACGATGATGAACAAAGAGGTCGGCTTCGCCCGGAAGTTTCTTGAACTTTTCGAAAACCATCAGGTCAGTATCGAACATTGTCCGACCAGCATCGACACTATGAGCGTCGTGGTGGCATCCGAGGAAATCGGCGACAAGTCCGAGGCGATTCGCGAGGATGTCTTGCGGATTTTACAACCGGACAATCTCGACACGGAACATGAGTTGAGCCTTATCGCCGTGGTGGGAGAAGGCATGGCCCGCCAATCCGGAATGGCGGCGCGCGTGTTCAAGGCCCTGGCCGACGCCAGGGTGAACGTGCGCATCATTGATCAAGGGGCTTCGGAGTTGAACATCATCGTTGGTGTGGCCAACGGGGATTATGAAAAAGCCATTCGCGCCCTTTATGGAGAAATGACGCGAACGACGAAAGACTAAAGTTTCGGAATGGCCTGTTTGTAGGTCTGATATTAGTGACTAAATGTAACATAGCCCAGCTTGTGTGTTTTCGGTCCAAAAATTAAGAGATTTTCAGCAACCAAGTGCACAAAAAATCAGTATTTATGCGAATCCAATGTGTCTTTCAGGGCGTCATTGAAGATATTGAAGGCGAGTACCAAAACAAAAAGAGCGGCTGTAGCCGCTGCGAATTGCCACCAAACCCCCCGACCCACCAGCTCCAACCGGGCATCGTCGATCATCACTCCCCAGCTGGGGAAATTCTGGACCCCTACACCAAGGTATGACAGGATGATTTCGCTTTTGATGGAGTAGACGAAAACCAGAGATGCCTGAATCAGTACGAGGTGAATCACGTTGGGCAGGATATGCACGAAAAGAATTCGGAGGCCTGAGGCACCCAAAGATCGTGCAGCCCGCACGTAATCCAGTTCCTTTTGACGGATCACTTCTCCACGCACAACGCGACATGAACTTACCCATGAAGTTACGCCCAGAGCGATGCATACCGTAGCCAATCCTTTTCCCGTGGGCAGGACCAATGCCAAAGCAAGCAGGAGTAGGATGGTAGGAATGGAATCCAGCGTCGAGTAGAGCCACACCACAAAAGCATCTACGACACCCCTGAAATATCCGGAGATCAACCCGAGTGCCGTTCCCAATGGAATCGCGATAAAGGTCGAGAAAAAACCGACGACCAATGCCACGCGTATGCCTTGCACCAAGCGTTCCCACACGGAACGGCCGAGTACATCGAATCCAAACGGATGAATCCATGAAGGAGGTGCGTAAGCTTCTCCGATCGGCTTGGCATAATCCGGTGCCAGAATGCCGAGCAATGCCAAAATGCCCGCGAGGACATAGGCCGCAATGATCACTACCGAAATCATTGCCAGTTTGTCCCGGACAAAACGCCTGTGGATTTTTTCCCAGAGATCGCGCATCAGGAAATCCTTACCCGGGGATCAAATGTCGCGTATAGCACGTCGCCCACGATATTCGCCGCAATGTACAGAACGGCGCCGATGAAGGTCATGGCCTTGATGACCGGGAGATCCGAGGCGTTGATGGCATTGACGCTCATGTTTCCCAAACCGGGAATCCCGAAAAAGTTTTCGAGTAACAAGGAACCGGTGAAGAGCATGGGCAGTTCCATGACGAGCTGCGTCAGAATGGGAATCATGGCGTTGGGCAGCACATGACGAACCAACACGCGCGGCCACGCCAAACCTTTTGCGCGCGCCGTGATTACGTACTCGCGGCGGATTTCCTCGATGAAAACGGCGCGGTAAAAACGGACGGAAGCGCCGAGCGACGCCGCAATCCAGATCAGGATGGGCAAAGACAGATAAGGAATTCCGACCAGCCCCGGTTCCCATCCTGAAATGGGAAACCAGCCGGCGCGAAAAGAGAAGAGATATTGCGCCGCAATGATGAAGGCCAGCATGCTCAGGCTCATGCCGCACACAGACAATACTACCAGCACGCGATCCTGCCAGCGGTTGCGGTACAATGCGGCAATCAATGCCACGGCCAGCGCGGACAATGCGGACAAAATGAACGCGGGAATGGCCAAAGACATCGAGGGACCCAGACCATCCAAAATCATTTGCGACACACGTTGTTTTGTTTCCCAGGAGCGTCCAAACTCCCAACGCGCCAGACCGCCGACGTAATCCAGATATTGATGCCACAGGGGTTTGTCCAGGCCGAGTTGGTGAGTGACGCGCGTGATTTCCGCAGGCGATGCGTTTTTGCCGAGCATGCGATACACCGGATTGCCGCCGACCCAATGAAACAGAACGAACAACAGCAAGGTGATTCCGAACAAGGTCGGAATGGCATGCAGTGTGCGTCGGGCGAGAAAGGACAGCATCATTCCACCCGGTAATACTTGAGCGGCGCGTCCAGCACCGCATGGGATTTGACGTTCTTGACTCGATCAAAGGCGAGAAGCTCCGCGGTGCGATGCGCCACGATAATCCACGGGCAATCTTCGCTGACAATGGTTTTCATGCGCTGGAGGATTGCAAGCCGCTCCGGGCTGTCGGACATGACTGCCATCTTCCGGTACAGGGCGTCGTACTCGGCGTTCTGGTAGCTGGCGTTGTTTTCCCCCGGAGGTTTGTTGGGGCCGTAGAGTAGTTGCAGAAAATTTTCGGGATCGGGATAATCCGCCATCCATGAAGCACCGACCAGCTGAAATTTTTTGCGGCGAAGACGTTCCAAATACTCCGGCCACGTGCAGGATTCCACCTTGACCTTGATGCCGATGGCCGCCATGTTCTGTGCGAAATGCTCACCACGCTGCCGCGCATCCGTGCTGGCCACGGTGAGATAACTCAGTTCCGGAACACCCGTACCGTTAGGGTGTCCGTCTTCGGCCAGCAGCTTGCGCGCGGCGTCGGGATCGAAACGTCCATAGGGGCCTTTGAAGGTGGAATCATAACCGGACAATCCGGGGGGGATCAGGCTTTGGGCGCGGCGTCCGCGTCCGTTGTAAAAGCGGTCGATGACGGTTTCCACATCATAGCCCAGTTGCATGGCCTGACGCAGTTTGCGATCGTTGCCCAACGCGGGATCATCCATGTTGAAGCAGATGTAGGTAATGTCGAGTTCCTGCATTCGGCGCAGACGGATGCCTTTTTCAAACAATTCGGGACGCAATGCGCGCTGCGGTGTGACAGCTTGGGAGTAATTGTCTTTGGGAATGGCGCTGCGGTCGAGGTTGCCGCGCAGGAAGTTCAACCACATCGGTTGCGTTTCCTCGAAGATGTAAATCTCCGCTCGATCCAGAAAAGGCAGGGGTTTTCCAGCATCGGCCAGCAAACCCGCCGCGCTGTCGCTCGCTTCGCCTTCGGAGGGATAAAATCCATGATGGTATTTGGGGTTGCGCTCGAACACCAGGCGCAGGCCTCGCCGCCACTCCTTCAACACAAACGGACCCGTGCCCACGGGATGGTTCAGGAATTCTTCGCCATAATATTCCACGGCTTCATGCGGAATGATGGCAGCATAAGGCATGGCGAGGATATACTTGAAATAGGGATAGGGTCGCGTCAATTCCATGCGCACGGTGGTGTCGTCCAATGCACGCAACCCCTCGACTTCACGGTTGTACAAATCCGGGTGGATGGAATCCGGCAAGGGAGGCAGCGCTTCCGATAGTTTCCGGAATTCGTCGAGGCCCTTGACCTTGCCATCGAAAATCCACCAACCAAAGGTTTGCGTGCGCACATCGGTCAGGCGTTTGATGCTGTAGATGAAATCCTGCGCAGTGACCTTGCGTCCCTTGCCATTGGGAAAACATGCGTCGTCCTGAAATTCGACATCCGATCGCAGGTGAAGGGTGTAAACCGTACCACTGTCGCTGACCACGGGCATGGAAGACGCGAGACAGGGCTGAACCTCATACGGTCGCGCGAGGTATTTGTACTCGTACAAGCATTCGTAAATCTGGAACTGGCTTTGGTTGGAATAGGCATCCGATGCCTGGGCCGGGTCGAAAGTTTTAAGGTTCGAAGCCAGTGCACCGCGGTAAACATGACCCACGTGCCGTTGCGGCGTGCAAGCGCACAGTGCGCATAACCACACGGCAAGAACGGTATGGATGACACGCATGGGCAGAAGTTAATAAAGAGCCTTTCTACATTGCTCCGGAGCCATCCGAGGTTTTCATGAAACGATTCTTCGCATCCCGAACGTTCCTCTGCGCCCTTGTTCTCTCCACCGGTTTTTTGGCATGTCAGAAACGCGAGCCGGAGAAAACCCAAACGTCGGAAGTTGCCGCCGCGCCCGTTGCGGTGGATTCCGCGGGTGAATTCGATCCCATCGCCAATACCGCTGCGGTTCCGGGCGGAACCTATGTGTCGTGGGGAGGAGCGTTTCCAAAATCCTTGAATATGTGGCTGGATTACAACAGTTTTTCCGCCGAGGTGATGTCGTACCTCTACGAAAATCTGGTGACGCTGCATTCCACCAAGGATGAACCTGTCGGCGTACTCGCGAAGTCGTGGGAAATTTCCAAGGACGGAAAAACCTTCACCTTCCACATCGACCCGCGAGCGCGCTGGAGCGACGGTCAGCCCGTGACGGCCCGCGACGTCCAGTTTTTCTACGACGTGATCATGAACCCATCCAACATGACGCCGATTTTCCGCGTCGATCTCAAGCGTTTCGCCCGTCCCGAAATCGTGGACAGTGTCACGGTGCGCATGACCGCCACACAGGCGCATTGGGGAAATTTCTGGGCCGCTTCCGGCATGATGGCTTTTCCAAGCCACGTTTGGGAGGGCAAGGACTTCAACCAGATCAACTTCGAGTTTCCCGTGGTCAGTGGTCCATATGCCGTGGAGGAGATCAAGAAGGAGCGCTACGTCTCATTGCGTCGCCGCGCCGACTGGTGGGGCCGCTCCAAGCGCTATACCCAGCACAAATACAACTTCGAGCGCATCAAGTACCGCTTCATGGAGGATCGCAACAAGGCGCTGGAGGCCTTTCAAAAAGGCGAGTTCGACGTGTATCCGGTGTACACGGCATCGTTGTGGGCCGAACACACGGATTTCGATCAGATCAAAAAGGGGTGGGTGTCCAAGCACCGGGTTTACAACCGCGAACCCAAGGGCTTTCAGGGTTTTGCCGTGAATCTGCGCAAGCCGATCTTTCAGGATGTCCGCGTGCGTCAGGCGTTGAGCCACCTGCTGAACCGCGAACTGATGAACGACAAACTGATGTTCAACCAGTATTTCCTGTTGAACTCATACTATCCCGATCTTTATCCCAACAACCGCAACCCCGACGCGCCGTTCTACGAGTACAATCCAGACAAGGCGCGCAAACTGCTGGCCGACGCAGGGTGGAAGCCCGGCTCCGACGGAGTTCTGGCGAGGAACGGACAGCGTTTTGAAATCACCTTTCCGGTTGCCTCCGTGGATCTTCGCCACTACAACGTGTATCTCGAGGATCTCAAGAAAGTCGGCATTGCGGCCAAGATCGAACAACTTTCGCAATCCACCTTGAGCAAGCGCATCGACAACCATGACTTCGATCTCTACTGGGCCGCATGGGGTGCGGGACGTTTGCGCGATCCTGAGGCCGTGTGGCATTCATCGCAGGCCGATCAGCTGGCGTCCAATAATTATCCCGGCATCAAGGACAAGTTGATCGATAGTTTGATCGAGGCGCAGAAGACGGAGATGGATCTCGGCAAGCGGAACACGCTTCTGAAGAGGCTGGATGGCCGTCTGAACGAAATTGTTCCCTATGTGTTGTTGTGGCAGGCCGACAATTCACGGTTGCTTTACTGGAACCGGTTTGGAACTCCGAAATACATTCTGGACAAGTTCAATCGCGAGGACGGTATCATCACTTACTGGTACGTCGATCCGGCGAAGCAAAAATCGCTGGAGAATGCCAAGGCCGATGGTGCTTCGTTGCCGGTGGACACGGGAGACGTGAAGTATCAGGAATGAAAGCCTACCTTGTCCGCCGATTCTTGCTGATGGCGCCGACGTTGTTCGGCATCTCCCTCGTATGCTTCCTGCTCACACAATTTGTGCCCGGCGGGCCGGTCGAGCAGATGATCTCCCGGATTCAACACGCCTCCGGCGATAAAGGCCGTGATGCGTCAAAGGTCATCACTCCCGAAGAGGTCGAGAACATCAAGCGCTATTACGGCTTCGACCAGCCGGTGCACGTCCGTTACCTCCGCTGGATGGGCAACGTGCTGCGTCTCGACTTCGGCCGCTCGTACACGTACGGTGAACCCGCATGGGACGTGATCAAATCGAAGTTTCCCATCAGCCTGTTCTTCGGCCTCACCTCTTTCATCCTTTCATATTCCGTCTGCATTCCTCTCGGATTGTGGAAGGCGCTCAAGCATCGATCCGGGTTTGACACCGGATCTTCCATCGTCATTTTCGCGGGCTACGTGATTCCGGGATTCGCGCTCGGTGTGTTGCTGCTCACGTTTCTCGGCGGCGGCGGATACCTCGACTGGTTCCCGCTTTCCGGTATTGTGTCCGACGACTGGGAATCCTTTTCCTTTTTCGGAAAGGTGAAGGATTTTCTCTGGCACATGACCTTGCCGTTGATCTGCTACATGGCTTCGGAGTTCGCCTTTCTCACTTTGCTGATGAAGAACGCCTTGCTCGAGGAAATGTCGAAGGATTACATGCGCACCGCTTTGCTGCAGGGCATGACGTTCCGGCAGGCGGCGTGGAAGCATGCCTTGCGCAACGCCCTGATTCCGCTGGCCACGCGCGCCGGGGAAATTTTCACCTTGATGTTCGCGGGAGCCTTGCTCATTGAAAAAGTCTTCGACATCGACGGTATGGGATTACTCGCTTACAACTCCATCGAAAACCGCGACTACAACGTGGTATTGGGCATCATTCTCATCTCCAGTTTTCTCGCCATGCTCGGCCGTTTGTTTTCCGATCTCCTGTATGTGTGGGTCGATCCACGCATCCGTTTGAGGTAATGTGTTCTCCGAACTGACCCGCGATCGCTTTCGTCGCTTCCGCGGCATCCGCCGCGCATGGTGGTCGTTGCTGATTCTCTCCATTGCTTTCGTGTTGTCCCTGTTCAGCGAGTTTCTCGCCAACGACAAACCGCTGATTTTGAGGCACCAGGGAAAAACGTATTTCCCCGTGGTACGTTTTTATCCCGAGTCGAATTTCGGATTACCGAACGCCACTGAGGCGGATTATCTCGCGTTGAACAAGGACGCCTCTTTCAAGTCCTCCGGTGGGTGGATGTTGTTCCCGCCCGTGCATTGGGGGCCGTACCGTGCGCATCTGGACCTCGAAGGCAATCCGCCGCATCCACCGTCGCGCCAACACTGGCTTGGCACCGACAATACGGCGCGCGACGTTTTGTCGCGCCTGTTATATGGGTTTCGTCTGTGCATGGTGTTTGCGTTGGTCATTGCGATTCTGGCCGCCGCGCTGGGTATTCTCATCGGCGGGCTGCAGGGATATGTCGGTGGATGGACCGACATGCTCGGCCAGCGCTTCATCGAAATCTGGTCGGCGCTCCCGTTTCTGTACGTCGTGATCTTGCTGGGTGCGATCTATGGCCGCGGTTTCGCGCTGTTGGTCTTCGTGGTGGCGATTTTCGAATGGATTGGATTGTCGTATTATCTGCGCGCGGAATTCTATCGCCTGAAAAATCTCAACTATGTCCGGGCGGCGCGGGCGTTGGGAATTCCGGAATGGCGCATTTTCCTGCGCCATGTATTGCCCAACGCATTGACTCCGGTGGTGACCATCCTGCCTTTCACTTTGATTGCGGGAATTTCCACCTTGACCTCGCTGGATTTTCTCGGTTTCGGTTTGCAGCCACCCGCGCCATCGTGGGGAGAGCTTCTGCGGCAGGGATTGGACAACCTTCATGCGCCTTGGCTGGCAGTCACTTCCACGACGGCTTTGTTCATCACGTTGATGTTGGCGACTTTCGTGGGTGAAGGCGTCCGCGAAGCGTTTGATCCCAAAGCTGATGCGCGTGTGGAATAATCCGCAATAAAAAAGCCGCCACCCTTTCGGATGACGGCCTGAAATTTGAACAGCGGAATTTATTTCTTCGCTTCCGCTTTCTTGCCTTTTTCCATTACGCGGTTCACAGCCTTTGCTGAGTCGGAGCTGAAGGTCAGAACATAGGCCAGAACATCTTCGATCTGTCCGTCTTTCTTCAGCACGCCTTTCCAGGGAGCCATCATGGCGGAGTAGCCGTTCTTTTTGCCACCCTCGGCAATCACGCTGTACAGTTTTTCCGTGGGCTCCTTGGTCATGAACGCGGTGTCTGTGAAATTGCGCGGCTTGGGGTTCAAAGCGGCACCTGCGGCACCGTCGCCCTTGCCCTTTTCACCGTGGCAGATGGCGCAATTGGTCTTGAAAATCTTCTTGCCTTCGGCCAGACTCGGCTTTTTGGCGGTGCCGGCGTCCTCAGCAAACGCGGTCAGCAGACCTGCGGCCAGGACGGAAATAATCATTCTCTTCAGCATTGTATTCTCCTTTATCTCTCTGCTGTACCCATAGATTTACATATTTCCGGCCACCATGTGTCACGTTTAGGTCAAAATTCAATCCAGATCCCATGGCTCTTTTGCCTCCCAATCTTTTCGCCTTTGAGAGGGACGAATTCGGCGACCTCAACTGGATGCCGCTGGCGCTTCGCTATCGTCTGGATCTCTGCGGTCTCAAACTGCCCCTGTCAACGTGGCAAAGACTGACCTTCGATGAACGCGCCAGACTTCTTGGCCTGCCGTGTGAAGGTGAAACGGAACGAAGAGCATGGGAGGAGGAACTCAAGTCTGCGATTTCTTCCACGGGCCGCGAAGAGCTTTCTTCGCTAGAACCTTGGATCGATCCGGAAATTATTCCGTCCAATGTCCAGGAAAAAATTTCAGTACTAGGTGTGGGGATGAATGTCGCGCAGTGGAAGCGGCTTGAACCCGTGCAACGCTATGCTTTGTGCAAACTGGCAGTTAGCAAACAGTCCGACCGCTACTTTCCTCAGGCAGTGCGGGAGTTTCAACCACCGATTTGATACATGCCTTGCGCGATTTCCGGGAGTCGTCCGTTGGGTTTCCAGGAAACGACTTTGGACACGACGTCCGGATAATTCTCCGTCGCCATCCCGCGCAATGAAACCCCGATGTTCATCATCAGGCACGGCCGCAAGGTTCCGGTTGCGGAAAGGCGAAGTCGCGAACAATCTCCGCAGAACGGTTCCGATTCCGACCCGATGATCCCGATGCGCCCGCCTTCAGCAGTGGTGTAAACCTTGGCGGTGGAATCGCGCGGCATGGAAACCGGAGTCAACTCACCCAAGGCGTCTCGCAACCGTGCGCGCATTTCGCGCGCCGGAACAAACCGTGTGTCAAAGTCGTTGATGCCGGGACCGATTTTCATGTATTCGAGAAATCGGACCTCGATCCCTTCCCGCCCAGAGAAGCGGGCAAAGTCCACGACTTCCTCGTCGTTGATCCCCCGGAAGATGATGGCGTTGAGTTTCACTTCGAATCCCATGTCCCGCGCCTGAAACAGTGCCTTTAACACCCGCGGCAGATCGCCGCCGCGTGTGATGGAGTGAAACCGTCCCTCATCGAGACTGTCCGCGCTGATATTGATTTTGGAAAGCTTTGTGGTCCGAAGGTGCGCCAGTTTTTTTTCCAGATGATGGCCGTTGGAGGTCAGCGCGAGCGTCTTGATCGGCAACGTGGAGAGGCGTTCGATGATCTCCGGGAATTCGGGACGCAGGGTGGGCTCGCCACCTGTGATACGGATTTCCTCCAGTCCCATGCCTACGAGTTGCCGGCAGATGGTTTCGATTTCTTCGGGCGTAAGCAGATTGGAAGGCGCCGTGAAAACCGGATTCTCTTCCATGCAATAGAAGCAACGGTAGTTGCATGCATCCGTAAGCGAAACACGCAGTTTGCGCATCACCCGACTGTGGTTGTCAAGCAGGGCCGGGGAAATGGTTTGGGATTCCATTCGGGCGATCACGCGAAGCTCCAGTCGTAATACGGTACCAATTCCCCGGCATTGAGTTGTATGCGACCCGCAGGAATTTCGACGAACCCGTGAGACCCGGAAAGACCGGAGAAATCTCCGGATCCCTGCACTTTGCAAGGCCTGGCTTCCCAGCTTCCGTCGGGCCGCGTTTGTTTTTGCATGGCGGAAAACAAGGTCAACTTTTCCAATCCGTTCAACGGTTCGCCCAGAGGCAATTTCAGGGAAACGGGTTCATCCATTCCGAGGCAGCGCCACAGCCACGGGATAAGATAACGACGTGTGCACATGGTCGCTGCCACGGGATTTCCAGGAAAGGCGAAAACGGGTTTTCCATTGTTGGATTCTCCGACCCACAACGGTTTTCCAGGTCGTTGCTGCACCTTGTGGAACAGCATTTTCACACCCATGGCCTCCAGCGTTTCTGGAACGAGATCATATTTGCCCGCGGAAACGCCACCGGTAATCAACACGCCATCCGCTTCGGTCAACGCTTTCTTAATTGCTCCACGTAATTCTGTCGCATCATCACGGCTGTGGGTCCAGGATAAATCGAGCCATGGACGCAATAACCCCTGCAAGGCGTAGGGATGCGTCATGCGGATTTGTGGCCCCTGTGGTTGTGATTCCACGGGAACCAATTCGTCACCAGTCAACACCAGCATGAATCTGGGGCGACGTGCAACAGGAATCCTGGAATAACCCACGGCTGCAGCCACTGCCAACTGTGGTCCCAAAAGCCGGGTTCCCTGTTCCAGTAAAATATCTCCGGCCTGATAATCTCTGCCCCGGTTGTGGATGTGTTGCCGCGGCCGGATCTCGATGTCTGGTTTGAGTTCAATGCGATCGTCCGAGCGCTGAGTCTGCTCCACGGGGATGATGCAGTCCGTTCCGGGCGGAAGTGCGGCGCCGGTCATGACTTCGATGCACGCATCCGGAGAATTCAACGCGGGTGGTTCCTTGCCGGCGGGTGCATAACCTTCCACTGCGAAGACGCGCCGACCTTGTTCGATGTCTTGATATCGAATCGCAAAACCATCCATACACACTCGGTCGAAGGGAGGATAAGCCGCGTCAGCTTTCACGGGTTCGCGCAGGATGCGCCCCTCCGCTTCCCAAATAGGAATCGTTTCCACGGGAAAGGATCGTACCATGCCTCGCAATAGGGCATCGGCTTCGGCAACATCGATGAACGTGCGGGCCATGATGAACAAGGGAGAAATAGCTTTTTTACCTTCCGCGCATGCCTTCGATACGCGATTTTACAGATGCGATTTCAGCGCGTTTGGAGGCTGAATTTCAATCGCTTTCGGAACAATGGCGCAAATCGCTCCCTGTTCGGCATCTCATCATTGACGACCTGCTCCCGCAGGATTGGGCGAACGCCATCGCTTCGGATTTTCCCGAGATGCACCGTTTGCGCCGATACGAAAGCTTGAAGGAGCGCAAGGGTGTGGGTGTGGACATGGATGCATACCCTTCCATACTCAAGGACATCACATTTGCGTTTCAGGATCCACGCGTGATGGAACTGACTGCGGGGATTACAGGGATTTCTACCCTGAATCCGGATCAACGCCTGTATAGCAGCGGACTGAGTGCCATGGGTGAAGGTGATTATCTCAATCCTCATATCGACAATTCCGGAAATCCTTTTTTGGGACAATATCGTCGCATTAACACGTTGTATTATGTCTCACCCGGATGGAATCCCGCTTGGGGCGGCAGCCTGGAATTGTGGGATGCGCAGCGTGCGAATCCAATTTCGGTGGAATCCCGCTTCAATCGCCTGGTGTTGATGAATACGAATCGCACGTCGTTTCATTCCGTGAAACCCATTCAGCGTTGCGGATCAAAAACGCGCAATTGCGTATCCAACTATTACTTCTCCGCCGAATCACCCGAGGGATACGATTATTTCCATGTCACTAGTTTCCGCGGCCGCCCAGAACAGCCGTTGCGCGATCTCTACCTTCGGACGGATGCATGGGCGCGCGGTGTTTATCGCAAATTCAAGCCGCGCAAAGCTGCGGAGATCAAACACCGGTACGGTTGAACAAAACTGTATCAACCGAGTTTCACCAAGTCGGCCAGTTCACCCAAGCCTTTTAACTCGGCCATCAACGGCAAGCCCGCAAAAGGATTATCCCCGTTATTGATTCCGACAAAAGGAATCCCCGAGGCGTTTGCCGCCTTGTAATCCTGAATGGAATCACCCACATAAATCGTTTGTTCCGGTTTCAATCCCCGCTTATCGAGTTGGGCTTGAAGGTGCTCCGCCTTCGCAGGAGGGTAACCGCAAACTTCTTGGAAATAAGAGCGCAGTTCGAAGCGTTCGACAGTTTTGTCAATGGCTTCTTGGGGGGTTCCCGTGACGACAACCAACGGCACCTTTCGTGAGGCATTCTTCAAAAACGCCAGAGAACCGGGCATCAGCTTCATCTTTTCGCGCAGGCGATCATCTTCTTCCGCAAAAAGAGTCAGGATACGTTCAAGGTTTCCTTCCGGCAGGGTTTTGCCAGCCAGCGCTTCGAACATGATTGGAATGGCCTTTGATCGTGAAAGCCCGGCATATCGCAGTTGTTGCTCCCGGAGTTTTGTCCTGTCAAAGCCATATTCGGCCAGCGCAAAACAATAGGCGTCGAGTTTCAGCATCATGGAATCCATGATGACACCGTCGAAATCCAGAAGAATGCAGGTGGGACGCATCGCGAGGATGCCAAGATGCAAAAGAAGAACGGCGGCTTCATGAGAAGCCGCCGTTTAGTGATTAGGTCGTCGATTCATCGCGCAACGAGTCCTAATCGAGGATCGCAACGCCCTTTAGACGAAACAATCCTTCCGGAGGGGACTCGGAGGCTAAAGATTTTTTCTGGGATTCAATTCGTCGAGTAACCGAGGTTTGGCGAAAGCCATTTTTCGGTTTCCGCAACGGTCCAACCCTT
>OMJM01000059.1 GCA_900299345.1 bacterium | reverse complement strand
GGTCCTGAGTCTTTTGACGGATCCCACGGTGTTTCGTGAAGGCGTCAATTGTTTGCTGCCATTGGGCAAATAAAAATTCTCATTTCCGTTCGTACTCCACAAAGGATGTTTCCCTGACAAAGAGCCGTCCCGGTTGATTCCTACAATCGCGGGTGCGGAATGCCAGATGGAAGTGTCCGCGCTCAAGGGTATGAGCGGGTCAGGATCCGGATGCGTGGGATCGAAGGCTGTTACATCCTCCGTGAGGTAGCTGGCTAGCGTGGGAATTTTGGTGCGCACGCCTTCCACTACGCAGCGCGCCATTTCATAAGCCCCGTAGTCGGTAAAATGCGTGACGCTGTCCCAGTACAGGGGAAGCGAACCCGCCACACCCAAAGTCCGTACAATCTGTGCGCTGCAGGCATTCAAATCGATCAATGTCACATTGCTGTCGGCGGCCACCTGTTTGAAGGCCGCCAGGAAATCCCCGACGCCCGCTGCACCTGCCGTGCCCGTACCGATGAAGCTGTTGGCGCGTTCTTGTCCCGAGGAATCGAACTGCCGTCGCGCGGTGGGGCTGACAAAAATGGGCGTCGCGTTTTTCAGGCGGGCCGTGCGGATGAAATTTCTCAGGTTGGTTTGATACGTCGCGATGGTCAAAGTCTTCATGTCGTTGTGGGCGAATTCCGCAAAGAGATAATCCCCCGCTTTCATAAGGCTGTTGATCTTCGACAGCCGGTTCTGGGAGATGAAGGCGCTGGTGGTCAAACCTGATTCCGCGATACTGACGATGACAGCTCCCTGCTTGAAGAATCGCGGTATCATCTGTCCCCAGGCCGCTTCGGTTTCGGTAGCCCAATCGCACATGGTGGAATTGCCCGCCAGAAAAACCTGCACAGGGTTGGTTGCCGGAGTGATTTCCATGGCGACCACGGAAGGCCGCGAACCATTGAATTCAAACGTGAGTTTGTTGCCGTCCCAGTTCAAACCGGCTGCTTCACGTGTGGTGATTCCAACCGTGCCTCCCCCCGTGATGGCGGTATTGCGACGATTCACTGTGAACGTGCGGGTCACGAATTGTCCCGTCGGGGTTTGCACATTGTGAAAGAACAAGCGCCTCGATTCCGCCTTGAGTGTATTCGTGGTCGCGGCGGAGGGATCGCCCAAGGTGATCGACACGTTGTAATTGCCTTCGGCGAGAACGACGGAGAAATAAAAGACGCCTGTTTTAAAACACAGGTCGCTGAGAAGGGAATCTATTCCGCCGCGATCCACGCAACTCGGTTGCGGATACTTGAAGTCCCAGCCATAACCTTGCGTTGCGTTGTACAAGGTGGAAGTCAGGATTTGGGTGTAACCCGGTTTGACCGGGCCCGGGCCGAAATCGAATTTGTAGCTGGTGGCTTGTCCCGAAACACTCGCTGCAAATACCGCAAGAAACAGGACGGAAAAGAACGGATTGCCAACTCCAAAAGTGTTCAAGCGCTTCATGCTTGAACAATATAAGGCGGCGAATTTTAATTCAGTCAATAAATCCGGAAGTTTCGGAATTTATTTCGTTTTTTTGGGTTGATCCTTGGCTTCCGTGGTTATGTCGATGAACTTGGGGATTGCGACTCCATTGGCTGGAGTAGTGGCTCCTGTGTCCGCGCCGTCCTGAACCGCAATTGAGGCTTTCCCGCCCTTGCCTTTGGGTGTCTTGGGGGTTCCGCCTTCGTCGATCGCAATTCCTGCATCAGCGGAATCCTAAGATTCATTCGTGGTCATTGATTTGGTGCGGTTTCCTTTTTCCTTCACCTTCATGCTGGTGGCATCTGTTCCGGTTCCGGAATCTGGTGAGGCGATGGAACCTGTTTTATTGCTGCGGGACGAATTATGATCTTGCCCGGCGCCAGCTATTCCGCTGCAAAAAAGCGCACAAACAAAAAAATTGCCGAAAGCAGTGGGTAGTTTCATGCGATCTCTCCAGGGATGGGGTGTAATCCAAGTTCAAATAATCTAAGTCCCGTTTGCTATAGCAGCTTTTGGATATTTAGGGCCCGTTCCCTGCCGCGACACATGGTTTTTTCCACCCCTCAGCGTTAAAACCAACGTGGCGGTCAGGGAACGGGGGTTTCCCTATCCATCCTCTGTCCCTATCATAGGCAACTTCGAAACGAAGAACCACTTGTTCCACCGCGATATCTTTGGGGCGGTGATCCGGGACACATTTCAACTCTAAAACTCCGTTTAAGTGGCAACGGTGTTATCGAACAGACTGATCTGTTCCGCTTCCTTGGGTTTCGTTTTTGTCGCTTTTGGAACGAGCTCCATCGGTTCTCTCACATCCGGTACTCGGCGGTGTTCCTTATTCAATCCATTTTTACGGACATGAATGCGGAAAAGTTCATCGATGGCATCGGCCATTTTTCCTTCGCCTTCAAACCGTTTTCCGAATTCGCTTTGATTCAATGCGCCACCGCGCACGGATCTTTGATGGTGTTCGACCTTTCCGGCGCGTTCCGGAAAGGATTCCCGCAACCGGGACATGAACACGTCCTGAACCGCTCCTGGCAGTCTCAACAAGTTGTAAAAGGCGAAGGCCGCGCCGCTTTCACTGCCTCTTCGCAATAGTTTGGGGATATCACTGTCGTTCCAGCCGGGAATCACGGGGCTGACGGAAATCCCCGTCCGGATTCCAGCAGCGCTGAGTTGTTCCAGTGTGCGGAACCGTGCTTCGGGTGTGGATGCGTAAGGCTCGAGCTTGCGTGCGTCTGCTGAGTCTTCGAAGGGAATTGAGATGACCACATTGCAACCCGGTCCCTTGGACAACTCCGTCAATACATCGAGATCGCGTAATATCAACGCGGATTTGGTAATGACGCCAACAGGCGTTTGATGTCGCAGGCAGGTTTCAAGACAGCCGCGCGTGAGTTTCAATGCTCGTTCCGCAGGCTGATAACAATCGGTGACACCTGAGAAAGCGATGCTTTCTCGCGTCCATGAAGATTTGGAAAGTTCCTTGTCCAGCAGTTGTGGCGCGTTGATCTTGGCTACGATGCGCGTGTCAAAATCCGTTCCCGCCCCCCACCCTAAATATTCGTGATACGGTCGTGCGTAGCAATATGCACAGGCGTGTGCGCAGCCCCGATAGGGATTCACAGAATAGCGGAAGGGAATGTCCGGACTGTCGTTTTTGGAAAGGATGCTTTTCGCGGTTTCCTTGTACACCCGCATTTCCTGCGGACGTTCAAAGCCTTCATCCCATTCCACTGAGATGCTTTCGAAGCGGTTGTCGGGGTTGTCCGCCTCGCGGCGGTAAAAACCGCCCATGAGATTTATCCCTTTTGAGGTTGGGGAAATTTGGTGTATAGATAGTCCAAGTCGCAAGCGTCACCCGGCATCCAATGTGCGTCCATGTCCCACCATTTCACATTGCAGCCGATGGCATCAGTTTGTGCCAGTCGCACAGGTCGTCCTGCCAAGAGGTCGTCAATGGCATCCTGTAATTCGTGGGTTTCAGTCTTGGTGACGTCGCGCGGCGAATTATCCATCCGGCCTGAATAAACGAGCTTGCCAGAGGCGTCAAAAAGGAAATAATGAGGTGTACGCTGTGCTCCGTAAGCGCGGGCGGTGAATTGTTTCTCGTCGTCCAACGCCAGCCACTTGAATCCCTTTTCCTTCATGCGTTCCAACGCTAGCGGAAAAGTGTCTGTGGGATGGTTGACCGTTTCGTTGGAGTGGATGGCCACCATGGAAATGCCTTGTGGCGTGATGCGTTCGTACAGTGCCTTCTGCCTATCTTCGCTTCCAATCACATAGGGGCAGTGGTTGCAGGTGAAAAAAATCAAAGTCCCTTTTTTCCCTTGCACTGCTGTGTCGTAAAAACTGTGATGGCGGCCGTCGCTGCCGGGAAGATCGAAGTCGGGGGCTTT
>OMJM01000058.1 GCA_900299345.1 bacterium | reverse complement strand
CCCGCCTATGGAGCCAGCAAATCGGGTTTGAATTCCGCCAGCCAATCCCTTGCGAAAGCTTTAGGCTCTTACGGGATTTACGTCTTCGCGGTCGCTCCCGGTTGGGTGGAAACACCGATGGTAGCGTCCTATTTGAGCGGGGCTTCCGGGAATGAGATCCGACAGCAAACCCCACTGGGACGAACGGCACGGCCTGAGGAAATCGCGAATGTCGTTTCGTTTCTCGCCGCGGATGGAAGCGACTATCTCACAGGATCGATCATCGACGTGAATGGCGCATCCTACCTGCGCAATTAAACAGCGGAGCGCTTAACGTCGCAGCAATGCGATCCAAGGCTTCCAAGTAAGCCGCACCCCCCCACCCTCCGAAAACCGGCGGCTGTATTCCGAAATCAGCCATTCCAGATTCTTGCGATTGAGGCGTCCGCCTGAATGTGGATCGCGGGACGAGCCGAGGGTTTGAATGCGACGCAGCACTTCGCGAGCTGAAGGCAGGATTTCCTTCTCTTCCCACGTGTACAGAACAGAAACTTTCCACCCGGCATTTCCTGCGGCTTGTTCCACCTCTTCGGAATCATGCCCAGGAAAATCGCGATAGGAAAACGGCGGTTCGGAAAGAAGTTCGTTCAATTCCGGAAAGTTGGAATGAGTAAAGCCGGAGAGGAGGTAGGCACCGTCGGCTGCCGATAGTTTCGACACAAACCGCAGATGTGTCTCAAGATTCGGGAACCACTGAACAAGAGCATTGGAACAAACCGTATTAAAAGGACTTGCAGAAATCACTTCTTTCGCGGCAGGAACATTGCCCCGTGCATCCAGCTCTGTGAAAACAAGCCGTCCACCACCACCATCCCCACAACGTTTCCTTGCCTCCACCAACATTGCCTGTGCCGCGTCCGTGGCAAGAATGGATGCCGAAGGAAACCGCTCGCAAAGCCTTCGTGTCAAGAGTCCTGTGCCGCAGCCCAGCTCCAGTATGCTACCCGGCACCGGGCCCTTCCATAATTCCAGCAGCTTACCCGCCATGCGCACCTGAATTCCGGCTTCGGGTTCGTAACGCGAAGCGGCGCGGTTAAACCGCAAAACGTGAAAAGACATGGAAGCGTTCTGTTAGGGATAATTCCGGACGACGATTTCCTTGACAGGTCCCCGGCCGGAGGACTTGGAGTTCACCGCGCGCGTCGCCATCACGGTTTCGGGTTCGTATTCCTTGAAGAGCTTGCGCGTAAAAGGGCCATAAGAATTGGACAGCATCACAAAGCATTTCTTGTGATCCAGCTCATCGAAAATCTTTTTCAGCCTTTGGTGGTCCTCTTCTTTGAATCCGTTCTTCTCATACGAGGTGAAGTTCGCCGTACCGGAAACCGGATAGTATGGAGGATCGAAATAAACGAAGTCTCCTTTGGGCATCACGTTGCTCATGACGGCATGAAATGGCTGACGGCGGAGCGTCACACCCTTGAGGGCTTTCGAACACAAACGCAGGTTATCCTCATCGCAAATCAACGGGTTCTTGTAATTGCCGAAAGGGACGTTAAATTCGCCTTTAGAATTTACGCGGTACAATCCGTTGTAGCACGTTTTATTCAAATAGATGAACCGGGATGCCCGTTCGACGATCCCGAGTTTTTTCGGGTCTTTACCTCTTAGTCCGTAGTAATACTCCTCGCTGTGCACGTGCTTTTTCAGAGATGCAATGAGAGCTTCCACCCGGGTTTGCACCACGACATAGGTGTCGATCAAATCCTCATTCAGATCGGAAAGATGCGCTTCCTTGATTCTTCCGCGCGCTGCCAGTTCGAAGAACAAGGCGCCGCCGCCGAGAAACGGCTCGTGATAGGCATTGAATTTTTCAGGAAGTCGTTTGACCAGTTCTCGTAACAACTGCCGCTTGCCGCCGACCCACTTCAGAAACGGCTTGGCATGCGCCTCTTCCCCACCGGTTACAGTAGGCTTCGACTCGATACTCGGATTTTTTTTGGGGCACACGGCGGGTGAAATATAGCCGAGCTACGCGCTGGTCAGCCGATTAAAACAGGCTCTCATTTCATCGGGACATTCCCAAAAAGGCAGATGGCCACCCGTATAGATATGCAACAAGGCTCCGGATGGAAGCGACTCCGCAGCCGGAGCAGGAGCCAGCAAATCACGATCGCCCGCCAGCAACTCCCATCGACGGGGAGGATTGCGCAAAGCAGAAGCTTCAACCACCGTTGTGCGGAGGAATTCAAGTCCGTGGATCAACGTCTCATCCGAATAATTCCGGGTTCCTTGAATCCAGCTTTCGCCCCAGATTTCGGGAATCTCCCCGGCCTTGGGCATGCGCCGCCAAAAATCCCGCAGCACTGCGTCGTGATCCACGCCCAGTTTCTTTTCCATGCGCAACAACACCGGCTGACCGAATCCTTCGGGCCGGAGAAACCGAAACACCGGGCACAGCGAAAGCAAAGGCAAATCTACCGGCCATAATCCGCGATCGATCCACTGATGCGCCAGCAAGCTTCCCATGGACCAGGCCGCAACGACATCACCCCGTTCCTTCCAGCTTGGATGCAACCCCAATTCCATCGGCGATCGATCCAGCAACACATGCGTATCGGGAAAGGAATGCTCGAACTCCGGAAATTGCTCGCGCAACATCGGCTCCCAGCACTCCAGTGAAGAGGCCCAGCCACCCAGCCAATAAATCGTGGCGCTCATTTCCCGGAATCCACCGCATGCACAGCGCGTTCTAACGCTTCCGCCAACCGGACAATGTCTTCCTCAGTAAATGCTGTGGTGATGTTCAAACGAAGTCGCGAGGTTCCCTCGGGAACCGTGGGAGGCCGGATGGCAGGCGCATGCACACCTTCATTAAAAAGACGTTCGGAAACAGCGGCAGCGCGTTGCGGGGTTCCCAAACGGATGGGTGTGATATGGCTCTCAGCCGCTCCTAGATCAAAACCACGACGATGTAATTCAGTCCGT
>OMJM01000057.1 GCA_900299345.1 bacterium | reverse complement strand
TGGCGAATGTGAATGCACCCAGGGAATCGCTGCGCACGCTGTCGATGAACGTTCCAGTGGCAGAACTGCGACGCAACACCACCAGCGCATTGCCGATGATCGCACTGTCCGCAGCGCGGCGGATGGTACCGGAAATCGAACCGCGGAATCCGAGATCGATGTTCACGGTGGCGTTGGTGTTGGCATTGTTGATGTTGGTATTCGCCGTGGTGGTGTTGTAGGCACCGGCGTGGCTCGCTTCGATCGTCTTGGTACCGGTAGCGCCGACCTGGGCGCTGTCAAACGTGTAATGGCCCACGGAGTCTGTGACCGTCGAATCAACGCGAACAGAGGAGGCGATCAATACGACCTTTGCTCCCGATAGCTGAGTCGAACCCCCGTTCGTGGTGATTGTTCCGGAAATGGTTGCGGCCCAAATGGAAGCCGGCAACAACGCCAAGCCGAAAAGTCCGTAAGTCTTTTTCATAATTGAAGTTCCCTCTCCTGATTTAACGGGTTTTTTCTCCTGACCCCTTTTGTTACAAAGTAATCTCAGGTATGAAAATTTATCCTAAAAAAAGATTTAAACCTCAAGCCAGATTGTCACAGGGCCATCGTTAATCAGATGGACCTGCATATCCGCACCAAAACGCCCTGCGGCCACGGGCTTCCCCAGCTCCCCGGATAACTGGCGGCAAAAAGATTCGTAGAGCGGGACTGCAATTGCGGGAGGAGCGGCAACGGTGAAGGAAGGTCGGTTTCCCCGGGAAGTGTCGGCATACAAGGTGAACTGGCTGACAACAAGCGCCTCACCACCGATGTCGATCAGGCTGCGGTTCATCTTGCCGGATTCATCGGAGAAAATCCGCAGACGGGCAACCTTCGCCGCCAATGTGGAAACCTGCTCTTCCCCATCGCCTTCGGCAGCACACCAGAAGATCAACAGCCCGGGGCCGATAGCCCCGAGTGTTTCGCCTTCGGAAGTGACCGATGCTTCACGAGCCCGTTGAATGAGAGCTCTCATTCAAATCTTAGAACGCGTTCTTCTTCCACTTCGCGCGGGAACCCAGCTGTTCCTCGATTCGGATCAGCTGGTTGTACTTGCAAACGCGATCCGTGCGGGAAAGAGATCCGGTTTTGATCTGACCGGCACCCGTCGCCACGGCCAAATCGGCGATAAACGTGTCTTCGGTCTCACCGGAACGGTGCGATACCACAGCGCCATACTTGGCCTTCTTCGCCATGGCGATGGCTTCCAAGGTCTCCGACAACGTGCCGATCTGGTTCACCTTGATGAGAATGGCGTTGCCGATCTTCTTGGAGATGCCCTGCTTGAGAATCGCGGGATTGGTGACGAAGAGATCGTCGCCCACGAGCTGCACCTTTTTGCCGAGAACGGCGGTGAGTTCCGCCCAGCCATTCCAGTCATTCTGGTCAAGCCCGTCTTCGATGGAGTAAATCGGATACTTGGCGCAGAGCTCCGCATAGAGCCGCACCATCTGCGTGGAGCTGTAGGACTTGCCCGTGCTCTTGTGGAACACGTATTTGCCGGTGCTCTTGTCGTAGAACTCGGAAGAAGCCACGTCCAAGGCGATCTTCATGTCGCTGCCGGGCTTGTATCCCGCGACTTCGATGGCTTTGATCAAACTGTCGAGCGCGTCGTTGGTGCTCTTGAGGTTGGGCGCAAAGCCGCCTTCGTCACCCACCGCCGTGGAAAGTCCGCGCTTTTTCAAAATGGACTTGAGGGCATGGAACACTTCCACAGACATGCGAAGACCTTCGGAGAAATTCCGGGCGCCGACGGGCGCAATCATGAACTCCTGGAAATCCACCGGAGCGTCGCTATGCGCGCCACCGTTGATGACGTTGCACATAGGCACGGGCAGCAGGTAATTCTTGTTGCCGTAAATCTCGGCGAGATAGGCGTACAACGGCACTCCGCGCTCGGCAGCGGCCGCGCGGGCAATCGCCAACGAGCAACCGAGCAAGGCATTGGCTCCAAGCTTGCCCTTGTTCGGGCTGCCATCGGCTTCGATCATCAACTTGTCGAGTTCGGCCTGGCAGAAGGGATCCTTGCCACGCAATGTCTGGTGCAGCGTTGTCTTAACATTCTTGACGGCCTTGGTGACCGACTTGCCCAAATAACGGCTCTTGTCGCCATCACGCAGTTCCACAGCTTCCCGTTCACCTGTGGACGCACCGGAGGGCACAGCCGCCCGCCCCACAGCTCCACCGGTGAGGGTGACATCCACTTCAACCGTGGGGTTTCCACGTGAGTCAATGATTTGCCGTGCGTTGACTGATGCTATGGAACTCATGTTTTTCTCCGCGTTATACCGTTGCGTGGGGAACAAAAGATAGGAACAGTCCCCTTTGCGCTCCAGCCCTTTTGGCTAATTTCCATGCAAATGCGCATCCTGTTGTGGATTTTCCGCTGGGTTTGTCTGGTGGTATTGGTCTGTCTGGCCATCGCCGTATTACGGATCGGTTTGACTCCCTTGCGCGAGTTTCACGGCTGGAAAGCCTTGGGCGCGTCGAATGCGCTTTGGGTCGCCGGCTGCGCGTTCTTGTTTCGCATGCTCCTTACCCGCATTCGAGGTGGAGATCCGTTGGAATTCCTCGATACCCTCGAACACGAGTTAACGCACGCGTTCACTGGTTACCTGACGTTCGCGCCTCCGGTGTCGCTCACTGCCACGTTGCGCGAAGGCGGTGAAGTGGAACTGCCGCGAGCCAATCCCATCGCCGCCTTGTCTCCATACTTCCTGCCGTTGTACGCGACGTTCGCCGCCTTGCTGACTTTGGTGATGCAATCCGGCTTTCAGCATTACGGACGCATTGCCGTGGCATTTCTACTCGGCAGTTTTGCCTACCGGTTCCTGCGCGAGTTTCACATGGGACAAAGCGACTTCAAACAATATGGATTCATCTATTCGCTGGCGTTTATTGCGGCGTTGTTGCCGATCTGCCTCGCGGGAATCCTCGGTGCAGCGCATCTGTGGCATATTCCCTGGCACACCGGAGTGTGGCCGCTGTTCATGGAACAGGGACAATGGATCAGCCATTTCCTGCACGGATTCCTCAAAAAACACGGTTGAGGTCATGCTATTTTACTCACGGATGTCTTTCCATCGCGTTGTCTTTTCATCTCTGTTGAGTCTGTCGCTGCTTGCCGTTCCAGTCCTTTCCATCGGCGTTCCCTCCGGCAACCTGCGTCCAGACAATCTGGATGACTTTGCGCCGCATCCACAAATCGGAAAGACCTTCAACGAGTTCTGGACCTATACCTTCTGGCTGAACAATGGCATCTCTGTTGAAGTCAACCTGTCGCGCGCAAGTTTCGGAAGCTTCAAAGATCCCGTTTGCGGCGCAAACCTTTCCGCCACGAACTTCAAAGGCAAGAACTATCTCGTCGCCCGAGAATACAAAAGCTCCAACTTCGCCTTTGATCGAAACTCCTATCGTCTTTCTATTCACGAGCGCATCTTCTCGGAGGGACGCCCGCCGGAATCGCATCGATTGTTCTTCGCCACCACAAAGAAAGGCACCTCCTATTTCCTCGATCTGACTTTCAAGGAAATGGCGCAGGGTTCTGTGTGGGGTGACGGAGTTTTCCAGCTTCCCGACAATCAGAAGGTCGCGTTGTTCTTCCACGTTCCACGCGCGCGGGTGCAAGGCAGGTTGGCCATCGACAACGACACGCTGGCGGTTCAAGGCTGGGGTTGGATGGATCATACCTGGCAGACGCATTTTGCGCCCAAGCTGATCGACGCTGGCTACCGTTATGTCGTGCCCGGCCGCGTCGAGGGCGGCTTCTTCTTTCGCCGCGACGGCAATCTCTTCGGCTATGGATTGCGCGAGGAAAATGGCAAGCGTATCGTGCTGCATCCTACGGGCATCCGAACGTTGGAAAAAACCTCGTGGGCCGGCATCAATCTGCCGCTCGCTTTTGAAATCGATTTCAACGGCGCGCCCGCCGTGCGTTATCGCTGGAAAGAGCAACGCCAGTCGAATTCCGCATTCCAGGAATTGAGTTCTTTCGAACGCTGGGGCGCCAAGCTCTACATCGGTGGTGACCTTTACGGTTTCCGAGGCACGGGAACGGTGAACGACTCCTTGCCCGCCGTGTTCTCATTCACGGGCGTAAAACGCTAGCCTGTTACTCGTCCTGCTCGCGGAGTGGAGGGTACATGGTGAGCACGCCTTTTTCAGTGGCGAACCATGTACCTCCGTCTCTGCCCGGCATGACGTAGTAGATGAAACGGGTCAATAGTCCCTCCACCGTATTCTTCGTGAACAAGTCAATTTTGTCTCCGTTGAAACGGGCCACCCCACCCTTAAAACAGCCCCACACCTCACCGGAAGAGCCCAGCGATATAGAATAGGTCAACTCCCCTGCCAGTTCGTGCAACCGTAGATCCGTTTTAAAATTGGTCCACTTGCCGTCGGCACTGCGACGTGCGATTCCGGCCTGCGTTCCAACCCACAAGGAATTGCTCGAATCCACCACGAGGTAGCTGATGCCGTTGTGTGGCAATCCACCCTGCGTATTGTCCACGGTGTACTGTGTCCATGACGAACCGCTGAATTTGACCAGGCCACCGAGCGTGCCAAGCCATTTACTACCGGAGGAATCCACGGCAATAGCCGTGACCGCGCGGTGCGGCAGCCGTCCGGCAATGCGTTCCCCGGTGTAGGTCGTCCAGACGTTGTTGCGCAACTGCGCAAAACCATTGCGCGTACCCACCCAGCGCTCTTCCCGGTACACCGCCAGAGACAGAACACCATCGTCAGGGAGTCCGCTACGCGTGCTATCGCGCGTGTAATGGATCCAACGCCCGTTGTCATACACATGGAGCCCACCACCACTGGTGCCTATCCAAAGTCCGCGATAACGATCCAGACCCAGACAGGTGACGGAATCTGACAACAGCGCACCGTGGGTGGTTTCGTGGGTGAAGATCTGGTAATTGTCGCTCTTATCCACGCGTGTCAATCCTTTGGAGGTGGCGAAATACTTTGACCCCAAATCGTCTTCCACCATCGCCGTCACCTGTTCCACGGGGAGGCGCTGCAAATCCATCAGTACCCAGCGATAGGATGCTGCAGCAGCAAAACCGCACAGGAGCACAAGGGCAAGCAACATCGTGAAAAGGAATCGCTTTTGATCCACGGGGAACCTCCGCGCCATAATCTAACCGGAATCCCGGGTTGCTACCATTGATACGATGATTCCCAAGCGGTTTCACTTCATCTGGATCGGACGCAACTTCCCCTTCGTCAACCGCTTGGCCGTAGAATCTGCGTTGCAACATAATCCCGGGTGGGAAGTCGTGGTACACTACGAAAATCCCCCCGAAGGCAACCCTGACTGGGAAGTGTTGAAATCGAAGGCGGAATTCCGACCCGTTGATCTGCCAAGTTTGCTGGGCGCCCTTCCTGAATCCCTGCAAGCAATTCGCACAACGCTGGAACACGTCTCTGCCGCTTATCCTGCGGGCAGAAGCAATGTTTTGCGCTATCTCATCCTGTACCGTGAAGGCGGTGTGTATCTGGATTTCGACACCCTGACCTTGAAATCCTTCGACCCGCTGCTCGACGCTCCCGCCTTCGTCGGCGAGGAAGAAGTTTTCCGTTGCGACGACGACCGCATCGCGGGACGGTACACATGGGATTTTCCCCTCATGGCGGCGCTGTTCGGAGCCAGCTACGGAATTTCCTATGCCAACGCGCGCTGGCTGGGAAACAATCTCCCGCTGAATGCCCTGAACCGATCCTTGATGCGTCTATGGAGTGCCCGCAAACTCAACAACGCATTGCTGGGCTCGGAACCGGGCAACGCCTTCTTCAAGAAAGCGATCGCGCTGATTCCGGAAACG
>OMJM01000056.1 GCA_900299345.1 bacterium | reverse complement strand
CTTCCCGAACACGGAAGTTAAGCCCCATCGCCCCAATGGTACTGCGGTCACCGACCACGGAAGAGTAGGGTTACGCCAAGAGTATTTCTTCGAAAAGCCTCCGTTGTCACGTTGCAACGGAGGCTTTTTTTATGCTAAATCAGCTTTTCATAAAACGGCATAATTGGGAATAATAAGCCTAAAAAACTTCAAAAAGAGGATTTAATTCGCTCGAAATAGGTCAAAAAATACCATCATGAAAATGAGTTTAGCCTTATAATTACCGCACCCGTTTCTTTGAAAGACGGGAGAATGTCGGGATTCTCCGAAACGTTATCGTTCGGTTTTCCTTTCGACGAAAAGAGGTCTGAGGTTTTATGTACCATCGCATTTTGCGATCCCTGATTCTCGTGACGCCTCTGTTGGGTGTTTCGCTTTTACGGGCTGATGTTATTCGGGAACCGCTGCAGACAGGTGTCAGTTTTGATATCGGGCAAATTCGAGAGGCTCCAGATCCCGATGCAAAAGAACTCGCAATGCAAAGAACCGGTGTTTTATTAACACAGTCTGTAACGGTCGATGAGCGTTTACGCTTGACGTTTTCTTTTGGTGGTCGATTTCTGAACTCCTTTCCTGAAGACAAGCAGGATTACAGGCGTTCACTCAAATTTGCACTTGAAGTAGCACAAGCTCAGGGCACCTACGCCTTGGGCAGTGTTGAAAACCCCTGGGGGCGTCTGCGGTTTGGCTTAATCCCCTACAAATACAATCCTGATGCGAAGAACCTAGGGGAATATCTTCTGCGTTCAACGGCCTATCCCACCATTCTAGTCACAGGCGGAAATAACATCATAAATTCGGCCAATCTGATTGTTCAGGGAGTTGATTTTGAGGTGTCCACCGGACCGGTTACGCATAATTTTCTGGTGAGCATGGAAAGAAGTTACGGCATTGAACCGACCGGTGACATCACCCCCGCATATTTTTTCGCTTACAAGCCACACCCGTTTGTCGAGCTGGGTGGAGGTGTGGCTTTTGCCCACTTGATTCCTTTCAAACCGAGCATCACCACTCCGCACGGAAAAGGAGATGGCTCCGAACCTTTTACACGCTATAAGAATGACACGATTGTGACCAGTCCGAACGATTCTGTCTATTCAAACTTCACATACAAGGCGACCAAATTCATGGCTCGCGCGTCCGTAAATTTCCAGGCGCTGTTAAAATCCGATCTGCTGGGTCCGGAAGACTTGAAGATTTACGCAGAGGCGGCCGTTTTGGGTTGGAAAGATTATCCCTACTACTATTCGGATCGTTGGCATCGGATTCCGGTCATGGTGGGTATGAACTTGCCCACGTTCAAATTGCTCGATGTCTTGGCGGTGGAAGGAGAATACCGCAAGGCAGATTTCATAAACAGTACCAGCAACTCTTACGACGAGTACACCTACCCCGTTCCCACATTGGAGGGCGTGTTCGGTACTCAAGTGGATAAGCTGAAGGCGTATAACAAGAACTCGCTTTCAAAAGGACCGTGGTACAGGAATCAGGGTATCAAGTGGTCTGTGTATGCCAAACGCAACGTGATTCCCGGAATTGACGTGTATGCACAGGTTGCCAGCGATCACAATCGCGCGGGTAAATTCAATTCCGAGGGGGCTTTTGTTCCTTCAAGAGAGCCTCTTACTGTGACGCCCGGTGATTGGTATTACCTGATCCGGATTCAAATGGGGATTTAAACCCAAGGCAGGAAAATTATGAGACAGAAACAAACAAAAGCGGTTGTCTGGGCAGGACTGATTTTACTTGCACAAGTTGGCGTTCATGCGGATGTCAAGGTGGAGCGCTCACCTCTTGGAGTCGGCGGTTACATCGATGTGGGTCAGGTTGTGAAGGGTGCGGTGGATCAGGGCGGGCACAATCCCGACGGGGAAATGAAAGTGCTTCAGCATACCGGGGTGTATTTCAGCCAAAACACGACAATCAATGACCGGCTTGATATCAAAGTTGGTGTCGGGGCGTTATTCTTTTATGGATATCCGGATGTTGGTTCCTTGGTCTCACGTGTGGTGAAGTTGGTTCCCGGTGTCGGCCAGGCCGAGGGTGTTTACACGTTCGGCGATTTACAGGCGCCTTCTTGGATTATGCAATTCGGATTTTTTCCCTACAAATACAACCCCGATGCCAAGAATCTGGGGGAGTATCTCCTGCGTTCCGGAACCTATCCCGGTTATGAGGTTACCGGGGGGTGGAGCACAATCAACAGCGCTTTGTACATGGCTTCGGGATTGAGTATTAGGGGGAATTTTCTTTCCAACACGTTGGTTGCCGATTTCAACATGTTTCTGGAACGAGACATCGAGCCTCAGCACGATTTCAGCCCCAGTGTCGTCTTGACATATAAACCGACTCCAGTTTTTGAAGTGGGTGCGGGCGTGGAATTTGCACACTTGATCCCAACGGATTCAAGAAAACTGAAGAGTACTGCTTTCTCCTACAGAGGAGATTCCGCTTTTGTAGGGAATGATTCTGGCAACACTTCCTACACATTCCAGGGGACCAAGGTCATGGGACGGGCCTCGGTAAATCTCGGCGCTATGTTGAACAATCCTTGGATCGGCAAGGAGGGCCTTAAGCTCTACGGTGAAGCCGCCATTTTGGGAATCAAGAATTACCCCTATTATTACGAAAAAAGGTCGAAGCGAATTCCCGTCATGGTGGGCATCAATCTTCCGACCCTCAACTTCTTCGATGTCCTGGCTTTTGAGGTCGAGCACCGTGACTGGGATTTTCAAAACAACATCAAAAACGCCAAAAGCGGGGAACCCGTTTGGGGCAATGCAAACCAGGCCCCAGGAACAGGATACGATCCCAATCACCCCGGAAAACTGGATACCAGCGACGCGGTCAAAGCGCAGGGCGACAAATGGTCGTTTTATGCAAAAAAACAACTGATACATGGTGTATCTCTCTATGTGCAGGTTGCCAGCGATTACTTGCGCGGAATCGATCCTCAAATTTTCTTGCTTTCGGATGAAGTCATCACCTCGCGACCCAGTCAATGGTATTACCTGTTTAGGCTTGAGTTTGGGATTTGATGATAACACAGGATAACGGAAGGATCTTCAAATTAAGGGTTTTTCAGTGCGGTTGCATCGAAGGTGAGGCAGGCCTGAATAAACCAAGAGCGTGAAGAAGAAAAAACGAGTACACTTTAATAACTGCAAAGGGGGACAATATGATTCACGGTAAAGTAAAATCTCTTCTCGCGGCGGGGGTTTTTTCCCTTGCAATGGGAAGTCTCAACGCAACTCCGTTAAAACTTCTGGTCATTAACCCATGTGGCGCGTATGTGCATACGACGGCCATTAACTGGGTGTCCAATTACTTGACCACTGTCTTGGGTCCTCGGGAAGGGTGGACGGTTGTTGCTCCTCCTTATACCGCAGCAGCAACAGTCCGAACTTATTTCAACACGGACTCTCTCAACAAGTTTCAAGTGATCATGTGGAATGACAACACTTCGGCTGGTGGGGTGATTACCGATGCGAATCAGCGCCTTGCCTATCAAACCTGGGTAAGAAAAGGTGGCGGTACGCTTGGGTGGCATGGATTCCTCGATCACGCTGACTTGTGGCCTTTCGTGACGGACAGCATTCTGGCCGGAACGAAGTTCACGGATCACTCGCCTTGGAATTCAACAGCCGGACGCAATGCAAAAGTGCGCTGGGATACCGTGAAGGTTAACGGTGAAACCACCGTGCGCGCCAACAAGACGGAGTACGCCAAAATCAAGGCGGGCTTTACTTATGCGCTCCAAAAACAAAACTCGACCAACGATCAAATCACCTACCCGGATGAATGGTACTCTTTCCGTTCCAATCCGCGTCTTGCCACCGCTTCCACTGTTTGGGGTGGATATCCCCGCGCACCGGACATTCTGTACACCATTGATGAAAACACCTACGATGTTCCGACTGCTGTGAAAATGGGTCCGGATCATCCCGAGGCATGGGCGTACAAGTTTCCCCCGCTTTGCGATACCTGCAGGCAAGGGCGTTTCATTTTCAGTGCCCGTGGTCACGATGTTGGAGCTTATGATGGAAAAAGCGCTGGCGCAGCTCCCAACGGAAGCGATTCCTCACAATTGGGTCCGACTAAGACCTTCCTCCTTGAGGGCATCTATTGGGCGGCGAATCTCGACGGCACGATTACTTCCATCAAGGCGGCCAATGCGAGCTTTGACGGGATGATGCGCACCGAAAAGAAGAACGGCGTTTTGAACGTCAGTGTCTCCGGTTTCGGTACGCACGAAGTGGGCGTTTACACGCTCTCCGGCCAGAACGTCGCCAAGAGAATCGGAAGCGGAAGCGCCGATTATTCCTTCAACAACCTCAAGGGAGCCTCCGTCTATCTGGTGCGCGTCAAATCCGCCGGAAAGACCAAGACCGAGCGCGTCGCACTTTAATACTCGTTACTCTTTGATACGAAAAGCCCAAGACCTAAGGTCTTGGGCTTTTTTGTTGATTTTCACGCATAGTTCATTCAGAGCGTTTTTTCAGAACAAAATGCTTGATGAGAATTGCTCCCGTATATTTATAGGCAGCGGTGTTGTTGGATCCGGGCTCCTGAAAATGGAATATGTGGATCACACTAGAGGAGGGTGATATGCTGTTCGACAAAAAAAGAGGGTTTCTCTACGCAGGATTTCTTTTTTGCGGGTTGCAAATCGCAAGTGGCACCCCGTTGAAAATTCTGGTCATCAATCAATGCGGGGCGTTTGTGCGAACCACCGCCATCAACTGGATGTCCCGTTATCTTACGACCGTGGTGGGGCCTTCGCAGGGATGGACCATGGTTGTTCCCGCCACTGCAGCGGAAACCCAATCCAAAATGCGCGATGACACCTTGAGCACCTACCAGGTCATCGTGTTCAACAACAACACATCGATTGGCGGTGTGATCATAGATCAAAATCAAAGATTGGCGTTTCAAAAATGGGCGAGACAAGGTGGCGGCATTGTGGCATGGCACAGCTTTTTGGATCATGCCGATTTATGGCCATTCGTGACGGACAGCCTCCTGGCGGGGACCAAGTTCACGGATCATTCAAACTGGAACTCGACCGGCGGAAAGAATGCGCAAGTGCGTTGGGACACGTTGTCCACCGCCGGAGACGCAACGACGAATGGCGTGGCGATGGTCCGCGCTAACAGGTCGGAATATGCGACCTTGAAGGCAGGGTACCCGTCGGGACCATTCACCTATCCCGACGAATGGTATTCCTACCGTACGAATCCGCGCCTGGCCACACCCTCCGCGGTATGGGGAGGATATCCCCGCGCCGTGGATGTACTCATGACCATCGATGAAAACACATACGATGTTCCCACGGCCGTGAAAATGGGGCCCGATCATCCCATTGCCTGGTCTTACAAACTGCCGCCCTTGACGCCGGGAGCAAGGCAGGGGCGCTTCATCTATAATTCGCGCGGACGGGACACTGGATCTTTTGCAGGTGTGGGTGTCAACGCCGCTCCCAATGGGATCGACACGGGAACGGGAGGCATTCACAACTGGATTTTCCAGTCCATTGCCTGGGCTGCCGGGGTAACCCCCACGTCCATTCAGGCGAACAATGCGAATCCTGAGGGAATGTTGCGAACTGAAAAAAAGAACGGCCTCTTGAATGTCTTTGTTCGCGGCGAGAACACACATGAGGTTGATGTGTACACTCTGGCAGGCAAAAGGATTGCCGGTCGAACGGGCCGCGGTGACATGAATTATTCCTTCAGCAATCTTCGGACTGCTGCAGTTTATTATGTGCGTGTGAAATCCGCAGGCGGAACAGTTACCCAGCGCGTGGCGCTTTAAACCTCCTCAAATACCGCATCCTCCACATCGTCTTGTGTGGAGGAATGCGGTTCCGCAGCGGGTTTCCCATTGAACAGGAAATCCCCGTCGCGATAATCCACAGCCACGTGCTCTCCGCTCTTGAGTTGTCCCGCCACGATCATGCGGCTGAGCGGGTTCTCCAGGCGTGACTGGATGAAGCGATTGATGGGCCGTGCGCCGAATTGTGGATCATGGCTCAGTTCCGCGATGGCGTGCGTGGCTTTGGCCGCGATCTCGGATCCGATGCCGCGCTCGCGCAATCTTTTCTGGAGATCCCCGAAACGCAGCCCCGCCACCATCACCAGTTCTTCGAGTGAAAGTGGTTGGAAGGTGATGATCTCATCAATGCGGTTGATGAATTCGATGCGGAAGAACTGCCGGAGTTCAGGCATGATTTCCTGAACTTTCACGGCTTCCTTCGCATTCGCGAATACTTGTGAGCCGATATTAGAAGTCATTACGATGAGCGTGTTTTTGAAACTCACCGTCCTGCCCTGGCTGTCCGACAAACGGCCATCGTCCAGCACCTGCAGCAGTATGTTGAAGACGTCGGGGTGCGCCTTCTCGACCTCGTCGAGTAGCAGCACCGCATAGGGTTTGCGGCGCACGGCTTCCGTGAGTTGTCCGCCCTCCTCGTAACCGACATATCCCGGCGGTGCGCCGATGAGTTTGCTCACGGCGTGTTTTTCCATGTACTCGCTCATGTCGAGGCGCAACACGGCATTCTCGTCGTCGAACAGGGCTTCGGCCACCGCCTTGGTGAGCTCGGTTTTGCCCACGCCCGTGGGACCCAAGAACAGGAAACTGCCGATGGGTCGGTTCTCACGTCCCAAGCCGGAGCGGTTGCGCAAAATTGCATCGCTCACCGCCTGAATCGCAGCCTTTTGTCCAATCACACGTTTTGACAGATGCTGCGGCAAATGGAGGAGCTTGTCCTTTTCCTCTTCGCGCAGTCGGGTCACGGGAATACCCGTCCAGCGGGAAACCACTTCGGAGATCTCATCCTCCGTGACTTCTTCGTGAAAATCCGACTGGCCGACGCGACTTTGCGCGGCGCGTTGTTCCGCTTCCACCAGCCGCTTTTCGGCGTCGCGCAGGGACTTGTACTTCAACTCGGCGGCGCGATTCAAATCGTATTGTGCCTCGGCTTCATCGATCTGTTTTTTGATGGCATCAATCTCTGCTTGCCGCTTGCGGATTTCCCGGATGAATTGCGCGCGTTCCTCCCATTGTTTTTTCATGGAGGAAACCTGAGCGCCGAGTGTCGCAATTTCCTTTTGCAGCGCGGTGAGACGTTCGCGGCTCTTTTCATCCTTTTCGGATTTCAACGCCTTTTCTTCAATTTGATATTGAAGCAGTTTGCGCGATAGGGAATCCAGCTCTTCGGGCATAGTGTCCAACTGGGTTTTGACCATGGCCGCGGCTTCGTCCATGAGATCGATGGCCTTGTCCGGCAAAAAGCGATCCGCGATATAGCGCGAGGACAGCTTCACCGCGGCGACGATGGCATTGTCCTGAATACGGACTCCATGGTGACGATCGAAGCGTTCCTTGATGCCGCGCAGGATGGACACGCTTTCCTCCGGTGAAGGTTCGGAAACAGGCACGGGCTGGAAACGCCGTTCCAACGCGGCATCTTTCTCGATATGTTGCTTGTACTCATCTAATGTGGTGGCACCGATGCAATGAAGTTCGCCGCGTGCCAGTTTGGGTTTGAGGAGATTTCCGGCGTCCATGGCGCCATCCACCTTGCCCGCTCCCACGAGGGTGTGCAGTTCGTCGATAAATAGCAAGGTGTTTTGATCGGTTTCAAGTTCGTGGAGCACGGCCTTCAACCGTTCCTCGAATTCGCCACGGTACTTGGCTCCCGCGATCAGGCTGCCCAGATCGAGGCTGTAAATTTTTTTCCCTTTGAGGGATTCAGGCACGTCACCGCGCACTATACGCTGGGCAAGTCCTTCGACAATTGCGGTTTTGCCCACACCCGGTTCTCCCACCAGCACGGGGTTGTTCTTGGTCTTGCGGGAAAGAATGCGGACGACGCGACGGATTTCCTCTTCGCGGCCGATGACGGGATCAAGCTTTCCCTCGCGCGCCTGTGCGACGAGTTCCTGCCCGTACTTTTCCAGCACGTTTTCTTGTTCGTTTTGCAGGGCATTCTGCCCGTGGTGGTTGGAGGTATTCATGAAATCCAGAAAAAGCAAACCCGGTGCCGAAACGCATTGTTGCGAATCCGGCCGTTTTTACACCACGTAATGGCCAAATGGCTTTAAATTTGCAACTCCGGTGTTTTAAGCTGGAACATAGGCAAGGACAGAAACAGATTCCTTTCATGATTCCCATACGGCTGATATTTCTTTGTGGCGCCCTGCTGTCGACCTCAATTTTTGGGGCTTCGGACAGTTTGGTTTGGGATGAATTCAAGCCTCGCCTTGCCGTGGACATGGGGCATCTGGTTTCAGGCCGCTACTACAACAACGATCTGAATATGCAGCCGTTGAACCGGAATACGGTGATTTTGGAACAGCATGCCATTTATGGGGAGAATTGGGAATTCAATCTGGGGTTCAAGGGAATCATGTGGTGGCCGTTCAGTATCAACGGCAACGAACCCTATCAAAGATCATTCCGGATCGATCCGAGGGTCTCAGAGGCCAAAGCCCGGGTGAATTTTTCAGCGCAAACTCAACGCGCCTATTTGGAATTTGGCTATTTCCCCTACAAGTACAATCCCGATGCCCAGAACCTGGGTGAATACCTCTATCGTTCAGGCACCTATCCTGGAATCGTCCAAAGCACGGATGGCTTCCGTCTGATGGATGCTGCGGTTTTCGACGCTTACGGGATGCATGCGCGCTTTTCTCATTTTGCGGGGATCGTGTCCCATGATTTCACTCTTTTCACAGAACCTTCCTCGATACCCATTGGAGACATCACTCCGGGTTATGAACTCTCCGTTTCATTTCCCTGGATTCAGTTGGGAGCGGGCGCCGCCTACAACCGGTTGATTTCGTTTGACGCCAGCAGGGTTCGTCCGGATGTGGATGAAAACGGGTATTTCCAAGTCGATTCCATCTTCAACGTGAACGCCACAACGAAGGATACCGCCGCCATTTTCAAAGGTCCGTACGGCAACGCATCCGCCCTCGTGAAACAAAAAATCACGGCGGGAGGAGACTCGGTTTATTCAGTGCATGCACTGCACCACTACACGCAACGGGGAATCAAGTTGATGATCCGCGGCGCGGTGGACATGGGATTCCTGCTTCCTGAAAATCTGAGAAGCCCGGGTGATCTGCGTGTGTTCGCCGAAGCGGCGCTGCTGGGATGGGAGAACCAGCCTTACTTCTATGAAAAGAGGTCGCAACGTATGCCCGTGATGGCGGGCCTGAACCTGCCGACGTTCCGCCTTCTGGATCGCCTGAGTTTCCAGGTGGAGTATTACGACAATCCGTTCCTGAACGGCAAGCAGTTTGTCGAGACCGCCTACCCGATTTGGTCGGACGCCGCGGCGGACGGGGAATACCACCGCGACGATTGGAAGTGGTCCCTGTATGCCCGGAAAACCCTGAACAGGATTCTGACGATTCACCTTCAGGCAGCCGATGATTATCTGCGGCTTCCCCTGTTCAACTACAACCCGAGCGACATGGCCCTGACCCAGAATCCGAAGAACTGGTACTACTTGATGAGGCTAGAGTGCCGGCTTTGACGGCGAATGCCTGCAAGGAGATGAGATGAAGAATTTTTTCGACAAGACGCGAAACCTTGCTCAAGCCGTGATTCTGGTTTTCGCCTGCGTGGTTTTTGTCGCGGCGGATGAACCCATCCAGCACAAGCTCACCGTGAAATCATTCATCGATTTCGGCCATCTTGTCCGGGGGACAAACCCCTATGATCCACAGGGCGATCCTCATATCAGCGCGCTTCCGCTGAATCGCACCGGCGTTCTTGCCATTCAAGACGTAAGCGTGGGCCGTTTCGATGTTTCCGCAGGCCTGGGAGGGTTAATCTGGTGGCCTTATGGCGGTGGCATCACGGACGCGGACGAAAGAGTCATGCAAGTCAAGCCCACGATTCCCGTGGCCCGGGCGCGGTGGCAGTTTGGAAGCCCCTCTTCGGTAGCCGGTTCTTTGATGGTGGGGACTTTCAGTTACAAGTACAATCCCGACGCAAAAAATCTCGGTGAATATCTCTACCGCGCCGGCACCTATCCCGGTTTTCTCTGGACCACGGAAGGGTGGTTGCTCATGAACCGGGCGAACAATTACAGCAACGGTGTGTTGCTCAGCCTGTCCCAGTTCAAAGGCATGCTCAAGCACAACTTTTCCCTGTTCATGGAAACCCAGTATTATCCGGTCGGAGATTTTTCACCCGGCTACGACCTTGCGTTCACCAGTGATTGGGTCGAATTGGGCGGCGGCGTGGTACTCAACCATTTTCTGCCCCTGCATCCCAGCGCTTTGAAACCCAAAGACGATGAGAATACTTATGTCCGCGCGGTGGATACGGCGAATGACACGACCGTCTTTTACTACGGTCCGAAAAATGCCGCACCCTTTGATTTGACTTCGCCCACCATCAGGGATATCGACACGTTGCATCGATGGACACACAAGGGTGTGAAAGTCATGGGTCGTGCAGCCTTGAAACTCGGGTCTCTTCTTCCCGATGGAATGCGCGGACCCGAGGATCTTCGGATTTTTGCGGAAGCTGCCGTGCTGGGTTGGGAAAACCAGCCCCTTTACTACGAGAAACGTTCGGAGCGGATGCCTATCATGTTTGGGATCAACCTTCCAACCCTGAAAACGCTGGATGTCCTGAGTGTTCAAGGAGAATACTACAGCTCGCCCTTTAATGACATCGACAGGTACAACTCAGCCTCGTTACCCATTTGGGAGGCGCATTTTGAAAAGGATCCTGTTTCCGGAAGGGCGTTGACAGATGCTAACGGGAAGGTCATCCCTACATCGGTACACAAAGATGATTGGAAATGGTCCATCTACGCCAAAAAAACGGTGAATAAGGCGATAACAGTTTACGCCCAGGCCGCTAGCGATCATTTGCGGTTGATGAGCGGTCCCAGACAGGTCAAAACCAGCAACGTGGCCCTGACCTCGTCTCCCAAGGAGTGGTATTACCTGATTCGGATGGAGTTTTCCCTGAGGTGAAGGTAGTTTTCAGAGTATGAGAGGGACGAAAATGACAAATGCTTCGAAAATTGCTGGGATCGCGGGCTTGGCATTGCTCTGCGGCATATCGCGCGTGGATGCATTGGTGGCCAAGGTTTCCAACCCCCCCAGCCTGCTGGCGAGCAAAAGGGTTTTGATTATCAAGGGCACGGAAACGAGCGGAGATCATTACAACGCCCGTCTTGCCCTGAACACCCGGTTTCTTCAGATGCGTACCCTTTACGGGTTTACGTTGGACTCGGCCAGCGGATCGAATCCACCCACCACGGGTCTGGACAACTACGACATCATCGTATTCAACTATTGGTTCAATAGTTCCCAGGCCGCCACGCTCACTACTTTCCAAAACGCATTCAAGGCTTGGGCCAATTCCACCAACAAACGTCGCGGATGGGTCGGCATGCACACCTCCGGCGCGAACGAGGTGAACGAATGGAATTGGCTGCGCGACAGTCTGACCTCGATGGCTTATTTCGTGCATTCGACCGCCGCACAGGCTGGAAAAATCGGGAGGACCACGGACGCCGCAATTCTTGCGCAACCCATCCTGCAGGGAATGGTGGACAGTTTCGCGGTGCCGCTGGACGAATGGTATGAGTTCAATTACGGCGCGACATGGCCAGACGTGCATGTCATATACAACCTCAACGAAAAATCTTTGGCCACGCAACTTGGAAGCCCGATGAATCCGCATCCCATGGCGTGGTATCGCGAGAATCCGGTCACTCACAATCGATTTTTCTATACGGCACTGGTCCATAATTCTTCAGGCGTCACCAGTGCAGCTGGAAACGAATTTTTCCCCAGCTTGATGCTCAGAGCTCTTGAATATGTGGCGGGTTACGATACGACAGCCGTTTCCATCAACGGCAACGGCGTCTATAAAACAACCCCCAAATCCTGCCTCTGCTTGAAGAACCGTGAATTGCAGGTTGATACCAAAGGCGCCTACCAACTGGAAGTTCGTTCCCTTCAGGGTAAACTTCTCTACGCGGGTCATGGTCAAGGACAACAGACCTTCCGCCCGGAAGTATTCCAAAAAGCAGGCCTTTATGTTGTCAAGGTGGCCGGCAAATCGGGCGTGTACACCCAACGTGTGATGGTTCAGTAACTAAAAGGCCAGGCTGACACCCGTGATCCAGGCGAAATCCGTTCGCTTGGATCGATTCTCCAACACCAGTTGTCCGAACTGTGTTTCAGCGAAAATATAAAGCGCCTTCACGTTCGATCGCAACGATGGTTTCAATTCCAGAATGTCCAGTGTCAATCCCGGCAAAGTTCGGAAGTTGATGGAGCCTTGTTCAGGATTCTCCGTGGCCTCGCCGACAAGGGACGCCTCGAAGCGCTGGCCAAACGTGGCCGCGACATAACGGGAAAATTTCCATCCCAACCCATAGTCGATTGCCAGCCCGGCATTGATCTGACGCAACGGTTCCTGAAAATTCAGGGTGTCGAGCGGGGTGAGGGAAAGATTCAGATCATCCACGCCCAGTTGGATTCCAAGGTATCCCGCAAATTTCGGCCAGGCCTTGTGAAAACGACCCAGCACGAAAAAACGGTTGCGAATCACCTGACTGGAATCCGAAGGCTGGCCCGCGAGAAGTTTGAATCCCACGCCGCCGGAAAACCATGGCGTGTAGAAATATCCGAGCTCGCCCTGCCATTGGTACAGATTCTCGGGTTCGCCGGAGTTTTCATGTCGACCTCCGGCCAAGGTGGTATAAATGCCGCGCGCCACATAGATGCCGCCGCTGGGATAGGGCACCGTCTTCTCGATCTTGAGGGTGTCTTTCTTGGCCGCGGCGACAGGCGGCTTTTTTGCGGTCGCGGCGTGGGAAACACAGACGATCAAAAACGGAAGGAAAGGCAAAATGCGTCTCCAATCCGTTTTCAGAACAGGGATCATTAGACCGGAAAGTACTCGCGGAACGAAGCCGGGGCAAACACACGTCGGCCGAAACGCTGTTCCAGATCCGCGGGACTCATGTCGTCGAGAAAACGGCCTTCGCGGTTCAGGCTGTTGGGAGGCAGCAATACCGGGCCTTTTCCGTGGCTTTGTTCGATGCCTGCCGCGAGATCCTTGCCGCATAAAAGACCGGTCACCGTGACCGAGTCGCCGAAGGTCAGGTTTTCGCACACGATCAGTTCCGATTGCAACCCACGTTCTTCACGCAAGGAACCGAGAACTCCGCCCAGTGTTTTGCTGGCGAGAGGGGCGGTCAATACCGTGACTTCATGTCCTTCGGGCGCATGCGGGAGATCCGGAAGTTGCGTGTTCAAATCTTCCATCATGGAGCGAAGGGTACCCACGCCGTTCTGATACTGGTTGAAATCCTTGCCATAGAATTCCGTGGGAGGAATCGGTGTTCCGGAGCGGACGTAAATCTCGTCCGAGGGGTAGATGAAATGTTCCCCGGTTTCGGCAAAGGCTTCAGCTTCGTGTCGCAATGTGATTTCCAGGGCTTTGTGGTAATCCGCCTCGGAAAATCCGTTGAGCGGCGTGAGCTTTGTGCGATGGCGCGTCAGGCCGACGGGCACCACGGAAATCGAGAGCAGCCACGGATGAAACAGGCGCAATTCGCGCAACGAACGTTCCAGTTCTTCGCCATCATTCCATCCTGGAACCACCACGAGCTGGGTATGAAAACGCAGATCGTGATCCCGGAGCCATGCCAGACGATCGAGAATCGGTTCGAGTTTCTGGTTCTTGAGCAGGCGCATGCGCAACTCGTGGTTGGTGGCATGCACGGAGATGTAAATGGGGGACAGTCGCTGCGCCACCACGCGCTCCCAGTCCTCGGACTTCATGTTGGACAGGGTGGTGAAATGTCCATCGAGGAAGGAATAGCGGTAATCCTCATCCTTGACATAAAGTGACTTGCGCATTCCCTTGGGAGTCTGATACACGAAACAGAAGACGCAGTCGTTGCGGCAAATCTTGATTTTCATGACCTCGGGTTCGATGCCGAGGGTGCGGGAGGAGTCGCGTTCGATTTCGAAGGCCATGGACTCGCCGTCCCGGAGCAGTTCCACGGCCAGATAGCCCTCACTGCGGAAAAACTCGAAATCGAGGTTATCGCGAATTTCCTCGTTGTTGACCCGGGTGATCTTGTCCCCAGGAAGCATACCAGCGAGCTCGGCGTCAGACCCTTTTTCGATTTCAGCGACGGTAATCATGGGGAGTTTCCGGTTTTATGGCCCGGTAGGGTTAAAAAAGTAACTTTTGCCCCGTCGTCCCGGGTTTCCAGGACGGAAACGGGCCCGAGTGGCGAAACTGGTAGACGCTGAGGACTTAAAATCCTTTGGCCGAAAGGCCGTACGAGTTCAAGTCTCGTCTTGGGCACATCCCTTCACATGGAAAAAACAACCCTTTCCCCGGCCATAATTCTCGATCGCGATGGCACGTTGCATCGTGACACTCACTACCTCATTCGTTTCGAGGATTTTGAGGTGCTACCCGGTGTCGAAGAGGCGCTGAAGATTTTGCTGGAAAAAGGCTATCGCCTTTTCGCCGCAACGAATCAAAGCGGTGTGGCGCGCGGCATGTTTCCGCTGGAAAAGGTTTTGGAGCTCAACACAAAAATCCGGGGATATTTTCTGGAAAAGGGCATTAATATTGAGGATATTGCCATTTGTCCGCACCATCCCGAAGGAAGTGTTTCTGAATATTCGCGGGATTGCGATTGCCGCAAACCCAAACCGGGAATGCTTCTCGATTTGGCCCGGCGGCATGGACTCGATCTGAGTCGCAGTTATATGGTGGGGGACCACCCGCGCGACGCCAAAGCCGGCGTGGTTGCGGGAGCGACAGGAGTGCTGATTCACGCAGATTCCGCGGGATCGGTTGACAACAGGGAGCGGTTAAAAGAATTTCCATCGTTGTTGGAGTTCGCCCGCGCCGCAGAAGGAGTTTGAGAGTCTCATGGCCGTTCACAAGGATATCGAACCCGATTTGGACATCACTGATGTCGAGTTAAAAACGTTGAAGGAAGAGTGGGCTTCGGGAGAGCTGAACACACTGTCCGGACATCTTCTGGAATTCGTGGATCGCCATCGTGCCGACATTCTGAAAATCGCCCGCAATGCCAAGTCCCCTGAAAAGCTGGTCGAGGCCACCCGGAAATTCGTCCGTCGTCGTGGTTACATCCATTTGCCTTTGGACATGGCGGATCAGATCCACGAGATCAACAACGAGATCTGGTACAAGGGCGAGGAAGGCGATTTCAACCGCCAGAAGATCAAGGAAAGCTGGACCCAGAATCACGCGCCCAACTGGCGCAAGTGGCGGGTGAAGCAGATCCTGTTCATTATCGATCAGCGCGCTTCCGAAGTCGCGGCCGAACTGGCCCGCTAACCTTCCCGCTCGTTTTCCCAAAACCTATCTTCCGCACATTGCGCGGGAGATGTTGATGCTCGAACCCCTGGATCCTTCGGTGGACGCCCTGTTCGCCTTTTTCGAGCGGCTCAAGACCATGAGCTCGATCCAGCGCTTCGGTACTCTTCCCATGATCCAGAGCGAGAGCGTGGCCGCGCACAGCTTCAACGTGGCCATTTTATCGCTGCTTATCGCGGACTACGATGAGGATTTGAAAATCGATCATGCGTTGCTGATGCGCAAGGCGTTATTCCACGACTTCGAGGAGACCATCCTCTCTGACATCCCACACCCCATCAAGCACCGCTTTCAGGGCGGCAAGCTAGGCAAGCAGCTGGAGGAAATCGTTCCGGCGTTGATTCGCGATGAGGTGTTCAAGGAACTGCCGCCCGATCTACGGGAGCGCTGCGCGCGCGCGGCTTTGAGCGCGAAGGAAGGCCCTGAGGGCCGCGTGGTGGCCGCCGCCGATGCGATGGACATCGTGATGACCTCGCTGCGCGAGCTCAAGATGGGCAATCGGTATTTCCACAACATCTTCGAAGTCGGCTTGAAGCTGATGGCACGCCACGAGCATCTGCGTTTCGTGCGGTTGTTCGCGGAAAGTGCGCGGAGGTACCGTGAGAAGGATTATCACGCGGACGCCCAGCCAACCTTCTCGGATGAATTTGTCGATCCCGAAACGGGAATGATGTGACCTACAAGAACTGTCAGAGCTGCGGGATGCCGCTGAAGAAGGATGGTCGCTTCAATGGGACGAACACGGATGGATCCCAAAGCGATCGGTTTTGCAAGAACTGCTTCGGCGACGGGAAATTCCGCGAGCCCGACATGACGGTGGAGCAGATGCAGGAACGGGTGAAAGAGGTCATGAAGAAGATGAGGATCCCCGGATTTCTGGCGGGGTTTTTTACGAAGGGGATTCCGAAGTTGGAGAGGTGGAAGAAAGTCTAACGGTTGATTCATAATATGACTTTGTCTCCGAATGAAGATCTTTTAATTGCCGGTCTAAAAACAGTAAGTGATTGGGAAAAATTTCGTGACACCCTAAAAGGGAATGTGCCCGAAAATTGGGAAACGGCCTTCAATGATTTTTTCTTCGTTCGTTTGGATTCGCGTTATTTTCAACCAATCAAAGCAATACGAGAGAATGGGAATCTAAGTGGAGAAGGCTTTTCTATTGTGGCTATCCAGTGCGCATTAATTGAATTTTTGGAATCAACTATCCAAGGAAAAATTTATCGCTATCGTCGCCAAGGAGAAGTGTCGGGAGATCATGAATATTCTAGGAGCGAAGAAATTTTTATCGAATTCCTTTGTAGCCGGCCACCATTTAGGCAAACGTTCAATCGAACCGTAGCTAAAGAGTTCTATCAGAGTGACCGATGTGGTTTGTTACATGAAGCTCGTACGAAAAATGGATGGAAAATTCGCGCAGACGGCCCAAACGATTCAATCATCGATGAAACTGGCCGAATTCTTTACCGGAATAATTTTCAGAAAGCGATCGAAAGATTTCTCGAATGGTATCGTCAGCAATTGATTTCCACAACTGCCATCCAAGAAGCATTTATTCGAAAATTCAATAGCCTTTGTGATTGACCCGAGCTACAAAAATTTTTCGTCCGCCTTTTTTAAAAAGGCTCTGATTGAGGCTTTAATCTTGCTCGTGCTGTCAATTTTTCCCTCATATGGTCCCCACCTTAAATACGTGACTTTAGACGTGTCGATTTGTCGTATCAAACTTGATCCAATCAGAATTGAGCGACTTGTTTCGTTTCTAGGAACAGAAAGATTTGTCCTGCAATCAGAAGATGTTTTTTCATCAGTAATGGTTTCTGGTTGCCCATCTATCTTGAATAGAATTTCTTGGGGATAGTCCAAACTGCATAGGTCCGGTATAGTTATAACGATGAGTACTTTGCCCGGAGAATCCGAATGCATTGAGAGGCCAAACAAAATTCCATCAACGTAGACAGGATACATCATAAGAAATCTGTCTTTAAAGCCTTCTGATTCCTTGTAATGAATTGGTGGTGATTCAGCACAAGAAACAAATAAGAGCCAAATCATCATCAACCATTTTGACTCAGTTCTTTTTCTAAAGGAATTGATTTTCACATCAACCTTTGCAATTTCTATTTGATCTAAGCTAAATAAAAAACGGGAGAGTCTTTCGACCCTCCCGTTCCATTAATCCAATAGAACCTGTTTATTTCTTCTTCTTAGCCTTCGCCTTGGGAGCGGACTTCGCCGCCCGCTTCTCCGCAATCGCCGCCTGCGCCGCCGCTAGGCGTGCAATCGGAACGCGGAACGGAGAGCAGCTCACGTAGTTCAGGCCGATCTTGTGGCAGAACTTCACCGAGTCCGGATCGCCGCCGTGCTCGCCGCAAATGCCGAGCTTGATGTCGGGACGGGTCTTGCGGCCCTTCTCGATGGCGAT
>OMJM01000055.1 GCA_900299345.1 bacterium | reverse complement strand
GGCAAGGATGAATTGTTGACACGCGTCAAATTGCCCGTATCGTCCAAGCCCAAGGCGGCATTTATTTCCCTGCCCGCTGATGTGGGCGAAGCCTCGATTGTGGCGCTGGTGGCCACCCTGATCAAAGGCTCGGATGTTCTGATTGAAAACGTGTTGCTCAACCCGGGGCGTGGCGGGTTCTTCAAGGCTCTGAAACGCATGGGCGCCGACATCGAAATCGTCCAGCGCAAGGAACGATTTGGTGAAGGCGTGGGCGCACTGCGTGTCCGATCCTATGATCTGTTCGGAAAGCGTTTCGATGAGGAGGCGCTTTCCGACCTTCGCGACGAAACGTTCCTGCTGCTCCTGGCCGCCACGTTTGCCGAAGGCGAGTCCGTGTTCCGCGATCTGGAATATTTGCACGTCGACGAGCATGACCCCTTGAAATCTTTTGTCGCGGATCTCAAGCAGGCCGAAGTGGAAATCGGGGAGTTCGAAGACGGACTCGTCATCCGTGGACGCCGAGAATCCGACGGCGCGACGCACGATGCGCTGGGACATATTGGATTGGCTGCGGCTTATGCTGTGTTGGGATTGAAATCCCATGGTGCTTCCAACGTGCTTGGCGCGGATGTCCTCGAAGAACGGTTTCCCGGCCTTCTCAAGCGGCTGCGATTCCTCGGGGTTCCCGAATGAAGCGTTTGCGAGACCCGGCCATCACTTTGCCGAAGACAAGAATCCGCAGTCTTGGAGTCATGGCGCTGAAGGGTCGTCTGGACAAAGCCATGGAAATCGTCGGAGCGTTTGCCGCAGCGCATCCCGAGGTCAAGGTTTATCTCAACGGGTATCTCAAGCCATATGCTAACCGGCGGATGAAACTGCAAAGCGATGTATTCCTCGGTTCTAGAGTCGATGCGCTGTTGTCGCTGGGCGGGGACGGAACCTTTCTTGCGGCCGCTCGCCTCGTGCGCGGAGAAAAAGTTCCCGTGCTCGGAGTCAATCTGGGCCGTGTGGGATTTCTCGCGGACGTGTCATTGGACAACTTGCGGCAGAGCCTGGAAGAGCTGCCGCGCCGCGATTACACGTTACGCCGTCGCATGATGCTCGATGTGGAGCATTGGCGTGGCAAGAAAAAGATTTTTCAGGATATTGCTTTGAATGAGGCCGCTTTCGCGGGCGAAGTGGGAAGCCGCATGGTTGAGCTTTCCGTGTCCGCCAGCGGGCGATTCATGACCGAGTATCGCGTGGATGGCTTGTTGGTGTCCACACCCACCGGTTCCACCGCCTACTCGCTTTCGGCCGGCGGCCCCATTATTCATCCTTCCGGTAATTCCATTTTGCTGACGCCGATGAGTCCAGCCTCGCTTTCTGTGCGGCCGCTGGTTCTTCCCGACTTCATGGAAATCGAGATCAAGTGCCACGTGGCCCGCGAACAGGATGTCAACCTGTTCGTCGACGGTCGCCGACATGTATTGTTGAGGGAAGGTGACATTGTGCGCATTCGCAAGCATCCGCAAGGATTGCGGATTATCCGACCCAAGAGCAGTTCTTATTTCGAATCGCTGCGCACCAAGTTGGGGTGGACCGGAAACCGTGCTCCGTAGCCTTGAAATACGCGATCTGGCCATCATCAATGAGGCCGGAATCGAGTTTGAATCCGGTTTTACGGCGGTCACGGGTGAAACTGGCGCTGGCAAATCGATTTTGCTCAACGCCCTCAAACTAATTCTCGGAGCCAAGGCCAAAACCGATCTTATCCGGCAAGGCGCGGACAAACTGCGAGTCGAAGCAGTTTTCGATCTGCCGCCTTCTCCGGAGTTGCGCGAGCGGCTGTTGGAGTTGGAACTCGACGTCGATGACGAGCTTGTTTTGGAGCGCGAACTGACAACGGCGGGCAAGAGTCGCGCCCGCATCAACGGTACCTTGGTCCCCTTGGCGGATCTTGAGAGCGTTGGCCGTCATCTGGTAGACCTTCACGGCCAGCACGAGCAACAAGGGTTGCTGGATGGGGCAGCACACGCACGGTATCTCGACGGCTATGCCGGTTTGAATGAACAAGCTGATGGATGGGGGAAACTCCGCGCGGCCTTTCGTGCCTCGGATGCCGCGTTGCAACAGGCCAGGGAGGATGTTGCGCGACTGCGGGAACAGATCGAATTTCTTCAGTTCCAGTTCAAGGAACTGGACAAGGCGGCGATTCATGAAGGAGAAGAGGAGAAGATCGAGGGCGAGTTGAAAATGATGTCCGGCTTGGAGAAGGTGCTGGTCGGGCAGCAGGCGTCATTGGGAACTGTGGAAACTTCGTCCGCGATGTTGGGAAAGCTGGAAAAGGAGCTTCAGGCTCTTGCGGGGCATCTGCAAGCGGACTCTCTGTCGGGCCATCTTGAAAAGCTTTTGGAAGCGCGGGAGTCCCTTTCCGAACTGCGCGAAGCCCTTCGTCATCTCGATATTCCTGCGGAAGCCGATCCGGCACGTATGGATGCCTTGAACGCAAGGCTTGCATTGATGCAACGACTGCGTGGGAAATACAAGACGGATCTGCCGGGGCTCATCGCCTTGCGCGATCGCCGTCGCGAGGAAATTTCACGCGTGGAAAACGCCGAAGTCGAAACCGCCTCACTTTCCGAACAGCGCGACGCGGCGTTGGACGCTGTTCGCAAAGTCGCGAAAACCCTTTCGGAAAAACGCCGCGTGGCAGCCCGCAAGTTCGACAGTGAAGTGAATGCCCGTCTCGCGCAATTGGGAATGGACGGCAGTCGCTTCGAAACACGATTCCAGTCCATCGAAGAAAATGATGGCGTGAATCCCGAACGCGTCGAGTTCTTTCTGGCAGCGAATCCCGGAGAACCGGCGCGGCCTTTGAAACAAAGTGCTTCAGGCGGCGAGATTTCCCGCGTCATGCTGGCCATCAAGGGCGCATTGGCGCACAGCGATCCGCGTCCGGTATTGGTCTTCGATGAGCTGGATACGGGTATCGGCGGAGCCACGGCCCTGCGGGTGGGGGAGGCGCTGGTTGAACTTGCCAAACATCATCAATTGTTGGTCATTACGCACCTCCATCAGGTCGCGGCTCAGGCGGGGCATCAGCACCGCGTGGAGAAACATTTGGATGGCGGGCGCACGGTCACCCGCGTAATCGCCCTCAAGGAAAAGGAGCGCGCAGCGGAACTGGCGCGCATGATGGGCGGCGAGGAATCCGGCGCGGCATTGCGTCATGCAAAGGAACTGTTGCGCAAGGGAGGGTAATATGGTTCGCTGGTTTCACGTTATCGCGCTGCTTCTTGTCATGACGGCCTTATCACACGGCGAGGGTGATTCCTCTTCCGTGGTTGCTTCGGTGCTGCCGGGGCAGCCCGCTCCAGAGTTCACGCTGAACAGTCAAGCCGGGGAACCGGTTTCCTTGAAGGATTATCGCGGCCATTGGGTGGTCCTGTATTTCTATCCCAAGGATTTCAGCAAGGGTTGCACCATCGAGGCCCACAACTTTCAGCGGGACAGCCTGCAGTACCGCAAGGCCGACGCGGTTCTTCTCGGTGTCAGCATGGATTCTGAAAAATCCCACCTGGAGTTCTGTGCCAAGGAGGCGCTTGGCTTCAAGTTGCTGGCAGATACGGCGGGCACGGTATCGGAGATGTACGGGTCCGTGAAGGAGTGGGAGGAACACAAGATTTCCGTCCGGAACACTTTTCTTATCAATCCGGAAGGGACTGTGGTGCGCATGTTCATCGGTGTGAAGCCCATTGAACACAGTGCGGAAGTGCTGGCCGCGCTGGCTGAACTTCAAAAGAAATAAACTCAGAAAGCACCATCGCTTGCTAAGTGCCGTGCAAGCGGTGTATCGAGGCCAGCCCTAGCTGATCTGGAACGCCGCGAAGTCGGCGACTTCAAGCACCACATCACGCACCGCCATCAACAGGGCTTGGCGATTCTTGCGAACTTCCAGGTCCGGATCGTTGACCATGACCGCGCTGAACAGCTCGGCGACAGGTGTTTGCAACTTCGCGATCTCGGCCAAAGCCTTGTCCCAGGCTTGATCCTTTACGGCCGTGTTTACAGCAGTTCTCGCCTGTTCCAGAATCTGCAGCAGTTTCTTTTCGGTGGGATGCCCGAGCTTGGTGGCGTCCAGAGTTGTGTTCGGTACATCTTTCAGGATATTGCTGACACGCTTGAAGATCTCAGTGATCTGTGTAAAACCCGAATCGTTCCTGAAGGCTTTCAATGCACGCAGACGGGTGACCAATCCCGGGAAATCCTCCCAGGATGCTTTGGCTCCAACGGCTGCTTCGAAGGTGTCGGCGGTGATTCCACCGGGCAATCCCTGACGATCGGTTTCGGCAAAGAGGTTCTGAGCTCGACCTCTGAAGAAGTCGCGGATTTTTTCCACCACTCCTTTGCGCTCTTCGGCTGAAAGAGCTTTATCCGGGAATTGCGACAAGGCGTTGTCCAGCAATCCGGTCAAAGACAACTGTATGCTTTCTTGAATCAACAAAGCGATGGTGGTCCAACAGGCGCGGCGCAAAGCGAATGGATCCGCAGAGCCTGTCGGAATCTTTCCTTTGCCAAACATGGCGATCAGGGTGTCGAGACGATCCGCAATGCCGACCAATGCGCCTTCATGCGTGGTCGGGAAGCTGTCTTCAGCATTGCGTGGCTTGTAGTGATCCAGAATTCCATCAGCCACTGTCTGCGGTAGGCCTTCTGCCATCGCGTAGTAGCGACCGACGGTTCCCTGAAGTTCCGGGAACTCGCCGACCATCTGCGTGGTCAGATCGTTTTTGCACAACGCGGCAATCTGCCGGACAGTGTCAATTTTCTTGGCGTCCCAACCGAGTTTCTGCGCAAGCTCCACCGCCAGTTTTTCCACGCGCACCGTCTTGGCGTAAATGCTGGCGCCTTCGCCCAGATCTTTGAGGAAAGCCACGGTCTTGAGATCCTCGCGGCGTTCCAGCAGGGATTTCTTCTTGTCTTCCCGGAGGAAGAACTCGGCATCGGCAAATCGCGCACGGACAACGCTTTCATTGCCCTCACGGATGAGCCGGTAATCCTTGCACTCCATGTTGGAGATGGCCACGAAATGGTTGTTGAGCTTGCCGCTGGCGTCGTTCACGGCGAACAGTTTCTGGTGCTCACGCATTTCTGATACCAAAACTTCTTCCGGAATCTCCAGCAGCTTGGCGTCAAAAGAGCAAAGTACGGGCACGGGGTATTCCACCAGCCAGGTCACGGTGTCGAGCAGTTCTTCGTCTGTGCGCCAGGCTAGGTTTTGCTTCTTCGTGGTCTCCAGAACCAGCGAGCGGATTTTTTCCTTGCGCTCATCCTGATCCACGAACACCTTGGCATCGCGCAGAGCCTGCAGGTAAGCGCTGCGGTCCGCTTTCACTGCGACCGGCTTGTTGTGCAGGAAGCGGTGGCCCTGACTTTGGTTCGAACTTTCAATGCCAGCGAAGTTCATGGGGACGACGCGTTCACCCAGTACCGCCACCAACCACGTCACGGGCCGGACGAACGGAGTTCCTTCGCCATTGCCCCAGCGCATGGTCTTGTACCAGTGGATGTCGGAGAAAATCTTCGGCACGATCTCCGCCAGAATTTCCAGCGCGTCACGTCCCTTCTTTTCGGATTCGGCGAACAGATAGTTGTCACGGATTTCCAGTTGCTCCGCGGTCAGGCCGTTCTTCTTGGCGAAGGCCACCGCGGCCTGTGTCCAGTTTCCGGAAGCGTCCTTCGCCATGTTGGCAGGCGGACCTTTAAGCGCGAGTTTTTGATCCGGTTGCCGTGTCAGCACAGAACTCGCGGAGATCCCAATGCGTCGCGCAGTGGCGAACACCTTGACGTCCTTCGCGTCCAGTCCGGCAGGTTTGAGATGTTTGTCGATCAAACCCGGAAGATCACGCAACAACGGACCGAACACACGGGCCGGCATTTCCTCGACGCCGAGTTCGATTAATAATGGGGCAACGCCTTCACCACCCTGTGGGGCATTTTGTAGGGGCGTCCGGCCGGACACCCCTACAGGTGACGCAGCCGGCACCCGCATCATCGGAAACCCCATCGTCTCGCGATTCCGCAGCCAAGCCTCGGCCACAGTCTTGGCCAATGCCCGCACACGCAGGATGTATCCCTGCCGCTCGTTCACGGAGATTGCGCCGCGCGCATCCAGCAGATTGAAGGCATGGCTGGCCTTCATGCAATAGTCAAACGCCGGAGCAGGCAATTCCACCGCGCACAACCGGGCGCATTCCTTTTCAAAGCGATCGAACAACGCGTAGTGCAGCGAGGTGTCCGATTCCTCGAAGTTGTGTTTCGAGTACTGCACTTCGTTCTGATGGTAGATGTCGCCGTAGGTGACGGTGTCGTTGTACTTGAGCTTGAAGACGTTATCCACGCCCTGCAGATACATGCACAGTCGTTCGAGTCCGTAGGTGATCTCTCCCATCACCGGTTTAAGATCAAGTCCGCCCACCTGCTGGAAATAGGTGAACTGTGTGACTTCCTGCCCATCGAGCCAGACTTCCCAACCAAGACCCCACGCGCCAAGTGTGGGGGATTCCCAGTCGTCATGCACGAAACGGATGTCGTGCTCGGACGGATCGATTCCGATTTCACGCAGCGATCCGATGTACAGGTCGAGGATGTCAAGCGGACTGGGCTTGAGCACCACCTGAAACTGGTAGTAGTGCTGCATGCGGTTGGGATTGTCGCCGTAACGTCCGTCCTTGGGGCGTCGGCAGGGTTCGATGAATGCGGCGTTGAACGGCTCCGGTCCGAGCGAACGCAGGAAGGTGGAGGGATTGAACGTGGCTGCACCCTTTTCCATGTCATAAGGTTGTGCAATGAGGCAGCCGCGTTGGCTCCAGTAGCGCTGAAGGGTCAGGACCAGGTCTTGGAAGTTCATGAGGGGATTAAAAATGCCCTTTTTTAAGGTGAAATCCAAAAAATTGAGGGGCCGGATGAGTATTTTCTGAAACGGACTACAACCCCGGAGTCATCCCATGGAAATGGACATCGGAATCCCGAAAAAAGAACGCAAGGTGATTGCGGAAGGGCTTGAGCGGGTGCAGGCCGACACGTATACGCTGTATCTGAAGACCCACTTCTATCACTGGAATGTCACCGGCCCCATGTTCCAGACCTTGCACCTCATGTTCGAGACGCATTACAACGAACTGTGGATGGCCGTGGATCTCATTGCCGAGCGCATTCGTTCCCTCGGACATTTTGCACCCGGAACCTACGCGCAATTTTCGAAGCTCACCTCGATTGCCGAAGACAAAGGTGTGCCCAAGGCTGAGGACATGATTCGTTCGCTCGTGAAAGGCCATGAGGCTGTTGCCAAAACCGCCCGCAAGGCGTTTACTGCGGCTGAAAAGGCTTCGGATCAATCCACGATGGATCTGCTGACCCAGCGGCTTCAGGTTCACGAAAAAACCGCATGGATGCTTCGCAGCCTGTTGGAAAAATGATCTCTGCCGCCTCTCCTTGGGGGCGTTTTTCAGTTCTGCTCTTTTCCAGCGTTTGGCTTTTTCTGCCGTACCTCAACGTCGTCGGTAGCGGAGATCACGCAAGTCGGATCGCGATTTTCCTGTTGTTCGTGATTGCGTTTATCTTCGCAGGTTTCATTAGTCGATGGCTGTATGTGTGCGCATGGCTGGGCGTATTGCTGGTGAATGCCGTGTATGTCCACATCCGTTTTCACTGGGGTCTGGAGCTTGCGGAATCGCGCTTCGAAGCAGCTTTATCTTCATCTCTTTCCGAGACATCCGAGTATGTTCGAATCTATATCGGGAGGCCCGAAGCCTTGTTCCTGCTATACGCCGGAGCAGGGATTTATCTGCTTTACCGGATTCTCAAAACTCCTCCACCCACCTCGAAGATGCGAATCGTCTCTGCGGGATGTCTGATTCTTACGTGGCTTGGGATTTTTTCGTTACGCCAAGAGGTGTCACAGTTTCCGCCAGCGTCTTTGGTTTCGGACATGTTCGCGGCTAAAACAAATCTGGAACGAATTTCCCAGCGTGCCGGGATGATTCGCGATGAAATTCCAAGACCCCGGCATTGTTCGGAAGATTACAGCAAGATCGTCGTGGTGATCGGAGAGTCGGCGTTGCGGGATCGCATGAGCTTGTATGGGTATACGGAAAAGACAACGCCCTTTTTGGATTCGCTGCAACCACTTCACTTTGAGGCCATCGCGCCTTCCAACCAAACGCGTCATGCGATTCCCTTGTTGCTGACACATGCTTCTGTGCGCGATTTCGACGCCTTTTTCCACTCGCCAAGTTTGATTTCTGAATTGAAAGCCTGCGGGTATGAAACGTGGTGGATGTCCAATCAGGGGGGCCCGGGTCTCAATGAAGCCTATGTCGCTGCTGTGGCCGCAGAGGCGGATCATGAATTCTTCCTTCGAAGCTTCGATTATACGCACTCAGGATATGATGGCGAATTGCTCGACACCTTGGGCAAGGCCATCGTGTCGGTAAGGAAGCAGGCGTTTTTCATTCATCTCCGCGGCTCGCACATTGATTATGCGGAACGTTATCCCGCGGGGTTTGGACTGAAACCCGGCGTGGACATCGAATCGCGCTATGACAACTCCATTTATTACACGGACTCTGTTCTTTCCGGCATCTTTTCAAAATTCAATCCTGAGGAGTTGCTGTTTGCCTACGTCTCTGATCACGGGGAGGTGGTGAGCAATACGAAATATGGTCATGGGTTTTATCCGGGATTGCAAGAGGAGTATCGCGTGCCGTTGGTTCTATGGGCGCGGAAAACGGATCGCATGGATTCGTTGATGAGTATCGTGGATGCAGGGAAAATCAATACCGAATCATTTGATCGGATGATGGAATATCTCACGGGTCTGGAAAACGTTCCCGGCGTTTCACGTTCCATCAAGGTGATGGATGTGTCGCCGGAAAATGTGGTGGATTACGATTCGCTGGCCAGAATATAGGGGTGGGATAATCCCACCCCTATATTCTGGCCATTATACCAGCGCCTGCATAAAATCCGCGAGGAGATCGTCTGTATCCTCGATACCGACGGATACACGCACCAGTGATTCGGCAATTCCCATTTCCCTGCGTTTGTCCGAGCCGAGTTCCCAGAAGATGGTTTGCGCCACAGGGATGAGCAAGGTGCGGGCGTCGCCGAGATTGCTGGACAGGATGCCCAGCTCGAGCTTGTTCAGCACCGGGAAGGTGTCCGTGGCGTTCTTGAGTTCAAAGCTGAGCAAAGCTCCGGGCTTCGCGAAGAGTTCGCTCGCCAACGCGTGCTGCGGGTGGGAAGCCAGTCCGGGATAGTGGACCTTCGCCACCTTGGGGTGCGCGGCCAGAAGCTCGGCGAGTTTCTGTGCGTTGTGGCAACAGCGGTCCATGCGCAAGGCCAACGTTTCCGCACCCACGGACAATGTATGTGCCGCTTCGGGAGCGAGAGTTCCGCCGAAATCGCGCAAGCCTTTCTTGCGCAATTGCAATAATGCCCACTGCTTCGGATCCGGTCCCTTGTAGAGATCGTAAATATTCGGGTATTTCGACCAATCGAACAACCCCGTATCCGTGATGCTGCCTCCCAGGGCATCGCCATGGCCACCGAAGTATTTGGACAATGAATTCATCGAGAAGGTGGCATGAACTTTTCTGGGAACGAAGAGATATGCCGAGGTCAAGGTGTTGTCCACGACATATACAACGCCACGCTGCTTGCACAGTTCACCGATCCGGGACAAATCCGCAACTTGCGTTGCAGGGTTGGCTATGGTTTCCACCAGCACCATGCGGGTTTCCGGCCGTAATGCGGTTTCCACATTCTTCGCGTCTGTGGCGTCCACGAAGGAAATGGACACACCGATTTGCTCCAGCGTGTTCAGCTGGCTGGCGGTGTTGCCGAACAGGAAGCGGCTGGAGACGATGTGATCGCCCTTGCGCAGGAAAGCGAGGAACAATGCCCCGAGCGCGGCCATGCCGGTTCCGAAGCAGATGGTGCCCACGCCCTGTTCCATCGCAGTGACCTTTTCCTCCACCGCCGCCACGGTCGGGTTCGACTGGCGGGCGTAGGCGTAGCCTTTTTGGCGGCCTTGGAACACCGCCGCCAAATCCTCGGCCTTTTCATAGCCGTAGGCGATGGATGTGTGAATGGGCTTGTGCAGCGATCCGTGCTCGGGTTTTCCGAGACGGTCGGCGTGCAACAGCGAAGTGGTGAATCCCCTGCGTTTCATAGGGGATAAAAATGCAAAGATTACAGGTTGCCGATGGTAAAGCCTACGAAGAACCGGGGATCTTTGACGGCTTTCATGTATTCCGAGCGGTTTCGGGAATCATCGGACGCGGTCAGATACGGACCGTTAACCGGATCTACATGATAATGCGTATAGGGATAATCCGACAGATACAGTTTCTTGGAGTCTAGTTTGTTATACGGCCAGAAAACTTGGGCGTACAATTCCATGGGGATCCAGTGGTACATGAGGAACGTGGCGGATGCCTTGACACCGTAATCCATCAGCAGTTTGTGTTGGCCGTGATCCAGTGCATCCTTGATTTTGTCCGGGGTTTTGTTCAACACTGTTCCGGCATCGCCGATCAGGCTGAGCTGCACTTTGTTCAAGGACGAAAGAGGCGACGGGTAATCGATAAAGTTATGCACCTTGAGAGGGAAATCCATCGCAACCCGTGACCAGATCATAGCCGTACCTGACAGAATATCGCGCCCTTGATAGTAGAAGGTGTAGGGATAGCCCGGCATCAGGAACACACCGAGCCGGTAGGGCATGACCCACAGACTGGGATGGTTGGACGCTACGGGAAACGTATCCAGTCCGCCGCCAGGAATCGTGTCTCTCAGCACGGTGTTGTAAACCTGCGGGAATTTATTGGTGAAAAATCCGAGCTGCTGTACAAAGGAAATCTGCACGGTTCTCTCATGCGATTTGGACCAGAACCAGCCCAGGTTGACCTGCCAGGGCGCGAAATCGTCTTTTGGGAATTGGACCGCGGGGATGGGTTTGTCCTGAATGGTGCTGGGATTGACGCCTACGTCCTGCGTATAGACGGGAATGTCCGTCAAGGCATAACGGGTCCACCATTGGCCTGCGGAAGCGAAGAACCCGATGTATTCGGGAAGGGGTGTTCCAAAGGCGGGAGCATACCACTGCAATGAGACTTCCTGATATAGATGCTGGTTGATGGAGACGTCGAAGATGCGTTGGGAACCGCTGGCGCTGACCTTGTCGCCGGTTGTAAGATCGGTCAAAGTAACCGAGGTCAAATCATCCGTGACGTTCTCATTCCAATACCGGCCGTACCACTGGGTGCCGAGGAATCCCGGTCCTAGGCGCAATCCGTTCAAGGGAAGCCCCATGGCGGCGCCGATCATGTCATAGGTGTAAGTCGTGCGGTGGTTGTCTTCTTCGAGGAGGGTGTCATAGGTATAAGTATCCTCGAAGAGATACCTGTCGGTGAAGTTGCGTTTGGCCACATCGCGGGAAAGTCCGTAGTTGAGATTGGGCGTCCATCCGAAGCGTTGGTGCCATGTGGTGATACCGGACCAATCCCCGGAATAGTTCACGCCGTAATCCATCGGCGTATTGAAGTCCATTCGCTTGGAGACATAGCCTCCGAAGCTTTGACTCAATGCGCCGGATAAGGAGCCCAGCGTCACCTGCAAACCGGCGCGCAGGTTTAACCGGCTGACTTCATCCTCGATGAATTGGGGGTACAAGCTCAGATAGGGGGAAATGGACCACGCCACCTTTTTGACGCCCGGTTCGCCCTCATCCGCCGCCTTGGTGTAATCTTTTTTCTTGGCGTGCAACAAGGGAACTGAATCCGTGGCTGCAGGAACTTTACCTTCTGGTTTCAACTCCAGCGGTTGCTGGAAGATTTGAAATTTCTGCTGACGGTAACCCTGATAGTACAGGTTTCCATTCCTCGACAGAGGTTCCAACGCCTGCGTACGGTTACGTGTCACGCGATATTCCATGCTGTCGTTTGCCCGTCGCGCGAAGACATTATAGACGCCGTCACGTCCGTTGGAGGAATAGAATAACGTATCGCCGGAAAACCGCAGGTCGCGATACGCGGCGCGGCTCAAGGGGGTGATGAAACGGACACGTTGACCCTTGGCAAGATTCAACGAGTCCGGGAACTGCGCGGAGTCTTCAAGATTGGCGAAAGGATCCCATGCCGCCGCTTTGGCTGATATCGAAGCGATGGCTTCGCGATCGCCGATCCCCAAGGTGAAATAAATGCTGTCGCCCTTCGGGGTGAAGCGCGGATTGTAAACCTGCTGTCCTTCCTGAAAGCGCGTCAGCTCATGGACGCGTCCCGCGCTGTCGAGAATGGCCACATTGGAGCTGCCTTCGTCGAACTTGGAGAACACGATGGTGTGGGATTGCGTGGGATGATAGCTGGCATAGCTGGCGCGGATGTTCCACGTCAGGCGGTGCCATTTTTCGGACTCCGATTTGAGGGCGGCGTGGAGCTCGTATTCCCAGATGTCGTTGTAGGTAGAATACCAGTCGTTGCGCGTGGTAAGCAAACGCGTCCCGTCGTGATTGAACTCCAGCCCGGTGGAGGAGATTTCGTCGCTGCGTCCCGTGCCCGGAGGATCAGTGCGTCGTTCTGAGAAATTGCGCGGTAATGTTGTCGGCAGGCGTTTTAAAACCGGGTTCGTTCCGTTGTTCCAAAACTGCGGAGCACCCTGTGTCTCACCCCAGGTCGAGGCTTGCGCATTCCGATGAAGTCCCGGCGCTTTGCCCTGTTCGCCCATGACGGGTTCCCCTGAACGCGTCGTTACGTCCCCGGTGTCCTTCCAGTAGATCCAATTCAATGCATAGTCGCGATCTCCATTGCCCAGCCACGCGATGGTGCGTCCATCCGGAGAGAACGCGAGATTTTGCGTGAAGCTACCCTGAATGTCGCGGTCGAACAAGGTGTCCCTGCCAAGTTCTTCAAAGCTGCCATAATGTTCTGCCAGCGAGGCTTGCCATTCGGAATACAGTTCTGTGAGTGTCTTACCGTAAACCGCCACCACCGCACCGCCGAAATGGAACAGCGGCTTGGGCACTGCCAGTTGCCGCACCTTGTCGATGCCGTAGCGATCGCGCAGATACCGCAGGAAGGCGAAACCCGTATTGTACACGCGTTCCCCTTGGATCCATTCTCCGTCGAACGTTTCAATTTCTCCCAAGGTGGGCAGGCTGTGCGTGAGCCACGCGTCGCGCACGATCATGTCGCGCTGCGAATCCCATGTGTCGTAACCCGCCGCTTCGGATTCGAACTGGGCGATGCCTTCGATCCACCAGTTCGGCGCGGGAAGGGGAACCCAGGGAAGCAAGAAGGACCAGTTCCATTCCTTGTTGATGGTTCCACCGCCGATCGTGGCGTCGCTGAAGATCCAGAGCCGCGCCTTTTGTCGCAGGCTGAACACGTGGGCGATTTCATGGGCCGCCACATTGCCAATCCAGTTGGCGCGGCCACGCATCACCCAGTTCAAGTGCGGGACAAAAATTTCCACTCGGGAGTAGGGGTAGACGGCTTCGCCGTTGGCGTAATCCCCGGGATCGAGCAGGAAGATGTCGATGGTCTGGTAGTTGGAATAGGCATCGTAGGCCTTGGCCAAGGTCGGCCAGACGCCTTCGGCAACCTTGAGGACTTCCCCCGCGATGGGCTCGTATTTCTTGGCATAGAGAATCCGGTAATGCGGAGTTTGCAGAACCTGGGGTTTCTCGGCAAGCACCGGAAGGACAAGGGCGAGCAATAATAGGCTTGCGCTACGAAGGAAAGGAAACATGCGGGGCTAATGTAGAATGAGGGTCGTGCCCAAAACCGGCTAAAGAGAGACGGAAAAACTCAGATAACCCCTGTCCAGATGGCCGTACCGTCCGCCGTGGGCCGGGTCGGGCTCAAGATAGGAGGGATGTCCGCGCCATGTCAGGCTCCACGACACCACTTGTGAGGAAGGAGCGATGGTCTTCAGTCGCAGTCCCAGTTCCAGCAGGTTTGAAACCGGGATGGAGGGAGTGAAAGTGGGAAGCGGGTTTTCACCGCGCGCATAAAGCGTCGAACCGTTTGGATTAAACAAAGGGGGTTCGCTCATGGAAAGCGAACTTTGCGCATAGAGGTTGGTCCATTCCGAACTGTAGGATGCATGAAGAAAAGCCGATTCGAAGAAGAATCCGCGATAACCCGTGGAACCCAAGGTCCATCCCATGGGAATGCGGACGTCACCGGCCAGCGTTCCTACCGCGGAAGATGGACCGAGATCCTGCGTAGGCTGTTCGCCGCTTCCCCGAGCTTCCAGAAACAGCACCCGCGCAACATTGGCATGGATTTCCAGTTCTCCGCTCATCATGGTGATCTTTGCTTTTTGGTAGGAGAGCAGCGAGGCGCTGCCTAAAATTCCCTGATTGATGAAATCCTTGCCGGCATCCGCGACCGTGAAGCCCAACGTGTTTCCAAACACCGTCTCCTCATAGCTTGATTTTTGCACGCCATGGACTTTGAAATCGAGCTTCTGTTCCACGATTTGAAATTGCAGCATATCATACAGGTAGTCGCTCAGGTGAAACATTGCTCCAGCGCCCAGTTGGAAAGTGGAGAGCAAACCTAGCGTGTCGGGGGTGACGTCTTGGGCGTTGATTTGAAGTCCAGTGTACTGGCCGAACAAAAACAGATCCGGAGTCAGGGAACTGTTGACATACACCAATTGCGCACTTGGAACATACGGGATCGTGAGGCGATCGAGGCATTGCCCTCCGGTGATCGTGGCATTCAATACATTCCGTTGCGCAGGATCGGACCATGTGGCGTCACCTCCCAGAAAAGCCTGCTGTGAACAGGGATTTTCACGCATGAGATGCAGGGAATCGCCGTAACGGTCTTGCAAAGTCACATCTTCGTGCAATGTCTTCGCAAACCCCGTATTCGCGGACCATCCCAGCAACTGCATATGCGTTCTGTCGTAATCCCCGACCCCCATGTTCACCGCCGGAGGTTTGGGAAAGGATGCATTGGAAGATGACCCCAACAGTGCCAATGCCACACCCGAGTCCAGCGGTTGTGATCGGAGCAGGAATCCCTGGGGTGCGTAGGTGCTGAAACGCAAGGTGGCGCCGTCGGTCGAGGGCGAAAAGGCCGCAGAAGGTCCCGGCGCCGAATGGCGGAAAATGGTGTCGCCCGACAGGGAGTAGATCGCGTAATCCCCACCGGGGTCACTCGAGAAATAAAGGCGGCCGTTCCGCGTGAAAGGATCGCGCTCATTATGGGTCGAGGCCAGTACAGGCCTCAATTCTCCGTCGATGAGATCCAGATGCATGATGTCGGAGTTGTTGCCGCGCGCCACGCCGACATAAAGCCCGCTATCGCCGTCCGCGGCGAGGTCCATGAACTCCGTTCCTTCCGGCGCGGGAAATTCCCGGGAAGGGTGCCCGTTGGTGAGAAGCGCAATGTGTGTACGCCCGGATTGTCGGAGAACGGCATAAACATGCCCGCGCTCGGTGGCGATCGCTGCCACCGCCCTCAGACCGTAGGTCAGCCGTTCGACCTGTCCGTTCCGGTAACGGTACAGATCGCTGATGCGCGCTCCGGTCATCAGATCGATCCGGACAGCGGGATACAGCAGGCTTCCGTCCGCCGCAAGATGCATCGGGGGGTTGACGTTGCGCTGGATTTGAGAGGTTCCGCCGTTCTTGTCGCGCAGGTAAAGATGGGTTTCGCCCGCGTCGTTGGCGGACGATGAGAGGTAATAGAGATTCCCGGAGACAGGATCATAAAGCGGTGCGTCTTCGATGACATAGGAGGGGCCGAAGGCGGAAACCGGCCGCGTTTTTTCCGCGTTTGTCCGGAAGCGGGAGTTCAAATGCTTGCGCCAGCGAGCATACACTTCCGACGGCGTGGCGCCGAATGCGGTCTTGAAAGCGCCACGGTAACCCTTGGAATCCCATGCGTTCATCATGGTGTTCATGCCGTCGCGGCCGTAGGTCTTGTACAGGAAATCGACGAGATGGAATCCTTCGTTGTAAACCATTTCACGCGAACGGCTGTCGCCGGAAAAGGTTTCCAGCGCCTTGATCGGCAACAGGCCGTTGGAGCGCCACGCCTCCCGCAGGATCATTTCGCGATGGCTGTCCACGGTGTCGAATCCGCAGTGCATGGAACCGTACTGCGCCAATCCCTCAGCCAACCATGTTGGGACATCCTCGGGAATCCATGCCGCATCGCCGTCCGCCTCCCTCTTTTTCCATCCCCATGAAATCGCCGCGTCGATACCGTAGAATCTGGAAGTCAGTCCCATTTTGCGCAGGGTGAGGATATGCGCCAGCTCGTGCGCCGAGACATTGGCAAACCACTGAGTGCTGCCGCGCAAGGTGAAGCGGATCGGAGGCAGGTAAATCACAATCCATTGGTTGGCGGCATAAGCGAAACCGTTGGAATAATCCTCTTCATCCAGCAATACGACCTGGGTCCGCTCTTTGGTTTCGAAGTCGTAGAATTTCGATTCGATGGCGTAGGCATTTTCCAGCCACGCGGCCGCCTCGGGTAGCACATCTTTTTTGTTCCGGTCCACGGTGATTTCAAAGTGCTGGGTCTGGGATGTGATTCGATCCTGGCCGGTGGAAATGGCCAGCACATTCGCGGCGAGGCCGAGAATGGCGGTAAAAAATGGAAGAAGGCGCATAAGGCGCGGTGAATTCAACATATTTCCGAAGCGTGACGCGATTAAAAGTGAATCAGGAATTCCAGCCCAGCAGCGCCACGCCGACGAGCGCGGCGACACCGCCGAAGATGACGCGACGGCCCAGTTGGGTGCGATACCGCCAGGTTCCCAAAGGAATGATCAGCAGCGGCGACATGAAGGTGATGGTGGTGACCACTCCCGCGGACTGGTACTTCAACGCCGTGATGTAGCACAGCATCCCGATCACCGGGCCGGTCATGGCGCCACCCACGATGCGGGGGAGGATGGTGGAGTCGCGGGACTTGGCGAGGCTCGACACAAATGTTCCGGTCACCAGCGCGAAAAGCGCCAGCGCCACCGCACCCGAGCCGACACGCAAGGTGGTTGCGAAGAAAGGATTCAGATTGGCGTCCCGCAAGAAAGCCTGCCGTGCCAGCACCGTGCCCACGCCCTGCAACAATGCAGAAACGATTCCGTTCCACGCCGCGCGCCAGCTTGCGTGGGGATGAGATGACGAACGCTTCGGCCATGTCGCAGCAGCCACACCTCCCAGTACCAGCGCCATACCTCCGAGCTGCGGAGGCGACAACGTCTCTCCGAGGAGGAAAAACGACATGGCCGCGGTGATGGCGGGGGAAAGCGTCATCATCAGCGACGTGTACTCCGGCCCCATCTGAAAGAGTGAACGATACAGGTAAATATCGCCGATGACCAATCCTATGACGCCTGAGGCTGTAAGCAAGAGCCATGGCGCCGGGCCAGGGAAGAAGTGGTGGGGATCCGAAAAGTATTGTGGGATGGTGAGCACCACCAGCGCAGCGGCAGCAACCAGAAGGCGCGTCAGGTTGGTGGCGTAAGGACCGATGCGGCGACCCGGCGAGAAAAGGAAAAACGGCGTAAGCGACCAGAGGACCAACGCCCCCAAGGCCAGCGAAATGCCGATGCCGTGATTGTTCAACTCAACCGCCCAATACCTCGGCCAGGAATTTGTTCACCTTGGAAACATACGCTGCCGGCTCGGGAATAGGCGAGCCTTCCGCGAGCAAAGCCTGATCCACCAGCACGCCGTACCAGTCCGCGAGCTTGGGATTCGTGGAATCGGCTTCGAAAATGCCGTTCAACTTCTGGATGATGGGGTGGTCGGGATTGATTTCCAGAATGCGTTTGCTGTCCGGAACCTTCTGGTTCGTCATCTTGAGAATGCGTTCCAGGTTCGCGCCAAGGTCTCCCTCGTCGGCCACGAGGCAGCACGGGCTTTCCGCGAGGCGCGTGGTGACGCGCACTTCCTTGAGTGTGGCGGACATCTTCTCTTCGAAGTCCTTCATGAACTTCTGGTACTGACCTTTGGCCTCTTTTTGCTGTTTCTTTTCTTCCTTCGAGAGATCGCCGAGATCGAGATCGCCCTTGGCCGCATTCACCAGTTTCTTGCCGTCGAACTCTGTCAGGCTCTGCGCCACCCATTCGTCGATGGCATCCGTGAAGTAAAGTACTTCGATGTCCTTCTTGCGGAACACCTCGAGATGCGGGCTGCCCTCGGCGGCCTTGCGGTTTTCCGCCGTGATGTAGTAGATGTCCTTCTGGCCTTCCTTCATGTCCACCACGTAATCCTGCAGGCCGCGGTATTTGTCCGCCTGCATCCGGCTCGACTCAAAGCGCACCAGACGCTTCAGCTCGTCGAGGTTTTCCCAGTTCATGTGAAAACCTTCCTTGAGCACCGCGCCAAATTCCTTCCAGAACGAGGCGTATTTTTCGGCATCCTCCTTCGACAAGGTTTCCAGCAGATTCAACACCTTCTTCGTTGTGGCCTGGCTGATCTTCTGAATCACTGCGTTCTTCTGGAGGATCTCACGAGACACATTGAGCGGCAAATCCTCGGAATCCACCACGCCGCGCATGAAGCGGAGGTAATTCGGCAGAAGCTCCTTGCAATCGTTCATGATGAACACGCGACGGACGTACAGGGACAATCCGTGTTTGCGCTCCGGATAATAAAGGTCGTAGGGGGCCTTGCCCGGAACGTAGAGCAAGGACGTGTATTCCAGCGCACCTTCGATTTGGTTGTGCGACCAGGCCAGCGGATTTTCTTCCGCGTGTGAGATGTGCTTGTAGAACTCGTGGTATTGCTCCGCTGTGATCTCGGATTTCGAGCGCCGCCACAGAGGTGGCTTCGCGTTGAGCACCTCTTCCTTGCCATCCTTGTCGATCAAGGCGATGGGGTAGGCGATGTACTCGCTGTATTTGCGGATTATGTTGCGGATGGTCCAATCCTCGAGAAATTCCTTGTCCTCCTCCTTGAGGTGGATTTCCAGTTCTGTTCCCCGGCTAGATTTGTCGGCATCCTCCATTGTGTACGCCCCGTCACCCGAGGATTCCCAGCGCACTGCCGAGCCGGATTCACCCAAACGGCGCGTGGTCAACACGACCTTGTCGGCCACCATGAACACGGCATAGAAGCCTACACCGAACTGGCCGATCAGGTTCATGTCCTTTTTCTGATCGCCCGTGAGCTGTTCTAGAAATTTCTTGGTGCCGGAGCTGGCGATGGTGCCGATGTTGCGAACGAGTTCTTCGCGGTTCATGCCGATGCCGTTGTCGGAAATCCGCAGGATGGATTTGTCCTTGTCGGCTTCCACGCGAATTTTGAAGGTGGCATCGTCGCCCAGAAGTTCGAGCCGAGTGAGGGATTCGAACCGGGCCTTGTCGATGGCGTCCGAGGCGTTGGAGATCAGTTCGCGGAGGAAAATTTCCTTGTGGGAGTAGAGCGAATGGATGACCAGATTCAACAGTTGCTTGACTTCGGCCTGGAATTCCATTTTCTGCGGTGTCTGAGTGGTCATGGGTATTAAGTTGCCTTCAAAAAAGGGTGATGGATTCGGGCAAAATTTAGACAGGCGACAGGGCATACCCAACTATATTTGGCCCGTTGGTTGAAAACGCCCGGCGAAGAGGATTCCGTTGCTGCTCGCGGTTCAAAAAAGCCTGAAAACTTTGCGTCCGGATTGGGAGCCGGCCCCTTCGCCCAAGCCATCCTTGATCGCCGAAATGGACTCCCTGTCAGGTTGGATGGAGCACCGGCACACTTTGCTGCTGCGCACCTTGATCGACGGGACCGCGGAAGAACTGCAACTGCCCGGTGTCCCCACCTTGTTCATTCGCGTCGGCGAAGTGATTGAAACGTTGCGCAAGGACACGCGGCTGAAGTTTGCGGAGTTCCGGGAAAAATGGACGACGCGGCTCGAAGAGCGGGCCTTGCTGCCCTTCCTCCAACGCAACCAGTGGATCGTGCCGCATCCCGAAGGCGGAGTCGCTTTGGTCGGAAAGGGAAACCGCAAGGAAGCGCGGATGCTGTATCTGCAAACCTTGCATGACATGTCCTTCGACGCTTCACGCCAATGGGCCTCAATCGCGGGACGGCTGGAAGCGTTTCAGGAACAGTTTGCGACGGAGTGGCTGCGGGAGCTTCCGCCAGAAGGAAATTTCCGCGCGCCGCCCGTGCTGGAAGCGACCTTGCGCGCCGCCGAAGTGCGGGCGTGGAAGAATTTGCGGCTGTCCCTGCCCGGCATGGCCGAGGAAAGTTTTGTGCGCGCGGTGCAGCGCTGGGATAACCGCCGTTTTCTGAATCCCGGCGCTCTGGCGCGTGAGGTGCCGGAGGTATGGCGCAAGGGTGAACCGACGCGCAACGGGTTCATCGGATTTATGCGCGCCGTGTCGGCGGTATCCGAACGGATGACGGGAGCGATGCTCGATCATTACGAGCGCAAGTGGGAACTTTTATTGCGAGGTTTTTCGAAGGAGTGAAGATGCAAGCGAAGAAACGGAACCCCTATGGCGTATTCATGTGGGGGGCCTTGTTGATGGCTGTGGTGTGTTTTGGAATGGCGGCGCGCCGCATCGGGGATCACCGCCCGGCGCGAGCCGACGGTTATACCATTGCCGGGATTCTGGGATTGCTCAGCGCGGCGGCCGCGTGGAGTCTGGGCGCGGCGCACGAGCGTTCACGCCGCAATCAGGAGGATTTACGCGCTTCGATCGACGGGTTGCAGGAGCGCATGCAGGCATTGCCCCGCGCCTTGATGGAGGATAGCGTCAAGGTCGCGCAGCAGGAGCGGCAGGAACGCCGCACCGATCAGGAGCGTCAGGCGGGAGAACTTCGCCGTGCGCTGGAGGAAGGCGTTCGCACCGGGTTCGCGCCCATCGCCCCGACCTTGTCGGAGCATATCGCGACGGCTTTGGGTTCTCTCTCTGATTCCTTGCGAAGCGACCGCGAAGAGCGGACTCAATCCTTGAACGGATTGGCGCAGACTGTGTCCCAATTGCAAACCTTCCAGAAGGAGTGGTCGCAGAATTCCTCGGCGTTGTTGGAGAAGCTGCGCGAACGGGGAACGGCTTTGCAGAAGGAAATCTCTGAGCGCGATACGAGCTGGCGCGCCGGGTTGGAAAAACTGTCACAGGAAAGCGTGGTGCGGTTTCAGGAAGCGGTCGAGTCCCATCTGGCGAAGACTCGTCCGATTCTGGAAGGATTGGCGAAGAATGGAAACGATCAAGCGGCATCCGCCATCGCGAAGATGGAATCAGCAGCGGCTTCGATTTCGGAAACATCTCGCGCGGCTTTGGAAAACCTGCTGAAGGAAACGCGTTCGGAACTTTCCCGCAGCACGGAACAGGCCGAGGCGTGGCTGGAGAAACTTTCAGCGGCGGCGGAGAACATGCGTGAAGCTGCGCAAGGTGCGCGCAGCGTGGGTGATACGGCATTGGAGAATCAAGCCGGGTTGAAGGCTGCTGTCGAAACCTTGAATCAAGGACTGACCGGAATGGTGGATCGGCTGCAGTCCCTGGCAGCCGTGGCGCAAGGCCATGAAGCTTTGCTCGGGAAAATGGAAACCGTGATCCAGCGCTTCGAGGAGCGCGCCGTGGAAATGCTGGAAGACAATGCCCTGAAGATTCAGGAGAATTTTCTGGATGCGTTGGATCGTGTGGAAACGGGAGTGTCCAAGACCGCTTGAGATGACATGAGTCAGGAAACCACCACGCTGGAATCCCTGGGCGGGCGCTTTGCGCAAGCCTCGCGCCGGCGCGTGGAGGCGCTTCTGGCCCGTCATGGTAATCGCCTGACACCGGCGGAGAAAGCTTCTTACGAATCGCAGTTGCAGGCGGGCGGCTCGTTGCTTGCCTTGCGGCGTAGATTACTCGATCGATTGTTGCGCGGCGCAGGGCTGCGCCGACGGCCTGTCCGCGATTGGGAAGGGCTCACGGAACTCCACGATTTACCGCGCGGGCCGTACAACGATCGCGCCGTGCTCGAAGCGACGCTGCATCGTTTTTCCCAATCGGATTCGGAATGGACCCGCGAACTGCTGGATCTTTATGCGCGGATGGACAAATTGTCCGCGGACTGCAAGGCGCTGTTATCCTAATCCCACTCCGGCCAAAGCCATCTCCACCTCGAAGCGGTGGGGATAACGGCCCTGCTTCATCTCCCACTCCAGCCGCGCCAGTCGTGCCAGCAACTGTTTCCATCGCGACAGGGAACGGGTGCGCGCCTGATCGAGATAGCGTTCTTTTTGCACGTGCAAGAAATGGTTCAGCTTACAGGCTTCCACGATGTCGCGTTCGCCCGCGCCTTCGTCCATCATGGCGCGTATTCGCGTCAGCGTGAGGAAGTGGGTGAACAGCCGCATTACTGCGAGAAACCCGTCTGTTCCGTTGTCGAGCAGGTTCCGCATGGCAGGGAGAAAATCGTGGGGGTTACGCAAGCCCGCCGCCTTTTGGAATTCAAAGATGACGTGCACTTTCAACGGGCTGACCACATCGGCGATGGCTTCCGCGGTGATGGCCTGACCTTTGGGCAGAAAGGTGTCGAGTTTTTCCAGTTCGTGATCGAGGTCTGAAGTTTCATTGCCGGCAACATCCTGCAACAACCGCGCCTCGGTCATTCCCAGCCGGCGTCCGTAGCGCTGTTGCGCGCGTTCCATCAACCATCCGGGAATTTTATTGTCGTATGGCAGCTTGAATTCGAACAGTCTTCCGGCTTTCTCCAGTGCTTTGGCGAACGTGGAACGGCCGTCCAATTTTGCCGCCGATAGAAAAACCGCTGATTGCGGATTCTCCGCCTTGAATGCGGCTTCCAGCAGCTCGCGGCCTTCGGCCCTTACCTTGTCGTAGTTGTGGATGACGAGGACTTTTCGCGGGGCGAACAGATCAGGAGTCTGATACGACTCCGCCACAGAAGCCGGGTGTAATTCTTCACCGAAGTGGTTTTCACGGACACAGGCTGAGGAGGGATCGGAAGCCTCCCATCGTGTAAGTTCGGCTTCCAGAGCTTCGTTCTTGCGAAGCTCGTCGTTCCCGGAAAATGCGTAAACGGGCACGGGATCCTAGCGGTACTTCAAAATCTCCAGTTTCAGCATGCCCTTGGGAATGCTGACTTCCACCACATCGCCGGTCTTGCGGCCCATCAGGCTTTTGCCAATGGGCGAAGCGGAGGAAATTTTACCGGTTGCCACGTCCACTTCCTCGGAACCGACGAGGGTGTATTCCTGCACCTTGTTGGTGTGGAGATTCTTCACCGAGACCACCGCGCCGAAAATGATGTGGGCGCTTTCAGAAGGATCGGCGGTCATGATGTCAGCCCGGGCGATCTTGTCCTCGAGCTCGCTGATCTTATCCTCCAACATTCCCTGCTTTTCCTTGGCCGCGTGGTACTCCGCGTTTTCGGAAAGGTCGCCCTGTGCGCGCGCGGCGGCGATCTCCGCGATGATGAGCGGTCGCTCGACTTTCTTCAGATGATCCAGTTCCGCCGTCAGTTTTTCGAAAGCCTGGCGGGACATGGGAAGCTTGTTGTTGACCATAAGAACCTCGCAAAAACCCAAACAAAAAACGCGGGCCGTTGGGCCCACGTTCACACAGAGATGACTCCTGTAACAGGGAAGATAAGCTGCTTCCGGTCAAATTTCTATCTATTTCTCACAATATTAAGGGGTTAAATCCCCTTTAATTTCTCTTTTCTAAGGGTTGAGGCTTCTAAAAAGATGAAAAACGTGACTTTCCCAAAAGGCTTCTCGGCGGGCGGTCGGGCATGTGGGATTAAGAAAAACGGCAATCCCGATGTGGGTATTCTGAAGAGTGAACCACCCGCGGTGGGTTTTGGCGCTTTCACCCGCAATGCCGCCGCCGCCGCACCTGTACTTTACTGCCGGGAAACCTTGGCATCGGGAGCGAAAATCTCGCATGTTCTGGTCAACAGCGGGAACGCCAATGCAGCCACCGGTCCCAAGGGGTACGAAGATGTGCTGACGTCTGTTGCGCAACTTCGTGCTTCCACGAAAGTCGAGGGCGGCGTGCTTGTTTCCTCCACCGGCGTGATCGGTGAACCGCTGCCAATGGATGCCTTGAAGCGTGGCATCGAAGATCTGTGCAGGCAATCGTCGACGAGCGATTTTCACGCGGCCATCATGACCACGGACACGTTCGAGAAAACCGGCGAGGTCGCGTTGCAATTGGGTGGCAAGGAAGTCCGGCTCGGCGGTGCAGCCAAGGGTGCGGGCATGATCTGTCCCAACATGGCGACCATGCTGGCCTATGTGACCACGGACATGGGGCTCGACGCGGATTACAAAACGGTGTTTCTGGATGCGGTGGATCGCAGTTTCAATTCCATCACCGTGGACGGTGATATGAGCACCAACGACACGGCGCTGTTGCTGGCCAACGGTGCGAGTGGTGTGCACTACGCGTCGTTGAGCGCTGCCGATAAAGTCCTGTTCGATTCCGCCTTGCAGGAATTGATGCGGGGGTTGGCTCAGGCCATTGTGCGCGACGGTGAAGGCGCGACCAAGTTTATCGCGGTCAATGTGGCGGGCGCGGCGTCGGAATCTGACGCGCGATCTGTTGCGCGCGCCGTGTCGAATTCACCGCTGGTCAAGACTGCTTTTTTCGGCGGCGACGCAAACTGGGGCAGAGTGCTTGCGGCAGCCGGATATTCGGGCGCGGCGTTGGAAATGCCCAAACTTTCGCTGGAATTTTGCGGGGTCAAGGTGTTCGCCAATGGTGTTCCTCTTACACGGGATGAAGAGGATTTGGCGCAACGTATGAAGGCCAAAGACGTTTCCGTGAAGCTGGATTTGGGCCTCGGCAAGGCCGCGTGGACGTACTGGACCTGCGATTTGAGCTACGACTACGTGAAAATCAACGGAAGTTACCGGAGTTAAAGACCGGCCTGCAACGGCGCGTTTCAGACGTGTCCCTGAAGCCGGTCTTAGCTACCTTTGGGGTCCCAAATCCCGCGAAAGGACCCGAAAATGACCGCCCTGACGAATCCGCTGTCCAAAGTCGACCCCGAAATCGCGGGCATCATCGCCAAGGAAGCGCGCCGTCAGGAAGAAGGCATCGAACTGATCGCCTCCGAGAACACCGTCAGTCAGGCCGTGCTCGAGGCCATGGGATCCGTGTTCACCAACAAGTACTCCGAAGGTTATTCCGGCAAGCGGTACTACGGCGGCAACGAGGTCGTGGACGAGATGGAAATTCTGGCGGTGTCCCGCGCCAAGGAATTGTTCAACGCCGAGCATGTGAACGTGCAACCTTTGTCAGGTTCGCCCGCCAACCTCGCGGTGTACATGGCCGTGTGCAAACCCGGCGACAAAGTGCTGGGCCTCAAGCTCGATCACGGCGGTCATCTTTCGCACGGTCACCCGGTCAATTTTTCCGGCCTCATGTACAACTTCGTCCAGTATGAAGTGGACGAGAAAACCTGCCGCATCGACATGAACCGCGTGCGCGAGGCCGCCCTGCGCGAACGCCCGCGCATGATCATCGCGGGCTTCTCCGCCTACTCGCGCGACATCGACTGGAAGGCGTTCAAGAGCATCGCCGACGAGGTCGGAGCCGTGACCTTCGGCGACATCGCGCACATCGCGGGTCTCATCGCGGGCAAGGCACTGGAGAATCCCGTGCCGGTGTTCGACATCGTGACCACCACGACGCACAAAACCTTGCGCGGCCCGCGTGGCGCCATCATCATGAGCAAGGCGGCTTTCCAGAAGGATTTGGATCGCACCGTGTTCCCCGGCATTCAGGGCGGGCCGCACGATCACGTCAATGCGGCCAAGGCCGTGTGCTTTCACGAGGCGCTGCAACCCTCGTTCCAGCAGTATGCGAAGCAGGTCATTCGCAACGCGCAAGCGCTGGCCGGCGAGTTGATGGCGCGCGGCTATCGCATCCTCACCGACGGCACGGACAACCACCTCATGGTGGTCGATCTGCGCAGCAAGGATCTCGCGGGCAAGGCCGCGGAAATCGCTTTGGACAAGGCCGGCATTTCCTGCAGTCGCAGCACCATTCCCTTTGACACGCGCAAGGCCATGGATCCTTCCGGCATCCGTCTCGGGACTCCGGCCGTCACTACGCGTGGCATGGGCGAAGCAGAGTCGAAGCAGATCGCAGCTTTCATAGATGAAGCCTTGATGAAAGCCTCGGACGACGCGGCGCTGGCGAAAATCCGCGGCGGAGTGCGCGAGCTATGCAACCGCTTTCCGTTGTACGTGTGAACCCCGACACCCCGGTAGGGGCTGGTTTCAAACCCGCCCCTACCGGGGTGTCCCTGATTGAACGCGCTGCGCGTGTTCAGCAATCCTTCCACATCGGTGATAAACGGATCTTTCCGAACGCCTATCTGGCGCCCATGTCCGGTGTCACCGACATTTCCTTCCGCCGTTTGGTGTCGCGCCTGTCCGGAGGCCGGACAGGCCTGCTCATTTCCGAATTCATTTCCGTCGAAGGTCTGACCCGCGACAATCCGAAATCGATGCGGCAGATGGCGTTCGCCGAGGAGGAACGTCCGTTCTCCGTGCAGATTTTCGGCGGCGAACCGTCGCGCATGGCTTGGGGCGCGAAGATCGTGCAAGAAACCGGCGCGGACTTCGTGGAGATCAACTGCGGCTGTCCCGCGCCCAAGGTTGTCAGCAAGGGCGGCGGCTCGGGCCTGCTCAGGGATCTTCCCAACCTTGCGAACATCCTGCGGCAGGTGAAGGCGGCGGTGACCATTCCCGTCACCATCAAGGTGCGGGTGGGGTGGAGCGACGATCTTATCACGTTGTTCGAGACGCTGAAGATCGCGGAAGGTGAGGGTGCGGCGGCGTTCGTGATTCACGGTCGCACACGTGCGCAGGGTTACAAGGGCTTCGCCAACTGGAACCTGATTGCGGAGGCCAAGTCCCGCGCTTCGATTCCTGTGATCGGCAACGGCGACATCCTGCGCGCGGAGGACGTGCTGCAGCGGCTGGAAACCTACGGAGTCGATGGAGTGGCCGTGGGGCGCGGCGCCATGCACAATCCGTGGATCTTCGGCCAGCTTGCGGATCTCTATGAGGGCAAGGTTCCGCGCGAACCCGGCCGCGAGGATTATCTGTACGTCTTCAGTGAGTATGAGGCGTTGTTGCGCGAAGAGATGGATCTGGAGCAGAGGGTGCTGGGGAAATTGAAGCAGATGGCGGCGCGGGTGCTTAAGGGGCTGCGCGGCAGCTCGGCGGCGCGGTTATCGCTGTTACGTTCGCAGTCCAACGCCGAATTTCGGGACCATTTGCACCGTTATTTCGAGTCGCTGGGGGAAATCGAGCACGATCTCGCGGCAGTGGTGGAATTGAACGGAACGGATGAGACCGAGGTGGCAGAGGGGAATACCTACAGGAATTGAGAACTGTCTTCTCAACGGCTCTCAATCATTCCCTGAGTTTACGGTCGCGGAGTCACGCGATGGTAGGGTTTCCCGTCCAGCGTGTAAAAGTTGGAGATGTTTCCGGGAACCGATTTTTCAATCAGCAGTACGCCGTACCGGAATGTCAATCGGACATTGGGCATTGCTAAAGCGCGGGTGGCTGTTGTGCGGTTCAGGGAGACGGTGACGCCGCCGATTTTCTGTTTCGAAAACACCCAGTCGGTGAGCATGGGATGACGCCATGCCGCGAACCATCCGGCTTGATGCAGCGCATTCCCCGTCCCGGGGGCGTTCCGAACCTCGGAATAGAGGAAGTTCGCCCCGTCCACATACACGGCCTTCCGCAGTGAGTCCACCGAAATGGCGATGGGATTCGTCATGCCGGTGTCGCTGACGAAGCGCACGAACGGCTTCCCAAGTCTCGCCTCCATTTTGCTGACAAGCATGCGGGATCCGCGATCCACATTCACGGTCGGGTCATTCGCGCTGTGGAAGAACCACACGGGAGTCCGGACAAATTGCGCTATGGTGGACGCAGCGGTGTCGCCTCCACCCGCAGCCGGAACCGCGGCGGCGAACAAGGTGGGATTCCACTTCATGAGTTCGATGGCGCCGAAGCCGCCCATGGAGAGTCCGGTCACGTAAAAGCGGGTAGTATCGAGCGAGAATTCCTTCTTAAGGGAGTCCAGTATCTGCACGATTCCAATGTTCGGGGTGCTCCGTGTTCCGTCCCACGTATTCGACGGCCACCAATACAGGTTGGCGGGGCATTGCGGAACCATCACAAAGTGCGGAAACTTGGCCTGCACACTGTCACGCACCCACGGTTGGACGAGCTCTTCAAGGGTGAGTTGGTTGACGTTGTTGTTCCCGCGCTCTCCGATGCCGTGTAGTGCCACCACGATGGGGTATTTCTTTGTCGGGGTGTAGCCGACGGGAACATAGAGGCGGTACACCATCGTGACCGGGGATGCAAACGATCGTGCTTGGAAATTCGTCGTCAGCCAGGTGGCGGTCTTGTTCTGGGCATGGACCGCGCCGACGGTCAAAAAGCAGATGAGGCTGTTTTTGAGAAGTATGTTGCGAACGGACATGGGAACTCCTTTGACGGCGTGAAAGCTTGATGTTCCGCAATGTAACCCGGGAATCCGTCAGCCGCGCCCTGTTTGATTCGGATGTCGCGAAATCTCTCGTAATGTTTATTCCATAAGAGTTTCATGCCCGAAATACATCACAATCACCGACGGTGGCTGACTTGAACCGCGAGAATCACGGATAGTGTTACTCAAGTAGATTCCTCCTATGATTTTCGACGGCGCATGGGACGGGAAACCGTGGAAGCTACTCGCTGTTGCCGTATTTTCCAGCGCGATGCTGGCCGCATGCGTTTCGGACGATTCCTCTGGAAAACAAGAAGCGCCGCTGATCGCGGACGGCGAGTATGTTCCGGTGCGTCCCGAGTCGCCTCCCGGTTGGCCGGCCATTCAATGGCCCGCGGATAATGCCTTCACTCCGGCGAAGGCGATTCTGGGGCGCAGGCT
>OMJM01000054.1 GCA_900299345.1 bacterium | reverse complement strand
GCCGCCCGAGCCGCCCAAGGTGGATGAGGCTGCATTGCGCCGTCAGCGCATCATGGCGCGCATTTCCGAGACCTTCAAGGCCGTGTACTTCGATTACGATCAAAGCACGCTCACGGCCGAAGGCCGCGCAACCTGTGATGCCATCGGCGCCTTGATGAAGGAAGTTCCCGAGATCACGACCCGAATCGAAGGCAACGCCGACGAACGCGGAACGAATGAGTACAACCTGGCGCTGGGAGACCGTCGCGCCAAGGCGGTGCAGGATTATCTCGCGAACTACGGTGTGGCCGCCACGCGGTTGTCGACGATCAGCTATGGCGAGGAAAAACCCGCCGTGGATGGTCACGACGAAGCCTCGTGGGGCAAGAACCGCCGCGACGATTTCGTTCCGAGCTTCTAAGAGTCCAAGATGCGCGTACGCGCTTTACGCTGGCCAGCAATCCTCACCTGTGGATTGCTGGCTGGTTGTTCCCAGATCACCTTGCTCCGTACCCGCGAATTGCGGGAAGTGGGTGAAAAAGTGGATTCCGTGCGCACAGCCGTCGCGGAAGTCCAGAAGTCCATTGACGATCTCAGCCTAAAGCAAGGCGGCGTGTCCAGTCAGATGCGCGCCGACCTGACGTCCATGCTCACGGATCTCCGGAACCAAATCAGCCGGCTTCACAACGATATCGATGCCACCCAGCGCCGCCTCGGTGATCTGGGACAGCGCCTGGATCGTCTGGAACAACGCAAGATCGTGGTCTCTGGCGGTTCTGCCACACCCACCGACAGCGGTTCAACTGGCGCGTCAGCCGGAACCGCTCCTTCGGTCAAGGTTGTGGACGGATTGGATTTGGAACGGCTTTTCGGCCAGGCCCGTGAGGATTATATCAAGGCAAGGTATGACCTTGCCTACCAAGGGTTCAAGACAGTCTATGAGCGGGACGTCGGCGGTTCCTACAAGGAGCAGGCTCTCTACTGGATGGCGGAATGCATGTGGAAGAGCGATCGTCAGGACGATGCCCTGGAATTGTATCAGAGGGTGCTGAATGAATTCCCCAATGGAGACAAGATGTGCTCAGCCCGTTTCAAGATGGGGCTCATTTACAACGACAAACAGGACAATCTGCGCCGCAACAATGCCTGGAGCCAGTTGATCGATGCCTGCCCCCAAAGCAACGAGGCAAACCGGGCGCGGGACATGATGCACCCCTGAAAGATTCGCCGGATTCGCGGGTGAAAAGCATTTTTCATCCGTGAGTCAATCCTCCATACCGGAAATGCCTCTCTCCCGGCAAGACCCACTTGAACCAAGGCGCATCGTGGGACGCGTGTTCGTTTCCACGCGTCTGCTCTTGTTTCTCGGCGCTCTTGTCTGGCTCTTCCTCAACCACAAAATTCTGGCTGCCATATTCCTGCTGTGTTCTTTATTCATGGGCGCCTGGGCCTCCTTCAAGATCCATCACGAAGATATCGAGCGGCCTTTCGCCTTGTTCTGGCTCAAACTCGGGGACAAACTGCTCGTTAATCTCATCTTCCTTGTGCTTTTCCTGCGCCTGTGGATGGAACCAGAACCCTTCCCCACATTGTTGTGCACCGGCCTCGTCACATTGACGTTGCGCAACATCTTCTACCTCATCTTCAGCGTCAGCCTGCTCAAGGAAGGCCGCGTGCTTCCCCTCAACAGTTTCTGGGGAACCGCAACCAACTTTTCCCTGATCACCACCTCCGTGCTGTACATCTGGAACACAGGCCACGCAGCCCGCATCGGCATGGTGACCAGCCTGCTGTTCATGTTCGCAACCGGGATTGGATATCTCTATTTCTACTACCGCGATGAAACGGCGCGCAAACCCGTTTCCATCGCCAGCCAACTCACCTTCAGCCGCATCCTGCTTTCGCCGGTGTTCATCTGGGTGTTTTTCTACGACAACAATCTGGTCTATCAGGACAATCATCTGGTGTTCAAAATACTGGCGGCGTTGCTGGCAATTTTTTTCGTCGCCAGCGACGGACTCGATGGCTGGCTGGCACGCAAGCGCGGTGAAGTCACCCAGCTCGGCAAGTACCTCGATCCCTATTCGGACAAGATTTCCAATATGACCATCTTCCTCTGTTTCATGGCTTCGGGTTATGCCGCCGTGTGGATGGTGGCCGTCATTTTCTTCCGTGAATCCACCATTGAAACACTGCGCACCCTCGGTGCGGCGGCGGGCGTGACCATCGACGCGCGGCGGAGCGGTAAATGGAAAACCGGCATTCAGGGCACGGCGGTCATCACCATTCTGGTGCTGGAAATCGCGGACACCTTGATTCTGCGGTACTGGCCGGATCTACCCTACTGGACGACGATTTGGAGTTATACGCCATACACTTTGATGTTCATCGTCACCGTGGTGACGTTACTGTCGGGCATAGATTATTTCGTGGCCAATAAAAAAGTCCTTGGCCGGTATTTCTAGCTCATCTCCACAGTCAAATCCACCGTCATCTCCGAACGCGTCGGGGGTCCCGTGAATGACCCGGCGAGAGGCGCGGCATCACGATAATCCGCCGCCGCGGCAACGGCAAGATATTGCGTTCCGGTTTCAATGCCCCGCGTTGGATCGTACCCCCGCCATCCCGTCTCCGGCTGCCATGCTTCGATCCACGCATGCATATGTTGTTGCTGGCCGGAACCGGCCTCGACATAACCGCTCACAAAACGCGCCGGAATTCCATGCTGACGGCAGCATGCCATGAACAACACGGCCAAATCGCGGCATGAACCTTCGCCCATCCGCAACGTGATCTCAGGAGCGAGGGGTTCTCCGAACTGGCGGGGTGTGCTGCGCACAATCCGGTGCAGACGGAGATTCAGCACCTCAAGGAACGTTTTTGGATTCGGCCCCGCTTCACGAGCAATTTCCTCAAAAAACGCACGTATGGAGATGTGCAAAGGTTCCTGCTTGAGATATTCCTCGACATGAATCGGCATCACGGCCGATGACACATGTTCTTTCATTTCTCCGCAACTAAGAAAAGACACCCGCAGTTCCTGGGTTTGGCCTTCGAACCCGACAATGTGAATGACATTGCCATCCGCATCCAAAGTGCGCTCGTGACCCTGAGGACGGGGATAAATTGAAATCTCGCAACTTTCCACGATCAACGAATCACCCGGACGCGGATGCATGCGCAAAACATGTTTCCCCAGCGCCACCGGCAGTTCATAGCGGTAGACCGTGGTATGCTTGACGCGAAAGCGCATGTATCAGGATTTGGATCGCGGCTTTTTGGAAGTTGACTTCCCGCCGAACACAGCATCAAGCCACGTGGCAGGAAGCTGGTTCACAGAATCGCGCAGCCGCCCCTGCCACCAGTCTGCATTCTGTTTCAAATCGTCCTTGGTGAGGCGCCGTTCCGTCATCTTGAAGTCACCCTTGCGGTACACCACCACGTCCACGGGAAAATCCACATCCGCGGCGCTGATGCGTGTGGAATCGAACGCCAGACTGCCCACCTTGAGCGCGAAAGGAATGGAATCGCCGTGTTTCAAGGTGCGATCCAGCACCGGTTTCCCATAGGCGGGAGAACCGATGATCTGATACGGGGTCCCCTCGCCGATTTCCACCCAATTCCCCTGGGGGTACAGGAGGTACAGCTTGTGTTCCCGATCGGCGGAAAGCTGCCCGCCAATGAGGGCGTGAATATTGAAATGCAGTCCGCCCTCTTCCAAGGCGTGCCGATCCTCCTCGGCCACACGGCGCACTTGCGCGGCGAAGCAATTCAGGGCTTTGAAAAGCCGATCGAATTCTCTGCCGCGCTTTTCCATGGCCTCATCGAAATAGGTAAGGGACTTGTCGCGCAATGAGCGCAGGCCCGAGGTCATGACAAAAAAGGATGTCTTACGACTCTGATAGACCTTGACCTTTTTCGCGGTGATGCACTCGCTGCCGGAGGTGATGCGTGTGTCCGCGATTCCAACCAGACCGTCTTTTACATTGATACCCAGACAAAAAGTGATGTTGACCTCCTCGCAATGAACCTATTGCTGGGACTGCGCCAGAACAGGCGCGTCCAAGGTAAAAAAGCTGTCGAAAATTCCTTCGCCGGCCGCGTTCAATCCGGACTGAAGTTCGTCGAGATATTCGTGCAACCCGCGGGAGATGATATCCTCCACGTTCGAATACGCGATCGTGGCGCGCAAACGGCTCAGCCGTTTCTCGGCGTTGTTGCGGAAGGAGCCCGCAGGGGTTCCGGAAACCGCCAGCAGGGATTCTTCTGCGCGCAAAAGGCAGAACAGAACGGCGCGCGGGAATTCCCGATCGAGCACCAGAAAATCGACCACCTTCTCAGGCAGGATGCGGCCATGCCGCCGGCGAAACATTTCATAGCCGCTGACTGAATGCAGCAAAGCGGCCCATAATAGATCGTCGACCACCGAACCGATGTCAGAAGGATCGGGAAGCAGGACAAAGTATTTGACGTCCAGAATACGCGAGGTCTGATTGGCACGCTCAAGGTGACGCCCCATCCGAAGGAAATGCCACTCCTCGCCACGAGACAAAGTTGATTCCAGGATTCCCTGGAAGAGGTAGCTCGACGCCCGTATCTCACTGTAAAAATCGTGCGGCGATTCGGCGGCGCGCTTGCGGGCGCCCGGAGACGCGAGCATGTGGTAGAACTTGTTCAGGTGCTCCCACGCTTCCAGCGACAGACATCCCCGCACCTGCCGTGCGTTCTCGCGGGCTTTGGTGACGCAAGACAGGATCGAATTGGAATACCCGGCATCGAAGGTCAGGAAATGCAGGATGGTCTGACGTTCCTCGGAAGCGGAATGGGCGAACTCGCCGTACTTTTGATCAAAGAATTCGCCATCGCCCGCCACGGCGACCAACGGTCGCCACTGACTTCGCATTCCACCGGGAGCGTCCAGTTCCATCTGCAGGCTCACATCCACCTGTCGGGCCACGTTCTCCGCACGCTCGATGTAACGCGCCATCCAATAAATGGACTCGGCGACCCTGCTCAGCATACCGCAGTGGCCGCGGAATGTTGCACCCAGGTGTCCTTGCTTCCGCCTCCCTGTGAAGAGTTCACCACCAGCGAGCCTTTTTTCAAAGCCACGCGCGTCAAACCTCCCGGCATGACGTAAATGTCACGGCCATACAGCACAAACGGCCTCAAATCGACATGACGCCCCTCGCAGCGCTCACCCATCATCACCGGCGAACGTGACAGCGAAAGTGTCCGTTGAGCGATGAAGTTGCGCGGGTTATCGCGGATGCGATCCGCCCACTCCGAAAGTTTTTCCTTGGTGGCGTGCGGGCCAATCAGCACGCCATATCCGCCGGAATCATTGGCCGTCTTGATGACGAGTTCGCTCAAATGCTCCAGCACATAGGCCTGCTGCTCTGGAATCCAGCAAAGGTGGGTTTCGACGTTGGGAATGAGTATCTCTTCGCCGAGGTAGTAGCGGATGATTTGCGGGACATAGGCATAAATCACCTTGTCGTCGGCAACGCCCGTTCCGGGTGCATTGGCCAACGCAACCCGTCCGGCGCGATAAACGTCCATCAGACCGGGAACTCCAAGCAACGAATCCGACCGGAAGATTTTTGGATCGAGGAAATCGTCGTCAATCCGTCGGTACAATACGTCTACGCGCCGGAATCCCCGGGTGGTGCGCATGTAAAGCCATCCATCACGCACAATCAGATCACTGCCCGTCACCAGTTCCACGCCCATCTGCTGGGCCAGAAAAGAATGTTCGAAATACGCCGAGTTGTAAACTCCCGGCGTCAGCAACGCCACCACGGGCGCGTGATCGCCACGCGGCCCCATGAATTGCAGCATGTCCAGCAGACGGCTCGGATAATCCTCCACGGGACGTGGATTGAAAGCTCCGAAGATTTGTGGAAAGGTCCGCTTCATCACCTGACGGTTGCCGATGACGTACGATACACCCGAAGGGCAGCGGATATTATCCTCCAGCACGTAGAGCTTTCCATCCGCGTCCTTGACCAAATCCGTGCCCGTGATGTGGCACCACACTCCCCAGGGAGGATTCAATCCCTTGCAAGCCTTGCGATAACCGGACGCGGATTGAATCAATTCCCCCGGTACCACCCCGTCGCGTACTATGCGCTGGTCGTGGTAGATGTCGTCAAGGAAAAGATTCAGTGCTTGGATGCGCTGCTTGAGACCGCGTTCAATGAAATCCCATTCCATCGCCTCGATGATGCGCGGAAGGACATCGAAGGGAAAGATGCGCTCCAGCCCTGCTTGATTGTTGTACACGTTGAAAGTAATCCCCAAGTCGAACAGGGCTTTTTCAGCGGCCAGTTGGCGGCGCGCCAGTTCTCCCTCGGGCATGGATTCCAGGTTCTGGACCAACAGATTGGCGCGTGGACGAGGCTTTCCCACCGTCTCGAAGAGCTCATCGTAAAACCCCTCGGGATCGTACGCGTCCAGTTTCATGCCTCTCTCCGCCTCCCCCCCCGGGATGGGATTAGCAATTCCCAATCCATCTGAATTGCTGAGGCGAAAGCAACTATATGGCAGGTTTTGCGCCTGATTCAAAACCGAAGACTATGTGATGAAATTCTTTGGGCTTATTTGGCCGGAATTGTCCGACTTTGCAACACATCGGAGAACGATTGCCGTGGTGAATTTCAGCCCGTTAGGTATTTTAGCTGACACATGGATCAGAACAAAGCTCAGCGTCTTCTACAGGCAGGCCGGGATCGCGGCGCAGATTTCACGGAAATTTTCGAGGAAGAGACCCGGCAAGCGTCCGTCTCTTATAAAGACCGAAAAGTGGAATCCGCTTCCGCCGGAACCGATTACGGCATCGGCATCCGCCTTTTGTTCGGCACAGAGGTGCTGTATGCCCACACCAGCAAGGACGACGAAGAACATCTGCTTCGTCTGATCGAAGCGTTGGCTCAATCGCGTGGAACAATGGGATCTGTTGTAAGGGCGGATAATGATCCGCTCCGACGAAAGCCATTACAGGGGCTCCCTCTAACCAATACCCACAAAATCTCTTTGGACCCCCGTCGCGTGGGGCAGGAACGCAAACTGGATCTGCTGGTGCGTGCCGACAAAACCGCCCGCGCTTTTTCAGATAAAATCTCGCAGGTCGCGGTGCGTGCTGCGGATGTGGTATCCGATATTTTGATCTGCAACAGCGACGGACTCTGGGTAACGGACACCCGTACCCGATCCAGGTTCCATGTCAGCGTCACGGCAGGCCAAGGCGGTGAAATGTTCGTGGCAAGCGAAGCGCCCGGCGTGCAACGCGGCTTTGAGTTCTTCGAAGAACTCGATGTGGAACGCTATGCGAAAGATGCGGCGGAGCGCGCCGTGCGCATGCTTTCCGCAGGATACGCGCAAGGCCGCAAAATGCCGGTGGTCATGGGCAACGGTTTCGGCGGTGTAATCTTTCACGAAGCCTGCGGCCACCTGCTGGAAACCGAAGCCGTACGGCGCAAGGCTTCGGCCTTTGCCGGAAAAATCGGCGAGCAGATCGCGCATCCCGAGGTCACGGCTGTGGATGACGGCTTGATCGCCAATTCGTGGGGTTCCATCACAGTGGACGACGAAGGCCGCGCTCCGCAAAAGACCGTGCTGATCGAAAACGGGGTGCTCAAGACTTACCTGAGCGATCGCGTGGGCTCCGACGAAACGGGCGTTTCGTTGTCAGGCAGCGCGCGACGGGAGAGCTACCAGTATGCTCCTGTATCGCGAATGCGGAACACCTACATCGCGGCCGGCAAGCATTCTCCTGCGAGCATCATCGCCAGCGTGGACGAGGGATTGTACGCGAAAAAAATGGGCGGGGGCTCCGTGAATCCGGCCACGGGAGAATTCAATTTCGCGGTCGAAGAAGGCTATCTCATCAAGAACGGAAAAATCGGCGACCCGGTACGCGGCGCAACTTTGATCGGAAAAGGTCCGGAAATCCTGCCGCTGATCTCCATGGCGGGCAACGATCTCGAACTGGCCGCCGGGATGTGTGGCGCATCCAGTGGGCAAGTGCCTGTCACGGTGGGGCAGCCTACTTTGAAGGTGGACAGCATCCTTGTGGGTGGACGATGATCGTATCCACGGAAACGCTATCTCCGGCGGAAGCCGTCGAATTCACCGAACAGGAAGCGAAGAAGCTGGGCGCGGATCGCTTCGACATCGTGGCTGGTGAATCGGAAAGCATGGGCCTCGAATTATTCGAGGGCAAGGTCAAAAGCACCGAACTGGCCAACTCGCGCGGCATCGGTGTGCGATTGTTTCACGGCAACCGCCCTGGCTTTTCATTCACGGAACGGATGACCCGGGATGCCTTGAGTCGCACGGTGGCTGACGCATGGAGCCACGCCGCTTTCACCGATGAAATGGAACTGGATTTGCCCCATCCCGTTCCCTTGGCGGTTCTCGATCTTCAGCAACACAATCCGAAATTGGAGACGGTGACGTTTGAGGAAATGAAATCGTTCGGACTTCGAATGGAGCAAACCGCACAACAGTGCGATGCACGCATTGAAAACGTTCCCTACGTGGGCGTTTCACGTGGTGGCGGATTCTCGATGATTCGCAATTCCAACGGCGTATTCTACCAATCGCGGCAAAACTCCATCTCTGCATGGACAGGTGTTGTTGCCAAGGATGGCGAAACCCGCAAGATGGGCGTTTACAGTCGCGGCGGACGTTCTTTTGATTTCAACGCGGAGGTCATCGGCACAACTGCGGTGGAACGCGCAATCGAACTTCTGGGCGCAGAACCCGTCTCCTCCGGCGTTTATCCCATTGTGTTTTCCAACCGCGTAAGTCCGCAATTGTTCTCCATGTTTTCGTCTCCGTTTTTTGCCGAGGCCGCGCAGAAAGGCCAGTCGCGATTGCAGGGAAAAGTTGGAACCTCCATCGCGGTTCCCGAATTTGATCTCTTCAGCGATCCCTTCATGGTCGGCGCGCCCGGCTCCCATCTCTTCGACGGCGAAGGCGTGGCCGCGCGGAAAGTGGAAGTGGTGCGCAGTGGGGTGTTGCAAACCTTCCTGTATAATCTCGAATCAGCGAAAAGAGATGGCGCGACGCCCACAGGTACCGGGTCGCGGGGTTATTCCGGAAAGGCCGGGACGGGTTTCGCGAATTATATCGTCCCGCTTGGGAAGACATCTCTGGAGGAACTACTGACAACATTCCCCCGTTGTCTTTTCGTTGTCAAACTCGAAGGAGGCTCGGGTTGCTCGGCGGTGTCCGGAGAGATTTCCATTGGCGCCCAGGGGTTTCTGTATGAAAACGGAAAGCGCGCCCGGCCCGTGGACCGAATCACTTTGAATGCCAACTTTTTTGAATTGCTGAATCGCATCCGGGGATTTTCAAACGCTTACTCCGACTCCTTTTCCTCGGTGAAGATTCCGGATGTGCTGGTGGAAGACATCCACGTGGCCGGATGATACGCACGAAGAACCTTCAAGCGGGATACAACGGGGGGCTGGCTCTTCGCAATCTCCAACTTCACGTTGCACCAGGACGTATTCATGCGTTGCTGGGCCCCAATGGTGCAGGCAAAACCACTTTGTTGCGCTGTCTCACCGGCCTGTTGCGCCCCACCTCCGGATCGTTGCAACTCCTCGGTATTGAAATCTCGCAAGGTATACCCGTCGTCCTGCAAAGCCGCATGGGCGTGCTAATTGAAAGCCCTGAAGCCTATGTGAAAATGACCGCCGCAGAGTATCTGAAATTTTTCGCCGGTTTTTACGCGGTCGAAAATATCCCGCATCGAATCGAGGAACTCGCATCGACTTTTGAACTGGAGTCACTGTCGAAACGCGTGGGCAAAATGTCCCAAGGAAATCGGCGCAAAGTGCAACTGATGCGCTCTTTACTGCACAGGCCACAACTGGTGTTGTGGGACGAACCGACGGAGCATTTGGATCCCCGTGCGCAACGGATTGCACTCGCCTGCCTGCGCGAAAGTGTTTCCATGGGTGCCACGGCGCTGATTACATCGCACCGGCTGGAACAAATGCAGGAATTCGCAGACGATTTCAGTTTTTTGCGGCAGGGTTCGATCGTCCACTCCCTCTCGCGCGAGACTTTGGAATCTTCCGTGGATGAGGTGGAAATTGAAGGCGTCGGACCTCTTGACGATTCAATAAAGACTGTACTCACCCAACGGTTCAGTTCACTGGAATTGTTGTCTGCCCGAAATCTTACAACTGGAGAATGGGGCATTCGATTGCGATCTGCGAATCTGGCGACATCCATTCCGGATGTCGTTCAGACTCTGGTGCAAGGCGGAGCAAGAATTTTGCGGGTGGAACCGCAGGGGCATTCTCTGGAAACCCTTTACCAACATCATGTGGAGATTTCGCCATGAAGCAGGTTATGCGATTGGCGCGCCATGAGTGGTCTTTGGTGATGCGCGATCCACGCTTCTTCATCCCCTTCGTGGCAGTGCCGCTAATCCTGATCGTTCTTCACGGTATTTCGCTGTTTGCTGTTTCGGGAGACCCTGTTCAAGGCTGGACCTTGACACGCACGTTTCTCGCCGTCCTATCTCTGGTGGGAGCGTCCCTCGCCGTTCCACTCGGCGCGGATGCATTTGCCGGTGAGAAGGAACGCCATTCATGGGAGACTTTACTCTGTCTTCCACTTCCACGCAATCAACTCTTTATCGGCAAAGTGTTGGGGGTATTGCCGTTTCCCCTCAAGGCAGGATGGGTCGGACAAATCCTAGTGTTGTGCCTCGCCGGCTGGAACGGATGTCTTCGATTCGCAGAACCCATGGAATGGATTTTCCCGTTGCTCCTCACCCCCATCCTCTCTTTGTTCTTTTGCGCCTTGTCAGTGCTGATCTCACTACGTTCGGATACCGTGCGCGGCGCGGCGCAACTCACCGGGTTATCCCTGTTAATCCTCTTCCCGGTGGTCATCGTCGGAACGCAAGCGTGGAGCGGTCATCCGGTTTATCTGATGTACTTGCTTCTGGGTTTGCTAGCGGGCGCCGGAGTGTGTTTTGGAATGGGTATGAAACAGTTGCAATGATTGAGGTCAGAGGCATCCACCCTCGCCGCATCCTCACATGGAACCGTCCCGGCATCCACTACGCCGTGCGGATTTTCATGGGAACCACGATGCTGTGGGTGATCCTGAGGAAAGTGGCCGGAAGCCACGCCATCTGGGCCGTGATTTCACTCATCATCGTCACCGAACCCGACGTGAAGACCGCGTTGGCGACTTTCAAATCCCGCATCTCCAACACACTTCTCGGTTGTGCTGCCGGATTGTTCTGCCTGCTTGTCGCGGGCCCGCATGACTGGATGCTTCCGGTGGCGCTCACTGTGACTGCAGCCATCTCCACATGGCTGACGAAAATGGAAGTGAGCTGGCGCATCGCCCCCATTGCCGCCGCCATTATCATGGCGTCCGGCCTTGCCGCACATTCCAAAGCCAGCGGACTGGAAGCCGCGTTTCAGCGAACCGGCGAAGTGTTCCTGGGAGGCGCCACCGCCCTGGTGGTTGCGTGGGCGCTTTCCCGTTTCTGGATGCCAGACTCAACAGGACAAAAACAACAGTCTTTAAACTGAGTCTTCCCTTGTATCTTATGGCTCCATGAGACACCGTACTTTGCTTTTCCTTTTGGTGACTTTTCCCATGGTGGGTTTTTCCGAAGAACCGCAGCCTGCCACAGCTCCTGTGGCAACGACAGCAGCCGCCCCTGTCCCTACGACACCTTCCGTGGATTCGGCAGCCATTCTTCGCGCCAAAACTGATTCACTCCGCAACGCATTGGATACGATGGTGTATCCGGCCAAACTTCAAAAGGCCTGGAATCAATGCCACGAACGCAAATTGGCCATCATCGCCAAGGGCCGCAAAGCCAGGGATTTTGCACACGTGGACAGTATTTTGCATGCCTCTCGCGCCGCTAACATTCCCCCCAGCACCCCGGAAATCCAGCGTTTGATGGGGGAAAAGTTTGTAATGCAGCGCAAAATGGAAGAGCGTTATCAAGCCTCACCCGAAGGCAAGCACTGCCTCATGATTGAAAACAAGAGAAAACACCTGATGGATTCGGCCGTTGCGGCCCATTTAGCCCCCAAATAATTCCGTATCTTTCTCTCCTTGCAATCGCTTTGAAGAAAAGCGGGCCGGATGGCCGCTGGCCGGGTTTTGCGATCTGGCTGGAGGAAAGTCCGGGCACCACAGGACAGGATGCCGGCTAACGGCCGGGCCCGGCGACGGGACGGAAAGTGCCACAGAAAACATACCGCCCGCAAGGGTAAGGGTGAAATGGCGAGGTAAGAGCTCACCGCGTGCGTCGTGAGGCGGACGGCAGGGCAAACCCCATCCGGTGCAAGACCAAATAGGGCAGCCGCAAGGACGGTCCGTCCGGTTTCCGGCAACGGAACAGGCTGCCGGGTAGGTCGCTTGAGGGCCGTCGCAAGACGGTTCCCAGAGGGATGGCCATCCCGTTCGAAAGAACGAGACAGAACCCGGCTTACAGGCCCGCTTTTCTTCGAGTGATACAAAGGAACCGACGTCTTGCGAATTACACAGATATTTTTCCGTTTTATCCCGTTCGCGCTGCTTACGCTCCTCGCGTCCCTGACGATTGTATGGAGTGGCGAAGATTCTCGTTTCTTTCAGCCGACCCCGGGCTTCACACGCGCCCGTGATCTGCCGGATGATTTCCAAGGAAAAATCGGGGAAATTCGGTTCAACATCCGTGACGCGTTCGACGGTGCCGAGACCCATAGCGATGCGGAAAAAACGCTCTATGATATCGGCAACAAACTGCATATCAACACTCGTGAAACCACGGTGCGTCGCCGCTTGCTGTTTCGCGAAGGAGACATGATCACGGCGGATTTGCTGCGTGAAACGGAGAAGAATCTCCGCGAGGAGCAATTCCTGGCGGACGCCATCATTGAAGTGAAACGCCAATCCGATTCAACAGTCCTCGTGCGCGTCACCACCTACGATCAGTGGACCACGGTGCCGGCGTTTTCCGTGAACCGCAAGGGTGGCAAATGGGTGTGGTGGGTGGGACCGGTGGAAAGCAATCTGCTGGGCACGGGTCAGCGCCTAGGATTTTTCGTGGGACAGGACATTGAGCGCGACAGCCGCTGGATTGATTTCGAAAACAAGGCCTTCACCCCGTTGCGACTGCAATTGTTGGCTCAATACGCCTGGCTTTCGGATGGATACTTCTATTCCTTCGGCCTGAGCCGTCCGCTGCGGGCGCGCACAGATGAGTGGGGATTTTCAATTTCCGCTACCGGCGGGGAATCAGCGGAAAACCTGTACCTCTCTGGCAACGATCTGGATGCGTTGGAACACAAGAATAAACTGGATTCCACAGAACGGTTCCGGCTGGGACAAACCAACCTGCTTGGACAATGGGACAACATCGCCACACACAGCTCCTATGTGGGTATCACTCGTGCTTACGGCTATTCGTTGAAATTCTCCGTGACACCCTTCTACGAGCGCGAAAGCCGACATTTGAAAGATTCCCTTTTCTATGTCGTGGACACTGCCCTCTGGGACAGTCTCGGACTGGATCGAACCAAGGCTCCCCCGCTGAACGCCCGGCATGACGAGCTGCTGGGGGCCACGATGAGCGTCTATCGCTACTCCTACAAGACCGTGCACAATTTCCGCAATCTCAAATGGAGCGAAACGCTGGAAACAGGCTGGCGACTTTCCGCATCCATGGCGCAGAATCAGGATTGGCTGGGCGCCAACAACCGCGATTGGTTGCTCTCCTACGCCGCCGTGTACAATAATGCCTGGATGGATGCCCTGTTCCTGAATTCGGGTGCCACGTTGCGGAATTTCATTTCGCCTCAGGGGACAAACACCGGCTCCACCTCGGCGAGCGTGGAAGGGCAATGGAAGCCGATATATTATCTCTCCACTGTTCTCAATGCGCAATATGACGGCCTCTTCGCGGATACGACGAGCAAACGCCTGTATCTCGGAGAAGAATCCGGATTGATCGGATTTCCCAACTTCTACTACTCCGGACGCGCCAAGGTACTGGTATTCGCCGAGCAGCGTTTCTTTCCACCCTTCGAATTCGGGACCGTGGTTCCTGCGTTCGCCGTGTTCGTCAACGGAGGAAACACCTATCGCTCTCAAAGCGCCGTGGACTTGAGCGATATGCACTATGCCCTTGGCGTGGGATTGCGTCTGGGCGCAACCCGCTCGGTGCAGAAGGTGGTGAATCACGTCAACGTGGTGTGGCCGCTGGGCGAAAAGAACCTGAGCGGATGGTCCTGGGGCATCCGGGCATCCAAGAGCCTCTAACTAAATTTGATTTCGAATGTCGATTAAAAAATTCGCGAAGTACCTGATTTTCCTATCGGATTTGCTGGCCATGAACATGGCCTTGCTGTTCATTTTCTGGCTTCGGTATCGCAGCGGCATCGCCCACGAAACCTATGACCCGGGCCGGAATTTCTGGCACTTCGGTCAACTCGCCGTCCTCCTGAGCCTTGCGGCCACGGGCTACTTCTTCTTCAAAGGTCTCTATCGAGACTGGTCCCTGCATTCACGGGCCGTGCAGGTCGCCGTCGTTTCCCGGGACGTCACCTTGTTCTGTCTGCTGGTACTGGCAGTTACCAGCGGCTCCTACCTTCTCGACGCATTGCGACATGGCCGGCTTTACACGGCCCTCACAGCGCCGCATATCTTGGTCATCCTTACCTACTGGGGCATCGTTCTCCTCGCTGTGAACGGTCTGCGACTTGCCGCGCAAACATTTGTGCGCTTCCTGCTGTCGCGCGGCGCGGGCCAGGATCGCCTGCTGATCCTCGGCGCCACGGAAGCAGGGGAACGCATTCGCAGCGAACTCGAATCCGCACCGGAACTGGGCTGGAAAGCTGTTGGTTTCGTGGACGAGAATCCAGCGTTACGCGGACAGAACTTTTCGGGTTTACCGGTACTCGGCAAATACGCCGATCTGCCTGAGCTCGTACGAACCTATCGTCCTGCGGGAATCATCATCAGCCATGAATCCTCCTCGCACAACGAGATCCTTCGTGTCGTTTCCTATGTCGCGGAATTTCCCATTACAATCTTCATCGTGCCGGATCTTTACGATGCGGCCTCCGGACATTTCAAGACGAATGCCGTGCACGGCATCGCACTGAAGGAACTCTTTCCAGAACACATGCCGGGGTGGGAAGCGGATCTCAAGCGCATCATGGACATTACCGCCTCAGTGTTCGGGATGATTGTAACTTCCCCTGCCCTGGCGCTGTTGCCCATCTTGATCCGCCTCGATTCCCCAGGTCCCGCACTCTATTCACAGGAGCGAATTGGCCAGTACGGACGCCGTTTTCGTCTCTACAAGTTCCGTACCATGCGCACAGACGCCGAAGCCGCCGGTCCGCAATGGGCGTCCAAGAAGGATCCGCGCATCACCAATCTCGGCCGCTTCCTGCGCAAGACGCGGTTGGATGAACTGCCCCAATTCTGGAACGTGCTCAGGGGGGACATGAGCCTCGTGGGCCCGCGTCCGGAACGCGAACACTTCATCAACCAGCTGCGTCACGAAGTCCCGCTGTATCTCCGCCGCCTCAAGATGAAGCCCGGCCTCACGGGCTGGGCGCAGGTCAAGCATCAATATGATTCGAACATCGAGGACGTGAAGACCAAGGTCCTGTTCGATCTGTGGTACTTCGAAAACATGTCCGTGCCGCTGGACATCATGATCCTGTTACGCACCGTATGGGTGGTGTTCACGGGAAAAGGCGCACACTAAACCGCAAGCAACAGCAGCCGCAGCGATTCCAGTTTACGTCGCCATCGGGGCCTGGCGTCCGGCCAATCCCAAATGACCCAACCTTCCTTTTGAGCGACCTCGCGTAACTTTCGTGTGGGTTGTATGCAGGTTGGGAATTCGGCAAAGCGCAACAACGGAATGTCGTGGTGATGATCCGAGTAGGCGTAAGCCCCCCGCCCCGTGTCACCCAAACCGATCGCGTGCAGGCGGCGAATCTTGTTCTCACCCCGCAGATTACCATCACGGTAAGCGGGCATCCCCAAGAAGCCTTTGCTCCACTCCAGTTCCGTGCCCTGCAACAGGGAACCTTCCGGCAACAACGTTTGAAGATGGTTCAGATAAAATGTTCCGCTGGCGGAAATCACGACGACCTTGTCGCCCTTCCGATGATGTTCCCGCAGACGTTCCCACACATGCGGATAAAACCGGGGAACCAGCTTAGTACGGACAAACTCAGCAGCCAGTGCATCCAACGTGCCGGGTTTCTCGAAGGAAAGGGGCCACAGGAAAACCTGTTTGAGTCTGTGACTGTCGATGATACGAAGGGAATACAGAACCAGGCCCAGCCAGTTGGCAATCTGAAAGACCCGGCGCAACGGCCTTCTGCCGTAGTAGAAACGCTGCCAATAGAGAATACTGTCGCCTTCGATCAGCGTGTCGTCGAAATCAAAAAAGGCATGGGCTTGGGCCATGTGGCATAAGGTAACCATGCTATTTTAACCGGCAATGGCTTCCCTGAAATCTGTACGGTCGCGCTGGCGCAAGGTTCTGGAAACTTCTGCTGCCGCGACGTTTCTTCGCGCCTCCAAAAATACGTGGGCCGATGGGTGGACGCGGAGCCGGCCGCTGAAACCCGAAGAAATCGCGGGACTGAAAAACCGGAACAATCTCTGTTCCGATTGGCAGCAAGTGCGACTCCTGGGTTCCGATTCACTGGAAGCGATCCGCGACTGCCGTTTCGAAAACCGCGTCATCCTGAACCTTAAAAAGGGCGCACCCCAACTCTGGCGCGTTTGCGTTCGGGATTCACTGATTGGGAGTGCGGTCATCGAGAATGTCGGTTTGATGGATCGGATGATAGTCGAAGACGGAGTCCTCATCCGTCGTGCGGATGAAATCGTCGGACATATGGGCTCCCTGTTCTGTCTCGGTCTTCCCATTCATCCCGGCAGTGAAACCAAAACACGCCGCGTCTTCCTGTGCGATGGATTGCTGCTGTCCGATTGTGTGGACATGGCCTCTATGGTCCGCAAGGATCAGGAAACGTTGGAGCGCGACATCGCCTCCTGGCTGGATGGATTGGAATCGGATCACGGATTCATCGGCGCGGGCAGCCGGATTGAACGTGTGTCCTTGATTGAAAACTCCTACATCGGTGTCGGCAGCATCCTGCGAGGTGTTTCCGCTGTTCGACGCAGCATCCTCGCCCCGTCCTCCGGCAATTCCGTGCATGCGGGCGAAAATGCGTTGATCGAAGACTCGGTGCTTGAACCCGGTTCACGCGCCGACTCCGCAGGACAAGTCCGGCGTTCCCTCCTCTTGGAGTCCTCCTCGGTCGAACGCGCCGCGCAAATCGAAGACGTGATCCTGGGGCCCAACACCCGTGCCGCCAAGGGCGAAATCACAGCGTCCTTATTGGGACCGTTCATCGGATTTCATCACCAATCCTTGCTCATCGCAGCCATGTGGCCCGAGGGACACGGCAATGTGGCTTACGGGGCCAAGGTGGGCAGCAATCACACGGGACGCAAGCCCGATCAGGAAGTTCATCCCGGGGAAGGGATGTTTTTCGGACTGGGCTGTTCCATCAAATTCCCCTCCGATCTTTCCGCCGCGCCGTACTCCCTGATCGCCGCCGGGGTTTCCATGCCTCCGCAGCGGCTGGTCTTTCCACTTTCGCTCATCACGCCGCCAACGGGATCGGAAGCTTCAACGGGCTTGAATGAAATTCATCCGGGCTGGGTGTGGGGCGACAACGCGTATGCCTTGATTCGTAACGCCTACAAATATCTCGATCGCAACCGCGCCATCCGGCATGCGCTGCCGGATCCGACGCCGCCGGCGAAATCGCCTTTGAGCGGTTCCTTCCTGTCCGCCAGTTTATTCAGCCATCACAACTCTGACTTGGTGATTCACGCGTTGCTCGAACTCCGCCGCGCAAGCAAGCAATCTCTTTACATTGAAAAAGATTTGCCCGGACTCGGCAAAAATTTCCTGCGCGATCCGCAGCTTTCCCGTGCCATTGCGGCATACGAGGATTACCTGCGCTTCGCACTCTGCCGCGCCTTGCTGTGGAATCACGTCGCTTCGCCGTTGCCCTCCGAAGCCGCGCCCATTGCGGCGGCATTGGGCATCTCCCGCAAAAAAGTTCCCGGTTTCAAACCTGCGGCGCTATTCGAAGGTTTCATGCACAAGGTGGAAACATCGTTGGCCAAGGATGGCAAGCGAGGCCGGGAGATTTTTCACGATTACGGGGCGTTTCATGAAGATCCCGGCACGGAGTCCGTGTGTCAACGTCTTCGCCGCGATCTTGAAAGCCTGCGGAAACCGTTGCAAAAACGGTGGAGATTGCTCGGGAATTGATCTACTATTTGGCCCCTCTTGGGGCGGGTTAGCTCAGTTGGTTAGAGCAGCGGAATCATAATCCGCGTGTCCGGGGTTCAAGTCCCTGACCCGCTACCATAAATCTCCCATCAAATCGAAATCAATCCTTGCCGCAAAGGATTGATCCTGCAAAAAACACCGAGTTCCATTAGAAAGAAAAGTGGGGTGAATGACGGGACTTGAACCCGCGACCAGTGGAACCACAATCCACTGCTCTACCAACTGAGCTACATCCACCACGGGGAGGAGCAAAGTTAGAACCGCCGGGGCAAAAGTCCAACCGGATTATGCTCTAGGGCATCCACGCCATTCGTCGTTCTAAAATGCCCATGGAATGGCCTTTGGCATCCAGCAAAATCATGCGAACCGCATAGATGCCCGAGCCCAACCCGGTACCTTCGCCGTTCCAGAACATCGGGCCCTCCGAGCCTTGCAAGGTTCGATTCCATACCGCACGTCCGCGCATATCAACCACTGAAAGCCGCGCAGATACAGCTCCATCGGGCAGGCGGAAGGAAACCGATTTGGAATGAATGCGAATACCCACAGGTACATACACCGTGATGGTCACGGTCGTGGTCGTGGAGCCAGCCGGATTAGATGCAGTAATGATGTAGTCCGTCGTCCATTGGAACGCGCTGGGTGTTCCTGTAATCACCCCAGTGGTTGGATTGATCGCAAGGCCGATAGTGGAAAGCGGAGGGTTGGAGGAAAAGCTCGTTGCAGCTCCCGTCAACGAGGGGACATTTGCGGTAATAGGTGTACCCACGAAATAAACCGCATTGGAATTGGCATAGGAAAGATTGGAAGGGCCGGCGATCACGGCAAGATTCAGTTGCACCGTGGTGGAGCCCGCAGGATTGGAAGCGGACACTGTGTAATTCGCCGCCGCCACGCCAGCCGTGGGCGTACCGGAAATCACACCGGTGGTGGTGTTCAACGTTAACCCTGCTGGAAGCGCCGGACTCACGGAAAATCCTGTGACCGTACCGGTGACAACTGGATTATTGTTCGTGATGGCAGCATTCACGAAATACACCACGGGGTTCGTCCGATACGATAGTCCCGTCGGAGCCACCAAGGTGGCATTCACCGTGATGTTCACCTGCGCCGTGGTCGAACCTGCGGCATTGCTCGCCGTCACAGTGTAATTTGCGGCCCCAGCAGCAACCGTAGGAGTGCCGGAAATTACGCCGGTGTTCGTGTCCATCCTCAACCCCGCAGGAAGTGATGGACTGATGGAATACTTTGTGGCCGCACCGCCCAGCATCACGGGTAAATTCGATCCTGCAGCATAGTTCACCGTGTAAACAGCAGGGTTTTGCAAATAGGAAAGCCCGGAGGGTGGCTGCAGAATTGAAACTCCAAAACTGATCCCCACCGACGCTGCTTTCTGGTTTTGAAATTCCAGTTTGATCCAGTCCGCGGAACGGGCCCGGTTGCTTACGCGAGGCTCATCCATCGCCAGATTGCTGTAATCGGCATCCACCTGTGCCAACGGCTTGGCGCCAAACCACAGTTCACCGGAGGCGACGTTGATATTGCCCGTGATCGCGGCAGTAGCACCTTGTGCGCCATCCACGTAAAGCCGTAAATTGGCGCCGTCATAAGTTGCGTGAACCAGATGCCATGCGCCCACGGACGGAGCCGTGAGAGTCGGCGTGGTTCCGCTGGTGCCCGTCAATGTAAGCCGTATGGCTGTGGCGCTGCTGGCGTAAAACCGGTACTGATCATCGCCACCCCCTGTGCCGTTCTTTTGGATGATGCGATTGTTCGTGGCCCATGCAGAGGGTTTGATCCAAGCCGACAATGTGAGATTATTCGTGATGTTCAATGAGGCAGCATCCGCTACGGAAACATATTGCGGGTTGGCATTGGTGCCGTGAAACACCCTTGCACCCGCGATAACACCTGTAGTGTCCTTGGAGCCATGATCCGTGCCGTTATTGTGGTTCGCAGTGGCGTCTGCGAAATTGCCTCCCTGAAAATGCCACGCACCCGCGAATCCGCTTCCGGCATCGAACACTGCCGCTCCATTGGAACTGTCCGGTGCAAGGTTATTTCCCCAGTACATTTTGAAGAAGTGGGTGCTATCGTTGCCGTACACCGTGTCCACTAGCACCCAGACCTCGGCCACCTTATTGGCGGCATCCCATCGCTCAATCTGATGCTTCATCGGCGTTCCGTCCGACTTTGAAAAACGGATATCCGCTCCGGTGGATTGTGAGGTGCTGAACACGAGGGAATCCGACGCGCCGAAACGGAGAAGCATGGGGAACTTCACCTGGTTGGTGGCGACATTGGAACCGGAAGCAGTGGTGTTGACGTTGACCGTGCGAACGTATTTCCACTGACCATAACTTTCCTGAGCGACTGACAATGTGACGAAAGCCAATGCCCCGGCAAGACATGCATATGCGTTTTTCATTTTGAGAATCTCCCTGTAAGCATTTACCACCGGCCCTTCCGTTTTTCCACCGAAAAATCAATCCGATCAAAAAATAGATTGTTAAATAAAAGTAAAATGGGTTGCGATAACTCTTTCGTCATTCGCAAACAAACTCCGAGCGATACCTTAGACCCATCTAGTCGCAACAAGGACGCCCGCATGAATCGTAAAATCGCAATATTGGGTCGCGCGTTTGTCGCTGTTTCAATGGCCTTTGTCTGTTCACAGGCCTCCAAACCCACCAATACCACCAATCCGCTTTACACCCAAACCGTCGTAAGCTTACCCAACATGACTGTGGGTTCTTGCTCAGGCAACAATACAGGTTGCATTGGAGTCACCGGCATCGACTGGCTCTCGGATGGACGCATGGTGTTGTTGACCACAGATTTTGAGGGGGGCGGAGAAACTCCCACGACTGGACGTACACAAAGCCGGGTCACCTTGGTTTCGGGCTTGCTGAACGGCGGAACGGTTGCCACACAGGCAATCTCCACCAATTTCAAATTTCCGGTGGGCGTGACCGTGGTCAACGATCGCATCTACGTCTCCGACAAGGATTCGTTTTACGTCGTTCCGGACAACACCGGAGCCAACCCGACGACGAACAGGCAGCGGAAGTTTCAGGCACCTATGCAGACGACGACAGGCAGCAACCCTCTGAACTTCAGTTTCAGCACAGGTGCCACCTTCTGGCATCACTGGATATTCACTCCCGTGTACTACAAGGGAAAGTTCTACGCGAACTACTCCGGGGATATCCAGAACGGAGGCCCTTCGGATGTGCCTCCGGCAAGTTTCTTTGGCGGTTCACTGCTGGCGTTCGATACGAACACATCGGTGCTGGATACCAACATCAATCGCGCTTCCGGTGGTTTCCGTTCTCCCAACGGAAATAACCTAGGCCTTAACGGTGAGATCTGGTCCGCCGACAACCAGGGATCGCAATTGCCGATGTGCTATCTCGTGTTGGTGAAACCCTTCACCAACCAATACTTCGGACATCGCCAAGGAAACGGGCAGACTCCAAGCTGGGGACAAGCTTGGTTTGCCGCAGGACGGCTGCAATACGATCCTCCCGTGGCCATCATGGATTATGCCGCCAATGGCTGGCGCTCACTCGCCCAGCCGCTCTATATGACCAGCGGACCTTATGCGGGCGATGTGCTCGTTGGTGATGCGAATTCAACTGGAATTGCACGCGTAGCCATTGATTCAGTCAGCGACACAACCGGCGCTCCGAAAATCCAGTGCGCCGCCATGTGGTTCAGCAACAACACGGGCAACGATGCCATCAATCGCCTCTCACTCGGACCCGATGGCAGCATCTACGCGGGCACGTACCGCAGCATCGGAAACTGGCCCTCGGGCACTGCCCAAAATCTGATGTACAAGTACACGCCGCGCACCAACGGCAGCGTCTTCGAGATCAAAAAGATCCGATCCTTGAACGACGGATTTGAATTGTATCTCTCCCAGCCCGTCAATCCGGGAACCGTCACCACTTCCAACTTCACGGTACAGCAAAAAAGCTGGGTGCGTCAGGTAACCTATGGAACGGGTGCCAGCAATTATACTACGCGCAACGTCACGGCGGCGACCATCTCGAACGACAGCCTGCGCATTCACTTGACTGTGCCGGGAATCCAGCGCATCAATCAATCGCGGCGTGGTGACACCATCACCCACTGGGTGACGCACTTCCTGATCAACAACCTCGCGGGTGCGAATAGCGCCACCAACTTCACCAACGAAGCGTGGTACGCACAGAACTGGATTTCCGCGCGTACATGGGACCCTGTTGCTCCCACCCCAATCGCTCCCGCAACGCAGCGGATTTCCATGCTGGACAACCATGTCTGGCACACGGCTGGTCAGGGATTCCTGCGCGTGAATGTGGATCTTGCCGGCACCTATCGGGTAACCTTGCGCGACATGCAGGGACGCGCCTTGGCGCGACGGGATGGTTCGGGAGCGGGCGAGATGGAATTCGCGGCTCCGGGGCACACACAGTCGCTTTATCTGCTTGAGGTGAGAAGCGGTTTGGACACCTATACGCGCGTGGTGACTTTCTAACATTCGACAAGACCCAAAGGAGAGATTGAAATGCGAACATCCTTTTACAAATCAACCCTGCTGTCGCTGGCGCTTGCGGGACTGTCCACCGCCGCGCTCAAGGACTCCATCAACACCTTGACGTATTACGAGCAAGCCCAGGGCTTCAAGCTGTTGTTTGATTCAACCGCCAACAGCTTCCGGAACAACTTTGTGAACTACGCGCAGAATGGCACCACCACCACCACACTGAACGCCGGGTGGACAATGGACACCACGTTCAGCGATCCGGATCGCCCGGGGGTCTTTTTCCGCGCCATCAAAACCACTGCGGCCATCACGGACAACCGCACCAAGACCATGTACAAGGACATGGACTTGCGCATGGAATACCGCAACAACGGTAACGAGGGCGTCGTCTATCGTTTCGATCTGTCGTACAGCAGCAACTGGGGAACGGGCATCGAGCTCGGCATCGATGACAACCTCAATCAAAGGGGTTGGATCACCGCAGGAGCCGCGTACGAAGTGTACGCCCCGATTCCTCAACCCTATCTCACCTTCAACACCGGCAAATGGAATACACTGCGCCTCGTGGTCAAAGCTGACAGTGTGGAGCACTGGCTGAATGGCGTCAAGGTTGTTTCCTTCAGATACTGGTCCCAAAGCTTTCGAGACTCGGTCGCTAAGTCTAAATGGGCGACAACAAACGCCGCCCGCTTTTGTCAGACCGCCAACAACAATAAGACCTACATCCCTCTGGGATACTGGGGCTTTCAGGCAGACCATGGCGGCGCGTGGCAAATCCGCAAGCTCCGCGTCCTTCACGATTCGGATGGCACACCGAACCGCGTAAAACTCGGCCCCGTGGACACTGTCACGGGTGTTTCCGCGCTCATGTATGGTCCCCGTGCAAAGCCAGAATTCCATCTTGAGGGCACATCGCAGGGATTACTCGTTTCAGCCGTTGAGGGCACGTTGCGTTCAGTTGAACTGCTCAGCTTGGATGGACGGCTCGCCAAACGCGTCAGTGTTTCAGGCACGAAATCCGACCTAATCGTTGAAACGAACGGACTGCAAAAAGGGGTCTATCTGCTGAAGATGAGAACCTCGAAGGGAACGATTCAAGGGAAAGCCCTGATTCAATAAGCTCCTGCGCCCCTCAGTGAGTAACCGTCCCGCATCCCGAATTTTTGCGGCGGCCTTGATGGCTGCCGCTGCGTGTTCTTTGGCGCGCGGTGAAGACGGCGTGTCATACAAGCCGCTTTCCATCGGCGCCATGTCGGAATTCGGAATGCTGCAAGGCGGGCGTTTCGGAACCAACCCGACGCCGTTTTATGATGAATGGGTGGATCATTTCGCAGCATTCATCGCGCAAAGCGCCTCCGTCAACAACAAGTGGTTCATCAACGTTGGCATGGGCGGCATCTTTGAATTCCAGAAGCCGGAAAAGATCGGTGCGCTCTGGGGTGGTACTCAGTACCGCAGCTTCTTCATCGGGCCCACTGCAGCTGAAATCGAATATCAGGCGGTGAACGATGCCTCTGAAAACTGGAAGTTGGGGTTGGGACTTTTCCCATACAAATACAACCCCGACGCCTCCAACCTCGGAGAATACCTCTTCCGCACAGGACCCTATCCCACTTACATCATGACGGGGGGATATTCCTTTGTCAACAACACCGCCGTGTCGCTGCAGGGCTTGAAGTCGCATCTCACCCTCGGAAATTTTTCGGCGGATGTTTTCCTGACCACGGAAACGGTGATGCCTCCTCTGTACGACCTCTCCCTCGCTGCCGTCATCAAGTACAAGGTCGCTGACGGGCTTCTGGATTTGGGAGCCGGCATCAATCTCAAGCGTTTGGTTCCAATACGTCCTTCCAGAACGTCGGTTGAAACCCCGGAAAACGCCTATTTCACGGGTCCGGATGGAAAAGAATACTCCGGTAATCAGGCTTATTATCGCAACCAGAAGGAATTTTACGACAACAAGAGGAAGTCTTCTGGCGCCACCCCGGCGGATACCATCAAATACAATGCGGCCAAAGCTTTGCTCGATTCCGTGACATCCTGGGAAAGTCCCACGTCCACGTTCAAACCCGACTACAGCTATTACACGCAAGCCGGAGCCGTGGTGGACGCGTTCGCATCGGTGGACCTCAAGAAACTCGTGCCACACGATGGTCTGTTCGGACCGAACGATTTGCGAGTGTTCGCCGAAGTGGCGCTGCTGGGAGTGAAGGATTATCCAATCTTCTACGAGAAAAAATCGGAACGCATGCCCATTATGGCGGGCATCAACCTGCCGGGCTTCAAGTTCATCGACCTGATCTCCGTCCAGTTCGAGTACTTCCACTCGCCCTATGTCAACTCCTTCTTTGAAAGCGTGAGCACCAACGGTGCGACGCCGCAGTTCGTGGACGGTTCCCAGAAAGTGCTATCGAAAGTGGAATACGGGGATCAGTTGTCCAAGGACAATTACAGCTGGTCCGTCCTGGTCAAAAAAGATCTGACACGCGGTCTGACCTTGAGCTTTCAAGCCGCCCGGGATCACACACGTCTGGTCAGCGATGCCACCTGGGCCGGTCCCTTCCTGGATCCCAACGAAGTGTTTTACGCCACCAACCGGAACAACTGGTACTGGATGACCCAGATCAGTTTCGGCATTTGAGGATGCGATGAAGAACCGCTCGAACCCTGCAACTTTCGGAAAGGCCGCCGCGCTGGCGTTGGCGGCGTTTCTGGGGTTCGGGTATGCGGAAGACGGCATCGTCTACAAGCCCCTCAAGTTCGGAGGCGTGCAGGAATTCGGATCCATCGCAAAAGGCGTGGTGGCCAACGACGCCGGAATTGTGTCGAGCACCAATCCCAGACTTCAGTATGAATGGGTCGATCACTTCGGAACTTTTCTGACCCAGGAAGTCGTTGTGGATCAACGCCTGAACCTGCAAGTGGGTCTGGGCGGTGTATTCGAGTTTCCAAAGCCCGAGCACGTGATCCCCAAATACGGAAGCAGCATGTACAAGCTGTTCTTCGTCGGCCCTTCAGTTGCCAAAGCCGTGTATGCCTTCGGTGATCCGGAAAAACCGGTATTCAGCCTCGGTGCGGGACTTTTCCCGTACAAGTACAATCCGGATGCCGTCGATCTTGGAGAATACCTCTTCCGCTCCACCCCCTACCCCTCGACAATTTTCACCGGCGGGGTGCTTTTCGTGAACGACGATGCCGCCTATCTGCAGGGGCTTCACGGCCGGTTTCAAATGAAGGATTTGACCGTAGACGCCCTCCTTGCGACTGAGACCTCGCTGCCGCCGCTTTACGACTGGTCGCTCGGCTTGGTGGCTGATTATCGCATCGCAGACGGTTTGGTGGATTTGGGAGTTGGCGTCAACTTCAAACGCCTGCTCCAGGTCAAACCCAGCCGGACGGTGCGTGAAGTTCCGGCGAACGCCTACTTCTCACGTCACGGAACAGATTATTACGCCGACGCGAGCTACTACAAGGCGCAAAAGGATTTCTATGCCGGAGCAGGAGATTCGGTTCGTGCTGCCTCGTATCAATCCATCGTGGATTCCTTGTCTCACTGGCTCAATCCGTCGGATCCCGCATATGTTACGGACGCCGAACGCAACTACTATACGCCTGCCGGAACCATTCTGATGGCGCGCGCCTCGCTGGATCTTAAAAAGCTCATTAAGGTGGATTTAGGCAATGCACCGTTCAAATTGTTCACAGAAGCAGCCATTCTGGGCTGGAAGGATTACCCCGTCTTTTACGAAGACAAATGGAAACGTGCACCCGTCATGGTGGGAGCGCATCTGCCGACGTTCAATCTGTTGGATCAGATCACCGTGCAATTCGAATACTTCAATTCCCCGTGGGCAAACAACACGTACAACCTCGGAGCACAGAACGTCGCCATTCCCTATATCCCTTCCGGTTCAGAGCCGCTGTTTTCCAAAAACCAATACAACGACATCACCAAGCACGATGATTACGCGTGGGTACTGTTGCTGCGCAAGGAACTCTATCCCCATTTGAATCTGAGCGCCCAATTCGCACGCGATCACATGCGCACCGTGGGAACCAACTGGTTTTATGGCGGACGGCTCGAACCCAGTGAAGTGCTTTACCGCAATTCCAATTGGTACATGATGGCGCAGCTGGGATGGTCACTATGAAAGCCTTCATGAAGTCGGGACTTCTGCTGGCAATGAGTTTGTCCGCCCTGCAGGCGAAGGATGCCGTCGTCACGCAACTCCCATTGAACGTGGGCGCTTTCCAGGAATTCGGCGCTGTATATGATGGTCTCCATTCGGCGGGAGACGTACCAGGTGCCATCATCAGCATGGAATGGGTGGATCACTTCGGAGCCTACCTGAACAAAGAGGCCGTGATCAATGACCGGCTCCATCTCAGCGGTGGCATTGGCGGAGTATTCCAGTTCCGCCAACCCGAGATTGTTGATGCGGGCTTTCCAGGTAGCCAACGCAAGGCTTTTTTCGTCGGTCCGGCAAGAACCGAAGCGGTCTATTACTTCGGAGATACTCAAAAACCGTGGTTGAAACTGGGTGCGGGAATGTTCCCATACAAGTACAACCCTGAGGCGGTGAATCTCGGTGAATACCTGTTCCGCGCACGAGCTTACCCCACCACCATGACCACGGGCGGCTATCTCCTGGCGAACAATTCCGGAGCGACGCTGCAGGGTTTCAAGGCGAACTATCAAAAGGGTGACCTCAAGATTGACGCGCTGTTGACAACAGAAACGGAACAGGCGCCGTTCTACGATTTCTCGCTTGGTCTTGTGGCGGCGTATTCCGTCGCCAACGGCCTTCTGGATTTGGGAGCCGGGGTCAACTTCCAGCACCTCATTCCCGTGAAACCATCGCGCACCACCAACCCTGTGCAGGAGAACAGCTACATCACCAATCCGACCACAGGCAGGGACTATGTCGGAAATTCGAATTACTACTCCAATGCCGCGGAATTTTATGCCGCCCGCGCGGACCTTTATTGGCAAAAGGGAACGCATGCCGACACCCTCAATGCAATCCGAGACAGCGCAAGAGCCGCCCAGTACACCGCCGACGGCACCACTGCAAGCAGCCTTTACTCCCTTCCCGATTCAACCCGTCCGTCGATCAAATACTACACCACCTCCGCCGTTCTACTCATGGCGCGGGCGACGCTTGATCCCAAAAAAGTTCTCGCGCTCCCCATGATGGGCCCGCAAGATTTGAAGCTCTACTTCGAAGTGGACGTGCTGGGCCTCAAGAACTATCCCGTCTATTACGAAAAGATCAGCGAAAGGATGCCCATCATGATGGGCATCAACCTCCCCTGCTTCCGCATCCTGGATCTCCTCGCCGTGCAGGCTGAATACTTCAACTCCCCCTGGCTCAACAACACCTTTTCCTTCGCTTCGGGAAACCACGAACGGGTGAACAACACACCGTATCTCCCCATCTCGAACGATACCGTGCTTTCTCGAACGAACTATAATGACATGACAGCCAAGGACAACTGGAAATGGTCGGTTCTCGCAAAGAAGACCATCCAGAATCGCCTCACGGTTTCATTCCAATGCGCGCGGGATCACCTGCGCTTGCCCAGTTCAAAGTATTACTATGGCCCCCAGTTCGAACCTAATGAAGTGACCGCCTTCAAGGATTCCTGGTACTGGGTCACCCAGATTTCTTGGGGGATATAACGATGTCCATTGTCATGAAAAAACTGCCATCGCTGATGTTGCTGGCCGCAAGCACGGTCATTGCTCAGATCTGTCCGGATCCGCCCACCACCGGTTACGCCCGTCAAACTTTGATTGCCGCAGGTGTGGCAAAGCAGCCCGTGGAAATGGCGGTTGCCAAGGATGGACGCGTGTTCGTCGCCGAACGGGCCGGAATCATCCGCGTGTACACCCCATCGAACTCACAAAACGCCGTGGCGGCCACCTTGAGCGTTTACCTGTATGTCACCACGGGATCCCAGAACGACGTGGGCGGCATTTTGGGTCTGGCAGTGAGTCCAAATTTCGCGACGGATAACTGGCTCTATGTGTATTACGCACCGCTTTCCCTCTGGAACGGCGCCGCTGAAAATCACACGTCCGGACGGCTCACCTACCGTCTTTCACGCTTTCAGGTTTTGTCGAACAATACGCTGAACCTGTCCAGCGAACAGGTTTTGCTCTCGGTGCCTTCCATCTGGGAAACCCACAACGGCGGCTCCATGCACTTCGGCAAGAACGGGGATCTGTTTCTTTCCATCGGAGACAACGATTGTGCGGGTTGCAGCAATCAATACTCTCCCATGGATGAACGTCCGGGATACGAATTCTCCGACGATCAGCGCAGCACCGCCAACACCAACAGCCTGCTGGGCAAAGTGTTGCGCATCCATCCGGTTCAGGATTCGGTCAATGGGAAGCTGTATACCATTCCCGCGGGCAATTTGTTCCCGGTCGGCAAGGACTCGACGTTGCCTGAGATTTACACAATGGGTCACCGCAATCCTTACCGCATTTTCCCTGATCCCATCACAGGTCGATTGTACATCGGCGAGTTCGGCCCGGCAGCCACCAGTACCACGGCGCGCGGACCGGTCGGAGCGGATCAACTCAAAATCACCGACTCGGCCGCTTTTCTGGGATACCCTTATTTCTTGAAGGACAACCGCGCATACTGTCATTGGGATTATGCCACCGGAGCCTGTAAGGCCATTCAAGGCCAGACCAGCATGAATTTCGATCCGCTGCGTCCGGTCAATACCTCGCCCAACAACACAGGCCTGCGCATTTTGCCTCCCGCAAAACCCGCTGTAGCGTGGGACAATGAAGCGACCGACAATACCTCTCCCAACCCCGTTAATACCGACCTGAGCGGATGCGGCATGGGTGGCGGACCGGTCTATCATTACGATCCGCTGCTGAACTCCACCGTGAAATTTCCGCCTTACTTTGAAAACAAATGGATCATTTATGCCATCTTCGGGAGCTGGCAACCCAAGTTGCTCACCATCCCTTCGGGCCCGGTCGCGCGTCTTTCACAAGGCGTGACGATGCCGTGGACCACGGCACAAGTGCCCAACTTTTCCAGCGGTGGGATTCAGGACATGGAATTTGGCGACGGCGATGGAGCGCTTTACGTGCTGGATTACGGCGCCACGCAATATGCCAACAACAGCACCGCGGCCCTTTATCGTGTCACCTACACCGGCTGCCTTCCTGCAACTCCGATTCTGGATGCCTCAGGTAAGAAACTCTTCCCCACCTCGCCTACATGGGCAATGCCCGGCCAGTCCATCGTGATTCCCGACGGTTCACGGCGCGCAACCCTCTTCGATCTTTCGGGCATGAAGATTTGGGAAGAAGACGTACAACCACGCAACAGGCGTGACGTGCGATTGCCTTCGTCATTGGGCTCAGGCCCCTTTCTGCTGCGCTTTTACTGAACCATCCCTGAAGAGCAGGGCGAACAGGATGGCAACGACACCGGCCATCAGGGCCGATGTGAGCCAGAATGATTTCCAAGCGGATGTTGCAGCCGATACGATAGCCGGATCCGCCGTCAAGCGTTCCACTGAGAACATTCTTCCCAATGACTGGACAAAGGTGAGGCTTTCCTCCGGATGGGCCGCCTTGAGGGCCGTATCGAGCGTCGAGTAGTCCTTGCCCACGGCACCGAATCTGCTGAAGGCCACCTGATATCCGATGTACATGCCGATCCCCTGGGTGAAGAAAACCAGCATGCTCTGCGACTGCCCCTTGATCTCCTTGTCGGAAACCCGATCGGTGTACATGAAGCCGGTGACGAAGAAAAAGTCGTAGCAGACGCCGTGGAGCAGGATGCCGAGGAACAGCATCCAGACGATCTGATCCGGGGCCCCGAAGGCGAACAGGGCATAGCGCACGACCCAGGCCAGCATGCCGCCGAGGATCATGTATTTCACCCCCAGCTTGCGCAGGAAGAACGGCACCAGCAGCATGAAGATGATTTCGGACATCTGACCCAGCGACATGGTGGAAGCCGGGGCCAGAAAGCCCATGTTGCTGAGGAAGTTGGAAGTGAAGGCGTAGTAATAGGCCAGCGGGACGCAAATCAACGTGGAAGCGACAATGAACACCAGAAAGGCGGGCTTCTTCAGCAACGACAGTGCGTCAACCATGAGCAAAGCGCGCACGTTCACGGGTTTTCCGCGCGCAGGTGGCGGCGTATTTGGCAGAAAGAAACTATAGACGCCGAGCAACAGCGAACAGATTCCCGCCAGCCAGAAGATGTGGAACTTCGCGCTCCAGCCCAGGAATCCTATAGCCAGTCCGGCCGCGATCCAGCCGATGGTTCCCCAGACGCGGATTTTGGGGAACTGATTCTGATCGGTGATGTTGGCGAAGGCAATGTTGTTCCCGAGCGCCAGCGTGGGCATATAACAGAGCATGTGCCCCGTGAACAGCCACACGAGAGTCTTACTGTCATGCGCGACCGCGAAGCCCGGGGCGAGGCACATGAGGACACCGCCCAACAACAACAAGATTCCCATCACCTTTTCCGAGGCGAAGAAGCGATCAGCCACGATGCCGAGGAACAGCGGGGCGAAAATCGCCGCGATGGGAGCGGTTCCGTAGGCCCCACCGATGGCGTCCACCAAACCGTTGGTTCCCAAGCATTGACCCAAGGTAACGAACCATGCGCCCCAGATGAAAAACTGAAGGAACATCATGATGGAAAGCTGTGTGCGGATCTTTTTAGCGATCATATGCGACACCTTTTTTAGAAAGTGGGTTAACCCTACTTCAGTGGAAATTCCTGCCGCCACAAAACATAGCGGGAAGCCAGCGCGGCATCGCGGGCTTTTTGAATTTTTTCCAGACCCTCGGGTGTACCCGGCGTTAATTCCGGAGTTTTCAGCATGCGTTCGAAATACCGCCGATATGCCTCATCCGGCCATACCTCCACCCGGGCCACCACTTTCGCCGCCAATGGATCGGCGGGCTTGCCGTACTGAAGCACGAAAGATTGCCCTGGCATTAGCCGCGTATCAAAGAACTCCTTGTCCACCTCTTCCGTCACCCAGCGGGCGATGGTTCCCTCAACCCGCGTTCCGGGTAATGCGGAGCCTGATGGATCGAGCTGCTCCCAAATCAGGACGATATGCGGAACGTTATAGGTCGGCAACCGGTGTCCAGCGCCGACGTTGGTGAGCGCAAGCCTGCCATGCAAGCCCTCCTTGTCATCCGTCAAACCCGCTTCAACGGAAACGGCCGAGCGCACCATGGCCGTGTCGTGAATACCCTTCCACAAATGTCGTCCCTCGGGCATGTGACAACTCTGGCAGGTTTTTCCTTCCGCGGCGAAATCCGTGCGTCGCCACTCCTCTGCGGTTTCGAGTAACATCTTTCCATGCACACCGCCGCCTGGTTCGAAATCATGGCAGGCTGCGCAAAAGGCGGGATTCAGGTATTCCGGTCGCACCACAAATCCAGAATGCGGTCCTTTCGGATCCGGTTTGATTCCGAGGTCAGGCCCGTGGCGAATGTGATTGCGGACATGACAGGCGGCGCACACCAATCCGTCGTCGCGGAATCCTTCACGATAATCCGGATTGTGAATTCCCTTTTTCAGATAAGGAATCTGCTCGGCCAAAGGTGCGTGACATCGCTGGCAACTGATGGAGAGCGTCGGTTCGTCTAGTTCCATGTCAAGCAACTGGCCTAGCACGCCGGGCCCCATGGCGCGGTGATGAAAACTTTGTTTCCAATCCTTGTATTGCTGGGTGTGGCACGTCCCGCAGGCTTCGGGACGGATGTCCTTTTCGATTTCCGGCCAATCCTTGGGGGCCGGACCCTGGGCGGGCACATACCATGCGAAATGATGTTGCAACCACTCTGACTTTTCCAGAGGCGGAACCTTCGGCGGAATGGAATCAAGCGGTGCGGCGTGAAAAGGAACGGCTGTTTGCGGAATACTGGAAGACGGTGTTACGGCCTTGTGCGCCGCTTCATGGCCGGATTTGCATCCTGCCACCAGGAGGAACGGCAACGCGAACAGCAGGCCGCGCTTAAGGAACGGCGATCTTGCGGACAACCGAGGCCGACCCGGTTTGAAGCCTTGCCACGTAAACGGCCGGAGCGGCGGAAACGGGAATGCGGTATTCCTTGGCCACGGGATTCAGGACGGAAAACAGGACTTGTCCCCGCAAAGAGGACACCTCCAGTTGACGCGCACCCGCTTGCAGCACTGGCAGCACGAGTTCGTTTCCGCTTCTTGTGGCCGCACCAATATAGCGCGAGGCGTCATGATTTGATTCTGAGGAACTGATGGGAGAACCACCGGCGCATGTGCCATTGTCCTTGTACACGGCTGGCTGCTTCGTCAGACCCGGGACGAATTTTCCGTCGTAGCGCGCAGAGGTGGAATCACCGCAACCTTCCAGCAGTGCAATGTTCTTGAAACGCACGTCCATGGGAAGCTGTCCGGCGTGAATCTGCAATCCGAATTTTCCGGGGTTTACAATGATGGGAGAGCTGGTGTAATTCCATGCGGCTTTCCCCCCCAGATTCAATTCCGTCAAATCGGTTTCGCCCACGGCCTGATAACCGTTCACGTTCACATACACATAGGGCCGCTTGACGGTGAGGATCACGTCTTGATAAACAGTGCTCGGAGTCCGGGCAATGCGATCGCTGTAGGTTTGCGAATGCTGCACCACCCAGCCCGGGGAGGGGTGATCGTAAAGGGAACCCACCTCGGACTGTTTTCCGCTGGCGAACTTGGCCTCGACCTGCACTCCCGCAACGCGTTCAGCGGTGTTGTTTTCCACGGCGCGAAAGAAAAAGCCGCTGCACCCCGCTTTAAGGCGGTAGGAGTACTTGACCGTGAATTGATCCCAGGTGGCGGAGTCGGAGAAAACCATGGTGTAGGGCGTCGCCACGGTCGCAGAATAACCCACGATGGCGCTATCCGCAGCATCGATGGTCCAGTAAGTCTGATCGCCGGCGAAATGCCATCCGGCGAACGTGGTGCCGTTGAACAAAGGTTTCCAATTCGTCGTTCCCAGGGACAATGCCACGGGAAAACCTAGCAGTAACAGGGATTTCGGGAGTATGTTGCGCATATATTCGCTCCTTTAGATATTCACCATCAGCCGCAGCATGTAATACCATGCATCGTCGGTGGTGGCCGCCTCGGTATAGGAAGGGTGAAAGGTCCCGGTCAACGGACGGAAGTGATCTGTACCGCACTGGAATGCCACGCTCAACGGGCCGAATGATTTCTGCCCTGTAATCGTCCACTTGAAATCATCCTCGGTATGATGCGCTCCGTATTGATCGGAAAAGCCGATATTGTCATAAAACGGATCGCCGATGGAAGGATTTTCAGGTTGGGTGCCATTGGGAGATTTGGGTCGCGGTTGCCGGAAGAAAGCCACGATATAATCCGAGTTCATGTGCGGATTTTTGAAGTACTCCATCTCTATCGTCAGAAAGTCGAGATACCGGAACGTCGGCAGATAAAATCCAGCCATCATGGGCATTCTTTCCGAGATTTTCCGGTAGTACACAGGATAGTTGTCCAACCCCAGAACACTTATTTCCCCGTACAGGACGAGGTCGGAAGGACCGAGCACGCCCCGCAATCCGCCTACGAGGGGCTTGGGATCGAAAGAGGCGCGTCCCATGAGGAAGATGGTTTTGGTGTCGACATACTGAATATCGGCTTTCTTCGCGGAGTCGGCGAGAAACATGACCAGCGGCCGTTTGGAGGCGGCCCAGTAATCTTGCCCCACCACCAACGCCGTATCAACAACAGTGGCCACCGAATCCACTCCCTGAGAGTTCTTCACGATAAGCTTGCGGGTGAAATCATCATTGCCCGCCAGAAAATTCGGGTTCTGAACCAGCTTCGCCTGGATGTAGTCACGCAACTCCTGTTGATCCTCAGCCGTCCATGTAAACCAGCCGGTCTCGGCGAATTCGGGACGGCTCTTTTTGGGATCAACCTGGATGTAACGGCTTAGCGTGATGCCTCCACCGATTTGGAAGATATCCTTGAAGTTCAAGCTGGTGATGTTGGTGAAGGAGATGTCGTGCAACGGCGCACGTTCATTCGCCAGTGTCACCAGAAAATCGTTCTTGAGCAAACCGTCAAGAAAGGAACCCTTGAAGGCCACGCCCCAGATTCCCGTGGCGGCGTTGTCGATGGCGCTCCAATCCCCGGTGCGAACCGTGGTGGGATAGGCTTCGGAACGAAACAGGTACTCACCAAAATTTTTAGCCTGCGGGTTGTATTTGTAGTTCTGTTGTCCGACGCTAATCTGCAGCCATGGTTTTTCCAGATTACCGAAGGAATAGGTACCCATCGCTTGCCAAATCGCGACGCCACCCGTGCGAAAGCTGGTCCATCCTACAGACTTGTCCTCTGGAAACGGATACCAAAAAGTTCCCGCGATCCCGAGACTGAATCGCAAGCGCTCGTTGGCCACAGCCTCCTGCACCATCCACAGGCTGGTCATGGGCAGGGTCACCGTGGGATTGAAGTTCTGCGCGTCCTGCAACGAATCCCGGATGTTGAACATCTGCCCGAAGTACAACGATGCCCCCGACTTCAGCGGAAGCAACTTGACTCGATCCTCATCCGCATGAATGGAAACGGCCAGCAGGGCAAGAACACCGATCCAGCGAGATTTCAACTCTGTCCCCCGGTGAAATTTATGGGTCTAATAATACAGCGGTTCACGGTTTTTCCCCGCCAAAATTTGTGTTTAAACCTAATTTCCCGCCCCATGAAAGCATTTTTTCCAGAATGCAGGCGCATTCGATGACTCCCGTCAAGGTGCTGGTGGTGGGCTGCGGCCACATGGGAAAATCCCATGCTAGGGCCTATCACAAACTGAAGGATTTTCAAATCGTGGGACTCGTCAGCCGGGGCGATGGAAGCCGGGAGGAACTGGCCCGCGAACTGGGTGGTTCCATTCCACTTTTCAGTGATTTCGCCGCGGCTCTGAAGGAAACCCGTCCTGACGCCGTGTCCATCAACACCTATCCTGACACCCATGCCCAATACGCCATCGCGGCCATGAACGCTGGGGCGCATGTCTTTCTGGAAAAACCCCTAGCCGAGAATAACGCGGACGCGGAGCGCGTGGTGGCTACCGCTCGCAAGACCGGCCGCAAATTGGTGGTGGGATACATCCTGCATCATCACCCTGCTGTCGCCAAGTTTCTGGAGATCGGAAAAGTTTTGGGAAAGCCGCTCGTGATGCGCATGAACCTGAACCAGCAAAGCGCGGGACCGGAGTGGGAAACCCACAAGCGCCTCATGGATTCCTGCTCCCCCATCGTGGATTGCGGGGTGCACTACGTGGATCTCATGTGTCAGGTGACAGGCGCCAAGCCGATCCGCGTGCACACCATTGGCGCACGGCTGTCGGACGAAATCCACAAGGACATGTACAACTACGGAAATCTGCACGTGATTTTCGATGACGGCTCCGTGGGCTGGTATGAGGCCGGATGGGGGCCGATGATGAGCGAAGAAGCGCACTTCATCAAGGACTTAATCGGGCCAAAGGGCAGCGTGAGTATGATACAGGAGACGCGCAAGAAAGACGGCGCCAGCTCAGATATCGACGATCACACACGCCTGTCCACTTTGCTGGTGCATCGCTCCGGCCGCGATGCACAGGGGATGTTCCAGCGCAACGATGAGAGGGTCAACATGACGGACGAGCCGTCTCATCAGGATCTCTGCGATCGCGAACAGGCCTTCTTTCTACGCGCCATCTGCGAGAATCTCGATCTGTCCTCTCACCACCAAAGCGCCCTGAACAGCCTGCGCATCGTGCTGGCGGCGGATCAGTCGTGGCGCAACGGTGGCGTGGTCGAGTTGACGTGATCCGACAGGATCAGGCCGCCTGCAACCGGTGAAATAACTGATCTTTGAGATGCACCCGGCGCAGCTTCAACTCTTCAAGCTTTGCGTCTCCAAGATGTTCGACGCCTTGTTCGGCCCTGCGGATCTCCCGATCCCTGTCGTGATATTCCTCGAAAAGTTTGGCAAACTGCGCGTCCGAAACCTTGAGCTGATGAATCTTATCGGAATATTGCGGGAACTCGTGATGCAGATGATGGTGTTCAACTTCCATGGGGGCTCCTTTGCTGCTTCCCAATCTACGCCCTCCCACACACCGTGTAACGTTCTTATTACTGCCTTTTTGACAGGCGCGGACTAATTGAGGGAATCATCCATACTGCGATGCTCGTACCCTTCCGGAATCTTCAAAACAAAAGGATTTCTGGACCAACTCGGAACATCTTCGATCCCGTTCACCCGCAGAAGCAACAACGACTCGCCTTTAGCAAACACTTCGACGTCTTGCGGAAGAATACGGGTTCCAAATTTCCGATGGCCGCGATAGGCGATTTCAAGAGATGACGAACGGACACTGAGGCAAAGTCCATTGGGATCGAAAATGGCTTTCCACGCGGTGCCATGAGCACTCCAATGCAAGGTATCCCCGCTCCATGCGCCAGAACCGGAATCCCTGTCGCGAAAATCTGGCAGCGGATCGCCCCAAAGAAATCCCAGCAAAGCATGAACGCCGGGCAAGCGCACCGGCATGTCTTTCACATCCAACGTATCGCCCTTCCCTGTCCATACCTCCCGCTTGTCGTGCAACACCAGGGCCCATTGGCCGCGATCCCATAAGAATGACGCGGCGATGGAGGTCAATCCCAACGCGTCCATGCGGTATTGTTGATGAGGTCTGGCGTAGAAGCGCGCCCCAAAGGACGGGGCTCCTTTTTTTCGTGGCGTGATACCAAGATCCGCGCGCAACGAATCCGGAACCGCCGATGGAACCTGCTCGGGATTTTGCCGCAACGCCAGTCCATAAGGATCTCGGGTCGGAGCGCATGCCATCAAAAGCAAGCCGCACGCGCACAACGCTTTTCGCAATATCATGGTGCATCCGCTCCGTTCACAGTTTCCTTTTCGCCCAACAGTTTCCGTATGATGGACAAATGCTCCCGCACCGTCGGATCTCTAGGCATCCGTTCCAGTGCTTTTTTCAATTCCACTTCCGCAGCGGGAAAATTTCCCATGCGATAATGCCACCAACCCTTGGAGTCAAGGTACGCCGGATTTTCAGGATCTAGCGCAAGGGCGCGATCGAGGAGCGCTCCTGCATAGACGAGATCACGATTATCCTCCACCAGCATATAACCGAGATAGTTCATGGCCACGGCGTTGAGCGTATCGATAGTCAGCAACCGGCGGAAAACACCCATGGCGCTGTCGCGCAGCCCCAACCGTTCGAGATCGGTTCCCAGCTCGAACAGTACCATCCGGTTTCCCGGACTTTCCTTCAACGCCGCGCCGAATAAAAACGCAGCCTCACGGCGTTGTGTCCGCGCCAGCGCCGAATCCAGACGGGCGGTCGAATCCGGAGTCTCACGCGGTTCCAGCAGTCGCGCAAGAATGACCCGTACCAAACCTCGGAAGAAATCGGTCTGCCAACCGGGATTCCCTTCATCTGGAAGATGCGAAAGTCGCGACAGGCCCACGGAATCCTCTCCGAACACCAGATCGGCATAGATCCAGCGCGCCCAATAATCCGGAATGGCGGGCTCCAGGTCTGTTGCTTTTTCCAGCGCGGCGCGAGCTTCGGGCTTGCGGGTTTGCAACGCGGACACCCCCAACGCATACTGATACTGCGCGCTTTGGGGAAAATCCTGAACCAACTTTTTGAGAGATAGAAAGGCCTCTTCCACACGTCCCTGTTCCTGAAGCAACCCGGCATACGCGAAACGTGCTTCGCGATCACTCGGATGTTTTTCCAGCAGCTCGGCATAGGCCTGCAACGCGGAATCCGGCATACCCGAAGCCTTCAAGGCTTGCGCACGCAACAGCAGATACGATCGGTTGGCAGAATCTTTCTCCAACAGTTGTTGCGCAACTTCCAATAATTGTTTCGAACGCGATCGCACCTCATAGTATGAGGCCAATTCCTCGCCGTAACCGATCTGTCCGGTTTTTTTCCACGCCGCTTGCAGCAGAGCGCCGATGGAGTCGATCTCTCCACGCGACCGGAAGATCTGCAACAACTTGTCGGTGAGGTGTGGAGGGTACTCGAGCAGAGGCAACAGCTTGTGCAACGCCGCCGGATAGCGCGCGTCCCCGAGCCCTTCGTACAAACCCGTCAGCACATACAACGCATCCCGATCGTCATCGTCCAGCGCCACGGCCTCGCGATAATATTCGGCGGCGGACACGGCATCCTCCTTGCGCAGGTAGGCCTGCCCCACCGACTGGTATTCACGGCTCGCGGGTTTTCCCGCGAGGGCGAGGCAACTCTTTCCCAAGGCGATGGCCGAATCGATCTTGCCGCTTTCACGCAACCGATCCAGCAGCATGAAACAAAGATCGCGGTTTTCCGGATCATAGCGAAAGGCGATGCGATAGTATCCCAGCGCCACCTTGGGATTTCCCTCCAGTTCCATGGTGCGGGCACGCAGAAAAAAATCGTGCGCCAGCGGAGGATTGGATTTGCCGGAGCCGGAAACAGATGAGGCGGCTGTGGAATCCTGAATGCGCGAAGCGGCACAACCGGTCAACCACACAACCGGCAGCGAAACACAAAGGATGGCGAGGAGCCGCTTACTCGGAAACCACGAGATCAACCGGGTCCCCTTTCACCGGAGTTCCCGGCGCGGGAGTTTGCGACAGCACGGTTTGAGGCAGGCTGCCAGCGTCCGGACGTTGAATGACTTCGCCGACGGGGATACCCATCGCCTGCAACTGGTTGCGCGCCTGCGACAGCGAAAGGCCCAGCAGCGACGGGATGCTCCGTGAAGCGGTATCCGCGCCGGAGGAAACATCCACACTCACATAGCGTCCACGCTCCACCACGGTTTTTGCAGCGGGCGATGATCCCAGCACCGCGCCGGATGGCGCGTCGGGACTCGCGACGTAGTGCACTCCTCCCAACCGCAGGCCCGCCTGTTGTAACGAAATCTCCGCCTGCCGCAGAGACAACCCGCGCAACAGTGGAACCTCCAGCGCGCGGCGACCCCTGCTGATCTTGACCCATACACGGCGCCCGGTCTTCACCGTGGTGCCGGCGTCGGGAAACTGGGACATGATCTTTCCGGCCGGGATTTCCGCGCTAAAGTCTGATGCCGTGTCGAGCACAATGGCGAGACCGCTGTCGTTAATGACCTCTTTGGCCTGGTCCATTTTCAATCCCACCAATTTGGGAACCCCGGTGGTCTGGGTATAACGCCCCGCGACCCACGGCATGATCAACGAGTTGACGGCATAAAACACGATGAGGCATAATGCTCCCCACGCCAGCAAGGCGGGAACGACGGGTCGCGTGAACCAGCGCAGGAGCATCCGGAATTCCGCCGCGCTCAGGAGCGCAGACGATCTTCCTCGAGAATGACTAGATCGCGACCCGGCGTGGCGATGGCGCCGCGCTCTTCCAGCGCCTTGAATACGCGCGTCACGGTTTCGCGCGTGGTGCCGGACATGGCGGCGATGGTCTGATGCGTGGGACGCCCGTGAATCACGACAATGGGCTTGCCCTCTCGGGTGCGCACGCGCATGCCGCGCTCCTCCATGAGCTTGAGCAAGGTCGTGGCCACGCGTCCGTAAACACGCATCAACGCCAGCGAGGAAATCTGCCGATCCGCGGCGCGCAAACGGCGCGACATTTCGGACAGCAAAGCCAGCGCGAGATCGGGATGTTTCTTCAGGCATAGCAGGAAATCTTCGCGATGGATCACCAGAAGACGGGTCTTCGCCACCGCGCGCACCGTGGCCGAACGCGGTTCACCGTCGAGCAAGGCCATCTCCCCGAAAAAATCCCCCTCACCCAGGGTCGCGAGTATGGCTTCTCGTCCGTCTTCTCCGGCGAGCAGCACCTTGACCGAGCCCTTGGCGATCAGAAAAAAAGTTTCGCTGTTGTCGGCCTGGTTGAAAATCGTTTCGCCGCGCTCATGGATCTGTTCAACGGTCATGCCCGCGATGTAACCGAGCTGCGCGTCAGTGAGCGAGGAAAACAGATCCACGCCCTTGATCAGATTGGTATGAGTCGCAATCATGCGGCTTCCTCCGTCGCTTCTTCCGTCACCAGCACCTTGTCCACGCGATGGCCGTCCATGTCCACGACTTCGTAGCGGCGACCGTTGGCCACAAAATAATCCCCGGCGCGCGGTATGCGGCCCAATCGCGCCATCACGAACCCGCCGAGCGTCTGATAATCCTGCTCATCCTCGCCGGTGCCGCCCTGCAGCATCTCGCGAATCTCCTCCATGGGCTTGGTGCCGTCGATGAGCCACGAGCCGTCGGCTCGCTTCACCGCCTCGTCACCGCCTGCATTGGATTGCGCCGAAGCCATGTCACCGAGGATATTGCGGAGCACGTCGTCCAACGTCACCAGACCCAGAATGCTGCCATACTCGTCCGTTACAAACGCCATGGTGTCGCCCGAGGCGCGGAAGGCCTCCAGCGCCTTAAGCACCGGGATGGAATCCGGAATGACGGTGATGGGTTTGGCCAGTGATTTCAGAGACACGGATTCTCCGGCCAGCACGAGGTCGAGGATATCCTTGGTGTGCACCACGCCGAGCACCGAATCGAAACTGCCTTCACACACGGGAAAACGGGAAAACGGAGAGGCCTTCAACACGGCGCGAATGTCCTTCATCTCCGCGTCCGCCTCGATCCACGCGATGTCGGGACGCGCGGTCATGATCGACGTGACGCGACGCTCGCCCATTTCGATCACGCTTTCCATCATGTCCTGCTGACTTTCCTTGAACACGCCGGCCTTGGCGCCCTGCGTCAGCACCACGGAAATTTCCTCTTCCGTCATCGCGGCCTCATGCTTCGGCTTTCCCACAAAGAACCGCAGCAAGGCTTCGTTGCAAGCGTTGAGCAGGCTGATGAGCGGCGCACCGATTTGGATCAGACGCGCCACGGGACGGGATACATGACGCGCGATCGGTTCGGCATACCGGAAGGCCACGGCCTTGGGTAGCAGTTCCCCGATCAAGATTTGAAGAAAGGCGATGATCAGCACCACCACCCAGAACGCCGCTACGTCGGCAAACCGTCCGAACCATCCCCATTGCGCCAAAATTCCGGCGACGTGCTCCGCGATCTCCTTGCCGCCATACGCGCCTTCGATGATGGCGATCAGGCTCATGCCCACCTGCATGATGGCGAGGAAATGCCCGGGGGTGTGGAGTAGGTCGAGGGCCTTGCGCGCCTTGGCATCTCCGGAGTCCGCCCAATGCTGGAGCCGGGTCTTGCGGCTGGAAACCAAGGCGATTTCCGCCATGGCGAAAAGGCCGTTCCCCACTATGAGGAAAAGGAGAATGAGGGCTTCCCACCCTACCGCGCGCATTGCATCAAATCCGGGGTTTCGAAGCATCTCAAGGTAGCACAAACCTCCGTGCCCCTCGGCTGCGCTCAGGGCACAGCGAAAATCGCGAAACCTAGGGAAAATTCGCTGGCTGAGCGAAGTCGAAGCCAGCCATCCTAACTACTATTTAGACCCTTTCCGGGTCAAAAATCATGCATCTCTACCGTTCGCACAACTGTGGCCAGCTCCGCAAGGAACACGTCGGCCAAACCGTCAAACTTTCGGGGTGGGTGTTTCGCCGCCGGGACCATGGCCGGTTTCTTTTCATCGATTTGCGCGATCATTACGGTGTCAGCCAGGCGGTTTTTCACCCGGAACGGTCCTTTTTCGACTCGGCGACAAAACTACGCTATGAAAGCGTGATCACGATCGTGGGACATGTAGTGGCCCGCGAAGCGAATACCGTCAATCCGTCCATGCCTACTGGCGAGGTCGAAGTTGTGGTGGATGAACTGGAAATCCAGTCTCTCGCTGATCCCCTGCCCTTCCTCGTGGACGACAAAGACGGCGGACCCGAGGAACTGCGCCTCAAGTACCGTTTTCTGGATCTCCGCCGCGAAAAGCTGCATGCCAACGTCCAGCTCCGCAGCCAGATCATTTCCTCGCTGCGCCGCCGCATGACGGATCAGGGCTTCACGGAATTCCAGACGCCCATTCTCACCAGCAGTTCGCCCGAAGGCGCGCGCGACTTTCTGGTTCCCAGCCGCATACATCCCGGCCGCTTCTACGCGCTGCCGCAGGCGCCGCAGCAGTTCAAGCAGCTGCTGATGGTGGCGGGCTTTGACCGCTATTTCCAGATCGCCCCCTGTTTCCGCGACGAGGACGCCCGCGCGGATCGTTCACCGGGCGAATTCTACCAGCTCGATATCGAGATGAGCTTCGTGACCCAGGACGACGTGTTCGCGGCGGTGGAGCAGGTCATCCACGGCGTGTTCACCGAGTTTTCGAAATGGAGCGTGGACGGAATCCCCTTCAAGCGCATTCCCTTCCGGGAAGCCATGCTGAAGTACGGCACGGACAAACCCGACCTCCGCATCCCCATCGAGATCCGCGACGCCACCGACATTTTCCGCGAGAGCGGATTCCAGGCCTTTGCCGGCGCGGTGAAATCCGGGGCCGTGGTGCGGGCGATTCCGGTGAAGAATGTGGCCTCGCAGCCGCGCAGCTTCTTCGACAAGCTGGTGGACTTCGCACAAAGCATCGGCTCCAAGGGCCTCGCCTATCTCGTGTACAACGAGGAGGGCGTGAAGGGTCCCATAGCCAAGTTCCTTTCGCCGGAGCACATGGAAGCCCTGCGCGGCCTGTGCGGCGCGGAAAAAGGCGACGCGGTATTCTTCATCTGCGACAAGAAGGACGTGGCCGCGAAACTCGCGGGACAGATTCGTGTGAAGCTGGGCAAGGATCTCGATCTGATCGAGAAGGACGTGTTCCGCTTCTGCTGGATCGTGGACTTTCCGATGTTCGAGTACGACGAGGAAAACAAAAGCATCGCCTTTTCGCACAATCCGTTCTCCATGCCGCAGGGCGGGATGGAAGCGCTGCAGACCAAGGATCCGCTGGACATCCTCGCCTACCAGTACGACATCGTGTGCAACGGCATCGAGCTGTCCTCGGGCGCGATCCGGAATCACAAGCCGGAGATCATGTACAAGGCCTTCGAGATCGCCGGGTACGGACCCGAGGTGGTGAACCAGAAATTCGGCGGCATGATCAACGCCTTCAAGCTCGGAGCCCCGCCTCACGGAGGCATCGCGCCGGGCGTGGATCGCATGGTGATGCTGCTGGCGCAGGAGGAAAGCATCCGCGAGGTCATTGCGTTCCCGATGAACCAGCGGGCGCAGGATCTCATGATGGGCGCACCGTCGGAGGTTTTGGAGAAGCAGCTACGCGAGCTGCATATTCAGATTGATCCGAAAGTGTTGAAAGAGTTGAAGCAGGAAAAATCGCCTTAACTTCTTATATCGCCCTCATCCTAAACTGCAACGCCATGCGATGATCCGGCACTCCGGACAACGGATGATACTGATACGCCACGCCCCAATTCAGGAATTCCATCCACGGCACCCGGATGCCGAGATCGACCCATCCGGCCCAGCCCGGATCTCCCCGTGAATCACCGTCCTTCGCGAAAGCGTACGAGGCTCCGGTGGCGGCGGTCAGGAAAAGATTGCGGCGCCAGGGATAAAACACCGCCATGCCGGGACCGAGGGAGTACGGCGCGTTCTTGATATACCACTCCTTCGACTGCAGAAGTGTGATGCGTGTCCCGCTCGGAACCGGGCGGAAGTCCATGTCCAAAAATCCGCCCACGCGAAAATCACCGACCTGCTCCTCGTCGCCGATGCGGCCGCCGGTCTGGACATTGCGGGAATCACTGGAGATGCGGGTGTCGAAAAACACATGCCCGTCGTTGAATAGAAGCGTCTTCTGGGCGAGGACAGGGAACCCACCGCAAAGAATCAGGACTGCACAGCGACTGGAGGACACGCCAACAACCTACCAAGCAGATGCCGGCAGGTTGTTGTTATTCGCGTAACGTTTTGTTTCTGCTCGGAAGACCGGGCGTTCAGTGCGCCAACTTGAGCCCGATTTCCGGACCCATGCCGAGCATATAGCCCAACTGGATGTTCAGATAGGCCATCGGTTCCAGCAGGCGGGCGTTCTTCAGCGGCCCGGCGTCCACGGCGTCGAAGCCGATTCCCTTGGCCAGTTCCGCCACGGTCCTTTTCGCATCCGCATCATCCGCCGCCACAAAGGCGGAGAGCTGTTCGCCCTTCACATGGCCACTGTCCATGGTTCCGGCGAACACCGTGTTGAAAGCCTTCACGACCTTGGCTTTGGGAGCCTTCTTCTGTAATTCCTCCGCGCCGCTGGTCGTGTATCCCACCGCGAGCTGATAATCCGGTGTCAATGCGTTGGTCGTGTCCACCAAAACCTTCCCATCCACGGAAGAACCCAACGTGGCAAGCGTTGCGTCAATGGCGCCGAACGGAACAGCGAGAATCACGAGCTGCGCGGCCTGTGCCGCTTCCTTGACCTGCACCGGCGCATTGCCGACGGCGTGAACCTCATGCCCCCCCTTTTCCAGCCCGCGCTGCAGCGCGCTACCGACATTGCCTTTTCCGATGATTGCGATTTTCATGTGAGCCTCCTGTGTGACGGTTAATTATTCGTTTCAACGAATAATATACTCCTTTTCACCAGAAAAAGCCACTATTTCACGTCGGCACAACAGCGGAACCCGACCCCGGGATAGGCGTTTTGGGGGTAAAAACTGTATTTGGCAAGGCCGCAGGTCCCTTTTTCGGCCGCGTCCCAGTTACCCCCGGCCACGAAAAAGAAGTTGTCGCGCTCCGGATTCGGGGTCGAGGTCCACTCCCACACGTTGCCCGTGAGATCGTAAAGACCGTAGTACGAGCGGCAGGCGGGCAGTCTGCCCGAGCGCGAAGAACCGGATTGCTGGGCGGCGCAATACCGTTCATCGTAGCTGTCGCCGTACGGATACCGCGACTGCTCCGGTCCTTGGCAACCGGCGCGCCATTCCTCGAGACTGCAAAGATGTTTGCCAACCGAGTTGCAGGAATCTTCGGCTTGCTCGCGATTCACCATGACCCGGGGCTGCGCATTGTCGCGATTAGGCCATTCGTACACGTCGACGCACACGTCGCGGCCATGCACAGATACCGGCATGGAATTGCCTTTGCACTTGCCGGGATTTTTCTCGATCACATAATCCAACCGGGTCACAGGCGTCCGATTGCCCTTTGCGGAGACCCCCGCGAACCACAATCTGGAGGTACGACGGAACGTGAAAGGCCGTTCGTAGCTGCGCAGATGCACGCTGTCCTCGAGTGAATAAAGGATCAGACAATCCTCGCGGCAGAACAGACCCACAGTGACGGAATCGAAATGCCGTCCGCCCCATGGATTGGGAAACACATACGGCAAAGTGTCTTTGGTGAAGCCACTCGGCTTTTCGACTGGCTCTGAGACTGCGATGGTTTTCGCATGGAAGTGAAGTGGTTTCGCTGTATCCACCGCAACAACAGCCGTCTCCAAAGGGGCAGATCGAACCGCAGGGATCGAATCCTTTGGCGGTTCCGGAATTACCGGCGTTTTGTTTTCGGAGCAGCGATGGAAACACAACGCTGCAATGATGACGACGAGAAAAACGATCCAAGGAAGGAATCGTCTCCAGCGGGGTTGAGATATGGGAGCCATCGCTTACCGACTACTTGGGCAACTTGTCCGTGTCCAGACGCAGATCGACATCGCCATTATCCGCCGTATAACAGGTGCCGTTGCACGTGTCGTGCGACGTGTAATCGAGATTGTCTCCGTCCACCTTGACGATGGTGTCGCCGTTGATGATGTACATGGCGGTGGCCGAGTAATCCCCCAGCGGCAACGACATACTCCAGGTTCGGACTCCCACCCCTGGCGGATAATCCTTCGATATCAACGTCCCCGTCTCAAAATAAGGTCCTTTGTAAATGGAAACCAAGGACGCGGGATCGGAAACCTGGATGGTAAGCACTGCCGTCGACGGGACCGTACTTGTGCAACCGGAGGGAGGGAGGGTGCAGTCGTTTTGGTAATCGTTGTATTCATTGTTGTCCTGACAGGTGAACCCACTGCAAAGCCACAATAATGCGACGAGCATCCACGTTCGATGTCTGAAGAAGAGCATCTAATCCTGTCCCGGAAAAATCAAACCTTCGGGATTACGGAATCCCACAATAATGCCCACCCGATGCGAACCCGCATCTCTCCGGGGTTCAAATCGATACAACGGCTCGATGAAAACATGTTTCGCGGGCACAAAACGAAAACCCGTCTCCAGCCATCCCACCCAATAATCCTTGCCCTCGTGATTGGAGCCCAGATAAAAACCGAAGCTGGACAAAACTCCGCCTCCCACCGTGAAGAACCCTTTGTTCCAGAACGGGATCGAAAGCGTCCCTCCGGGACCCAATCCCAGACGCACCTCACGGAACTGGTAATAGAAATGGTCGGATTCCTGAACCAACACGGTATTAAGATAAGGCCGCCCCTCGAACTCCGCGAACAGCGATGGATGGATGCCACGCCACTGTCCTTCCCAACCCGCGCGTAGACCCAATTGAAAGTCATGGTGGGCAAAGGATGCATCCGCGTCCATGGCGAAGTTCTGCGCGAAAACCGGACCTGCGCAGACCATCAACAACAGGATGCCAATCTTTTTCATGCAGACAAACTTCGATCCAATGCTTCCAGCAATTCTCGAATCTCATCGCGGGAAAGCGTGAGCGGCGGCAGCAGGCGCAGCACATCCGTTCCGGCCCGGTGCGCCAGCACACCTTGCGAACGCAACTTCATCAGCAATGCCACAAGATCACCGCCCCATTTGATGCCGATGAGAAATCCCTTGCCCGACATAGGACCGATGGAAAGTCCGGCGGCGGATTTCTCCTTCACCCGTTTTTCCAGTTCACTCCGCAACAAGGCCATCCGCTCCCGCATGTCTGCGAGAAAGGTCGTATCGGACAGGATTTTCAGAACCGCCAG
>OMJM01000053.1 GCA_900299345.1 bacterium | reverse complement strand
GTACAACGACTGAATCACGGTACTCGAAGGCGATGCTGACCTCTGGCATATTTCCGAACGTTGCGCGGGTTTGGAGCTGCCCTCCATAGCCGGGCATGGGCTTAGGCCCTCCATGCTCATCCTGACCCGTTGCACTGATGCGGAAGAGCATGCTGCTCAAGGCTTCGCCGGAAGCGGGAGGTCGGCCCCGGCCGTCCCCCAAATGGCATGAAACACAGGAGACATTATTGAACAGAGGGCCCAATCCCGGATTTGTGAGCGCAGGCGCTGTGACAAAGGTTGCGCCGAAGCGGGCATCGCCCCGCGAATGCTGCAGTGAATCCTGTTCAGAAAGGCCCGGCGCCGGAGACGAAAACGCTCCACTGGTACCGTCGAACAGTGTCAGATCTCCGCCCGCCAATGGAGGCGCGGCGTCGATGTCGGAAGCGTCGTTTCCGGAAAGGCATCCTGTCAGCGCAATGGCTGCCAAAGGAGCGATGTACAGGAACTGGCGCACGATCCGGATCTACTCCAACCCCAAGGCCGGGGCCACACGCAACATCAAGGTGCTTCTCAACGCTCGGATTTTGGCGGAAGCAGAATCGATCTTGTCCTTGGCGCGCAGAATATCTTCGCTAAACACCCCCATGGCCAGCGTTCTGTTGATGGCCGAATCAATCTGCGCTTCCACCTCTCCCGCGAGTGCGGGATTTTTGGCCTGCAGCAGGGCCTTCAATCCCTGTCCGGAATTGCTGCCGTAATTGCAGAAGTACACGTTGCGAACGCTGCGAAGGTTGTTTGCGAAATCCGTCGTGGAGTTGTTGCTGAAACGAGATTCCTCCTGATTCCGATCCGGGGGATCGAAGCGAAAGGCGTGGTACATCTTTTCGTTGGCGACTTCGTCGCAGATGTTGATGACACTGTAGAGAAGCTCCTTCAAGGCATCTTCTTCACTTTTGTACTTCGTGCTGCCTTGTCCCGCGCTCTGAAACGACCCTAGAAAATTTCCCGACGCCGGATTCCACGCCTGAACCAGAATATTCGTCTCGCTCTTGAGACTGGCGGCCGCGGCCTTTAGATACTCAAGCTGCCTCGCAGTGAGGTTGGCGGGATACCGCACGATGGCATTTGGATTCGTGCTGTCTCCAAACAGGAGATACTCCAACGTGTGAAATCCCTTGAGGCTGAAATCAAGACTGTCCACGTATTCCTTGGTGAGCGGCACATTGCTTTTCAGGATGGTGTCGAGATCCGCCTGATTGAGTGGCCACGTGTCGATGGCCGCGTCCACCGGAATGGTTGCCACCGGTCCGAACAAAAAACCTTCGCTGCGTTCCCAGGGGATTCTCGTGTTGCGCCACGCTTGCTGGGCCAAGGCCAGATTGGCGGCATTGGGCGTCTGGGCCAGTCGGTTCACTGCTTGCAACAAGGTGTCCGCGGTCGTGTTGAGATCGACATAGGTCGCGTAAATCACCTTGGACGACACATCGAGAATCACCTGACGGGCGGAAGCGGGCGTGGCATCCCCGTTTCCCGTTCCCTTGTCGCAGCCGATGAACGCGATGGCGAAGAGCGAAAGAGCGCCGGCTAGCGCAACGACTACTGGACGGTGATCCACCTGGAAATCCGGTTTTTGCCGTTGCTCAGCACAAAGAGATAAAGGCCGTTTCCATGGGAGTGCAAATCGATCTGCCGGTTGAAATCACCCGAGGCCGGGATCTTTTCTTCGTAAACCGTCTGTCCATCCACCTTGGTCAATTGAAGGGTAAGAGCGTTCTGATCCGGTGTTCCCAATTCCAGCCGGAAATGGAGGTTCAACATGGAACCGAAAGAGGTGGCGGAAAAACCATGCAGGCCCGATCCTTGAAACCCGTTGCGATCCGTCTTGCCCACGGAGGAGAACGTCGCGGGGGTGAACGAGACCGGATCCGAACTGATGCCGTTGGCGGTGACCACCAGAGAATACGTGGTCGTGGGGGGGAGTCCGGTGGGCAAGGTGAACGTGGTGGTGTCAGGACGGTTTCCGCGCATCAGGCCCGTGCTGTTCCAATTGAAGGTGCGGGCATAATAGACGTTCGTGCCGGAGGTCAGCCGCACGATGGGATAGTTGGTGTTCATCTGCTCGTCGTCGCCGTAGGTCGCGCCCTCGGTGATGCCGTTGAAGAGCGTGCCCGTCATGGTGTAAGAACCGTTGGTGTTCTGCACAATGTTGACGATCTTCGGTTTCCCTGAAGCCTGCGGCGTTCCATCCGGCGTGTAGATGTACATGTTGCGGGAAACCGTGTTTCCCGAACTCTGCTGTCCGTAAAGCACTGAACCATCGGGAAGCAGGAGCATGTTGGATGTCCAGCTGGGGTTGTTCGTGGTGGTTCCTCCCGCCGGGGCGTTGACGCGCGTGAAGGCGTTGGCGACATAATCATATTCGTAGTAGGACATGGGCGTGGGAAAATGGTTGGCAGAGGTGGGAAGCGGGGAAACGACGCACAAGATTTTTCCATTCACCATCATGGCTGCCGGTGCGTCCGGAGTTCCCTGTGTATTGGGGATCGTGGGTCCGGCCACCCAGGTTCCCTTGGTCGTGTCACCTGTCGGTGTGTAGATCGCGGTCGTGCCTGTGGATCCGAGAAAGAACGCGCGGCCATCCGGCAGCAGCAAACCTGCGCCCGCTTCGGAGCCATAGGGATCGTACAGATCGACCGGCACCGTGCCGTCAGCGATCCATTTGTTCAGAGATGGGATGTACCGTTCGGACGTCCGGACGTTTTGATCCACGTACAGGATGCTGTTATCCGCCAGTTTCACCCAGGAGGATTCCTTGAATCGTCCCAAGGTACTGGGGCCGGGAGAGTAGGTGTTGGTGATGGGATCGTAAATGACAATGCCAGTGGTCGCGCCGACAAGGGACTGAAGCACGCGACCGTCCTCCAGAATTTCCGAGTTTGCATCACTGATCGTGTTTCCGGGAAGCGGAGTATCCGTCCATGTATTCGTCAGAGGATTATATACCTCGCCGTTGGACAATCCCGTGCCGTATTCGCCGCCCGCCACGTACAAACGTCCGTCCTTGAGGATCTGCGCGGAAAAATCCAAGCGAGTGTAATGCATGGGGGCCAGCGTGGTGATCGTGCCGTTGACATAGCTGCCGTGAATGTCGGGCGTGAGCCGCACCCAGGCGTTCCCGTAATTGTCGCCACCCCCATTGGCCAGATGGATCATGGCCGTGCCGTCGGAAAGCAGGTTCATCTGGGCGCCGTAGTTGTACGGCAAGGTGGTCACAAGCTTGGTCCACGTACCCACGGCGAAACTCTGCGCCGCAAGGAAAACAAACAACAGGACTAACGGAAGTTTTCGCATTGTCTTGCCTTTCTCCGTTTTCGAAATAATACCTATCCGGCGCTGTTTGAAAGATATGTGAGGAAAACTACTGCGTGGGCGGGGATTTATGGTGAAGTAGGCCTTTTATAAAACAGGGCCTATTGGTCCGACAAAGATCGAATCCAAATCAACCCTCTTTATTTCCCTTTTCTTCCCGGCTCCGTCCAGATAAATCAAGTTGGACATGTGAAGATCGACGCTGTAAATCCGGGTGATGGCACCGGATGGTTTGGCAGTATCCGTTCTGCTGTTGTATTTCCTCGCCTCAAAAGAACCGCTGATGATTTTCAGGGTATCCCGGATCGGATCTCCGTAGTGATTGAAGAACAGATCCATGCAAAAAGGACCCCAACCATAATCATTGGGGCTGGACAATTGGTACACATCTGCTTCGAGTCCAGGACTCGCACCGATTTCCAAAGTCTGGAAAGTTTCGTCCAGATTAACGCCTCGCACCTTGATAGCCATCACGTAATACAAGGAGGTATCCTGTACATAGGCGTCCAGATCGGAACATGCTTTCGCATTGCTCGTGAAGGAAAATGTCGAAGGCTCGGGGGATTGTTCGTCGTTTTTGAGACAAGACAACAACAACCCTGCGCAGAATATGGGAATCAACCACTGAGAACTTCCGGGCAAGAATTTCTTCATGGTATCATCCGCCGATATACTGCTCCAACTGGCGGATCATGAACTGCTGCTCGGAGATGACCGATTTCACCAAATCGCCGATGGACACGATGCCGAGCAGGCGATCACCGTCCATCACGGGCAGATGCCGTACCCGTTCCTCCGTCATCATCTCCATGCATTCTTCCACGGTGTAATCCGGACGGACGCGAAGTTCGGGCGGTGTCATGATTTCCCGCACCACCGTGTCCCGCGACGAACGTCCCTTGAGCACCACATTGCGGGCGTAGTCCCGCTCCGAAAGCATGCCTGCCAGCTGATCGTTTTCCACCACGGCCAGCGCACCAATTTCTTTCAAGGCCATAAGTTCTATGGCCTCGTACACCGTGGCGTTGGGGTGAACCGACCAGACGGTCCGATCCTTTTTCCTGAGCAACTGTTCGATTGTTTCCATGGAAATCGCCCTTGGTTACCGGTTTAAAGCAACCCTCTCCGCCGCCCTTTTCGGAGTATAACGCGAATGTAACCGGTGTGGTGAGAAAATCTGCACTCCGGCCGTGATAGCTACCCCGTAACTCCGTGTTTTCCCTTTAAATACACTTGGTTTTGGCTAAATTGCGCTCTCTAGGATTTTTTAACCCATCCTTCAGGAAAAAACAACACAGGGAGTTCCAAAATGGCGAAGGCCTCGAAATACGTCTACCTCTTCGGCGGCAAAAAAACCGACGGCGACGCGACCATGAAAAACCTGCTGGGCGGCAAGGGCGCCAACCTCGCCGAAATGGCCCGCATCAAACTGCCGGTGCCGGCGGGTTTCACCATCACCACTGAAGTCTGCACGTACTACTACGACAACAAGCGCACCTATCCCACGGCCCTGCAGAAGCAGATCGAAGAGGGCATCCGCCATCTCGAAACCACGATGCGTGTGAAGTTCGGCGACAAGTCGAAGATGCCCTTGCTGGTGGCCGTGCGCTCCGGCGCGCGCGACTCCATGCCGGGCATGATGGACACGATTCTGAACCTCGGTCTCAACGACGACACCGTGCTGGCGCTGGTGAAGGCAACGAATAACGAACGCTTCGCATGGGACTGCTATCGCCGCTTCGTGCAGATGTACGGCGACGTGGTGCTGGGCGTGCAAAAGGCTCCGGGTGAAGATCACGAACCGTTCGAGGTCGCGATTGAGAGTCTGAAGAAGGATCGCCTTGGCAATGCCCACGCCGAGGACACCGAGCTTTCCGCCGACGATCTCAAGGAATTGGTCGTCCGCTTCAAGAAGTTGGTGAAGGACCGCACCGGTAAGGCATTCCCTTCGAACCCGTGGGAACAACTGAAGGGCGCCATCGGCGCCGTGTTCGGATCGTGGATGAACGACCGCGCCATCGTGTACCGCCGCAAGTACAACATCCCCGCGGAATGGGGCACGGCGGTGAACGTGCAGTCCATGGTGTTCGGCAATACCGGCGAAAACTCGGGATCAGGCGTGGCTTTCACACGCGACCCGGCGACCGGTGAAAAAGTTTTCTACGGCGAGTTCCTGATGAATGCGCAAGGCGAGGACGTGGTGGCCGGCGTGCGCACCCCGGATCCCGTGGCCAAGCTGGCGCAGAAACAGGCCGCCTCTTACAAGGAGCTGGAGCGCATCCGCGGCGTGCTGGAGAAGCACTTCAAGGATATGCAGGACTTCGAGTTCACCATCCAGGACAAAAAGGTGTACATGCTTCAGACCCGCGCCGGCAAACGCACGGGCGTGGCTGCGGTGCGCATCGCGGTGGAAATGGTGAAGGAGAAACTCATCGACTGGGAAACCGCGGTGATGCGCGTTCCCGCCGATCAGCTGGATCAGGTGCTTGCGCCGATCTTCGACCGCGCCGCGGTGAAGAGCGTCGAGTCCATCGCCACCGGCCTTCCCGCCGGCCCGGGCGCGGCCACCGGCAAGATTTATTTCAGTGCCGAGCGCGCCGTCGAGGCCGCTGAAAAAGGCGAGAAGGTTTTGCTCGTCCGCGTGGAAACGTCCCCCGAGGACTTGCGCGGCATGATCGCGGCTGAAGGCATTCTCACCGCGCGCGGCGGCGTGTCCTCGCACGCGGCGCTCGTGGCCCGTCAGATGGGCAAGGTGTGTGTGTGCGGCGCGGCCGCGTTGCACATCGACTACGATGCCCGCACGCTCACCGTGGGCGGCAAGACCTATCATCAGGGCGACTACCTGTCCATTGACGGCACGTCCGGTACCGTGTACGCCGGTGAAGTGAAGACCGCGCCGTCCGAAGTGGTGCAAGGCCTGCTGAACGGTGACGCCGAGGCGCGCAAGAGCCGCACCTTCGCGAACTTCACACAACTGATGAAGTGGTGCGCGCAATCCACCCGCATGAACGTGCGCACCAACGCCGACACCCCCGAACAAACGGCAAACGCCGTGGCCTTCGGCGCCGTGGGCATCGGCCTCACGCGCACCGAGCACATGTTCTTCGAGGGCGACCGCATCGACGCCATGCGCGAGATGATTCTGGCCGACAACGTCGAGGCCCGCAAGACGGCCCTCGCGAAATTGCTGCCGTACCAGCGCGCCGACTTCCTCGGCATCTTCAAGGAGTTGAAAGGCCTGCCGGCCACGATCCGCTTCCTGGATCCGCCGCTGCATGAGTTCCTGCCCCACGCCAAGGAGCAGCAGCTCGATCTCTCCAAGAAGCTCGGCATCTCGGTGGAGAAGGTCATGCACCGCGTGCACGAACTGCACGAGTTCAATCCGATGCTCGGGTTCCGCGGCTGCCGCCTCGGCATCAAGTATCCGGAAATCACGGAGATGCAGGCACGCGCCGTGTTCGAAGCCGCCGTCGCGGCCCAGAAGTCCGGTGTGAAGTCCAAGCCCGAGATCATGATCCCGCTGGTCGGGTTCAAGAAGGAACTGGATCTCCAGATCGCCATCGTGCATGAGACCGCCAAGGCGGTGCAGTCCGAGACCAAGACCAAGTTCGCCTACTCCGTGGGCACGATGATCGAAATCCCGCGCGGCGCCCTCACCGCCGACGAGATCGCCGGTACGGCGGAGTTCTTCAGCTTCGGCACCAACGATCTGACGCAGACCACGATGGGCATGAGCCGCGACGATTCGGGCTCGTTCCTGCAGCCGTACATCGAGGCGGAAATCGTGAAGAAGAATCCGTTCGCGAGC
>OMJM01000052.1 GCA_900299345.1 bacterium | reverse complement strand
CGTGGCCTATCGTCCCTACGTTCACGTGCGGCTTCGTACGCTCAAACTTCGCCTTCGACATTCTGTCGTAACTCCTCTGCTTCTTCTTTTGAAGTCTTGTTGAGGGCCATTTTGGAGGGCTTTTCAGCCCCTTTTTCTGACGCCGTATCTCTCGAACGTCAGCACAAAAACGCCCAACCCCTTCGATAGGGAGCGGAGTAAAGTAGTATAGCCGAAGGTGTTCTCCAAGGGTATCTCAAGGAAGATTACCGAGTTACGTCCATCAGTGTCGATCTTGCGAACAACCCCGTTTCGGGCCGCCAAATCAGAGAGCACCGCCCCGCAAAATTCCACTGGAACAATGATTTCAAGTTTCATGATGGGCTCGAAAATTTCGAAATCTGGGGGGTTCAGGTTCAATTTCAGGCAATCCGAAAAAACCTTGGCCAACAATGGGGGTGGCAGAGGGCGTACAGAGCCTGTCAATTCACGGATATCGACCGTCATACCTGCCATTTCACCCTGCCCACAAACACCCTGAGAGCAGAAAAGCGAGAAACAATCCCGCAGAACCTCTTCCTCAGTGGGCTGGATATCGCAAGAAAACACAATGCTATTTGCATCTCCTTCGCTGTTAGTCTCCGCATCCACACGGATGCGCGCTTCCGCGCCGAAACCCTTGGCCTCATTGATCAAACGGGATTTCTGCTTGCGAAGTTTCTCCAGATAACGAACTGCAGGTGTGCCCACACGAATGCGGCAATCATGTTCTTGTTGAAGGCGATGACAAAACACCTCCAACTGCAATTCTCCGACCGCACTTAATACCCAGCCACCGGTGATCGGATCAGGTTCGATATGAATGGAGGGGTCGACATCGCTGCGATCGTGTAACGCCTTTTCCACACGCTCATGATCCGGAGCATCGATCAACTCGATGCGCGCGCGCAAAAGCGGACGGTATGATCCACGCGTTGTTCTTTCGCCGGGAACAGCACCCAGCATTTGACCTATCGCATAAGAACGATCGATTTGCACGGCCACGAGATCGCCGGGCTCCACATTGTTTATTTCCTCCAAACGTTCCGCAAATACGCGATGAAAACGCGCACCCTCGAGTTGGGATGCCCGCTCGGAAAAAATCTTGGCGAGGTAGATGCGTCCGATGCCTGCATACCAGCGCACTTTCAGCACAAATCCCAAAGTTTCATCGGCATTTTCAGGAATCTCCGGCGGTGGGAGCAACAGATTGATCCCGTTGAGCAGCTGACGCATCCCGACATTCTTCAGTGCGGAACCCATGAACACCGGAACACCCTCGCTCGCCGCAAATCCCTTGCGCAAACCCTCCAGCAAATCTGCGGTTTCGATATCGCTTCCCTGCAGATAGGATTCGAGAACCTTGTCATTGAAACGGGAGGAGAAATCCACGAGATCCCGTCGAAAGCGATCATATTCCGCGCGATGCGCCGACGGTATGTCTCCCCGAATGAGCTGGCGCGGATTTTCGGCGGAGCGAAACAGCGCCGCTTGATGTACAAGATCGACCACGCCGTGAATTTTTCCGTTCTGGTACAACGGAAACGTGAGCGGTACCGGACGGGCCTGAAACAAAACACGAATCTGCTCCAGCACCCTGGCGTAATCCGCACCGGGAAGATCGAGCTTGTTGATGAACAGCAGTGGGCGATTGCGGTTGCGGCGAATCTTTTCCCAAGCTGCATGTGTCTGCGATTCAACACCGCTCAAACCTGAGATGACGAGAACGACTCCCTCGATGGATTGAAGCGCGAAATCCACCTCCACGCCGAAATCCACGTGGCCGGGGGTGTCCACGAAGGTGGTGCGTACACCCTTCCATTCATAGGAGGCAATACCGGCCTCAATGGTGATGCCGCGTTTCTTTTCCTCGAGGAGGTAATCCATGGTGGCGAGACCTTCGTCCACCTCGCCCATTCCCGGAATGGTGTCGCTGAAATACAGCAGGCGCTCCGACACCGTGGTTTTACCTGCGTCGACGTGCGCCAGAATGGCGATGTTGCGCTTGTTTTGGAGCGGAAACATGGGAGAGGGAAGATATAATTCCCTCTCCCGAAATCAGAAGCGATAGCCGACGTTGAGTACGGGGTAGAAGAGAAGATCCCCGGTGTCCCCACTGACCAGCGGACGGGTACCGCAGATATCCACACTCAAACGCTCCCCGTGAAGCCGAAAACCGATGTTGATAAAATCAACGTTTTCATCGCCGACCACGCTCAAACCCGTGCGGTAGAATTCCACAATGAATTTTGCGTTCGGAGTCATGCGCGCATCCATGCCCAGCGCCAGTGTGACGAGGTTGTCCGTGTTGTCACCGGACAATAAGCCGGTGGTTCCCAGCGATGCATGTAATCCAACCTCCTCCGTGGGCTTGACGGAACCGATCAAACTCAAATCCCACAAGGACTCCGAATTCTCTCCGTCCACAGACGGCAAGATCAGATTGCCATCGACTGCCACGGCTGCTGTTCCATCCGGTGCCAGAAACAATTGTTGCTTGACCCCAAATGTGAAAAGCTGAACCGATGTCGAAATCGGGAACAGGGCGCCAAAAGACACTGACGTGCTCGCGGTGGGGGCATAGCTCAACGTCAGAAAAAGCAACTCGAAATCCTTGAAAGTCCATGACCCCTCCGGAGCGGTGAACGCTGTAGGCATCAGCACCAAGGTCTGCCCGTGGGGATCTGGATCTTTCCTTGCCGAGGAATTGGAATGCACTGGCGGCCTCATAGGTGAAGGAGCCACCTGTTCCGCAGGCGCCGGGGTAGGTGTTGCTTCAACCGGCAGCGGCAAAGGAGCAGGAGCCGGCTGCTCCGCATGAGATTGAGCAAAAGGTGAGTCTTCGGATGGTGGGGGAACAACAGGGGGTGCGACAATCTTTGGTGCGGGCGCTACTGGAACAGGTGTTTCAACCTCAGCAGACTTTGGTGCTTCCGATGCCGGAACACCAACGGCGGCAATTTGGTCAATGGGAATGCGCATTTCATCCAAAGTCGCCGTCTTGAAAATCAGGACATCACCCTCGATTCGCACACGCTTGCCTTCAAGCACCGTTCCATCATTCAGACGAATTCTCTCGGCACGGGTACCGAGAACAAGGATCGCGATTAACAATGAGCTTTTCCAGATTTTCATGTCCGCTCCCTGTGCAAATGCCGTGTGCGACTTGGACGAAGAATGCGGTCAAATAGTAACCGAAAAAACAAACAGAATTTGCGGTTTCTATGCCGCCCGGCGGTAGGCACGGAACGCCCGCGTAGCCAAGGCTATGGACGCCAGCGCAAAAAACGCCAACAACAACATGCGCCATGCCACGCCACTCCAGTTTTGTCCCAGCATCGAGAATCGTGCAGCATCCACGGCCCAATTCACGGGATTACCCCGGGCGATAAAGCGAATCCAATCCGGCATAAGATTCGAAGTTATAAAAGCGGTGGAGAGAAAGGTCAACGGCAAACCGAAAAAGTTGATGATGGCGATCAAGGTTTCTTCGCGGCGTGTCACCAACGCAAGCCCGTTGGAAAGGGCGGAGAAACCCGAGCCCAACAAAGAGGCCAGCACGAGGATGGAAACTATTCCCACAACCCCGCCGTTCACCCGTGCGCCGAGCAGTAAACCGAACGCAAGGATGAGCACGGACTGAACAGCCACCGTCAATGCAGCATGAAGTACGCGCGCTGTCATCAACGATGCGCGATGGACCGGTGTAGCCAGCAATCGATCCATGACACCATCCGTCAGATCCTCAAGGATACCCATGCCGGACCAAGCGGATCCGAAAAGCGCCGTCATGATCACCACGCCCGGCGTGAGAAACTGGATGTAGGAACCGGATTCGAAGCCGGGAATTTCCACCACGCGCCGGAACAATTGTCCGTACAAGGTGAGCCAGATGACGGGCTGGATCAAGGTCACAGCGATCCAGATGGGAATGCGGATCGTGGTACGGATGTGTCGCACCAACAAGTGCCAGGTGTCGGCCAGAAAGAGACTCACTCGCGCCACTCCCCGGCATCGAAACGATGACCCGTGTAATGGAGATAGACATCGTCCAGCGACACCACTGTATCGCCACCGACCTTTTTCTTGAGTTCGGCGGGGGAACCCGTGACCACGACCTTGCCGTGATCGATGATGGCGAGCCGATCGCAAAGTTGGTCAGCTTCATCCAGATAATGCGTCGTAATCAACACCGTGAGCTTTTGTTCCTGTCGAAGTCGGCGCAGATCGCGCCACAAGGCCGCGCGTGTTTCCGGATCCAATCCCGTGGTCGGCTCATCGAGAAACAAAACATGCGGTTGATGAATCAATCCCATGCCCAAATCGAGCCGGCGCTTCATGCCGCCGGAATAGGTTTTTACGATGCGATCGGAGGCATCCAGAAGATCGAGCCATTTTAACACTTCCTCAACCCGTGCTGTAATCGTTGCTGAGGGAACACGTTGGAGTTGCGCCTGCAAAGTGAGATTCTCACGGCCCGTAGCCCATTTGTCCACACCCGAAGCCTGAGCGACGTAACCAATGCGCCGACGCACCCCGTGCGGATCTCCCAATACATCACATCCCGCAACCTGTACGACGCCGGAATCCGGAGCCGTCAACGTGGCCAGCACGCGCACGGTCGTACTCTTCCCCGCGCCGTTCGGTCCGAGCAACCCGAAAATCTCTCCGGACTCGATGCGGAGCGACAACCCATCCACGGCCTTCACGCCATTGCGGTAGGTCTTGCAAAGATTCTCGACGGAGATGGCGGACATGACGAGACACAAGTTAATTAGGCCCTGATTTTTTTAGCATTGCCCGCCATGAACATCGCCATTCTCGACAGCTTCACCACGGATCAGGGCGGCATGGATGTCTGGAACGAGTTGCGCCAATTCGGAAATCTGAAGGTGCATCCGCGCACGT
>OMJM01000051.1 GCA_900299345.1 bacterium | reverse complement strand
CGTTTTCCGGTGTTGCGGCTCATGGACGGAATTTTCTTTGACGAATATGGAGTCCGGGGGCACTCTTGGGATGTCATCGACTATCTCAACTACAAGAATTCATGGGGATTTGGAATCCGGGTGCGCCGACCGGATCTGTTCCTGTTCCGGTTCGACGTTGGAATCCATGGACTATCGGGAGCGGCTTTCAACCTCTCCGTCAACACGCCCTACTAAAAAAGGATATCAGCCGCTCAGCGCCTGCAGGTAGCCGTCGTACTTTTCGCGCAGAACTTCCTTGTTCTTGTTCCTGCGGATGCGACGCAGCGCCTGATCACGCAACTGACGCACGCGTTCGTGCGAAATGTTCAGCGTTTCACCCACTTCGCGCAGTGTCTGCGGCGCTTCGTGGTTGATGCCGAAAAGGCCCTTGATGACCTGAGCCTCGCGCTCGGGAAGTTCTGACAGAAGATCCTTGGCGAGATGCTCCACCGCCTGAATCTCGGCTTCGGATTCCGGATTGACCGCGCGATCATCCGCCAAGACTTCCTGATAGGTGGTCTTGGTATCGGTCTTAAGCGGTGCGTCGAAGCTGATGCCTGCCTCGCCGATCTGAATCAACTCGCGAATATCGTCGGAAAGCTCCTTACCCTTGGATTTTTCCTTGAGTGCCTTGCGCACACGCAAATGCTGGTTCGCGGGCAAACGAATCAAAGAACCCTGCTCGTTGATGGCGCGCGTGATATACGCCTTGATCCACCACACGGCATAGGAGATGAATTTAAGGCCACGCGAATGGTCAAAGCTTTCAATGGCGCGAATAAGACCCATCGCGCCTTCGCTGACAAGATCTGGCAGTGGAATCGGGCAGCCCCGGTACTGCAAGGCCACCTTGAGTACGAAACGCATGTTCGCGGACACGAGCTTTTCCCGCGCGGCGCGATTCCCTTCCCGGCACAGCTTGAACAGCATGTGCTCGTCCTTGCGGTCGATAGGACTGGTTTTCCGGATGTCCTCCAGATACCGTTTCAGGGTTTCGTCGGTTGTATCAAAAGTCATTGAACTCTTCCTGACTCCAGGGGCCATCCGCTTTTTACGCAAGACATATGCCACCCGCCTTTTTTAGGGAAAATTTCAGAGAAGTCGAGTAAATATAGCCAACTTTGGCATTTAATTCCACACGAAAATCATCCAATTATGGACAGTTTATTGCCGTAATTTTCACTTTTTTTTCAACAAGAAATGGTATTAAACGGGTAGCCCCAAGCGAATAAAGACGTTATTCCCTTTTCACAGGCCCTAATTCGGCAAATAATGCGGAAAACTCTCCGACCCCCAGATCCTCCGCTCGACTATCCACCCTGACCCCTAATTTTTCCAAAACCTGTACAACCTTTGATTTTCCATAGAACGGTTCCAGGACATTCGTCAGTTTTTTCCGCTTTTGGGAAAAAGCCAAATCCACGAACGGTGAGAAAAGTGGATCTGGACAAACTGGTGAGGTAAGCGGTGTCAAGCGAAGCGTCGCAGACCAGATTTTGGGCCGAGGCCGGAATGCTTCAGGTGAAACTTTGCGTAGAAGTTCCGCTTGGGCGATGTTCTGTACCATCACTGTGAGGAATCCGAAATCACGTGAATGCGGCTTGGCGCAAATCCGTTTCGCCACTTCATATTGCACCATGATCTGCGCTGAAACACAGCGTGTCAAATGCGGCAGCAGCCGAAAAAGAATGGGCGCCGCACGGTTGTACGGAAGGTTTCCGACGATAAACGGTTTTTGTCCCTGTTCAGGCGCGTGTTGACTCAATAACTCTTCCCAATCCACTCTTGTCGCATCCGTCTGCAATACTTCGAGATTTCCCCAACTTGAGTGGCTGCGGAGATGCTCCACCCATTTGGGATCAATTTCAAGGGCTGTGAGTTTACGGCAACGCGGAGCTAACCGACGCGTCAAAGCGCCTTGCCCAGGCCCGATTTCAATAATCCAATCGACCGGGTTGGAAGGCACATCCTCGCAAATCCCCCGAACCACACTTTCATCCACAAGAAAGTTCTGACCGAATTTCCATCGGGTGTTGCGTTCTTCTGAACGAGGTTTGCCGCGATTATTTGAGGTGCGAAAAGGTTTCATGAAAAGCCAAAGGTAACTTGGACGTTTCCTGTTTACCGATTTTTACAATTACCCCACCCTTTAAAGGAGAAACCATCCCATGAACTCCATCTATCTCATTCTTCTTTTCCTGCATTTCGTTGGTTTGGCTTTGGGCTTGGGCACCAACTTCGCCTTCATGGCGTTGGGAATTGCCACCAAGGACATGGCGCTTCCGGATCGTGGCGCTTTCATGCTCCGCGCTTTTGCCTTGAGTCGAAACGGCAGCATCGGTTTGGCTCTACTGGTTCTGAGTGGCCTGGGAATGGTGATGTATCGCGGTGGTTTCCCAGCGGTGGCCGAACAAGCCGGATGGCCCTTCCGAATCAAACTGATCCTTGTGGTGATTTTGATTTCGCTGGTTGGCTACATGCAAGTCTTGATCAAACGGGCGAAACGCGACAAGGGCGGCCCCTCCATGGCCAAGATTCCGAAGCTCGGTCCTTTTGCGCTTCTGACCGCACTCGGCATTGCCGCGTGCGCCGTACTGGCTTTCCGGTAAAGGCCTTACCCCTTAAAATGCCCATCACATCGCAGCAAATTCTCGACGCCTTGCGCGTCGTGCAGGATCCTGATCTACATCGGAACATCGTGGAACTCGGTTTCGTCAAAAACATCGTCGTTGATGGAGGTGATGTCCGTTTCGATGTCGAGCTGACGACGCCCGCATGCCCTGTGAAAGAAGATTTGAAACGGCAATGTGAAGAGTCTGTCAAGGCGTTGGCAGGTGTCGGACTCGTTACGGTCAACATGACGGCGCAGCCCGTGCGTACCGTGGGGGAACGGCGCACCGAACTACTGCAGAATGTACGGCATGTGGTCGCGATCGCGTCAGGCAAGGGTGGCGTCGGCAAAAGCACGGCCACCGCCAATTTCGCCGTAGCTTTGGCGCAAGCCGGCGCCAAGGTGGGCGTTCTCGACGCCGACATTTACGGGCCTTCCATGAGCCTGATGTTCAACGTCACCGAGGCACCCGTGATCGACGAGCGGAAAAAATTGATCCCTGTGACCGTGGCGCATGGCATCAAGGTCGTTTCCATGGCCATGTTCTCCGACGACGAGAAGCCGGTGGTCTGGCGCGGCCCGATGGTCTCGCAGATGATCCAGAATTTCGTCCACAACGTGGTGTGGGGAGAACTGGACTATCTGTTGATCGACATGCCTCCAGGAACCGGGGATGTGCAGTTGACCTTGACGCAAAGCGCACCGCTCGCAGGTGGTGTGATTCTGACCACCCCGCAAGACGTCAGTGTTCTCGATGCCAAAAAAGGGCTCAAGATGTTCCAGAAAGTCTCCGTGCCGGTGCTGGGCGTCGTCGAAAACATGAGCTACTTCATCTGTGACGAATGCAGCAAACGCCATTACATCTTCCGCCAGGGTGGCGGGCATCGCATCGCGGAATCCCTGGGACTACCCTTCCTCGGCGAAATCCCCATTGAGCCTGAAGTCGCCGAGGGCGGAGATGCAGGCACCCCCATAGTCGCGCGACACCCCGAATCCCCCGCTGCAACCGCTTACCGTCGCATCGCGGGAAGCATCGCCATGTCTCTTTCCGTTCTTACCGCATCTCAGAGCGATGTCATGGGCGAATACGATTTGAAATGGCAGAACTTGAAGGGTACCGCCGCATGATCGCCCCTTCTTCGTTGGAAAAACGGGATGACCGTATTTTGGTCGTCACATGGAACGATGGCAATCGCACCGAATACGATGTGCGCGAACTCCGGCTGAACTGCCCCTGTGCCACCTGTGTGAATGAGTGGACGGGAAAAAAGACTCTGGATCCGGCCAAGGTGCCGCAGGATGTGAAACCCGTAAGGCTTTTCTCCGTAGGCCGCTATGCGATGGGCATCCAGTGGAGCGATGGGCATTCCACGGGGATTTTCGCCTACGATTACCTGCGTCGGTTGTCCCAGCGGTAACGACAGGCATTGGATTTGCGACTAAATTTTCCCGCCGGCTTGACAGGTGGCCAGGTTAACGCCTTGTGAAGCGGCGAATTAGAAGTGTAAATTTCCGGATGGAGAGGGGACTCCGCGCGTGGTGAACCCAAACGAACAGCTTTATTTCCGGGATTTGTACCGGTACAACGTTCTGACTCCGGACAAGGAGAAGGACTTGGTGCACCGCATCAAGGATGGGGATACGCGCGCCCTGAATCCTTTGATCCTCGGCAACCTCCGATTCGTCGTTTCCATCGCCCGTCGCTACCAGGGTAAGGGGCTTTCCCTTCTGGAGCTCATCAACGAAGGCAATCTCGGACTTTACAAAGCAGCCAAGCGCTACGACCCATCGCGCGATGTCAAATTCATCTCCTACGCCGTATGGTGGATACGCCAATCCATCCAAAAGGCACTCTTCGAACAAGTCGGCGCCGTGCGCATCCCTCCCAACAAACTGGCTTTGGTCAACCGCTTCAAAAAGGCACTTCTTCAAAACGGTGGCAATTACGAACGAACCGTATCGCTTCCCGAATTCCATGACAACGAGCGCGAAATCGCCGAAGTCATGGAAAAGATTGCCGATGTTTCGCTCAACGCTCCCATTGGATCGGATGCCGACAGTCGCGACCCCGTCACCACCTTGCTGGACGTGCTCGGCAGCGAAGGCAACCAGGAATCAGACGCGGAAAAAGCCGAACTTTCCAATGTGCTTGATTCCGTGCTGGGACAGATGTCGGAACGCGAAGAGAAGGTTCTCCGGATGTATTATGGAATCAATTACTCCCGTGAATTCACCTTGGATGAAATCGGCAAGGAATTGAAACTGACTCGTGAACGAGTACGCCAGATCAAAAACAAATCCTTGCGCAAGCTTCTTCGCTCCAAGGAATCCAAGGAACGCTTGCTGCCTTTCATGAGCGGCGCGGAACGCTGATTCGTTCCTGACGTTGCGATCCGGTTACAACGGATTTTTCAACTCCATTTCGGCCTACATTAATGCCCTTCGGAATTGCCGGAGGGTTTCATGCGAAAATTTCTGTTCATCGCCATGCTTAGACTCGCGGGTTCGATTGGAGCAAGTGAAAGCGATTCCCTGACGCCGCGATTGGACGCTCTGGACGGAAAATTCGACGGACTGAACGAGAGTTATCTCGAAACCAAAAGCACCGTCGACAAATTGAGCCGGATCAAGGTCTCGGGATATATTCAAACACAATGGCAGTTGGCGGACAGCGCCGGCGTGCCGAGCATGGCGGGGGGAAACTTTTCATTCGGAAAGCTGAACTGGTTCGGCAACGACAATGCGCTTCCCCGCACCAGTGACAGTCTATTCGACACGCTGTCAACCCGGCAACGGTTCATGATCCGCCGGGCTCGCATCAAAACCACCTATGAGACGAACACCAGCAAGTATGTGCTGGAATTCGATGTCCTGCCCACCGGGTTGAGCATCAAGGATGCCAACGTCACCCTCATGGAACCCTGGCTGAAAACCTTCAGCGCCACAATGGGAATCATGGACCGGCCCTTTGGCTTCGAGGTTCCCTACTCCTCCAGCAGCCTCGAGACCCCCGAACGCACGCGCATGGCGCAAGTGGTCTTTCCAGGAGAGAAGGATTTGGGAGCCAAGATTGAAATCAATCCCAACGAGAACATGGGGGTTTTGCAATACCTGAATCTCAAGGCCGGCTTGTTCACAGGCATGGGCGGCAATAATCCGAGTTTCAACGAGGTGGACAACCACCTGGATTTCATCGGCCGCGCCAGTTTTCACGTGCCATTTTATGACCAAGGTTTGGAATTGGACGGAGGCGTTTCCACCTACGCGGGCACTGTTCAGGATCGTAGCGATCTCGCTATTTACACCAAGCCGATTCCCAAATGGGTGGCGATCGACGGCGACTCCGTACAAGTGAAAAATTCCCTGGTAGTCACGATCGGCAACAAGGACAAACTTTTCGATCGAAGACTTTACGGTATTGATGCTCAAGCGTATTACGACGTTCCCGTGATCGGCGGTGCTTCGTTGCGGGGCGAATATGTGTGGGGCAGGATGCCGGGGACTTTGACCAGCAACAGCCCCTACTATGTCACGGGCAACGCCACCTTGAACCCACTCAACCCCGTGGACGTGCTCGAACGAAAGGTGGAGGGTTGGTACGTCATGTTCGTACAGAACATGGGTAAACTGCTGCAAGCGGTGGTACGATATGACGTCTTCGACCCGAACACCGACGCTTCGGGATCGGACATCATCGCCGTGAGAGTTCCGGAGGAAGAAGCCAGTGCGAGCCAAGGAAATCTGACTCATCTGCAAACCTTGGCCGATCTCAAATACTCTACCTTCGGAGTTGGCCTGAATTATTTCTGGGATTCGAACTTGCGTCTGTCGTTGTATTACGACATGGTCACCAACGAAAACGTCAATTCCCGGAACGCCGACACTTTGATCACGCTGTCCAACCTGGCCATGAACCCGTTGTCGCATTACCGCAAGGATTTGAAAGACAATGTGCTCACCTTCCGTGCTCAAATCAAATTCTAGCGGTTGCGGAAAGCATTTCGAAAAAAAAGCGCAACCATCCTGAAACATCAGGGTCTTAAGTTCGGGGCTCAACCTTGGAGCCCGACATGACCTTTATCAAGAAGACTCTCAACGTCGCAAGCCTTGTCGCGATGACCACGGCCGTTCATCCGCAGACATTCACCCGCAAGCCTT
>OMJM01000050.1 GCA_900299345.1 bacterium | reverse complement strand
GACGCCATCGCTCCGTTCACGGAACTGGTGAAAAGTCCGGAGCACGTGCACACCTATGCCGTGTCCCATCTTTCTCTGTGGAATGCCGCCTCTGCGGGCCACGATTCGCGGGAGGTGCTGGACACGTTGCGTCAGTATTCCCGGTATGCTTTACCACCCAACGTGGTTTTCGAAATCGAAACGTTCATGGATCGCTACGGTCAGTTGAAGCTGAGCCGAAGCGAGGAAGGTCTGACACTCGAAGCCGTCGAACCGGGATTGCTGGAAGAGATTTGCAAGCATCGCGAGATCGCGGCGTATATCGAACGCGCTCCGCATAATGGCAAAGCGTTGCTCAAACCGCATTCGCGTGGACCGATCAAGGTGGCGTTGACGCAGATTGGATTCCCCGCCGAGGATACGGCGGGTTATGTCGCGGGCAATCCACTCGAAGTGGATCTTCGGCAAACCACGGTGGCGGAAAAACCCATGAAGTTGCGCGACTACCAGGAGTCGGCGGGCCGGGTGTTTCACGCCGGGGGTTCTGAAAAAGGCGGCTCCGGAGTCGTGGTGTTGCCTTGCGGTGCCGGAAAGACCGTGGTGGGTTTGGCGGTGATGGCGCGTTGCAAATGCCACACCCTTGTGCTTACCACCAACGTGACCGCTGCGCGGCAATGGATTCGCGAAATCCTCGACAAGACTACACTCACGCCGGATCAGGTTTCGGAATACACCGGAGATTCCAAGACTATCGCACCCGTGACCGTGGCGACCTATCAGATTCTGACCTATCGTAAACGCAAAACCGAAGAGTTCCCGCACTTCGGTATTTTTCAGGAGAATGCCTGGGGCCTTATCATTTACGATGAGGTCCATCTGCTGCCTGCGCCTGTGTTCCGTATCTCTGCCGACATGCAGGCCACGCGCCGTCTCGGCTTGACCGCCACTTTGGTGCGCGAAGACGGTCGGCAGAAGGAAGTCTTCTCGCTCATCGGTCCCAAGAAGTTCGAAGTGCCGTGGCGAATCCTCGAAAGTCAAGGTTGGATTGCGACGGCTGTGTGTACGGAGATTCGTGTGCCGTTGCGCAGCAGCGAGCGTGTGAACTACGCCTTGGCCGATCTGCGTCAGAAAACAGTGTTGGCTTCCACCAATCCGGAAAAAATTCCTGTGGTGAAAGAACTCATCCGCCGCCACGCCGGGGATCGTATTCTCATCATCGGGCAGTATTTGAATCAACTCGATCTGATGCAGGAAATTCTTGAAGCGCCGATCATCACGGGATCTACGCCCAATGGTGAGCGCGAGCGCATTTACCAGGAATTCCGCGATGGAATCATTCCCATTCTCATAGTGTCCAAGGTCGGAAATTTCGCTGTGGACATCCCCGACGCCAATGTCCTGATCCAGATTTCCGGCGCGTTCGGCAGCCGTCAAGAAGAAGCCCAGCGTCTGGGCCGTGTGTTGCGTCCCAAGGCCAATGGAGCCAAGGCGCATTTCTACACGCTGATCACGCGCGACACCAAGGAGCAGGAATTCGGCATGAACCGCCAGCTCTTCCTGATTGAGCAGGGTTATTCCTACGAGGTCCGGGAGTGGAGAGATTATGTGGTCAATGGGTAAGCGCGTGTGCAACGCTTTGCGTTGGGGCGGACGGCCGTCCGCCCTTACATCGACGATCTCAGCTATTTTGTTTTGTGCAAGTTCAGTGTTTGCCGAAATCCACGTGACCCATGCGCGTTTGGACAACGGCCTCAAGGTCCTGATCTATCCCAGCCACACGGCGCCTATTGTCTCCTGTCGTCTGTTCTACGTCACGGGTTCTGTGCATGAAGCTCCGGGGCATACCGGGATTGCGCATCTGCTCGAGCACATGCTGTTCAAGGGAACGCAGAAGATTGGAACCAACGATCCTGCGAAAGACAAGACCCTTGAAAAGCAGATCGAATCTGTGATGGACGACTTGGAGGCTGTTCAGGACACGGTCAAGGCGGCCAAACTGCGTGCGCGCTATGACTCCCTGCTGGAAACCCAACGCAAGTTCATGCACAAGGAAGAACTGTGGGATGCTTACGAGCGGGCCGGTGGTACAGGTTTGAATGCCTTCACTTCGGATCTGATGACGGCTTACTTCGTCACTTTGCCGCGCAACAAGGTCGAGCTTTATCTGTGGCTTGAGGCCGACCGTATGCGCAACGCCGTGTTACGCGAGTTCTACCCGGAGCGCGACGTGGTCATGGAAGAACGCCGTATGCGCATTGAGGACAGCCCGCTGGGTCGCTATTGGGAAACCCTGTCCGGGGTTTTCTACGAAGCGCATCCTTATCGCTTTCCGACCATCGGCTATCCGTCCGATATCCGCAAGCTTACCCGTAAGGAAGCAGAGGAACATTACCGCAAGTTTTACAAACCCAACAACGCCATTCTCGTGCTGGCCGGAGATATTGATACGGCTTGGGCATTGAATGAAATCAAGCGTTACTTCGGGCCTATTTCGCGCGGTGAGGAGTTTCCGCCCATTGTTACCGAGGAGCCGCCGCAGGCTGGAGAGAAACGTCTGACCGTTCATCGAAACGATGCGCAGCCCCGGCTGGACATGATGTTTCATACGCCGGGATTTCCACACGAAGATCTTTATGCTCTCGATATCGTGGAAGGTGTGCTTTCGGGAAAGAGCGGCCGCCTGTACAAGAAGCTCGTCAAGGATTTGAAATTGGCGGTCTCCGCTTCCGCGGGCAACGATGCGGACAAATACACTTCCAGTTTTCAGGTTTCTGTGAATCTCGACGGCGCGCCACCCTTGGATAAAGTGGAGCAGGCCGTTTGGGATGTGTTGGACGACATGGCGAAGAATCCGATCTCGGATCGCGAACTGCAGCGCGCGCGCAATCAGGTCGCAGCCCGGGCCGTGCGCTCGGTGGAGGATCTCGAGGACTTGTCCACGGAACTGGCTTACTGGGAAATGCGCGGCGGCTGGGAATACATCAATCGCTTTCCGGAGTCGGTGCAGAAAGTCAGCGCGGAACAAGTCCAACAGGTCTGCGCCAAATACTTCAAGCGCGATGCAGCCACCATCGGAGCAGTGCTTCCCAAGACGGGGGATAAGCCGTGAAGAAGTATTTGTTTCTGCTCGCTGTTGCCGTCTCTGCTTTTTCCGCGACGGCAGAGAAACCCATTCCGCCGCATTACTCCAAGATCGCATTTCCGGAGTGGTCGTACGCGCCGCCGTATCCCAAGGATTACCGTGTGGAACTCAAGGACGGAGCCGTGGCCTATCTGGTTCCGGATTCCACCTTGGATGTGGTGAAGCTGTCGCTGTTGTGCGCCCGTCCCAGTTTTGCGACCAAGCCGGAAGATGTTTCGGCCTTGCGGATGTATTCGAACCTGCTCAAGGATGGCGGCACGGAACACTACTCGCCCGAGCAATTGGAAGACAGCCTGGAGTTTATTGCGGCGTCGGTATCGGCCAGTCTTCAGGGCAGACAAAATCAGGCTTCCTTTGACGCGCTGGGCAAGGATGCCGATGCCATGCTCGGCCTGATCCCGGAAGTCGTGCTGAAGCCACGCCTCGATACCGCCGTATTCAAGGTGGATCAACGCAATATGCTCGAGGGCTTCAAGCATCGTTACGACACCCCGCGTGGTGTGATTGGAACCTCCTACGAACGTGTGATGCACGGCAGCCATCCTTCGAATTGGATTGCCTCGGAAAAGGAAATCACGGCGCTCAAACCCTCGGACTTGAAAGCATTTATTGGGATGGGTTATACGCGCAAAGGGCTGGTGCTCGGTGTGGCCGGCCGCTTCGATCGCACGGCGATGATTCAGAAATTGAACACCTTGGTGGACGCATTTCCCGTGGGAGATGATGCAGTCACCGTGCCTGCTTACAAAGGACCTTCCAAACCCGGCGTGTACATCGTGGATAAGCCGTTTTCCCAAGCCACGATCCGGTTGGGAGCCATGGGAGTGCAGCGGCCGAGCCCGGATTACTACCGGCTCGTAGTAGCCAGTTACATCTTCGGCGACGGCGGGTTCACTTCGCGACTGATGGAGCGGGTGCGCAGCAACGAAGGGTTGGCCTACGACATCGGCAGCGAGGTGGAAAGCGATTATTACCGCACGGGCACAGTGTACGTGGGTTTGCAGACCAAGGCGGTGACAGGCGCCTATGCGGTGAAGCTGGTGATTGGGGAAATGCGGCGCATGGCCAAGGACGGCATCACCGACGAGGAGCTTGTCAAAGCCAAGGACGGTCTGCTCAAAAGTTTACCGTCATTATTCGACACCCCCGGCAGCACGGCACGGATTTTCGCTCAGGGAGAAATCTGGAAGCGTAGTCCCGAGCATTTCATCGAATATCAGAATACCTTGAAAGCAATGACCCGCAAGGAAGTTGAGGAAGCTTTCCGCAAGTATTTCAATCCGGATTCCTTGCGCATCGTCGTTGCAGGACCTAAAAACGTGCTGACGCAAAAGGACACGGAACACAACGTGTCCCTTTCGGATTTTGGTTCCATCACCGAATTGACAGCCGAGGATTTGGACAAAAGGGAATAGCATGACACGTCGCATCGTCATCACAGGCATTGGAACGGTAAACCCCCTCGGTCATACGGTCGAGGAATACTGGTCGAATCTGGCGCAGGGAAAGTCCGGCGTCAAGGTCATCGATCGTTTCGAATCTAGCACCTTGCCCAGCCGCATCGCAGGCCTGATCCCGGAGTTCGATCACTTGCCGTATTTCAAGGATCAAAAGATGGCCAAGCGCCTGGATCGCGCCATCATCTATGCCGTGGTGGCAGGCAATCAGGCTGTGAAAGACTCCGGATTGGCCGACGGACAGATCCCGGCGGAACGAGTGGGTGTTTACATCGGTAGCGGCATGGGTGGTGTGGGAACCTTCGAGTCTGAAACTGAGGTCAAGGTGGCGCGTGGCCACAAACGCATCTCGCCGTTCTTCGTTCCCATGATTCTGCCCAACACG
>OMJM01000049.1 GCA_900299345.1 bacterium | reverse complement strand
GCTGGGCAACGCCCTGCGCCGCGTGCTGCTGTCTAGCCTTCAGGGGGCGGCCGTGGTCTCGGTCCGTTTTGAGGGCGCGAGCCATGAGTTCTCCACGCTGGAAGGCGTCAAGGAAGACGTTTCCGAAATCATCCTGAACCTCAAGCGCCTGCGCGTCAAGCTGCTGTCCGACGAGGACGCCACGCTGCGCATCGACGTCTCAGGCGAGGGTGAGGTTCGCGCCGAGCACATCGAGCAGAACCCGGCCGTGAAGATCCTCAACCCGGATCTCCACATCGCCACGCTGAGCAAGAACGGCAACCTGACCGTGGAACTGCGAGTCTCCGACGGTCGCGGCTACGTTTCCGCCGAGGAGCTCAAGCGCGAGGACGATCCCATCGGTGTCATTCCCATCGACGCGGACTTCAGCCCCGTCTCCAAGGTGTCGTACGAAGTGACGGACACGCGCGTGGGACAGCGCACGGACTTCAACCGTCTTGAAATCGAGATCTGGACCGATGGCAGCATCGAGCCCGAGGACGCGATGGCGTATGCCGCCAAGCTGCTCGTCGATCACGTCGAGATGCTCATCAATTTCGAGGGCGAACTCGAATCCGCCGAGGAAGTCGTGCGGGACGAGGAGCGCGATCGCGTCAAGCAACTGCTCAAGACCCGCGTGGACGAACTCGAACTGTCGGTGCGCTCCAGCAACTGTCTGCGCTGCGCCAACATTCACACGCTCGCCGATCTGGTGCGCAACCAGGAATCGGAAATGCTGAAGTACAAGAACTTCGGCCGCAAGTCGCTCATCGAACTCAACGAGGTCCTGAGCAACATCGGCCTGCGCTTCGGCATGGACGTCGACTATTATCTCGGAGATGACCGGTAATTTTTCAAGACGCCGGGTTCGACCCGGTGTCTTGATGCAAAGGAATTTGTGCCATGAGACACGGAGTTAAACGCAACCGCCTGAACCGCGACACGGATCACCGCCGCGGCATGCTCAACAACCTGGCCACTTCGATTCTGTTGAAGGGCCTCAAGTCCGAGCCCATGGAGCGCGGAGTGGTCACCACGGTGGCCAAGGCCAAAGTCGTGCGCGGTCTCGTCGAACGCCTCATCACCTACGCCAAGAAGGGCGACCTTTCGGCGCGTCGTCAGGCGGCTCGTTTTGTCAAGGATCCCACGGTTTTGCAGGGGTTGTTTTCGGATCTCGGTTCCCGCTACGCCAAGCGCGCCGGCGGATATACCCGTGTGCTCAAGCTCGCGGAACGCCGTCAGGGTGACAGTTCGGAATTGGCCTTGATCGCCTTGGTGGAGGAAGAGATTTCACCGCGTAAACCGGCGAGGTCTTCGAAGTCCAAGGCTTCCAAGCCCAAGACGGCCAAGAAAAAGGTGAACATCACCAAGAGCGAAGCCAAGCCGGCCGAAGCGGCTGCTGAAGCCCCCGCCGCTGAATAAACCTTCTTCGATTCTTTTCAGAGGCCCCTTTCCCGATATGGGAGAGGGGTTTTTGTTTTCGGATTGTGATGTTGCTTGAACTAGCGCACCATCTTTCGGATGGAAAGGCCTTTCTCGCCTTTTACCATGAGCATGAGAACGCCTGCTCCATGTCCGACTTCGCGCAGATCATAACGGGCTCGTCCCCGGCTTTCGTTGGACCATAGAAGATGTCCCGTGAGAGTCCGGATTTCCTCGCGATGCAACCCGGATTCCTCCACCTGTAGAAACGCTCCGTCATAGGCAATCAACGGGCCCCTCTGCGGCGTCGTACGCGAAGATCGTTGCACAGAAACCGGCGTATATACCGGCCAGGCAGTCACGTGATATTCGGCCGTGCGGCCCACATCCGCATAGATGAGTTCGCAGCGGCCATTGCGATGGTTGCGTGTGACATTGGTTCGCACCAGCGAAGCCGAAGGGTTTGTCATGTAAAACTGCGAGCCTTTTCCGCGCAAGCCTAGAATCACCGAGTTTCCGTTCACCGACACCGTGGAGGTCTGCTCGCCGTCTGTAAGCAACATGGGGTAGTAGATCCGCAATCCGTTGATGCCTCCGCCGATCACCGAATCGATTACGGTCACACCGCCCGGTTCCACGATCACCATTTCGTTCAGCTTCGAACTCGAATCGATGGTATAGCTGACGCGGAAGGACGCGCGCGCCTGGGTTTGCTCTAAAATGGTCACCGTTGGTAACTGCTGCATCGCACCGAGGGTTTTCCAGGTTCCGCTCACCAGCCAGCCCGGACCGACGCCGGTGTTGGGCAACCCGGCTGCATCGGCGGTCGGATAAAGCGGCCAATACTGAGCGCTCGCGATGTGCCCGGCCATGGCTCCGTCTGAAGGACCGAGTTGCGGGAGCGAAGTCTTCAAATGCACACGGATAAGGCCGGTGGGATTGTGCGATTGATCCCCGCGGATGTCGAACTCGGCGTAGGTTCCGCCCGCGCTGGCGAAGATCTTTTTGAAGCCGGAAAGCACGGGAAGCACATAGCCGCCGATGTCGGCGGGAGCGGGCTGTTCCAAGATGGTCGAATCGGACATTTGCCATGCGGAACCCAGAACGGATGCGGCCAGCGCGTTGTAGTCGGCGAAACCGGAATAGGCCATGTAACCCCATTTCTGGGACGGGGCGTAACGCGCCTTGGTGACGTAGCCCGCACCGTCGGGTTGCAGCCACAGCTTGTTCGCTGCCAATGAAAGCATGGCTGCGCGCTTGAAAGCGCCCGCGATATTGGGATAGCCCGCCATCTTGTATTGATTCGCCCACATCTCGTAGTTCGCGGCGGCATAGCCTTCGTTCCACAAATGATGCGAGCTGCGCATTCCCGTCGGCACCTCACCCGCGGGAGACTGGTACAGCAATCCGGACCAACCGCCTTTCCAAAGGGCGCGGTTCAATTCCGCCGAATAGGTTCCAGCATAGCCTCCACGGGCAATGACTCCGAGCACCATGCGGGCCACGTTGTCATAAGCGAAGGAAAACCCATTCAGGTTTTTGTTGGTGGTGTCGATGGCGGTGGTATCCTGATAGAGACCATCCGTGCCCATGCTCTTGACCTGGGATGTCATCCGTGTCTGGACCCAATCGATGGTGGTCAATCCTTCCTGATAGCGCATGAACTCGCCGGACATGTTGAAGGCGATCCAGTTCTGCGCTGAGTTGTGATACACCGTTCCGGGTGCGATTCTACCGAGGTTGGTTCTCCACGTGCTCAACGTGGCGGTCGGTACGATGCCGTTGAAGTTCTGGTAAGCCTGCATCAGAAGCACGGTGAAAAAATCCCCGTGGGAGTCGGGAACGGTATTGCCTGTCATTTCGGAGATGGAAAGGGTCATGGCGCGCATACCGGAGTTCAGAAACGCGGTGTCGGTCAGTGGTGCGTATCCGCTTTTGAACAGCACGGAGACACAGTGCGCATAGGCGGGTGAAGAGAATTTGTCCTCACGGTTCAACACTGGATCGATGATTGCCCCGTTGGAGGCTTGCATCTTCTGCAATGCGCGCGTGATGCTGTTGATCAGGGGAAGGTAATCGGCGCGAGAAAGACCGGTGGGCGTAAAGTTGCCTGTGTATGCGCCTTGACTTTGCAGGAAGGAATTCATGGACGCGGCATATGGGTGTTGCTGCGTCGTAAAAGTCGCCGTCAATACATTGCTTGGGATCAACAGCGGATCCGCGAGGCAGGGGATGGCGGTTAAAGCCACCCAGAGCCCTTTCCATTGAGAAATTCGAAGCATTGGTAATCTCTTTTCTTTCAAAATCCACCTTCGTTTTCGGCAGGCCCGCTTAATATAATGCCGTAATTTGTCGTCGGGTTCGGGGTTCATGGATAACGCTGTTTTTCCAAGGAGAAACGAGTTTATTTTTGAAACCCGTAAGACATGGATTCTTCAGCAACCCACGAGGAAAAACGATGTTAAACAAGCGATTCACCCGACTTTTTTCCGGAAAATCCTCCGCGCTGTACATCATTGCAGCCTCGCTTTTTACCGGCGTAATATTCAACGGTTGTTTGGGATCGGATAGCAAGGATGGCGGCAGTAATACTCCGGATAACTATGTCTGCAAGCAAAATGACACGTTGTGCGTATCGCGGGCGACTCTTATAACCCAGGGCGAACAGGTTTTCAGCGATATGGGCTGCACTGGATGCCATGGTGCCGATGCCCGTGGTGGAAGTGAAGGAGCTCCCCCTCAGGCCAATTCGGATTATTTCATGGCCGTGCGGCTTCGCCCCGTGCGCATTCTCCTCAAGGGCCTTTCCGATACAATTCGGGTCAACGGCCAGGTATACAACGGTTTCATGCCTTCCCTCGGACAGAGCATGTCTAACCAGGAGATCGCCGCGGTTCTGACTTTCTTGCGCGTTCAGCGGAATGACTCCACGGTCGTATCTTGCACCGAGACAGGTTGTATCAAAACTCCCCGCAGCGTCGCCGAAATCGCCATGGATTCAATCGCGGTCTGGGAAGTCAAACGCATTCGCGACTCGCTCAACGCGCTTTAGAAGCGCGTTGAGCCATCGTCATTATTCAAAGACTGAGAACCGCCCGGTGCGGATGGCGCCTTGGATGTTGATGGTGTACGAATAAACGCCCTCGGCAAGGGCTGCTCTTTCCGCCACTTTGCCGCCCGCGACGCTCAATCGGGCCACCTGTATTCCCTTTGCATTCCAAATCGTCAAGGTGCCTGAGGCGAAATTTATTCCGCGAATCTCCAGGCCGTTGCGATAGGTGACGGAGATCTCCCCTTGAAAGACGGGCGCGTTTTTGCCGTTGATGGATACGGGATCGCGAAGAGGCGGTATGGTGGGCAATGTGCTGGTCTGTGTCAGCCCACCCACGGCAGTGAAACGGTTTTGTGAATAATTGACGGGCAATCCCGCGTCCAAGTTGACGTAAGGCGTGTACATCTGCCCGCTCTTGGTGCCTGGCAGAATGGAGAGTTTGTACAACGCACGGATGCGGACGTGCGCATTGGGATCGTTGATTCGTCCCTGATCCAGAATGGCGGTGGTGGACAAGGCGTTGTTGGGCAACGCATCAATGGCGTTCCATCGGACCCCGGGGGAAGGATGGAGCATCAGATCCTTCAGAATGGGCACCCAGGTGGAAGGTGCACTGGTGAATAATCCGAAGCCTTCCAGGGTTCGCAGCGCGTGAATGACCTGTGGAGATTCACCCATATCATTGACCGTGTTGGTGGAGAGAATGTTCGTGAGCTTGGTGATGAGACCGGCATTCGCGCCCCGCTTCAGAAGCAGGCGCTGTGCCTGCAGCCGCCAGAACAGATTGGGATGGCCGAACGTCTCGATCAATTGATCCTCGGAGGCCTGAGACAAATTCAATATGGCGTCCAATGGCCGAGCGTCATAGCTGATCCGGTAAATCCGTGTCCGGGTGGTGTCCCGAATGGGAGAGATTTGTGCGGCACCAGTCCCACAGGCGATCTTGCCGCAAATGCCATTATGGTTCGTCAGGTAGTTGTACCAGTCAAGAACCCAGAGGGCTCCATCGGGTCCCACGGTGGCCTGGATGGGCGCGGATGAGGGATCCGTGCTGGCGAAGATGTTGGGTTCGGTGGTGTCCTCTGCACCTCTCCACGTACTCCGGTATGGTGACAGAAACATCTGGTGCACCAGATGGTGCTGGGGACCGCACACGAACGCGATGCGATCCCAGTATTTCTGGGGAAACTGCCGTGCCGTGTACAGGGAGTGGTTGGGAGAGCCGGCATATCCGGGGTTGTTGATGTTCCAATGCGGTGTGATTGGATGGGGGTGGGCGAAGGGAGCCACGCTGGTCCAAGAGGAGTACACCGGCGTTTCGGGCACGTAGCCTTGATCGGCTCCACTATAAATCGGCGTGCGATGTGATTGCCCGGGATAGACCTCGTGAAAGGAATGATCCCGGTTGGCTGTGGATGCAAAAATCTGTCCGGTTTCTGAAATTCCGATTCCCCAGGTGTTGTTGGTCAGGGAGGTCTGGGCCTCGATGGCTGAACCATCAGACTTGAAGCGCATGATGCGCTGCGACCAGGAACTGGAGAATGTCTGGTTGGTGGTGGGGTTACGGATGTTCGTTCCGGCAGAATAACCGATGGATGCGTAAATCCAGTTGTCCAAGCCGTAGGTCAGATTGGAAATGGTTGCGTGCGTATCGCTTCTTCCAAAACCGGTGTAGAGAATCTGGCCTTGCGGATTGTCCGCGACATCGTCGCCATTATCATCCTTGAGCAATAAAATATTCGGAGCCATGGAAACAATCACGCCATTGGTGGTGACCACGATGCCCGTCAGCAGGTTGTAGCCGGATGCAAAAATTTTGCGTCGGTCCGCCACTCCGTCGCCGTCGGTGTCCTCGAGAATCACGATGCGATCGCTTCCGCCACCGCCCGGCATGGGGTTGCTGAGCACGCGATTGGGATAGTCGCTGGTTTCCACACCCCACAACCGGCCTTTTTCGTCCCAGTTCATAGCGACCAAGGCATGAACCCCGGACATGTTCTGATCTTCAGTGGCCCACAATCTTTTGCTGAATCCGGTCGGAAGCTGGACGCAGTTCTGGGCACTGGATGCGGGAAGCGGGAGCGTATAACGAGTGAAATACGGATATCCTGCATTGCTGGCCGTGGAGGGCCACTTGGGAATCGTGCTGTCGGGCCAGTTTGGATCTACGGTGTTGGTTTTCACGTAGGTGAACGCCGGGCAGGAAGTTTGGGAAAAAACCGTAGTCAGATAACCGGCAGTCAAGAGAACGATCAGTCCTTTTGAAATCAAAATCGTGTTGCGCATAAACATTCCAACCTCATTAAAAAAAGGGTATCCAATCAAGCCCTTTAAGGTAAGGGCTTTGAACGGTAAGTCAAGCCAAAATGGTACTTTTATGAAACGATCCTTGATGAAAAGCATTGCTTCCCGATTCGAAATAAGCCGAAAAATTCTTCATTTTCGTTATTTTTGCGTCTTAAAGGGATACTCGTATTATTTCACTCAAAAGACAGAGAACGGTATAGATTTAACGGAGATATGCGCTTTCCAAGGTTGAAAAGCGTTGCGGGTGGGAACTTGAAGGAGAAACCAATGCTGAATTTGAACAAGTGGAACTGCTTTGCAACCAAATTCGGTTTGATGACCTTTGTAGTGGGAACCCTGTCCTTTGCCCAGTCGCCGATTCGCGTGTTGTTCTGGGGTGGCACAACCACCACCACGCACAATTCACGCGCTTTGAGAGACACTCTTACGCCGGTTTTCGCCGCCAACAACCTCACACTGAATTATCGCGAGGCCACTTCGCATTCCTGGTTGAATCCGGACAGTCTGGCCCAATATGACGTGGCGTTCCTCTACACCACCGATCAAACCGGGACAGACATGTCGGCTACTCAGCTAAGCAATTTTATTTCTTGGATAGCCGCAGGGCATGTGGCCGTGGCCTTTCACGGATCCACCAACACGTATCTCAACAATGGAACACTCAGCGCCAATTGGGGTAATCTGCTAGGGGGACTTTTCCTGGATCATGGCAACGGCACGTCCGATAATGGCGGCACCATCACTTTCAAGCAACCGCTTCATGCTTCGCTTACTGGAACGACTGCGCTGCCGACCTCGGCCACTGCCACCGGCGGACAGCCTTACTGGGATGAGGGCCGCCGCCACAAGAGTTTCACCTCAGATACCATTATCCTTGCGCGATCCCGCATGAACACCGTTGATACCGCCACACCGTGGATTTGGGTTCGCGCACAGGGCAATGGCTGGGTGTATTACAACTGCAGCGGTCATGACGGCCAAACATGGAAGCGTCCTGAATTCAAGGGGCAGGTGGTGCAAGCCATCAAGTGGGGTGCAGGAATCGCGACCACGGGGCTTCGTGGGCGGGCCGCGCTGCAGCCATTGCTGGATCTCCACCAAAGTCAGATTGCAGTTCCTTTCGATGAACCGCACACGGTAAGGATTACCGACATGACGGGTAAGAAAGTGTTCTTCCGAAGCGGTTCCAAGGCCTCCAATTACGACCTGTCGCCTTTGCCACAGGGCGCGTACTATCTGGAAGTCCTGATCTCCAATAAGGGAGCCTTCCGGAGCCTCTATCTGCAAAAGCCTTGAGAGGTTTGCGCAGCTAATTTACCGACATGACGGAAACTCCGGCCGGGGCCATTCGCGAGAAGCTCGCCCTGCTTCCCAATTCTCCCGGCGTCTATCTGATGAAGGATGGAAAGGGAGATCTCATCTACATCGGCAAGGCAGTGAATCTGCGCAACCGGGTGCGCGGGTATTTCACCGGCCCGGCCGCAGACAATCATCTGGCCTCCTCCGTTTTGCGCGATGCAGCAAAAGACATGGAGTGGATCGTCACGCACACCGAGGTCGAAGCGCTCATCCTCGAAGCTAATCTCATCCGCAAGCACACACCACGCTACAATGTCGACCTGAAGGACGATAAACGATACCCGTATCTTCGCGTGACCCTCTCAGAAGATTTTTCCCGCCTGCTCGTGACCCGGCATGCCGAAAAGGGGAAGGATCTCTATTTCGGCCCCTATACCAACGCCCGCGCCATGCGGAACATCCAACAGTTCCTGAACCGGACGTTTCGTCTGCGGGATTGCGATTTGAAACTGCCACTGGCTGAACCCGTGCGTCCGTGTCTGAGCTATCACATCGGACGTTGCGACGCACCCTGCGCTCATCTCATCGATCGGGAAAGTTACCGCAAGCTGGTCGATGAAGCCGTGCTTTTGCTGAAAGGGCGCCATCGGGAATTGAAAGCGGCATTGGAACAGGCGATGAAGCAGGCCTCAGTGGAACAACACTACGAGGAGGCCGCCCGCATTCGCGACCAATTGCGTGATCTGGAAACTGTGCAAGAACGCCAGCGCGTTGATCTGGGTTCGGATCAGGATCCCAAGGATTTGATCGCCATCCAGCGCACGGGCAAGGTGGGCAGTATCGTGGTGCTGGAAGTGCGTGAGGGTCTGTTGTCGGATCGCAAGCAGTTTGAAGTGAGCCTGCCGCTGGAGCAGGACGAAAGCGCTGCGATCACCGGATTCCTGAAGTCCTATTATCTCGGTCGCAGTCAGGGTGAGATTCCGCGCGAGGTGTTGCTTTCACATGTGCCACCGCAAGAGGAAAACATGGAGGCCTTGCTGCGCGAACTGCGCGCAGCCCCGGTGACTTTGGAGGTCCCACAACGCGGCGAAAAGCGCAAGCAGCTGGACTTGGCGCTGGCCAACGCCTCCATGCAGCTCACCGAATATCTCGCAAGGCGCGAAAGCCGCGATCGACGCAATTACAGCGTGACCGCCTTGCAAGAGGATTTGGCTTTGCCTGCTCCGCCAAACCGCATTGAGGGTTTCGACATCTCCCATCTTTCCGGCACGGACACAGTGGCGTCACAAGTGGTGTTCGTGGATGGAAAGCCACGCAAGCAGGATTACCGTCACTACAACGTGAAAACCGTGGATGGGATCGACGACTTTGCGTCGATGCATGAAATCGTCTCGCGCCGCTTAAGGCGCCTCAAGGAAGAGGGAAAAGCGTTTCCGGATTTGATTCTGATCGATGGGGGTAAGGGCCAATTGCACGCGGCGTTGGAAGCTTTGAAAGAGCAAGGATGTGAGGACATTCCGATTCTGGGTCTGGCAAAAAGACTGGAAGAGGTTTTTCTACCCGGACACGAGGAGTCCATTTTGCTGCCGAAGGCCTCGGCTGCGTTGCGCCTGCTGCAACAGGTGCGCGACGAAGCGCACCGCTTCGCCATCACTTTTCAACGGAGCAAACGCAAGACGCATCTGATCGAGTCATGGCTGGACGAGGTTCCGGGCGTCGGGGAGAAGACCAAGTTCAAGCTCTTGCGGGCTTTCAAATCCCCGTTGAAGGTCAAGGAAGCTTCGTTGGAAGAATTGTCAGTAGTCGCGGGAAAATCCGTTGCGGAGAAATTAATCCAGTATCGCGCGAATCCGGATCCACTCCTTCTCCGCGATGGAATCCCAGCTGAACGCTGAAGCGCGTTCACGCCCCTGTCGTCCCAGTTGTTCCCGAAGTCGCGCGTCCTGGATCAGCCGGATCATGGCGGTTTTCAACGCGGACGGATCGTTGGGCGGCACTGCCAACGCCGTTTCACCCAAGGCCAGACTGTCGCGAAAGCCGTCCACGTCCGTGGCAAGCACGGCGCATCCCGCGGCGTTGGCCTCCAGAGCCGCGATTCCAAAACCTTCGAAACGCGAAGGTGAGCAGAAAAACAGGCAGGAAGCCAGCAACTCCGCCTTACGTTCCTCGGAAATTCCGGTTTCAAAACGCACGCGATGCTGGAGTGAATCCGGGACGATGCCTCGCAATTTGGAAAGCGCCTCTTGTGAGGTTCGTCCAGCCAGCGTGAGATCGACGCCGTACGAAGCCGCGACTTCCCCAAAGACGTGGATTAAAAGATCGAGGCCTTTCATGTAAATGTCGAAACGCCCCACGAAGAGGATGAAGGGTGGAGACGCAAGTTGTGATTTCAAGGCCAGCAGGGAAGGCGCAAATCCGTTGAACGTGGTGAACACATCGGCCGTTGGATTCATGGAGCGCACTTTTTCGGCCACGGCGGCGTTCGAGATGACGTAACGGCGTCCGAAGCGAAGCATGATTTGTTCCAGAATTCTTGGAACCAGTCCAACCACTCCGAATTTTTCTTGCGATCTTTTTCCCACATAGTGGTGGTACACGGCATAAAAGCGCCGCCCCCTGAACAGCCCTGTCAAAACGGGAGCGTAAATCGAAGCGCTGTTGCCGATGATTTGCGCCCGATCCAGCAGGATGCGGAAATTGGCCGCCAGTGCGAAGGTCATGCGACACCACTTGTTGGAGCGCCCGAATCCGATTCCTCGAATCCGGATTCCCTCGCGGGATTCCTCCCGAAAGCCCGGATATTTCCCGACGAACAACGTGACTTCGGCGTGTCGGACGAAACGCTTGAGGATCTCGAAATCCCGCACGGCACCGCCCCCCGAAACCCAAGGATTTCCGAGACAATCGTAGGAGTAGTAGGAAAGGCGGGGTCTGCTCATGCCGTGCCCGTAAGGCGACGGAAAAGATACAACGCCTAAAGATGGTTTTATTTCACAAAGAACACACTGGGGACGGCTGATGGCATACTTTGCAAGCACCAACCACCTGAGCATGCTGTGAAGGCGCCGGTGATGGCCTTTCCGTCCAGGCCAAAAATCGTGGGAGGATTGGGATACTGCGCTTCCGGAAGAAAAACAGTTCTGTCTTTCCATGCGACAATTCTGTGCGGCGTATTCTGCGCAGTCAAAGATGTTGGCGTCCCATCGAGGCTGAGCACCATGGTGGCGGGAAGGCTCCAATCCGAAGTAACAGCTGCGGATTTCTTTAAAACACCGGCAGAGTGAGGCCGTGTTCTCCAGTAGGTCTGCCCTTCAAAGGATTTTTTTCCTTGCAGATAGCGGGCGTCCACCTTGAATACAGTATCAGTGACTGGAAAGGATGCAAAAACGGTGTCGAACGCGGCATCCCGTGAGAATTCGACGTCGATGGAATCTCCTTTGTGCCAGCTGGTTCCGCAATGATCGGGATCTGCCGAACGTACACAGAAATCTCCATCTCCGCGGATGAAACGCCCACCGACTGGAAAAGAGGGGAGCCAAGTCGCGCATGTTCGCGTGCGTTCGTCAGATGAAAGGGTTTGCCAATAACGGTTGCGGATCTCTTTTGCGCTCATGGCGGTGTCTACGATGCGGGCGAAATCAATGAGGCCGTTAAAGTGGCGTCCATCGGAATTACTCAAATAGCGGGCACCGACAGTGATAGGCGCAGTACTGTCCAGTTTCGTGGACAATCCGACGCCGCTATTCCGCCATGGATCGGTGACATCCCAGCCATCCATATAGAGGCGCGAATTTTGTCCGTCCCAGGTGGCGACCATGTGAATCCAGCGATTTCGTTCCACGCAGCGATCTGTGATGATCTCTTTCCAAGAGCCACTCCCTTGCGAGACGGCGATCGCGAAATCACCAAGGCATTTGCCTAAATCCGCCCTTTGGCCTACGCTGAGAAGCGCGAGAGCAGCCTGGTATTCCGCATCCGAGGCATAGGCTGCACGCGGAAGCGGAGGGTAGAAGTAGCCCGCACCCACGCGGAACGCAAATCCCTGTGGAGGGGTGCCGACCCAGGATCCCGTGTTCACCAAATCCGAGATGAATGGATCCGACGGAAAATAATCCCGGATACGGAAACGTGCTTCAATCGAAAAATTCCCTTTGGGTTGTACGAAGCCCGGGAATTGGATGCGACCTGTGGTCCCAAAATCTGCGGCTCCAGAAAAATCCGCTGCGGTGTGGACATCCCCATAGAGCGTCCCCGTCGTTGCAAGACCGGTTTGGGTTCCCAGATTTGTCGAGTCGTTGAATTGCAGATTGAAAATTTCATGAGCTGCGGAGAAAATCGGAACCGCAGACATCAGAAATCCAATAGCCGCGTATGATGAAGATTTTGAGAAGAGCATGATCCCTCCGAACAACTCGATTGTGCATAAGATAACGAAATGGAATTATTTGTGGTGTGTTGTCGTGGTGGTTTAACTTGACGCCTTCGTTTTCCAATCAAAATCGACACCTAGAATAATGTTATAAGTGCCAGACGGAATTACTCCCGGGTGTTCCTCATAAACCAAAACGTTTTTCAACCCCTCCGGCAACCCCTCCTGTCCCGCTTCATTGGACACATAAGGCTTTTCGCCCGGCTTTGACGGGTATTGATAACCGAACTCACCGGTTGTTTCCATCATGAACTTCGCCGCTTCCCATAAACCCTGCGGTGTCCCGAAGTCGTGCCATGCTGAAGCCGCACAATCCACAACCTGAATTTTTTCGCCCGATTTCAGAGCGTGTGTCCAATGGCGTTTGATGTCTTCCACACCTGCGGTTACAAAATCCAGAAAATCTTTCCGGTAAAACGCAATGCCCGCGAAGGTGAAACGCGACGATTCCATGGACGAGGTAAATCCCTCATAACCGTGAATCCCTTGTAGTCGTCCAGTTGAATCCACTGAAAGGGAGTTGTGATCCGGATGGCGGACGCCGGCCAATGTTGCCAATGCCTCCGAAGATTGGTGCAGAGAGAAAAGTCGTTGGAGATCGATGGAATGAATCAGATCCGCATTATGCACCAGAAAATGATCGTAGTGCTTCAGGATGGATGCGGCATTTGCGATGCAACCTCCCGTTCCCAAAATCTCGGGTTCTTGCAATGTTTCGATGTTCAGACGTTTGCAGATGGCTTCAATCTGTTCCGGAAGGTGGTGGGTATTCGCCAGCCATTTTTCAGGCTTCAGAATATCGATTCGACGCTTGTTGATCTCCAGTGCGCTTTTGCCTTGGAACGGAATGGCGGGTTTGGCGAGGCGTTCAGTCAAAGGCTTTAAACGCTGACCATAACCCGCGCACAGAAGGAACGCCGCGAGGGACATCAGGGGAACACCGAAGCCAGCGGCCCGCCGATCAGGATTTCAATGGGAAGTTTATGGTACTCGTATTCGTACGGCGGTTCCTTCCAGCGGAAGGTTTCCGGATAATCGCGGCGCAGGTTGTTCAGAACCACAACGGCGGTGTGGAACGGCAGAAAGGATTTCCGATCCGTGATGTGCATTTGCGCGCCACCGCAGAGTTGGCCGGAGAATTTATGGAAGGTGGGTTGGAAGTACGCTTCGCGGAACCATACGCCGGGTAGATTTTCGCGATTGAGTTTGTCGCAGAAATCCTGCGCGCGAATCCACGCGGCGCCGAAAAGTTCGAAAGGTCGCGACGTTCCCCGGCCTTCCGAAACATTGGTCGCCTCGAACAGACACATGCCCGGATACACCACGGCCGTGTCTACTGTGGGCATGTTCGGCGACGGCAGCACCCAGGGCAATCTCGTGTCTTCGAAATAGGCCGTCGGATCATACCCTTCCATCGGCAACACATACAGTTCGCAGTTGGGAAACGCTTCTCGTTTGAATTGTTGCGCGAGTTCCCCGATGGTTTTTCCGTGGCGCACGGGAATGGGATGCAATCCCACGAAGCTGCGGTAGTCGGGATTCAGGATCGGGCCTTCCACGGTATTGCTGATGGGATTGGGGCGATCCAGCACCACAACAGGAATACCCTTTTTTTCACAGGCGCGCATACACAGGTACAGGGTCCAGATGAAGGTGTAATAACGCGCGCCGACGTCTTGCATATCCACGAGCAAAGCGTCCAGCCCCTCCAACATTTCAGGAGTGGGTTCGCGATGCTCTCCGTACAGGCTATATACCGGGATGTTCCACAACGGGTGCGTAAAACCACCCCATTCGATCATATTGTCCTGGGTCTGGCCCAAATACCCGTGCTGCGGACCAAATAGAGCCTTGAGCCGGAACAAAGTACCGTCGTGGGATTTGAGCACGTCCGAGGCATGGGTGAGAGACGCCGATATGGAAGCGGGATGCAAAACCGCTCCCAACGCGACATTTTTGAGGGACTTGGGCCACAGTTCCGGCAGGCGATCCAGCGGCAGTTTGACGCGATTATCTTTGCTCAACGTTTTTCTCCGGTGAACTGCAAAAGGTAGTTGCCGGAAAGAACGTACCAACCATCAGTGCCCCCGGGCCTCCGGGGAGAAAAGGATAAAGTCTCATGGGTTCCCTCAACAAAGTCATGCTCATCGGAAATCTCGGCAAGGATCCGGAAGTGCGCGCTGTGCCATCCGGCGTCAAGGTCGCCAACTTTTCCATCGCCACCACCGAAAGCTATACCGACAAGAACGGTCAGAAGGTGGAAAAGACCGAATGGCACAACATCGTGATGTGGCGCGGTCTCGCCGAGGTGGCGGAGAAATACCTGCGCAAAGGAAAACAGATTTACGTCGAGGGTCGTTTACAAACCCGCTCCTGGGACGATCAAAACGGACAGAAGAAATACATGACCGAGGTGCTGGCGGACAACATGGTGATGCTGGGCAGCCCCCGCGATGGCGGTGGTTCTTCCGAGGGATACTCCCGTGGCGGAGACAGCGCCCCGATGCGTTCCGAGAGCCCGGCGGGCGCCAGTCTTCCTCCGGCACCCGAAGACGATCTGCCGTTCTAAACGATCCGTGCCCACAATCGCCCGTTGCGTTCGGAAAGAGCGAAACGGGCGGCAAAGGTTTTTTCCAATAACTTTGGCGTCAGAACTTTTTTCCGGGGTCCGGCGGCTACGACCTTGCCTTCGCGCAACAATAGCACATGGGTGAACTCCGGCAGAACCTCTTCCAGATGGTGAGTGATGTAAACGACCAAGGGTCGGGATTTCGGACCCAGAAGGCCCTCGATTCGTTCCAGAAAACGTTCGCGAGCTACCGGATCCAGACCAGAAGTTGCCTCGTCCAATAGCAATAGTTGCGGATTCATCGCCAAAGCGCGCGCAATAACGGCCAGCCGACGTTGTCCCTGACTCAACCGGTTGAAAGGTCGTTTGGCCAGAGGCATCAGACGAAGCAGTCGTAGCGCATTTTTTGCGGATGCCCGTTGTTTGGCATCGGGAAGTTGGAATTGGATCCCCAAGGTTCCCACCGAGCCCGACACAGCCAGATCCGACACGGTTTGATGGGCCGGGAATTCCGGTTCCACCTCGCTGCCCACCCACGCCACATGGCGGCGCAATTCATCCACATCATCCGATCCGAAGTTGCGATCCAGCACGGAAACTTCCCCAGCCTGCGGCCAGAGCCAACCTTGTAAAACCTGAACCACCGTGCTTTTACCGGAACCGTTGGGACCCAGCACAGCCCAATGTTCGCCTTTGTGAACCGTCCATGTGAAATCGCGCAAGGCCACGGTCTGTCCGCGCATCACCTCGATATTGCGGACGTCGAGCAGTTTTTTTTGCTGTTTTTCACCCATATTCATGCAAATTTACATGGACGTACGGCGTGGTAATATGCCTGAAACAGGTTTGCTCTTGGGAGGGCGGGTTTTAGGCGGTAAATTTTTTGCTTCAAAAGGATAGAGGAACGCACGTGCAAGGTCCCAGTGTTCTCGTTACCGAAGACGACGCCGATATTCTGGAGTTGATCACTTACAGTCTGGAATCCGAGGGATTCCGGGTTTTTCCCGCCAAGTCCGGAAACGAAGCCCTGTCCATTCTCACCGATGAGAGTGTGGACATGGCATTGCTGGACGTGATGCTTCCTGACATGAGCGGAACAGAACTTTGCCGCCGCATGAAACGTGACGAACGCATGGAACGCGTCCCTGTCATTTTTCTGACCGCGCGTGATGAGGAAACCGACAAGCTGGCTGGTTTCAAAGTGGGCGCGGAAGATTACATCACCAAGCCTTTTTCGCCCCGTGAGCTCACGGCCCGTGTCCGCGCCTTGATGCGGCGTGTCCGGGGCGGAGAAGATTACGTGTTTCAAGGTCTTCGCATTTCCCTCGACAGCCATCGGGTGGACATCAACAATGGGCGCATTCATCTCTCGCCACGCGAGTTCTCCTTGCTCAAGGCATTGCTTGAAGCCAAGCCCAAGACCGTCGACCGCTCAACCTTGCTGGAACGCGCCTGGGGTATGGATGCCAAGGCCGGCCTGCGGAGCGTGGACGTGGCGGTGACCCGCTTGCGCGAAAAGCTCATGTCCTACGGGACGTGCATCCGGACCGTCACAGGTTTCGGCTATCAATGGGACACAGAAGGTTACACCCTCGAATAAATTGAGGGCGAACGTATCTTATCGTTCGCATGCGTTCCCGTTCCTCCCTGTTCACCCGCTTTCTCGTTCTTCTCACGGCGCTGGGACTGGCGTTTGCCGTACTGACGTGGCGTCTATACCAGTCCACCGAAAACGCCTTTTACTCAGAACTGCAATCCGAGTTGCGTGGCGATTTGGATTGGCTGGCACATGAGACGGAGCAGGATCCGGATCTTCTGAAATTTCCCCGCGCCGACTCTCTGGCTCGGGCCGTCGCTCTCTTCAAGGGGTATCGCGTCACCTTTGTAGCTCCGGACGGGAAATTGATCGCTGACTCGCACATTCCGCGGGACAGCCTTTCCTTGGTCGAGAACCACGCCTTACGCCCTGAGATTCTTGCGGCGCGCAAGGACGGTTTTGGCACTTCACGGCGTTTCTCCCGCACAGTCGGCGCGGAGATGCTGTACGTGGCCAAGGCGCTGCAACCCAAGGGCATTGTATTGCGCATGGCTGCAGGATCGAGCACTTTGCACCATTTCCGAAATGCCGCTTTACACACTTCGTTGTGGGAGCTGGCCTTGTTCTTTTTGACAGCGGCCGCCATCGCCTTTTGGATTTCGCGGCGCATCAGCCGTCCCCTGTTGCGGTTGCGCGGAGAAGCCCGCGATGTCTCCAAACCCTTGCGCTGGGCCGCTCCGTTTCGCGAAGCGGAAATACTCAATCAGGCCTTTGCCGAATACGCCGATGCGGTGGGGCGCTTGTCCTCGGGGTTGCAACAGGAGCGCGACCGCTTGCGCGCCGTGCTTGATCGGTTGGAAGAAGGAATTCTTCTGCTGGACAGACAGGGCTTTGTGAGGGCCGTGAATCCCTCGGCGCTTCGTCTGTTGCCATTGAAAGCGGAGGCGGGACCTCTTGAAGGAAAACTTTTGGCGGAAGCCGTGTCACATGAGGGCTTGTTGCAATGGATAGCGGATACGAGCCCCAAGCGGCTTCCGGTGTTTCAGGTGGACAAAAGCCCGGAACAGGCATTCGATCTGGTTTGCCATCTGCGTCCGCTGCTGCCCGGCGAAAATCAGAATGGTGAATCCCTGCTGACCGTCATGGATGTGACGCGCTTCCGGAATCTGGATCGCGTCAAGACCGATTTTGTCGCCAACGCATCTCACGAACTCAAGACGCCGTTGTCCTCCATTCTTGGATATACGGAGGCGTTGTTCAACGGCGCCATGACCGATCCCAAGATGCTGGAACACTTCCTGCGCAAAGTGCAGGACAATGCGCTGCGCCTGCAGCATCTGGTCAAGGATTTGCTCAATCTTTCCCAACTCGAGAACCAGAATGCCCCGGCACACACCGAGCCGCTGCCCATACACGCTTTCGTTCAGGCGGCGTGGAACCAGCATCGCGTCGAGGCGGAAAAAAACGGCATTCGTTTCGAGAATCGCGTTCCGGAAAATCTGATCTGGAACATGGAGCCGCGCGATCTCGATTTGCTGATAGGAAATCTGATCGGCAATGCCGTACGCTACAACCGCCCCGCCGGCAAGGTGCAGGCCGAATGGGAAGAAGGTGCACGCGTCTTCAGTGTGCGCGACACGGGGCAAGGTATTCCCCCGGACATGGTGCCGCACCTCTTCGAACGTTTTTATCGCGGAGATTCCGCGCGTGCGCGCGGTGAAGGCACCGGCCTCGGGCTTGCCATCGTCAAGCACGCGGCGCAACGCTACGGTATTCAAGTGTCGGCGGAGAGTGTTTTGGGCGAGGGCAGCCGTTTCTCTCTGGAAGTTCCGGAGGAACGCGTCGGACTTTTGGTGTAGCGGCGCGCCCCGCTTTTTGCATATTACACCCCCTATGCATCTCATCGTAACAGGCGGCTGCGGCTTCATCGGCAGCAATTTTGTGCGTCTCATTCTCAGTGAACGTTCGGACTGGCGTATCACCAATGTGGACAAGCTGACCTATGCCGGCAATCCGGCCAACCTCGCGGATCTGGCGTCCAACCCCCGCTATCGCTTCGTGCATGCGGACATTTGCGACAAAGCAAAAATGGCCGAAGTGTTCGCGGACAAACCCGATGCCGTGGTTCACTTCGCGGCGGAGTCGCACGTGGATCGTTCCATCACCGGCCCGGAAATTTTCGTGCAGACCAATGTGATGGGAACACAGATCTTGCTTGAGTTCGCGCGAGAATTCAAGCTCCGCCGCTTCCTGCACGTGTCGACCGACGAAGTGTACGGTTCGCTGGGGCCCACCGGCTATTTCACCGAGACCACGCCTTATGCGCCCAACTCTCCTTATTCCGCCAGCAAGGCGGGATCGGATTTGCTGGTGCGCGCGTACCACCATACCTTCGGCATGGATACGGTCATCACCAACTGTTCCAACAACTACGGTCCTTATCAGTATCCGGAAAAATTGATCCCGTTGCTCATCACCAATCTCATGGACGGTTTGCAAATCCCGATTTACGGGGATGGGCAGAACGTGCGTGACTGGCTGCAGGTTGAAGATCACTGTCGCGGTATTTTGCTGGCGCTGGAAAAAGGCAAGGCCGGAGAGACGTACAACATCGGCGGCAACAACGAGTGGAAGAATATCGACATCGCGCGGGAAATCCTGCGACTGCTCGGCAAGGATGAATCCTCCATCCGCTACGTGCCCGATCGTCTCGGACACGATCGCCGTTACGCCATCGATGCTTCCAAGATCCGCCGCGAACTGGGCTGGGAGCCGAAGCATCGCTTCGAGACTGGTCTTCCGCTCACAGTGGAATGGTACAAGACCCATGAATCTTGGTGGCGGCCGCTGAAGAAATCGTGATGTTTGCGGGCGGTTTCCGCGTTTTCTAATCTGAGTTTCATGTTGAATTTGGTTTTCATGGGCACTCCGGCGTTTTCCGTGCCGGTGCTCGATTCGCTGGCAAAGGCTCACCGTGTCAAACTGGTGGTGACGCAGCCCGACAAACCCAAGGGCCGCGGACAAAAATTGGCCATGCCTCCGGTCAAAGAAAAAGCACTGGAGTTGGGTTTGCCTGTGGCGCAGCCCGAGTCTCTCAAGAGTCCGGAGTTTCACAAACTTATTGAAGAACAAAAAGCGGATCTATTGGTCGTGGTGGCTTTCCGCATTCTGCCGGCCACCTTGTTCCCGTTGTCCCGCATGGGCGCCGTGAACATCCACGGGTCACTACTGCCGAAATATCGTGGCGCCGCTCCGATTCAGTGGGCGGTTGCCAACGGCGATTCGGAAACCGGCGTGACGATTTTCCAGCTTGACGCCGAGGTGGATCACGGAAAAATCCTGGCGCAGGAAAAAACTGCCATCGGTCCCGAAGAAACTGCCGGAGAGTTGTTCGCACGGCTGAGTGTCATGGGTCGTGATTTGTTGCTGCGGACATTAAAGGATTTGGAAACGGGTATTGCTGTTCCCAAAGAACAGGATCACCTGCATGCAACCCCGGCCCCTAAATTGAAAAAAGAAGATGGAGCGATCGACTGGAAGCTTTCAGCGACTGTGTTGCACAACCGCATTCGCGGCTTCAATCCCTACCCTTTGTGCCACACCACCGAGAAGGAATCCGGTCGTGTGTTGCGGATTCATCGCGCCTCCGTGGTGGCCGGGGAAGCACCGACCGAACCGGGTGTTCTCTATCTGGATGCGGCCCAACATCCCCTTATCAGCGCCGGAAACGGCTCTTTGCGGCTGCTCGAAGTGCAATGGGAAGGCAAGCCTAAAATCTCGGGAATCGATTTCGTGAACGGCCTGAGGGGTGCGGAAGGATTCCGTTTCGGCTAGGTGGGCTTCGGCCTCCCCTGTTTTGTAACTTCCCCGTCGCGCATCATTCCGGCGTGTGCCGCGGGATGCGGGGAGGATGCATCATGAAATTTCTGGCAACCTTGATTCTTTCATCGGCCTTGTTGGCTCCTGCTGCGATGGCTTCCGAGCGCGGCGATTGCATGAAAGCCGTCCGGGACACCTTCAAGGCGGACATGGCGGTGTGCAAGGAAAAGACGGATAAAAAGGAGCGCAAGGATTGCAGCCGCGAAGCGCATCAAAAGGCCAAGGCCGCGCACCGCGACTGTAAATCAAAATCCAAATAATGGACGGTTTCTAAAACAGATCAGGCTGCTGGAGCTTCGGCTTCGATGGCCTGCTCTTGTTTGGCCTTGCAGTCGATGCACATCTTGGCCGTGGGAACAGCTTCCAAGCGCGCCTTCGGAATGAGCTTGCCGCAGTTTTTGCACAAGCCGTAGGTTCCGGCGCGCACGCGATCCAAGGCTTCCTCGATATAGTTCAGATACCGGCCTTCGCGGCTGGCGAGATGAAAGGCCTGCTCGCGATCCTGCGTTTCCGTGGCGTGATCGGCCAGATGGTAGGCGTGGCTGGACAAATCGCCCGCGCCGTCCTTGGCGTTGAGGCGCATGGTGTTGTCTTCGAGATAGTCGAGCTCCTGAATCAAAGTCTCTTTCTTCTCGTTCAACAGCTTTTCAAAAAACTTCAGCTCTTCCTTGTTCAGGCGGCTGCGGTTGGAGGTTTGTTTCGACACCGAATCTTTTCCTTTGGGATTCTTGGAGGCAATGGGCTTGGGCAAGGCGCGCATTGCCGGCTTGGCCATGGCAACAGTCTTAGGCGCGGCTTTTGCCGCAGGCTTGGCAACGGTTTTGGCCTTGGCGGGTTTGGCTTTCGCTGCGGGCTTTTTAGCGGCGGGCTTCTTCACGCTTTTTGGCTTGGATGCCGCCGCTTTTTTCTTGGCCTTGTTCATGCCAGGTCCTTTCCTGGGTTGATCGCGATGAATATACGACCCCGTTCGCCGTCCACTTCCACCTCGCCGGAAACGGGTGCCTCACCCGCCGTGTCGAAGCCGAGGGAAACGGCCAAAACTTCCGCGGAAATATATGAAAGATGGGCTTCCAAAGCTTTGCGCAACAGGGGTGTCACATCATTTAAACGCACGTCGATCCGGTCGGTGACGGCCAGATCCGCCTCCTTGCGCAGGTTCTGGATCCTGCTGACGGTTTCCCGCGCCAGCATCTCCAGCCGCAGTGCTTCATCCACCGTGGTATCGAGCGCCACGGTCAGTTCCGCGGTCGCGGTGACAGCCAGTCCTTCCTGCACCTCGCGGATCACCTGCAAGTCCTCGGCCGACAGGGAATGTTCCCCCAGCACCAGAGGCTTGCCCTCGAGCATGGATTTGATGTCGGCGTGCCCGAGTTTGGCGATTTGATCGGCCACGGCCTTCATGTTCTTGCCGAGCTTCGCGCCCAGGGATTTGAAATTGGCCTTGGCTTTGTAGGTGACAAAGGAGGACTCGTCCAGCGAAATTTCGACTTCCTTGACGTTGAGTTCGTCGCGGATCAAATCCTCAAGCGAGCGCAGCCACGCGGCTTGCTCTTCGCCACGCACCACAATCTTGAGTTGGCGCAACGGTTGGCGGTTCTTGATATTCCGCTCGGCGCGCAAGGCGCGACCCAGATTCACAGCCTGACGTGCCAATGCCATTTTCCCGTTCAACGCTTCGTCGTACAAGGCCGGATCGAACACCGGATAATCGCAATGATGCACGGACTGTACGGGCGGACGGCCGTCCGCCCCGACGGAGGAAGGTTCACGCACGAGGATCTGATAAATCTCCTCCGCCATGAACGGCAGGAAAGGAGCCAAGGCTTTGGAGAAATCCACCAGTACGCGATACAGCGTGGCATAGGCCCCGTTCTTGTCCCGATCGTTTTCCGATTTCCAGAAGCGTCGACGCGAGCGGCGGATGTACCAGTTGGTGAGATCGTCCACGAATTCCACCAGCGCCGGCACCACGTTGTAGAGCCGGTAGTTTTCCATTTCCACCGACACGCGCTTCAGCAACGCCTGTAGATCGGAAAGAATCCAACGGTCGAGTTCATTTTCCGAAACCAGATTCTGTCCCGGTTTCCAGGTCAATTGGCCTTTGGAGGCGTCGGCATTCGCATAGGTCGTGAACAGTGACACCGAATTCCACAGCGGAAGCAGCACGGCGCGCACGATGTTGCGCACGCCGGTCTCGGAGAATTTGAGTTCCTCGGCTTTCACGGCGGCGGAGTCGATCATGAACAGGCGGATGGCGTCCGCGCCCACGCGGTCGATGAGATCGTTCGGATCCGGGTAGTTGCGCAAACGCTTGCTCATCTTCTGGCCGTCCTCGGCCAGAATGATGCCGTTCACAATCACGTTCTTCATGGCGGGCTTCTGGAACAGCGCCGCAGACAACACGGTGAGCGTATAGAACCAGCCGCGCGTCTGATCGAGTCCCTCAGCGATGAAGTCGGCCGGGAAGGAGGCGTCGAATACGGCGCGGTTCTCGAACGGGTAATGGCTCTGCGCGTACGGCATGGAACCTGATTCGAACCAGCAGTCCAGCACTTCGGGCGTGCGGCGATATTCCTTGCCGTCTTTTTTGATCGCGATGGAATCGACGATGTGCTTGTGCAGGTCATCCACCTTGATGCCGGAAAGTTTTTCCAACTCTTCGCGGCTTCCGACACACAGCATGTCGTTGTCTTCGTTGATCCACACCGGAATACAAGTTCCCCAGAAGCGGTTGCGGGAGAGGTTCCAGTCGCGCGCGCCTTCCAGCCATTTTCCGAAACGCCCGTCGCGGATGTGCTCCGGCACCCAGCGGATCTGCTGGTTGGAATCGATCATCCATTGTTTCAAAGTTTTCGTCACACCATCTTGGGACGTGATTTCCTTGTCCAGCGCGAGGAACCAGTTCTTCTGCGCGCGGTACAGCAACGGAACGTCGGTGCGCCAGCAATGCGGGTAGCTGTGCTCGAAGGTTTCGTGCTTGAACACACGGCCTTCGGCCTTGAGGTGGTGGAGGATGGACTTGTCTGCGTCCTTGGCTCCAATACCAATCCATTCGGGAACCAAATGGGTGAACTTGCCCTCGGCATCCAGCGGATCCCACAGGCCCAGTCCTTCCTGCTTGCCGAGCTGAAAATCTTCTTCGCCGAAACTCGGCGCTATGTGCACCGCGCCCGTGCCGTCAGAGTCGCTGACGAAATCCGCCAGCAGCACGGAGTATTGCTTTTCGGTCATGTAAGGCGCAAACTCGAACAGAGGCTTGTACCGCCGTCCGGCCAGCGCCTTGCCAAGCACGCGATCCAGCACCACCGATCCTTCGCCGAAGTAAGCCATCCGCCGCGATTCCGCGATCCAGTATTTCGCTCCCTCGTGCGCGACCAGCGCGTACTCGAGATCCTCCTTGAGGGCGATGGCGAGGTTGCTGGGCAGGGTCCACGGCGTGGTGGTCCACACCAGCAGCGCTTCGTCGGATCCCTCGAGCGGGAAGCTCAAGGTTACGGAGGGATCCTGCCGCATGCGGTAGCCCTGATTGACTTCGAAGTTGCTGAGCGGTGTGGCCAGCGCGGGGCTGTACGGCTGAATGCGCCAGCCCTGATAGATCAGTCCCTTGTCGAAGCATTGCTTGAACACCCACCACACCGTCTCCATGAAGAAGAGGTCCATGGTCTTGTATTCGTTGTCGAAATCGACCCAGCGGCCCATGCGCGAGACGGTCTTGCGCCATTCCTTGGTGTACTTCAGCACGCCCGCGCGGCAGGCTTCGTTGAACTTGCCCACGCCGTGGTTCTGAATGTCGCGGACGGTGTGCAGGCCGAGCTGATCCTGGATGATGTTCTCGATGGGCAGGCCATGGCAGTCCCAACCGAAACGCCGCTCGACCCGGTATCCCTTCATGGTCCAGTAGCGGGGGACGATGTCCTTGATCGTTCCGGCCAGGAGGTGGCCGTAGTGCGGGAGGCCGGTGGCAAACGGGGGGCCGTCGTTGAAGACAAAGGTTTTTTCCGCCGGCCGCCGCGCGACGCTTTGCTTGAAGGCATCGTCCTTTTCCCAAAGTGCGAGGATCGCCTCTTCGAGGCTGGGGAAGGTGACATCGGGGGATATGGGGCGGAACATGGTTGGTCTTATTTGAAAGGGAGGAAAACTAGCCATTACGCGGGAACACGCTCAATTTTTGAGCACACAAGTAGCGTGAAGATTATCCACTGAACGATCCAGCACCTATCTTCATGGCATATTCCTTCACATCTCTTGGCCATCCCAACATCTTTTCCATAAACCCATTCCGATCTTTCCGGTAAAGAGCGCGCACTGCTTCTTCAAAGCCTGGCAGATCTCCGGCCATCACGGAGAGAAACTTGTAGGTGCGATCCTGTGCCTGTCGCACCGAGGTTCCTTGCAGGGATTTCTTCCTCGCTTCATCCACCAGTCGCCGCAGTGTGGCCGATGCGCCGCCGGATTGGGACGCCAGCCATTCCCATTGCCGGGGGAGAAGAGATACTTCGCGGGAGACCACGCCGAGCCGCGGGCGGCCAGGGCCGGTGTTTTCAGGTGCATCGGACGGACCGCTTTCAGTGAACACTTCCAGCCGCTTGCGCACGTCCTGTTCCGAGCCCTGGAAGTTGAAATCCATCACATTGCCGGTCTCGTCGTTGAATATCAGTGCCGGGCAGTTGAGTGAGCCGCCCATGCGTTGTTTGACCTTGGAGGCTACATCAGCCAGGGAGCCTTGGGCTATCAGCTCTTGGCCTTCAAATGCGGCATAGGTCTTTTCAGTCATTTTTTGGGTTTCGGACTCTTTCATTGATATAATAATACCCGGGTAATAATATTTTTGTCAATATCACCCGGGTAAAATTAAAAACGGCAAGGTAAAGGAAAGGCTGCCTTTTCGCATATTCTATCCGCGTCCGTTTATATAATCTTGCCGGACCATGAACGGCCCCATCCGATACGAACAAAACGAAGACGGTGTCTTCGTTCCCAAAACTCCCACCGCTGCAGAAAATGCCAAGGCGGCAGTAAAGACGATTTTCCGATCCACCAGCCGGTGGATCATCACCCTTGGCATACTGGCCGCAGTCGCCCTCGTGATCGTCATGTTCGTCAAGGGCGGTGTGTGGGCCGGGCAGAGAGCGTATCCCTTGCTCTCGGGGCTCTCAAGGTTCGCTTTGCTGATCACTGTGTTGGTGCTGGCTCCGCTGGCTGTGATTCCCCGTACCCGCCTGTTCGCCGGACTCGGTATCATCGCCGCGTCCTATGTCTTTGGATTCACTCTGTGGATGTGGAGCCTGCTCCTGACCTATAACCTGTGGGGACTATTCGCCGTCATCCTCGGACTGTTCTTTCTCGGTGTCGGCATTGTGCCCATCGCTTTGTTGGCCGCGTTGTTCAACGGTGAATGGACGACCTTGACGCAGTTGATCTTGTTGGCGATCTTCGTGCCCGTGAGTCGATCCACGGGATTTTTCCTCGCTGCCTCGGGGATTGCGCGTCGTCATTCCCGCTAGCATTTTCGATCTTTTCCCCGTGCCTCAAGCAACGAACATGATTCCCAATCCCCGCCAAGGGAAGACTTTGGTGTTGTGTCCCATCGGGTTGGGGAACTTCATCATGGCCACACCGGCATTGAAAGCACTGTCAGATGCCGTGGGCAAGGATCGCGTTTCGCTCTTGGCGCTAAAGTCAGGTATCGGCGACATGGCCCGCGCCAGTAATCTCTTCGGACGCGTGTTTGAATGGGATCCGGACGGCGAAGGACTGGGCAAGGGTATCTCGCTGTTGCGCGAAGTGCGCGCGGAGAAGTTCACGCACAGCGTGGCATTATTTCCCGCTTCGCACTGGAAGTTCACAGCCTTTCACCGCCTTGCGGGATCCGCGTTTCGCATGGGTTTTGCATATCCGAATCAGAAAGCGCCGGAGTGGATTCAGCACATCTCGCTGCCCTTGACCGACACACACGATACCTTGCAGAACCTCAAGCTCGTCGAAACATTTTTGGGAACCGCGATTCAAAACGCAACCGATCCTTTTTTCCCTTCGGACGTGAAATCTCCGGAAAGACTTCCGTCGATGCCGTTCTTCGCCTGTCATCCGGGATCCAGCGCCGAACGCGGTATGGATGCCAAGCGTTTGCCGCCCGAAGTATTCGCAAAAATGATTGCACACGTTCATCGCGAAACCGGATGGCCGTGTGTGCTGGTGGGTGGACCCGAGGAAAAGGATCTGCGCAAAGCCGTGGCCGCGGGTTGCCGCGATGCGATTATGGAAGTTCCGATTCGATCCTTGGCCGAGACGGCGGGAACGCTGCGGTTCGCGAAGTTTTTTCTCGGCAACGACAGTGGACTCATGCACCTCTCCGATGCCGTGGGTACGCGCTGCGCGGCCTACTTCGGTCCGACAGATGAGAAGCGGACAGGCCCCTACGGTTATTGGGAAATGCGCAACGGGGCTTCGCGGCATCTTGTGTTGCGTCGAAAAAACACGATTCCCATCTGGACGCTGAAAACGGTAGGCTCCAATCCACCTTTGAAGGCGGGCGATGAAACCCACTGGAATTTGGAAGAATTGGAGGCTTGGGAAGCCTTGCGGAGTTGGATTCAAGCTTTGTGAAAAAAGACCGGTAGTCTTGGAAGCGCGGGCGCGGTATATTTCCTACCAATAGGAATCCTCGCATGACAAAGCGATTCAGACATTCGTCCACGATTTTGCTCGCACAAGCCTTGTGCATCGGCTTGGCGTTTTCACAAACCCATCGTTGGAGCCAGGTTCAAAGCATTCTCGGTGCAGTAACCAATCCTGCAGACACGGCTGGTCCGTTTACGCCGCTGAACATCGTGCTAGTGTGGGGTGAACACGATCACGCCACGGGTCAGCACGAATACGAAAAGTTTGCGAGGGGTTGGCAGCCCTTGCTTGCGAAGATGCACAACACCACGGTTTCCCTTGCCTATTACTGGCCCACTGAAGCGCAATGGCAGGCGGCGGATCTCGTGGTCATGTATCTGCGGACGCATAATTGCCAGAGCAACACGGGTACCACCTGCACACCCTTGGCTGGACAAACGTCACCCATCGTCGTGGATGCCAACAAGTTTGCGCAGATGGACGCTTTTCTGGCGCGTGGCAAAGGGCTCGTCACCATGCATCCGGGGAATTACCCGCACCAGATGTATCAGGATCAGTGGGCCGATCGGACCGGAATCGCGTGGAAGGCTGGAAGCACCACGGCCACCACCACGACCTACCGCGAGGGACATCTTAGCTTGAGTTTCAGGAAGCAGACCAACAGCCCCATTCTCGCGGGCCTGCCTGACACCTTGCAGTTCGACGACGAGATGTATTTCCCATTGTTCGGCCATCCGGACAGCGTCAACGTGCTGGCCACCAGCAACGAAACGTTCCAAAGTCAGACCGCTGCGCGCACGGCACTATGGACCTATTCTCCGCCCGGAAAATCGGGACGCGTGTACGGTTTCATCATGGGCCATTTGCAGACGTCCTTCAGCGATCCGGTGTTCCGAATCCTGTTGCTGCGCGGCATGGCGTGGGCGGCGAACGACAACTTCAACCGCTACCGCCGCGTGGTGCTGGACAGCGCCGTGTACATCAACGACGCGACCCAAATTCTCACTGTGCCCAAAACTTCCCGCATAAATCCCGACGGTGTGATTCCCTTCGAATGGAAGGGCGCAGAGTGGAAGTCCGACGGTCGGCGCAAGAACGCGCTGCCGACGGACAAATAGTTTTTGGGAACTAAAGCGCGCCTTCGAGGCGCAATAATTTCTTCTTGATATCCAACCCGCCGCTGAATCCGCCCAGTCCGCCGTTCGATGCCACCACGCGATGGCAGGGAACGAAGAGGGGGATGGGATTGGCGCCGCAGGCCGAACCCACAGCGCGTGAGGCGCCTGGTTTGCCAATGGCCTTGGCGATGTCCGCATAGGTCCGCGTTTTGCCCAGTGGGATTTTTTCAATCTCGCGCCAGACCTTGCGCTGGAACTCCGTGCCGCCGCGGTCACCGAACGAAAATTTCGGCAGGGATTTTCCCTTGGTGAAAAAATCCTTCAAGGCCTTCTCCTGCAAACGGAACGATGCGGCGTATTTGGAGGGCGTTGTTCTTTTCGATCTCAGAAAATCAACCCAGGTCAAACCTTTTTCATCCGAAGTCAATCGCAATGAACCGATCGGGGAATTGATCAAAGCTGTTTGTGTCATACCGTCTCCAAAGCGGGTCGTTTTCTTCCCAAGGTACGATTACCCAGTTGTCCGCAGGCCGCCATGGCATTGTCGCCCTTGGTACCCCGAATACGGCAGCGCTGCCCCGCGTCCTGCAATATATGGAAAAAAGTTTTCACCTGATCCGAGTTCGGTCGCGCGTACGTTCCGTCCAATCCCGGATTGTAGGGAATCAGGTTCACACAGGCGTTGAGCCCACGCAGATAGTCTGCCAGCATATGCGCGTGTTCGGGTCCGTCATTGATGCCGTGCAGTAGCACGTACTCCGTGAAAATGAAATCGTCGGGATGCGTCAGCGGCCATTGTTGCAGAGCGTCTTTCAATTCCGCCATGGACCATTGCCCGTTCACGGGCATGATGGCTTCGCGGATTTCATCATCCGGTGCGTTGAGCGAAACGGCCAGGCGCAATCGTCCCCATTCGTGCGGTTCATTCCTCCGGAGTTCCGCCAGTTTCAGAATCGCAGGAACGTGTCCCACTGTGGACACTGTGATCGAACGACTGGGAATCGCAAGGCCACTGCCATCGGATAGGATGCGGATGGCATTCACCACGTGATCGAAATTATCCAGCGGTTCGCCCATGCCCATGAAGACGATGTTCTCGACGGGTTCACCGAGCACGTGCCGTGCGACCATGACTTGTGCGACAATTTCACTTGCCGTGAGATGCCGGACGAATCCCATGCGCGCGGTCTCGCAGAAACGGCACCCCATCTTGCAACCCACTTGCGAAGACACGCACAGCGTCTTGTACTTGCGCATGGGAATGACCACGCTCTCGCTCTCCAGACCGTCATCCAGTTTCAGAAGGAACTTGTAGGTGTCACCATCGATCTTCTTTCCGGCCAGCGTGGGAAGGTTGAAACGGAGGTGCTGCTTGGCCGTTTGTGCCAGCGCAGGATTGTCCGTAAACTCTTCCATCGTTTCAGGATCGAAAATTCCTTTGCGGTACAAGGTCTGGAACACGGCGTCGGCGTGATACGCACCTTTGCCGGGCCGGTTGTGCAAGGCAGCAAACTCGCGGCGGAGTACGTCGCGGGGAAGACCGAGGATGTCCATGGATCAGGTCTTCAGGGAGAAGGGCGTGAAATCGGTATCGCGGTCGTAGTAGTCTTCGTGCTCCACGCGTTTCAGGAAATTCACCGCGAGGTAGGTGAACGGTGTGACCACAACTTCCCATCCGGTCTTGAGGAGGTAGTTGGTCACCATGACCTGCAGCACCAGCGAGTTGTTGCCCCATGCGCCGTAGAACGCGAGCGGGTAGAAGATGAGGGAGTCCACGGCTTCGCCCACAATGGTGGAACCGATGGTACGCACCCAGAGAAATTTTCCGCTCGTCAGGATTTTCATCTTGGCCAGCACAAAGGAGTTGGCGAACTCGCCGCAGAAGAACGCGCCGATGGAGGCCAGCACGATGCGCGGCGTGCTGCCGAACACGGTTTCATACGCCGCTTGGTGCGGCCATCCCGGCGCCGGGGGAAGTTTCACGATCACCGTGCTCATGATGGAGGCGAAGATCATGGCGGCGAATCCGGCCCATACGACTTTGCGTGCGCGGGCATAGCCGTATACCTCGGTCAGCACATCACCGAAGATGTAGCTGATGGGGAAGAACAGCACTCCGGCTCCAAAGGTGAAGGAGCCGATGTGCGCGGGTTTGGCGGCGCCGATCACGTTGGCGCACAGCAACACCGTCACGAACGAAGCCATGACGAGGTCGTAGTATTTATAGCTGCGTTGCGTCATCGGGGTAAAAGGTAACCTGCGTCCTCTTCAAGATCCGCGCCTTGCGCGGCCTCTTTGGCCAGTTCATCAGCGCGTTCATTCTCCGGTACGCCGCTATGGCCCTTGACCCACTTGAATTCAACCTTGTGGTCCAGCCGCAATCGCAGCAGGCGTTGCCAGAGGTCGGGATTCATGGCTGGTTGGTTGCCCTGGGTTTTCCAGCCGCGCGATTTCCACTTCTCGGCCCAACCCTCGTTCATGGCCTTGACCACGTACTGTGAATCGGAGTGCAGCACGACGTGGCATTTTTCCTTCAGAGCTTCCAACGTCTTAATGGCCGCGAGGATTTCCATACGGTTGTTGGTGGTGTGCTTGAACCCGCCCTTCAATTCCTTGCGATGGCCGTCGTGCAGCAGCACTACGCCGTAGCCGCCAGGGCCGGGATTGCCGAGGCAGCATCCGTCCGCCCAGGCTTCGATCTTTTTTTCGAACGTGGCAGGCATGGGTTTTATCCGGTCACAGCTCTGGCAATCACATCGCGCACCGCAGTCATCGGCATCGAGGTCGCATTGACCAAAGATGCGTCGCAGATCAACAACGGAGCTTCGGCCGGATCGTCGGCAGGAGTTCCGTGTGAACCTTTGATGAGAGATGCATCGAGTGGAATCACATCCATGTAATAACGGAATCCCAGCTTCTTCTTGAGCAAGGCCATCGCCGCCTTGCCCTTGACGAAAGGATTCTTGGGATCCATGAACAGTTCCACGGGATCGTAACCTGGCTTGCGATGGATTTCCACGCATCGCGCGAAATCGGGCGCGAGTTTGTCGTCTTCCCAGAAATAGTAGGTGTACCAGTTGTCCGGTTCGGCCATCAGAATCACATCGCCGGCCCGATCGTGATCGAGTCCGTACTTTTTGCGTTCCTCGCCGTGAATCACCTGGCGGGTGCCCGGTTCCTTTTCGAACAACGAGACGACCTGATTCAATTTGGATTTGTCATGCACGTAGATGTGGCAAATCTGGTGATCCGAGACCGCGAAGGCGCGGCTTGCTCCGGCGTCCAATAATTCCCACGTCACGCTGGGCCGCACTTCGAGCAATCCGGCCCGACGCAAAATGCGGTTCGGATCGGTATGCCGTGAGACTTTCGTGATTCCATATTCCGACACCACCAGCACTTTGACGTTCTGCTTCTCGAAGTATTCGATCAAGTCTCCAGCCACAGTGTCAATGCGTTGCAGCTCCGCGGGAATTTCCGGCGCACCGGGTCCGAATTTTTGGAGACAATAATCGAGATGCGGAAGGTACACCAGCGAAAGCGTCGGATGCTTATTCTCGTGCGTCCACTTGGCGCAGGCAGCAATCCATTCCGAAGAGCCGATGCCTGCCATCGGGCCCCAGAAAGCGGGGAAGGGAAATGGTCCCAAGTCCTTTACCAGCGGATCGTGCAGAACCATGGGATGCGTGTAAACATCGAATACCTTGCGGCCGTCAGCAGGATAATGCGGTCGCGGCGTCACGGACCAGTCCGCCCCGGAATACATGTTGTACCACCAGAACAGTTTGGCGCATGTGAATCCGGGACGGCTCTTCAGGGTGTCGTAAATCTTCTCACCCTGAATCAGTGAGTTGCTTTGTTTCCAAAAGCCGACTTCGGCGAGATCCTTGAAGTACCAACCGTTGCCCACGATGCCGTGTTCTTGTGGGAGCTTCCCCGTGAGCATGGTGGCCTGACTCGTGCACGTCACGGCTGGAAACGGTTCCTGCAATCGCGCACAGGCATTGCGGTTGCGGAAGGCTTTGAGCTTGGGAGTGTGCTCGCCGATCAGCGACGGTGTAAGACCGACGATGTTCAGTACGACGGTGGGTTGCAGTTCAGCCATTAAAAACTCCTGGCATTTCGTGCCGGATAAAATCCAATTCTTTTGCCAGACATCCCGCCAGTTCCACGTCCGAATGAGGACGATGGGATTCGGGCAGCACGCTCCACGTGTAGGTTTCCACTTCGAAGTGCCCGCACAGATCGTGCTTCAGTGCATAACGTAACGCACGCAGCATGTCGTCGCGCGTGGTGCGGACGGCGCTGTTGAGCAAAGATTCCGCATGCACCGGAACATGGTAGTGCGTACGCCAAGTAAACTGGAGCAAATTTGCGTCCGCTGCGAGTGCTTGCGGTAGATCGTCGAAATCCATCACACTCTGTAGCGTCTTGATGCGGGTTTGATGCAGGAATTTCGGTTCCACGAATTGTTCGCGCAAGGCTTTCGCCGTGTTGGCGGGAAATTCCAGCGCGCTGGAGAGCTGCATTTTGTGGATGGGAATTCCGGCTTGATGTAAGGCTTCCAAAGCCACTTCCGGTTCTTCGAATTGCACGGCCTGATGGCAGGTGTCGTAGCAGATGCCGAGATAAACATCCGCGAGATCGGAAACTCCCGCGCGCGCGGCGGTGGGTCGTAACACCGTGTTCCAGAATTCCAACACTTGAGGTGTACGCTCCAGTACGCAACCTGGTTCAGGTTCCAAGGCGAGCACAATGGTTTTGCCTGTGCGTTCCCGCAACCCGTTCAGAAACTTCGCCAATTCGATCAAGGCTTCAGAGGCTTGTTCCGAATGTTGCTGTGTCCAACCTTCGCGCCAACCTAGTGGCAACGAGGAGATCGATCCAAACCCATTTTCCGGCAGTAATTCTGCCAAAACCTCAGCACATTGTTGGGTGTATTTCAGACGTGTCGGGTCGGTCCAGTCAGGGACGTAGACCTTCTTTTTGACTACGGGCTGGTGAAAGTCGCTTTGGGGAAAGGCATTCAAAGTGAAAGTGTTGACCCCCCAGGAATTCAAATCCTTGTGGAGGCCGGCGATACCTGTGGTCCGAATTTCCTTCAGCACATCTTCATTGAACCAAAGTCCCAACGGGAAGGGTTTCTTGCCCAGCAGGGAGCCGACCTCGGAACCGAAGTAACGGACTTTTTCCTTCCAAACCGCCAGATTTTGCAAGGGATGGACGTTGGAGCAGTATGTAAGTGCCTGTTTTCGCAAGATTTATAAGGATCTAATCGATTTTTCACGCCCCGAAAAGTCGTTTCAAGGGTATTTTAAACCAGAAACCGGGCATCGCCTGACTTTAAAAGGTGGTTTATCCACATGGTTCGCATCCAATCCGCGGCCAACGCGGACGCAAAAACGCATTCCTCTGCCGAAACCTTGATGGCCGTGGAGTCGTGGAATTCCCCGCTTACGGGGCATATGCCCATCCATTTCGGTGATGGAGCGTTGGAACTGCTTCCGGGTCTGTTGCAGGAGCTTTCCCCGGACAAGGTTTTTGTCGTTTCCGATCCTCATGTCTTTGATCTTTACGGCGCCTTCCTGATTCAGGTCTTGGCAAATCGCTTCGACCCGGAAGTCGTGTTGATTCCGGAAGGTGAGAACGAGAAAAAACTTGCCAATCTGGAAATCCTCTGCAAGGAACTGTTCGAACGCGGTGCGACCAAATCCTCAGTGGTGGTGAATTTCGGCGGCGGCGTGGTGCTTAACCTCGGCGGTCTAGCCGCCAGCCTGATGTACCGCGGTATCCGCTTCGTGCATGTTCCGACCACTTTGATGGCACAGAGCGACGTCATTGTGTCCAACAAGCAGGGCATCAATTTCGCCAGCGGAAAAAACCGTTTGGGTGTGTTCACTGTTCCGGCGGCAGCATTCGCTGATCCGCGTTTCTACGCCACCGAATCCCCGCGCCAGTTGCGCGCTTCGCTGGTGGAGTATTGCAAGAACGCCATTCTTCTCGGCGGCGCGCATTTCGAAACGGCGATGGCCTATTTCGCGGAGGGCAATCCACTTTCCGCGGCCAAGCTGCGCCAGTTGTTGCGCTATTCGCTGGAACAGAAGTTCGAGATTGCGAAACAGGATCCCACCGAACGCGGATTCGGGTTGGTGCTGGAATACGGCCACACTGTCGGCCACGCGGTGGAATTTCTTTCGCAGGGCCGTGTGTTGCACGGTGAGGCCGTGTATCACGGCATGAAGGTGGCCGGACGTCTGGCGAACATTCTCGGCATTCTCCCGGATGCGGAGTACAAGAAGCAGATGTCTTTGCTGAACCGGATTCCGGAGATCCCCGGCATTCCGGCCGACATCTCGGTGGGCCAGATCCTGCAGAGCGCGCAGCGCGACAACAAGAAGCGCGATAAGGGCCTGGCGTTCATTCTCATGCAGGCCATCGGCCAACCGCATCGCCACGGCCAGAGCGTCCTGACCCCGGTTCCGGAGGAAGCGCTGCAACAAGTGCTGCTGGAGTACCGGGATG
>OMJM01000048.1 GCA_900299345.1 bacterium | reverse complement strand
GCGTGTGCCCAAGTACACACTTCAAAATCCCTGGAAGCCATTTTCTGAAACGCCGCTGATTTCTCCGCGTGTTGCCCCGCCTGTATTCGGGCTCGGCCTGCTGGAAGCCGTGGATGAAACCGAATTACTTTCCCGATCCGATCCCGACGACGCTCGCGATGGAGATGGAATTTCCGGAAGACCCAACCACGTCTACGATGCGGTCAAAGGTGTGAAGGTGGTGGGGCGTTTCGGATGGAAGGCCAACAATCCCGATCTTCAGCAGCAGAGCGCGGGAGCCTTCAATCAGGACATGGGCATCACCACGCCTGTGTTCCCGGGAGAAAACTGCGCGGGAGATCGGCCGGAATGCGCTTCGCATCCCGCGGAAGTGGATAGTGTCGCGTTGGAGAGCGTTGTCTTCTATCTCCGTACGTTGGCGGTTCCGGGTCGTCGCAATTGGTCCGCTTCGCAAGTCGTGCGCGGGGAAAAACTTTTCGAGAACTTGGGCTGCGCCGCGTGCCACTCACCCGAATCCCACACGGGCAATGTGTCGGGTCACCCCGAACTCTCCGGCCAAACCATCCATGCCTACACCGATTTGTTGTTGCACGACATGGGAACCGGCCTTGCCGACGGCCGTCCGGATTATGAAGCCAGCGGAAGTGAATGGCGCACCACGCCCTTATGGGGCATCGGACTCACTGAAGTGGTGAACGGACACAGTTTTTTCCTTCACGATGGACGCGCCCGCAGCATGCTCGAAGCCGTGCTTTGGCACGCGGGAGAGGCCGAAAAGGCCAAAAATGCGGTGCGTCAGGCGTCACATGACGATCGGGAGGCGCTGCTCGCGTTCCTGGAATCGCTTTAAATCCCAGTCGTAGCGATAGTTAATATTTCGCAACGGAAATCCTGGAAAAGGAGCGGTGATGCGAAAACTCCTGTTGCTTCCTTTGTGCGCTTCCCTTGTCTCGCAAAGTTTTGCGGTGGGCTCGTGGACCAAACTCACGAACAGCCTTCCTTACAACTACGGCGCCCAAATGAACCTGCTGTCCGACGGCACGGTCATAATTCATCTGGCCAACGGCGGAGACAGCTATGGCAATTCTTGGGTGAAGCTGACGCCCAACGCCCGTGGCAGCTATGTCAACGGCACGTTCACCAATCTGCCGGCCATGCATTACACGCGCCTCGATTTTTCATCCCAGATTCTCAAGGATGGCCGGCTGTATGTGGCTGGCGGCGAATACGGGACGGGAAAATCCAACGGTGAAGTATATGATCCACTCACCAATCTCTGGACGAATACGCCGCTTCCGGGAAACGTCGTCAGCGATGCTTGCTCTGCAATTCTGGAGGATGGGCGCGTGCTGCAATCTTTGGTGGGCGCCAAGACGGGCACGGTCATTTACAATCCCATCGACAACACCTATATCCCCGGACCCTCCACACACGGTGGATTCGGCGAAGCGGCATGGGTGAAATTGCCTGACAACAGTCTGTTGCAGGTCGACATCAACAGCAAAAATTCCGAGAGGTATATCCAGTCGTTGAATAAATGGGTGGTCGATGCCACGGTGCCCGTGAACCTCTACGATTCCTACGGATCTGAAACGGGCGCGGGATTTTTGCTTCCGAACGGCCGCGCTTTCATGCTCGGTTCACCGGGAACCACGGCGCTTTATACACCCTCCGGTGACACCACCATGGGAACCTGGGTCGCGGGTCCGACTATTCCCAACGGCGGCGGAACGCCTGATGCGCCGGCTGCGATGATGGTAAACGGAAAAATTCTTGCGGCCATTTCACCGATTCCGACTTCGGCGACCCATTTTCCTGCTCCGCTTTATTTTTACGAATACGATTACGTCTCCAACACTTTCACCCAGACCACCGCGCCGGGTGGGGTGACGTCGTTGAACCATGCCAGCTATTACGGCAACATGCTCGACCTGCCCGACGGCAAAGTCCTTTACGGAGAGCAGGGATCCAAAATTCTTTATGTGTACACTCCCGATGGAACGCCGCTCACGGCGGGGAAACCGACGGTCACCAAAATCGTTCCTTACGGGACAGGTTCTTATGCCATGACCGGCACGTTGTTCAACGGTATTTCCGAAGGCGCCGCCTACGGAGACGACGAGCAGATGGCCACCAATTATCCCATCGTGCGTCTGACGCGGGATACCAACGTATATTACGCGCGAACCTACAATTGGAATAGCACGGGTGTGCAACGGGGCAACCGGCCCGATACCGCGTTCTTCACCTTGCCCACGGGGCTTTCACCCGCGACGTATTCCCTCTCGGTGATCGTCAATGGCATCGGTTCGGATCCGATATCCTTCACTCCGGGAACCATCGTATCCTTGAACCACAATCCGGATGCATCGGCGCTGCGGCGCTTTAACGCGGTGGCGTTCGGTTCAACCTTGACGCTTCGTTTCCGTGTGGATGCCGAAGTTTCGGATGGCAGTCCCTTGCACATGCAACTCGTTTCGGTGGACGGACACATTGTTCATCAGGAACAGATTTCAGGTTCCGGAGAATTTGAACGCCGGATCGATCTCAGTCAGCACGGGAAGGGAATTTATCTGTTCGTGTTGGACAACGGGAAAGGCCGGATTACCAGGTCGATCGCCGTTCAATGATTTTCATTCGACCGTGAATCCCAGCCCGCGCAGGCGATGCCGTGCCATATTCTCCTCGCGTGGAATTCCGGTGACGGAAAATCCGGCGAACTGGTGGCGCACGGGATAGGTCTTCCTCAGATGATCGAAGTGTTTGGCCAATTCCGGATCGTTGAGCGATCGGCGCAGGCCGATGTCATCGTGCAGGATGTCGTAGCAATGCTTCACGCAGTGGTGCATTCCCGTCTCACAATCCACGCCGCGCGGCCACGCGATGACCGGCTGCGGCGGTACGGGCATTTTCACCGCCGATTTTTTCTCCAGCTTGAAGTGATCGAGGAAGGCGTCGAGGATCTGGGCCGTGCCGTTGAGCTTCCCCTGAATCGAATATCCCGCAATGTGCGGACTGATCAGATCCGCACTGTCGGCGAGTTTGGGATCGATATGCGGCTCGCCGGGAAAGACGTCCAATACGAGGTGGCTGAGCTTGTTGTTCGCAAGTGCCCACAGCAAAGCGTCTCCATCCGCTACTTCGCCACGGGAGGTGTTCATGAACACCTTGGGCCCGGCAAAACGTTCAAGGGCTTCCCGGTTCAACATTTTAAGCGTGGCGTGCGCCCCGGTCTTCGTCAATGGAACATGCGTGGTGAGAATGTCGCTTTGCGCGATCAAATCCTTCATGCTCAAAAAGGTTCCCGATTCTCCGGCTTGCTGAAGCGGCGGATCGCACAGCAGCACTTTCAATCCGAGTTGCGGTGCGACGCGCGCAATCTGTTTTCCGACGTTGCCGTAACCGATGATGCCGACGGTCTTTCCTTCGAGCGACAGCCCGCGATGAACGCGCAGATGCAGCAGCGCGGCAGTGAAATATTCCGCCACGGATCGGGCGTTGCACCCGGGCGCGGCCGCGAAACCAATTCCGGCGTTGCGCAGGTGCTCTTGATCCACGTGGTCCACGCCGATGGTCGCTGTGCCTACGAAGCGCACCGGCGTTCCGTCAAGCAGTCCGGCATTGACCTTGGTGATGGAGCGGATGAGCAGGGCGTCCGCCTGCTTCAAGTCGGCTTGTTTTAATTCACGACCGTGAAAGGTCCGCACTTCGCCGTAAGCGGAAAAGGCCTCGCGTCCCTGCGGAATGTTTTCGTCGATGAAGATCAGCACGGAAAAAACGGCACGCGCGACTTGTCAGGGTTCCCGCGTCTTCTCCAGTTTCAGATGGACCCGCTCGTCGTTAAGTTTGACGACACGGCCCGGTGCACCCACCACGGTTGAGTTGGAGGGAACATCGTGCATGATGATCACAGCCTCCGCGCCGATCTTGACGTTGTCGCCCACGGTGATGGGACCGAGCAAGGTGGCATTTGTTCCCACCAGCACATTGTTGCCCAAGGTCGGATGGCGCTTCCCGGCGTGCTTGCCGGTGCCGCCCAAGGTGACGCGGTGGAAGAGAACGCAATCTTTTCCGATCTCTGCGGTTTCGCCGATCACGATGCCGTGCCCGTGATCAATGAACAGCCCTTCTCCGATGATCGCGCCGGGATGGATTTCGATTCCGGTCAGGAATCGGCCGATTTCAGAGACCATGCGCGCCAGAAAAAACAGACGGAGTTTGTACAGGGGATGGCTGATGTAGCGATGCAGCACCAACGCATGCAGTCCGGGATACAGGAAAGGCTGCAAGCCCTTGGCTGCAGGGTCATTCTTGTAGATGGATCTTAAATCGCCGAACATGATGCAATGATAATTACAAGGGAGTGTCGCTGGCCGAGTGGCCGCCGGTGTTTCGACTTCGCTCAACAACCGGCGGTCGTATCGAGGCCAGCTTCTTCCTCGCCCACGCTTCCGCCGCCGCGACGTCGGCGATTTCACCTTCCAGTTGCAGTTCAAAGCTTTCGCGGATCAATTCGCCCATGCCGGGGCCAGGTTGCGCTCCCAGCGACAGGAGGTATTGCCCGGTGAGAAACGGCTTGGGTCGCTGCTCCAGCACGTTGAGCTGTTGCGATTGTTCCAGCAGCCAATCCCCCGCAGGAAACAGTCCATCCAGAGATTCCTCCGTGGTGCGTCCGAGATGATCGGCCTTGGCCACACGCACCAGATCGCCGATGTTCACGCGCAACGCCAGACGTCGGATCGCGCCGGGCTTGATCTCGTGTTTCGCCTTGTGCAACAGCGCGGGCTTCAGATGTTCGCGCACGTAGGTCACCACCGTCTGTACCAGATCGGTTTCACGCGTCATGCGCGCCAGAAAGGAACGCGTCGGTCCCTCGCCGCGCGTGTCGTGCGCGGGACTGCGCCACCTTCCATCAGCGTACACAGTCGTCGTGGGTTTGCCGAGATCATGGCACAACGCCCCGAGCATGAGTGCGAGTTTTTCTGTTTCACCTTCGATCTCGGATCGCAAACGCGCGGCTTGATCCAGCACCATCATCGTGTGAGTCCACACGTCACCTTCGGGATGCCAGTCCGGTTCCTGCGCGACACCGATCAACGTTTCCAGTTCAGGAAAATACCGCAGCATGTCCATGCGCCGCATCCACTCGAATCCGATGGATGGCTGCGCGGATTGCAACAGCAGTTTTTTGAACTCGCCGAAGATGCGCTCGGGTGGCAGTTCCTCCAACGACTGCGCTGCGCACAGTTTTTGTGTGCCTGGATGAATGTCGAAACCAAACCGTGCGGCAAACTGCACGGCCCGCAAGGCCCGCAACGGATCTTCTGAAAAAGCGGGAGAGATATGCCGCAGGATTTTCCGCTTAAGATCGTCTCGTCCGCCATGGCAATCGAGAAGCTCCAGATCCGGAAGCCGCAATCCCATCGCATTGACCGTGAAATCGCGACGCGAAGATGCTGTTGCGAAATCCAGATGCGGATCTGTGTTCACGGAAAAACCGCGATGACCCACGCTGGTTTTTTGCTCCTGCCGTGGAAACGCGAAATCGTAAATGTGTCCATCGAGATTCATCGTCACGACGCCGAAAGATTTTCCGACGAGGTTGGGTTTCCCGAAACGCTTGAGCAGATCGAGCAAGCGTTCCATCTCGAGTCCGTAAACTTCGACGTCGAAGTCGCCGCAGGGAAGTTCCATCAAATAATCGCGAACCCAACCTCCGACGAGATAGGATTCACCACCTGCTGAACGAATTTCGTTTGCGATGGAAAGCAAGGTTGAAGGCAATGCGGGATTCACAAGCTGTCTTCCGCGCTGCTCGGAGAAAATTTCTTCTCGATATTTTTCATCATCGTGGAATCGCGTTGTCTGGAATTCTGGATTTCTTGTTCGCAGTCTTTTAATTCCTGCTCCATGAATCCTTTTTGATCCTCGCTGAGGTTTTCATGATCCAGTCTCATGCGGATCTCTTCGCATTTCATATGCATGGCGGGGGCTGAACATCCCGCTAAAAAGACGCAAAAAAGCCAAAAGACGCGTTTTTTCGATGAATTTCTCAAAGAATCACCTATTGAAGCCCCTAAGACAATAACTAACTTTCCGCCTCCCTTTTTCGAAAAGAGGAAGGGAAAGCGGGGGAGTTCGGGCCAACGTAGCTCAGTTGGTAGAGCATCTGATTTGTAATCAGAGGGTCGTGGGTTCAAGTCCCTTCGTTGGCTGAACTTCCCGTTTTCCGTCAAAAAAGCGGAAACGGGGCTTGAAAAGGGTCGGTGCCCGAGTGGTTAATGGGGGCGGACTGTAAATCCGCTGGCTACGCCTACGGTGGTTCGAACCCACCCCGGCCCATTTCAAGCAGATTTAAGGAGAATACGGGGACGGGCGAGCTTAACTCAATTGGTAGAGTACTACCCTTCCAAGGTAGCTGTTGACGGTTCGAGTCCGTTAGCTCGCTCCACCCCCGGGGGAAATGCCCAAATAGCTCAGAGGTAGAGCACTTCCTTGGTAAGGAAGAGGTCTCGGGTTCAATTCCCGATTTGGGCTCCACCCTCCCCCTGCCCCTCGGTGTAAGTAAGTGACGGGACGGGGATTAGGAGGCAAAACCGATGCCAATTTCCTTAGAGAATGCTATAATTCCCTTCCTCCAATTTTTGAACCCTAATCCCGGACCCGATCCCGGTTGACCCTTTAGAAGGAGAAACGCACATGTCGAAGGCGAAGTTTGAGCGTACGAAGCCGCACGTGAACGTAGGGACGATAGGCCACGTGGACCATGGGAAGACGTCGCTGACGGCGGCGATTACGACGGTACTGGCGAAGTCTGGCAAGGCGACAGCCAAGAGCTACGGTGAGATCGACAATGCTCCGGAAGAGCGCGAGCGCGGGATTACTATCAACACCTCACACGTGGAGTACGAGACGGACAACCGTCACTACGCTCACGTGGACTGCCCGGGACACGCGGACTATGTGAAGAACATGGTGACCGGTGCGGCGCAGATGGACGGAGCGATTCTTGTGGTGTCCGCGGCCGACGGCCCGATGCCCCAGACCCGCGAGCATATTCTTTTGGCCCGCCAGGTGGGCGTTCCCTACATCGTGGTGTTCCTGAACAAGGTGGACATGGTCGACGATGCCGAGCTTTTGGAGCTGGTGGAGATCGAAGTGCGCGACTTGCTCAAGAAGTACAGCTTCCCGGGCGACGAGATCCCGATCATCAAGGGTTCTGCGATGAAGACCCTGGAAGGCGACACCAGCGAGATCGGCGAGCAGGCGATTCTGAAGCTGATGGAAGCGGTGGACAAGTACATCCCGACGCCTGTGCGCGCGGTGGACAAGCCGTTCCTGATGAGCGTGGAAGACGTGTTCACGATTACGGGCCGCGGCACGGTTGCCACGGGCCGCGTGGAGCAGGGCAAGATCAAGGTTTCGGAGGAAGTGGAGCGCGTGGGCTTGGGCGAGAGCAAGAAGTTCGTCGTCACGGGCGTAGAGATGTTCCGCAAGCTTCTGGACGAGGCGCAAGCCGGTGACAACGTGGGTCTTCTTCTTCGCGGCGCGGAGAAGCAGGACATCGAGCGCGGTCAGGTTTTGGCCAAGCCGGGCAGCATCACGCCGCACACCAACTTCAAGGCGGAAGTGTACGTGCTCTCGAAGGACGAGGGCGGCCGTCACACACCGTTTTTCCAGGGCTATCGTCCCCAGTTCTACTTCCGCACGACGGACGTGACGGGTTCGGTGACGCTTCCGGACGGAGTTGAGATGGTGATGCCTGGAGACAACATCAGCATGACGGTGGAGTTGATTGCTCCCATCGCCATGGCCAAGGACCTTCGTTTCGCCATCCGCGAGGGCGGCAAAACCGTCGGCGCCGGCGTCGTTACGGAGATTATCAAGTAAGGAACTGGAG
>OMJM01000047.1 GCA_900299345.1 bacterium | reverse complement strand
CAATCTTTCGCCTGGCGTGTAATCGATGAAAAAGAGATCGCCAGTGAACAAGGTCATGCCCAGCGCGCCGATGGGAACAAGGCCAAGTTCAATGTCGCCGCGCGAGAGCTTCGAGCACAGCGCCGAACCCACACCGATGGAGATTGAGAAAACACACAGCAGCGCCGTCACTACGGTCTCGTTGCCGTGCAAAGCGTGACGGGTGAAGTTGGGAAGTTGCGCCAGCAAGGTGGCTCCGAAATACCAGAACCACGAAATGCCGAGGATGGAGTTGAAGACGGAAGACTGCCGACGGATGATGCGGGTGAGCGCAACAGTTTCCGTGAAAGGGTTCCAACGCAACTTGAGATCCGGAGCCATGGCGGGCGCAGTGGGAATCGAACGGGATATCCAATAACCCAGAGTCGCCACAGCGAGAATCGCGGCGGAAATCGCGGCGACGTTGCGGCTTCCCGCCAGCAACCCTCCGGCCAAGGTCCCAATGAGAATGGCGAGGAAGGTTCCCATTTCCACCATCGCATTGCCGTCGGTCAGTTCGTTTTCAGAGAGGTGCTGTGGCAGGATACTGTATTTGGCCGGGCCGAAGAATGCGGAATGGACCCCCATCAGGAATAGTGCGACGAAGAGCAGCGCAGTGAGACCGGACAGGAAGCTGATGGTTCCAACCGCCATGATGCCGATTTCAGCCAGCTTGATGAAACGGATGACTCGGGTCTTTTCGAACTTGTCCGTGATTTGGCCGGCCACGGCAGAGAAGAGAAAAAAGGGCAGGATGAAGATTCCCGCTGCCAGATTGATCAGCATACCCGATTCCGCTTCGCTTGCCGTCTTGAAAGCGATGAGGATGACCATGGTGTTCTTCAGCAGGTTGTCGTTCAACGCGCCGAGAAATTGGACACCGAACAAGGGGCCGAAGCGTTTTTGTGTCAGGAGCTTGAACATGCTCACAAGTAGCCTCCCGTTGAATCAGCCCTTCGACGTTCCCGGTCCCTTTTTGGTAACCGGGTTAATCCAGGTAATGTACCGGCGAATTGCGATCCACGCCCACGGCGCTGCGTTCGTAAAAAGTTTCCAGCAACGTATTCTGCTCGGCGGGGGAGAGGGCATAGCGTTCCCTACCCTGTTCACGTAGAAATCGATCCAGGGTTGCCACGATGACTCCGGCACACACAGAAACGTTCATGCTTTCGGTCAGTCCTTGTTGTGGAATCTTGAATCGCACGTCGGCCTTGGCCAAGGTATCAGGATGGTTGCCCATGGTCTCCGATCCGAGATAGAATGCCGTGGGTTTGGATAAATCGAGATCGAAGAGAGAGGTGGTCGCCGCTGTGGATGCCACCGCGATTTGGTACCCACGGCTGTGGAGGTGCTCCATGCAGGCAAGGCGCCGGGCATGGCAAAAAATATCCAGCCACTTGTAGCTGCCCTTGAGCACCGAGCGCGTCACCCGGTAGGGATTTACTTCGTTGATGACGTGCACGTCCTGAAGGCCGAACACCTCGCAGGTTCGGATTACGGCGCTGATGTTATGCGGATCCTTGAGATCTTCCAGCACCAGGGAAAAATGGCGCGTGCGTTTGGAAACAACGTCGCGTAATAATGCGCGACGCGCTTCCGTCAGTTTTCTTCCGTATTCGGATTCGTCGGGTGAAGGTGTCATGGTTGATGAGTTTGCGATGCCGTGAGCTTGTCGAATGGTCGAATCATGGCAGTTTGAAAAAGTCGTGAACCTTCTTTTTCTCCTCCGCGCTCCATGCGGAGCTTCTCTGAATGTCCGCGCCGCCGGCCGCATTCAACTTGTTGGCTGTTTCGGAGATGTCATCCAGAACGTCGCGGACCTTGCCAAGGACGATTTTACGGAACAAGCCCATGTTCATGATCTTGTTGATGACACCGTTTCCGGGAAACACGAGGATTTTCATCTTGTATCCCACCGTGTGTGATTTCCCGGGCACGGGCCAGTAGGAAAAATCCATCAAGGCGGGTCCGCGCAATTTCCAGAAGGCAACCTCTGCCGTGCCGCTGCCGAAATAGAACAGGCGCTTTTCAGAATAACCTCCGGAGATGAGCCGGGCCTCGCCCTTCAGGTGGCCGCCTTTGGTTCCCGAGAAGTGAGCATGCGCCCCGTCGGTGTATTGCGCCGTATAAGCCTGGTTCTGATAATGGCTCACAAGCTTGGCAGAGAGAGGCAGATCGCTGAGGAGATATTCCAGTCGTTCCCGTGACACCGAAATGGTATCTGTGACCTCGTATATGACCCGGTATTCCATGCCTAAAAAACGGTAGAGCGGGTAACCGACGATGGGGTGGGAGGGACCGACACCCCGGGATTGCAATGTGCGCGCTTCGAGGCAGCGTGTGCTGTCGAACGTAAATGATGCAGGTCCCACTTCCTTGGCGCTGGGGCAGAATCCTCCAGGGTTTTCAAGTTTGCATCCGTGAATAATGCGGCAGAAGTCGGTTTGACCCGCGCTGAGCTTTTGTTTGGCGTTGGGTGCCGGTTTGTCCGCGAAGGCGACACAAACAAGCGCCAGTAAGACCAGCGGTGATGTCGATTTCAGAAAGCGCATGAAAGAATGTTGAGTATACCTATTCCACCCACGCTCTGGCAGTCGCTCCGCGCCGTTTCTTGTAATCGATCCACGGCATGTACCCCCGCGCCACGACCTTGTAGGTGATCACAGCCATTTCATGCCACAGTAACGGGCGACTTCGCACAGTCCCTCGTCCTTGTTTCAAGGCTGCAATCAAAGTGTCTGCCGTGGGTTCCGATTCAAACTCCACCTCGGTCCAGATGCTTCCGAATTGCTCCAACGTGTGAGTATCAGAGTTTCCAATCAGGGGCAACCCAAGTTTCGTCGCGGCGTCCCGCGCTTTTTTATTCGGATCCCAATGGCGGTGGTAAAATCCGGAAATCTCGATGGCGTCAAATACGTCAGCGTGGTCGAACAGTTTTTCCTTGAGGCACACGGCATCGGGAAAGAAGGGGTGCGCGGCAATCACCATCGCTTGATGTCCCCATGCCGTTTTAGCGTTGCGTAAGTCTTCGAAACTGTGGATGCCGTTGGCCACGTCTGTGGGAAAGTTGATGAGCAGAACGTGTCGTTCCTCAATATCCTGTTCTACACCCGGGAGCAGAAGAATGCCGCGTTCTTTGGCATAAGCCCGAATTGCGTCGCTTTCGAACTGTTTCCAGTGCAGCGTAATGGCCAGTGCCGTGAATCCTTCCGCGGCGGCCCTATCAATAAGTTCCCACGCAGTGTGCCAGACATGCGGATCCTTGGGGTCATCCAAGGTGTGCATGTGGAGGTCGATTTTACAACGCATTGATAATAAGCTACTTAGAATACCTCTAGTCAACCTCTTTAGAACTGAAAAACACCATGAGTTTGCCCTGTGCCGTCATAGTCGGAAGACCCAACGTTGGAAAATCCAGCCTGTTCAACCGCGTGCTTGGCCGTCGCGCGGCCGTAGTGGCAGATCGCGAAGGTGTGACCCGCGATCGTCATTATCAGGATGCGGAATGGGCCGGCAAGCGTTTCCGCATCGTGGACACAGGCGGGTTCATGCCCAAGAGCGATGGCCCTCTCGACGATCAGGTGCGCAAGCAGATTACGACTGCTCTTGAAGAGGCGTCCGTGGTTGTCTTCGTGTTGGATGGACGCACAGGCGTCACGGCACAGGATCAGGATTTTGCCCGTTTGGTGCTGCGTGGACGGCGTCCCGTGTTGTTGGCCGTGAACAAATCCGAAAAACGCTCCGCTGCGCTTGAGGCGGCCGAAGCGTGGTCTTTGGGAATGGGGGAGCCGCATCCGGTATCGGCACTGACAGGCTTCGGTATTCAGGACATGTTGGATGTGCTGGTGCAAATGCTACCCGACTCCGGACCGGATGGCGCACCTCGCGATGTATTGCGACTCGCCGTGTTGGGGCGTCCCAATGCCGGCAAGAGCACCTTGGTCAATGCATTGCTCGGCGAAGATCGCGTGGTTACCTCGGAGAAAGCCGGGACCACGCGCGATGCCATCGACACAGAACTGGAGTACAAGGAGCATCGCGTGATCCTTACGGACACCGCAGGCTTGCGCAAAAAGGCGCGGGTGGACGACGAAGTGGAACACTTCGCGAACCTCCGCGCACTGGAAGCCATTCGCCGCAGTCAGGTTTGCGTGTTGCTGGTGGATGCGACGCTCAGCATCGGTGAACAGGATTTCCGCATCTGCCAGAAGGTGCAAGAGGCGGGAAGAGGCCTTTTCATCGTCCTGAACAAGTGGGACGCCGTGGATGCGGGCGACAAGACCTTCGATCACATGGTGAAGGAAATTCATCATCGCAATCCCGAACTGCAGGCCGTGCCTTTTCTGGCGGTGTCGGCCATGAGTGGAAAGCGTGTCACCAAGGTGTTGGAAATGGCCATGAAGGTGAAGGAGAATCTTGAGCGCATTCTGGGACGTGAGAATGTCATCGAGTTCTTCAATCAAACCCTGGAAATTCAGTCGCATCCGAGCACGTCCCGCGGGCCCGTGAATCTTTCCCGCTGCTGTCAGGTACTGGTGGATCCGGTGGCGCTGGCCTTTGAAACTTCGCATCCCGAACGCGTACTTCCCAGTTATGTGCGTTTTCTCCGCCGACGTGCCGTGGAGCATTTCGATTTGATGGGCGTTCCCGTACGCATCTGGTTCCGTTCCCGGTTTCAATTGCGTACGGATGAGGAACTCGAGTCCTATATGGAAGGGCATCGCGAGGGATTCCAGGAATGGAATGACGCGGAGTGGGAGGAGGAAGGCCCGGCGCTCACTCCCGTTCTTGGAGCGGAGAACGAATGACTCCGTTCTTCGCTTTGTTGTCCGGTTACCTCCTCGGATCCATTCCTTCCGCGATTTGGGTCTGCAAGCTTTTTTTCAACGTTGATATCACCAAGGTCGGCAGTGGAAATCCCGGCATGACCAATGTATGGCGCGCTTTGGGTTGGAAGCCCGCCGTGCCCGTGATCTTGCTCGACACCGCCAAGGGATTTTTCGCTGCATGGCTGGGGGCGACGTTGACGCATTCTACCTCGTGGGCCTTGGCTGCGGGCGTGGCAGCTGTGGCAGGACATTCCTTTTCCATCTTTGCTCGCTTCAAGGGCGGCAAAGGCGTGCTGACCGGCTTCGCCGTATTTCTGTATTTGAGTCCCATTGCCAGCCTGACGTGTCTGGCTCTCTGGGGTTTGGTCATGACGTTGACCCGTTTTGTCAGCCTGTCGTCGCTGGCTTCTGCAGTCGGGTTGCCCATTTGCATTTTCTTTGAAAGTCGCTGGCACGGAAACGAGGGCGCCTCGCCTGTGTTTTGGGTGGCCCTGCCCATCTGTTTGTTTGTCATTGTGCGGCATCGCGCCAATATCGCCCGATTGCTCAATGGGACCGAACCCCGCTTCAAGGGAAAGACGTCATGAACTCTTCGCTGCAGCGTTTGGAACAGGGCAAGCTCTATTATTCCATCTCCGAGGTCTGTCGCATCACCGGGCTTGAGCCGCATGTGCTTCGCTACTGGGAAACCGAGTTTCCGCAGATGCGACCGCGTAAAAACCGCGCCGGGAACCGCGCCTATCGCAGCAAGGAAATCCAGTACATCCATTTCATCCGGCAATTGCTGCACGATGAGAAATACACCATTCAGGGGGCGAAGAAAAAACTCGCTGATGTATCACCGGAAGAAGTCGCGGGTCAGCTCACCTTGTTGCGCCCCGAACCCGCTCCCATCCCTGTGGCGGTTCCGGAGTTCGTCGGGTCAAAAAGTTCCGTTGAAGCTGATAGACTCTTTCGCAACGAACTGGAACATGTGCGCAATGGATTGCGCGATGTCTTGAAGTTGTTGAATGTCTGAATGGTCTTTAAGGACCACCTGAGTCGCCTTTGTCCTTCAATGCACGGACGGCCCCCGCCGTTTCGATCACAATCGGATAGCCTTCCACTTCAGTCGGAATGGAGGGATGGACGGATGAGTCTGTTGTAAAAACCTTGAGGCAGGATTTGCCTCCCTGTTCGGATATTCCCACGCCAATCACTCCGGGCAATCCGAGCCACTGACTTTCATGTTCGCGTTGTACTTGTTCGATGGGTTTCATGGATGCCGGGACGGGATGATCGCTTTCCCTGCCCTGGCAACCATAAAGCGCCAAGACGAGGATAAACGATAAGGTGAGGCTTGAAAGTTTTTTCACGTCCCGTCGATGGTGACGCCGAACCGGCTCAGTACGCTGGAAATGGGATTGCCAATGGTGCTATTCGTACTGCCGGCGAAAAGAAGTGCAACAGGATTTCCGGTACTCGAAACGATGAGCGAACCCGAATCTCCGCCGTCGCTGAAGCCACCTTTCTGGATGTACACCTGCCCGGTGAAAAGCGCGGTCAAGGCGTTACCAGAAGCGTCAGTACCATAGGAGACTTTTACGGAGACGTTTATGGCGGAAATCTGGCCTGATGTCAATCCGGTGGTACGGCCGTACTTCTGCACCTTCAAACCTACTGTGGCGGCTACCGTGGTTTTCTTGGGCGTACCATAACCATCGCAGGGGGTCGCGTTGCCCACAAGTGCCGTGGTTGTGGAGGCGATGGCCGCATCAATAGTATTGGACGGGCAGTTGCCTGCGGCGTCGCAGAATTTGATGGGTTCGAAAGCGGAAAGTCTGCCGATGGAATCGGCGGGATTTTTGCCCCCATCGTACGTACCCGGCTGCAAAACCCTGTCGCCGATTAAAGCCGAATTTATGGCGGCATAAACGTGATTGTTGCTCAAGGCAAAAAGCTGACCCGCTGAATTCTTCACTCGTGCGCCGATGGTGCCCGCGGTGATGAGCGGGTGTCCCGTGGAAATGCCGATAGGTACTGGGCGCGCAAACTTCGCTGTGCGGGTAACTGCGCAACTTGAAGGAGCACCCGCTAAAGCGTTAATGCGGCCGCTAACCACCACGGTCACAGGCAGCCCTTCCAACTGTTTGGGGAGGTCGTTCACGTCAGTGTTTTCAACCAGCACCACGATTGAAGGGCGTCCCTGTTCGTCCACACCTGATCCTGTGCCTACGACATGGCGATGTGCCAGCAGTTCCGTTGTATGCAGGTTTTGCGCCTGTATGACATGCTGCAGCGCCTGCTGCGACATCAGGGGCAAATCGAGATTGTAAGAGGTGGGTATTGTAGAAGCGCCTGTGAACGTTTGGGGATTTGCGGCTTGTGGATTGGTAGATGCGCTGTATTCTCCCTGATTGCAACTCAGAACCAAAAGTCCCGCAATCAACGCGGTGGTTTGCATTGAAACTGCGCGAAATGTTCTCATGACTGCCTCCATGTTTTGGAACTGTGAAAAATCCTAGACGTATTGATTGAAAATATAGGGCATGGACATGAAAGGCGCACGCCTTAAATTGTCGTTTTTTGGTGAAATTAAAAGAGATTCATTCTTTATTGACTTTCAAGACGCAGCGATACACCGGCTTTCCAACCTTCCGATATTTGATCTCGAAGTTGGTCTGAATCCCTTCCGTAGGTTCCGCATTCGGATTCAACATTTCCAGCCAGGGCGTGGCGGAGAAAAGTTCCTGGGTTTCCCGGTTGTAATCCTCATGGTCCGTACCGAAATACAACACCGCTTCCGGAATGGCCACGCGCCGGACCTGCTCCAGGAATTCGGCGCGCATGATACGGTGCTTGTGATGCCGCTTCTTCGGCCAGGGATCGGGAAAGTAAACGTGCACGGCTTGCGTGCAGGAATCAGGCAGGAAGTCGCGCAGGAAGATGAAAGCATCTCCCAGCACCACTCGGGCGTGTTGGAGTTGTGACCGGCGCGAGAGGCGCTCCGCGGCCTGATAGGCGATCTCGGCTTCTTTTTCCAGAGCAAGAAACGGGAGTTCTGGATGGCGTTCGCAATAGGCCAGCATGAAGGTTCCTTTGCCGCAACCCACTTCGATCTCAATCAGTCCCCGTTTACCAAAGAAGTCGGGGAGATTTAATGCCGAAAGTCCTGCCTGTGGTTCCTGAGCCAGCAATGGCAGTCCTTGTGTGTCTTTGAGCAGCCGCAGGTGATGATAATGCGGAAGATCGCGGCTGGGTGTCAGCGAACGCTGGAATTCATAGGACGAAAGGCCTGCGGGAAGAGACATAAAGTGGGCGTGAAAGCTAACTTTGCTTATCATGTCTTACAGTATTGTCATTGGCTTGGAAGTTCACGCCCAGCTTTCCACGAACACGAAGATGTTTTGCGGTTGCAAGGTCGAATTCGGTGCGGAGCCGAACACCTTGGTGTGCCCCGTGTGTCTCGGTATGCCTGGAACGTTACCGGTGCCCAACGCCACAGCCGTGGAAAGCGCCATGAAGATGGGACTCGCCTGCGGGGCAAACATCGAATCCCGTCCCATGTGGACACGCAAGAATTACTTCTATCCCGATCTTCCCAAGGGCTACCAAATTACCCAACAGGGGGGCTCGCCGTTTTACGATAAGCCCATTTGTACTGGCGGCGCGTTGGAAATCGACCTTGAAGACGGCACCCGCAAGCGCATCGGCCTGACGCGTATTCACATGGAAGAGGACGCCGGAAAGCTTATTCACGACCTTACGGTCAACGATTCTCTGTTCGACGCCAACCGCTGCGGCACGCCCCTGATTGAAATCGTCTCCGATCCCGATCTCCGGTCGCCGCGGGAAGCCTACCTCTATCTGGAGAAGCTCAAGCAGATTCTCGAGTACCTGGAGATCTGCGACGCGAACATGGAACGCGGCAATTTGCGCTGCGACGCCAATGTGTCGCTCCGAAAGGACGAGAACGCGCCTTTCGGCGAGCGCGTGGAACTCAAGAACATGAACTCCTTCCATAATCTCGAGAAAGCGTTGGAAGCGGAGATCGAATTGCAGGCGAGCATTCTTGATCAGGGTGGAGTTATTCGCCGGGAAACCAAGCGGTGGGATGTGGCCAAGGGCGTCACGGTTCCCAATCGCAGCAAGGAGGACGCTCAGGATTACCGCTATTTCCCGGAACCGGATTTAGTGCGTCTGAATGTGACGGAATCCGACGTCGAGCTGGTGCGCTCAGGTCTGCCGGAATTGCCTGAAGCGCGTCGCAAGCGCTATGTCGAGAGCTATGGGGTGCCACCGTATGATGCGGACGTGTTGACGCGTGAAAAGGCCGTCTCCGAGTTCTTCGAAGGCGTGTGCGCCGTGACGTCCGACAGAAAGGCGGCCTCGAACTGGGTCATGGGCGAGGTGCTGCGTGTGCTCAAAGACAGCAATCTTGCCATTACCGATGTGAAGTTTACTCCTCAACATCTCGGCGAAATGATCAATCTGATTCAGTCGGGAACCATTTCCGGCAAGATCGCCAAGACGGTATTCGAGCACATGGTGGAAGAAGGCAAGCCGCCAGCGCAAATCGTGCAGGAGAAGAATCTCTCGGTCATCAGCGATTCCTCAGTCATCGAAAACTTCATCCGGCAGGTCATGGATCAGGATCCCGGCAAGGTGGCGGAATATCGCAGCGGCAAAGTCAAACTATTCGGCTATTTCGTGGGACAGGTCATGAAGGCCTGTCAGGGCAAGGCCAGTCCGGAACAGGTGAATGCCCTATTGCAGAAAATGTTGGCAGGGTAGGGCGCGTTTCATGGCGCGCTGCCATCCTGCGATCGTTCTGCTGTTCTTGACGGGCATGGCGTTTTCGCAGGACACGACTTTTACAAAAGTGATGCCCGACACCGCCAAAGCCGCATCACGTCCCCTCAATCGTGGTGATACTGTCTTAGTGGTAAAACACCAGTTCAACCATCGGGAACAGATTATCACGGGAGGGGTGATTATGGCGTGTTTAGTCGGGATGATGGCGGTTATGAACAATTACAACCCCCGCTAAAGGCGTTGTTTTCCGCTTTCGGGAGTGTATATTTACTTCCGACTGATGAGCCACTGAGGGCTCAAATCCCGCTTTAAATCGCTGGAAACTACGGTTTTTGGTTTTGTACCCCCGCAAGGGTTTTTTCGCATGCAGGAACAGAATTCCATGGAAAATTCCGAGGATGGCGTCTCGATGAGCGCCGAAGAGGAAGAGTATTACGCCCAGCCCGTTGAAGCTGAAGACGAGTTGGACGACGATTCGGAGTTCGATGACGAAGGAGAAGGTGAAGGCGAAGAGGGGCAGCCACAACAACCTGTGGAAAATGGAAAGCCCCGGCAGCGTCGGCACGACCCGATACGCCAGATTGAGAATCTTTCCCAGATTTCGCACGAGTCCAACGACAGTCTCCGCCGGAGCCGTAAACGCAATAAGCTTAATCGTCTGATGAACCGGGTCAAACCCGGGAAACGTCAGGGAGGACTTGATTTCTCCGCTGATTTCGACCCGCGTTCCGAGGCGGAGGAATACACCGGCCTGATTCAGATTGTGGAAGCGGGACACGGGTTCATGCGCTCGGAGCGTATGAATTTTCAGGCGCAGGAAGCCGATATGGTCATTCCGCGCGAGATGGTGCAACGCAACGGGTTGCGTACGGGCCACAAGATTCAGGCCGTGGTTCGCGCCAAGCGTAATCACCGGCAGAAAGTGGTGACGCACCTGATCGCGATTCAGGACGAACCTATTGAAACCTGGAAACCGTCCTCGCATTTCCACACGTTGACCAGCGTCAACCCGCATGAGTTTTACCATCTGTCTTCCCCTAAGGACGACGACAAGAGCATGACGTTGCTCGAACTGTTGACGCCCATCGGCAAAGGTCAGCGCGGCTTGATCGTCGCGCCGCCGCGCACGGGTAAAACCATTCTGATGGAGAAGATTGCGAACGGCATCGCGAATAATCATCCGGAAGCGGAGATTTTCCTGCTGCTCATCGACGAGCGCCCCGAGGAAGTCACCCACCTGACGCGCCGCATCAAGGGCAAGATTTACGCCTCCTGTCTCGACAAACCCATTGAGGAGCATATCACGCTTACGCAGATGGTGTTTGAAATGGCGGAGCGTCGCGTGGAACGCGGCAAGGATGTGGTCATCCTGTTGGATTCGATCACGCGCATGGCGCGCGCCTATAACAACCAGCTCAAGTCTTCCGGCCGCACCTTGTCCGGAGGTGTGGACGCCAAGGCTTTGCAAGAACCCAAGAAGTTCTTCGGTGCTGCACGTAAGATCGAAGAAGGCGGGAGTCTGACCATTATCGCCACGGCGCTGGTGCAGACCGGTTCGCAAATGGACGAAGTGATTTTTCAGGAGTTCAAAGGCACGGGCAATATGGAACTGGTGCTCAACCGCCGTCTGGCGGAAAAGCGGATCTACCCGGCCATTGACATCGGCATGTCCGGTACGCGGCGTGAAGAGCTCATCCTGCCCCCGGAATATCATAAGGCGGCAGGCCGCTTCCGGCGTTATCTGTCCAACCTCACCGAAGCCAACCAGATGCAGGCAGCCATCCAGGCGCTGGAGAAGTATCCTTCGGTGCAGGAATTCGTGAAGGCTTTCGTCTAGGTGTCCTTATGAAGATCACGTTGACCGGAACCCCGGATTTTCACTTCGAAGCCAAAAGCCCGGACAACGGCTATGCCTTTTCCATCGGCGCTTCCAAATCCATTGGTGGGGATGAAAGCGGTTTCCGTCCCATGCAGGTGTTGCTGGCGTCTCTCGGAGGTTGTTCCGGCATTGATGTCGTGAATATTCTCAAGAAGTCCCGTGTGGAGTTCGATGCGTTGGAAGTCGAGGTGGAAGGGGATCGCACGAAGGATGCCGTCCCGGCGCCTTTCACCAAAGTCCGCTTTGTGTTCCGCGTCCGCGGAAAGAACGTGGACAAGGCCAAAGTCGAAAAGGCTGTAAGCTTGTCTGTCGAGAAATACTGCTCCGCCATCGCCTCGTTGGATCCGAAGATCCAGATCGAGACGGTCAGCGAAGTGGTTAATTAGCGCGTATAATCGACGCGAACTTCAAAATCACAGACTCTCATGTAGAGTCTCCCGGGTCAGCCCTAAAGCAATCAGAGTGATCACGGCGGCCGCAGACAGGTAATAGCCCACAAATTGAAGTCCATAATGCGTGGCCAGCCACGTGGCGGCATAAGGGGCGAGCGAGGCTCCGAAAATGCCTGCGAGGTTGAAGGTCAGTGAAGCGCCTGTATAGCGCACCTTGGTGGGGAATAGCTCCGAAAGCAACGTGCCCAAGGGGCCGTAACACAAACCCATCAAGGAAAGTCCCATTGCGAGAAAGAGAACCACCAATGCGGTGCTGCCTGAGCCGAAGAGTGGAGCGTAGATGAGACCGAACAGGAAAATTGCGGCATTGATCCACATCTGCGTGACACGGCGGCCGTGCTTGTCCGCCCAGACGCTGGCAATGGGAATGGTCAACGCAAAGAACAGCATGCTGAACATTTGCATCCACAGGAATTGATCGCGTGAATAGCCGAGCGACTTGGTTCCCCACGTCAGCGCAAATACGGTCATGAGGTAAAAAGTCACGAACACCGTGATGGCCAGCATGGTTCCGACGATCAGCGTTTTACCATGGTTGCGGAATACTTCCAGAACGGGAACGGCTGTTCGTTCGTTGCGTTCAATCGCCTTGCGGAATACTGGCGTCTCTTCCAGTTTCAAGCGCACATAAAGACCCAACCCCACCAACAACGCACTGGCAAGAAATGGAACGCGCCAGCCAAAGCTGAAGAATTGTTCGTTGGTCAGGAATCCGCTCAAGAGGAGAAACACGCCGCTCGAGAGAATGAAACCGATGGGTGCGCCGAGTTGAGGAAACATGCCGTACCATGCGCGTTTTCCGGGTGGAGCATTTTCCGTGGCGAGCAGCACGGCACCACCCCATTCACCACCCAAACCCAAGCCTTGACCGAAGCGGCACAACGCCAGCAGTAGGGGAGCCCACACTCCGATTTGAGCGTAGGTCGGCAGAAAGCCGATGATGACCGTGGATAGTCCCATCGTAAACAATGCCGCTACCAGGGTGGCTTTGCGTCCCACGCGATCTCCAAAATGTCCGAACAAAGCGGAGCCGATGGGTCGGGCGAAAAATGCAATGGCAAAGGTTGCCAGCGATTGCAAGATTGCGGAGGTGGGATCGGATTTGGGAAAGAAGAGCTGCGGGAACACCAGCACGGCAGCGGTGGCGTAGATATAAAAGTCGAAGAATTCTATGGCTGTGCCTATCAAGCTGGCGAACAAGATGCGTGCAGTGGAATTTCCGGAGGGATTGTTCATGTGGGCAAAGTTAGGTCAAATATTCAGACACCAGCCATTCTTCGTGGCCGTCGTTGAAACGCACCCGCAAATGACCTTCGCTATTTATGTCCACAGGCAACACTGCAGATTGTCCCGGACGGTCACGAAGCCGCAGGGGAACCTCCCACAAGGCCTTGAGTTTCCACTCTTCCAGCAATGTTTGCCTCAGGGCTAAAGTCAGGGCTTTTCGGAGGTGTTCGAAGAAATCTTTGGCCAGTGGTAAACCACATTCTGGATCGGCTCCGGCTTCGATCAATGCGGCGCTGGCAGTCCCGCCATCGGAAACTTCGGGAGCCAATCCAATATTGATTCCCGCGCCGATGAGCAGGTAATCTCCGGTGGATTCCATCAGCATGCCCGCAACCTTGCGCTGATTCCATAGCAAATCATTCGGCCATTTCAATCGCAGACCATTCCGCTGGGCGGGAGGCAGAAAGGATGCAGCCGTTTCCCAGAGCGCAAGACCCGCTTCAAGGGGGAAAAGTCTCATGCGTTCGGGTGGGAGAAAGTTCCTGTGCACCGCCGCCGTGAGATAGATGTTGCCTTGAGGGCTTTGCCATGCACGGCCCTTGGTCCCCCGACCCTGTGTTTGCCTCTCCGCAGTGACCAGCAGGAAATCATGGCCGGAGGCAGCCGCACGTGCCGCTTCCATGGTCGAACCTGTTTCCGCGAAATGAATGTGGTGGGTACGCAAGGAAGAATTCAACGCAGGAGATTTCCACGGGGGCAGGCGATGAAGGCAGTGTATTCGGATTCGAAGTTGGGAGTGAAGATATGGGTTCCCAGAGCGGCTTCGATTTCCGCCCGGCTCCAGAAACGCACCGATTCGACTTCAGATGGGTCGGGCTGAAAAGGTCCGGAATGATGGCAGAAGTATGTCCGGATATTTTCCGATTCAACCGGATCCCGGATTTTCAGCAAGTATAGATCTTCCAACATATCAGACTTCAATCGAACTCCCAGCTCTTCCTCCGCCTCCCGCAAGGCTGCTTCCTCGTACGTCTGCCCGAAACCCACGTGCCCTCCCACGGAAGTGTCCCATCGTCCGGGCATGATGTCCTTGTCAGCGGCACGTTTTTGCAACAACATGAGGCCTTCGTCGTTCAAGACGATGATGTGTACGGCACGGTGAATGATATCGGGATGTCCATGAACTTGCCTGCGCGCCACGGGACCAATCACGGTGGCATCGTCGTCGGAAACCCGTGTGAGCAATTCTTCCGGATCGGTCTGCGGGGCCATGAGTGGAAATTAAAAAGTCTCATTACCAGGCAGCATGTTAAGTTTATCCTGAAAATTCAATGTAAAGGGCCATGGAGGCGATATGAAATCTCTTTTGAGTTTTGCTCTTTGCGCAATGGTGTTGCTGGACGGCTGTATTCTCGGCAATGGAGGAGGTGGATCCGGCACCGGGTGGACGACGCAATCGAGCGGAACGGTCACCGTTTTGCGATCGGTTCAGTTCGTCAATACCACGACGGGGTGGGCCGTCGGAGACGAGGAAGTCACTTTGAAAACCACGGATGGAGGCGCGACCTGGGTGAATAAATCTCCCGGAACATGGAGCAGATCGAAATCGCATGCCGTACGCTTCATGGATCTCAACTTAGGTTGGATGCTTTCGGACAGCGACGGAGTCGCTTACATCTTCAAGACTACCGATGGAGGTGAGTCTTGGAATAAGTACAGATTAAGCAGTGACATGAACTCCATTTTTTTCGCAGATGCATACACAGGTTGGGTTGTAGGTTCTGATTACATGAGCAAGACCACGAATGGAGGGGTTACATGGCAAACCCCCACCAACATTAGCGGCTCCATCGAGCTCACTTCTGTGACTTTTGCCGATGTGATGAATGGCTGGGTGGTGGGAGACAGGGGTGACATTTTCAAGACGACCAATGGTGGAACCACTTGGAACCGGCAAACCAGCGGTACGACCCGAGACTTGAATGCCGTCCGTTTTTGGGATTTGAACAACGGATGGATTGCGGGCCGCAGCGCCATCCTTCATACAACCAATGGGGGAACTACCTGGACACCCCAAACTATCGATACGAATTACGTCCTGGGAGGGATTGATTTCGTGAATGCAAACACGGGCTGGGCGGTGGGATATAACCGCGCTTCCGCGAATGCTGGAGTCATCTTGAAAACCACGGATGGAGGGGTTTCATGGAATTTGGAATCCGCGGGTTCCATTCCATCGCTGATTTCTTTGGACGCAATTGACACCGGACGCGCATGGGCCGTTGGGGTCACCGGCGCCATCGTGAAGTATACGGGCGATTGAATTAAACCATCATTTACACGCCGAGCGCAATGTTCAGGGCATAGAAGCGGTTTTCAGTCTGGCCGGTATAGTAACCAGCTTCCTCCGCCCAGCTGGCAGCTTCGATATGCAATGCCTTGAGTAAAGACAAGCCCACGCCTGCCGTCCAGTATCCGCCCTTGAAGCCGGCTCCCAAACGGGCGCTGGCGATCCACCACAGATATTGTTCAACCTCTGCGCCGAAGTTGATTTTGTTCAATGGTTTGTAATTGCGATCGTTGTTGAACAGATCCTCCAGATCCACTGCAAAATTGATCTTGCGGGCGAATCTTCCTCCTTTCTGGAGAATGGTGGGAGTGGCTGCCGCGCCCACGGTGAATTCGGGAGTCACCGGGTCGCCGTTCAGAAACATACCGACATTTTGGAACGCAGCCCCGAAGCGCAACCAGTCGAATTGTTGCCACAGTGCTCCGACGTCAATGCCGTGCCCTTAGCTGGAGGGATCTCCGACATTGTCCAGTTTCTCCAGCAAAGTGTCGCGGATAGAGCTTGCCAGTTTATCGCCATTCGCAAAATCTTCCGCCGAAATTTGATAGTTCTCGATGGTTTGCCGGTTTGCGAGTCGGTAGCCGACTCCCACCGCTAGGCGGTTGTTCATGAAACTCCGCGCTCCTGCGATCTGAATCATCGCGTCCACCTCGATTTTTTGCACACCCGCCTGCGGAATCACGATGCCCTCGTCCGGGTAGGGGGCCGCGCGGGCGTCGGCCCAGTAGGCAAACCCGAAATTGTGCATCGCGAACACTGCGCCGTGCATGACTCCGATTTCGACAGGTTTGCGATCGAACGGTGTCGCATCCTCCGCGAAGGAGGTGTCGGAGAGCGCCTTGTCTTTGCTGGAAAAGGAATCCTTGTGGTGGTCGTAAAAGTTGAGGAAGTCTGGAATATCCTGCAAGGGCATCGTGTTGCCCACGACATCGACACGGAGATCCATTCGATCGCGGGGGTAGGGACCCATGTTGGGACGCCCGGAACTGCCGAGAGAGTTGATCAAGTTGAGACCCGCAGGGTTGTAGTACAGGGCGTCCTTGTCATCCACCACGGCAACAAAAGCATTGCCCATGGAAAGGGGGCGCAATGATCGATGCTGCGGTCCGGAACGCCCGAATGAGAGAGGAGCCATGAGCAGAAGTACAGCGAGGCAAGATTTCATCGCTTGCCTTTCGCCGACCTTTTACCAGAAACTAAGACGCTAGGTGTGTAGTTTCGCCAGCATCCGCCGATGTAGGTCTTGGCGGAGTCAAGGGCTCCGGCGTAAGGGCCTGCCAACTCTGCCATCGAACGTTGCGCCAAAGAATCCTTTTGGATACGGATGCGCAACGGCATCTGATTATCGTCTCCCTTGCGGATTTTTACGAACGGGCCTTCGTCCCGATTCTGAAAATCCCTGACAAATCCCAACGTGAATGTGGAATCGATCCGGATGACCGTATCCGTTTTCAAAACCCTCGCGAGACGAACCGAGTTTATGATTTGGAACGTGGTGTCATCCTTGGAGAAGAAATCCGGGAAGATGACCGTGTCGCGTGATACTGACGTCACGTTGGTGACGACTGATGTGTCCTTCTTGGACATCAATGTGTCCTTGCGTGAGATCACGACCTTTGTTGAAATGATCGTATCCAGACTCAGTGTGTCTCTTTGTGTGATGACCGAGTCGGCTCTTGGAACACTGTCCATGGGATGTATTACGAGCACTGTGTCGGAATGGGATGAACCTGAGGTCGCACGAACCGTAAATCGTGTAGTCGTGGTATCCAGGCGGACCACCGTATCCACACCCTCACGTGGATCGTCCGGAGCCGAATTGTGATCATTGTCGATCAAGTCCGGAGTGGTCGCCAGTACGACACGGTCATCCTCGTCGGTGAAACCATCGCCATCGTTGTCCTTGCCGTCCATGATTTCCTCGTCAATGCAGCCGTCGCCGTCATTATCCTTCCGATCGCCGAACTGGTAGAACGTGACTGCATCACCGAGATCATTGATGGTTTTGGTGATGTCTTTACCGGAAGATCCGGTAACGCTCCCCGTGTCCGAACCGCCGATGAGTGAGGCGAGTTGGGAGGAAGAGGTCAATCCTTTGGAGACGCCCTGTATCATGGAGTTGAGGTTTTGCCGTGCGCCTTCATCATTTTGCAGGTCTGTGCGGATGGCGCCGAGATTTTCGACTGAGAATCCACCGTCGTCCTTGCCGAAGTCCAGTTTTTTCAGCAACGCGTCCCGGGAATCGATGATGTCATTCTGATCGAGGTCGTACAATCGGGTGATGGTGTACAACACCGACATGGCGGTGATATCCACGATAATCCGGCTGTAAGGCATGACAAAGTCACTGAGCGGGAACTCCCCCCGCTTGTGATAGCCGGGGAATCCCTGATCCGCGCTGTCGAGGTAACTTTGGATGAAGCGCACACGCTCGGCGCGATAGGAATCATGGCGCGCCTCGTACGAAGAACTGTCATTGAGATAGTTGAACCAGCGGGTCAGCGTGTCTCGTTCCGTCAACAGGGAAAGAACCCTGTTCACTCGCGCCGCAGCCTGCAGCCTGGCGGTCAAAGTGGCGTCATCGTGATGTAAAAACGAGAGTTTAGATCCATCCTTGGTACTGTCGAGATCTTTGAGAATACCGTTGCTGTTCACACGGTAAAAACGCAGTGTGGCTTTTGCATAACCATAGTATGCCATGGAATTTCCGCTATCCTCACCAATGGCCTTTTCAAACGCCGACATGGCACCTGCAAAATCTCCCCGCCGGTACAATTCTTCACCGACGGAGACATTGCCGCCGGAACCCCCGCCATCACCTTCACCGCTGGGATTGAAAATGTTGCACGCATTGAGAAGAATGAGGATCCCGGTTGCGATACCCGGTATCCATACCCGAATTTTCACCGTGGCTCCCAAATAGCATTCGAAATCGTAGATAAATTTGTCCTGATGGGTGTTTCCGAGCAGCATTCTACAGGGGTTCCCGGACATTCCGGCGCTTTGAAAAAGGCCTTGGCGGATTTCATGACTGCTGCGGAAACCTTGGAGGCAACCCTTAACTCTTTGTCAATCGGTGAGATGAATCCCGAGGCATACCAAGCCTTGGGCAACGCATTGGAAAAACCTCTACAGCACCTTCACGGCACTTATGATCGCTATGTCGCCGCTGCGTTGAAAGAGGACGGAAAAAACATCACCTGCAAGAAAGGGTGTTCAGCTTGTTGTCGTCACTATGTCAGCAGTGTGGAACCTTTCGAGATACTCGGCATTCATCTTCGCATCCGTCATGCGGAGAATTATCCGGACATTCTTTTTGCCTCTCATGATCGCGTGACTCGTTTTGACAAGATCTTCAAAGAGGAACAGGGGAAAGGTGAGGCATCAGAAGCTGAGGATCGATCCTTGTATCGCTATTTCGTGCGGGGATTAGCCTGTCCATTTCTAGGCAAGGATGGGGAATGCGGCATCTATGAATCGCGGCCGATGTCGTGCCGGATGTTTTTCTCCGAGACTTCGCCGCGATTCTGCGCGGGCACATCCTTGGCCTCGCCGTGGAACCGGAATTTTCAGGTGGAACTTCCGGATGAGGCCGAAGAAGCGCTGGCAAGGTGTTCAGCGTTGCTTGCCGGGTTGGAGATTCCGGCGGAGCTTTTTGCCGGGGTGTTGGAGGCTAATGCCTTGTTTGGGAAGTATGATGTCTGAAGTGGAACAGATTTACTCTTCCGACGTTTTCCACTTCTCCAACAACGCTTTCTTCCAGACCTCAAACGTCCCGTCCAGAATCTGCTGCCGAGCCACCTGCATCATTTCTTGATAGAAATGCAAACTGTGCAATGTCGCCAGTTCCAGCGCCAAAATTTCGTTCGACACGAAAAGATGCCGGATATACGCCCGTGAGAAGTTCCGGCAAGCATAGCAGCCGCAATCCGGATCGATGGGGGTATCGAGTTCTTGTGCATGCCGCGCAGCTTTGTAGTGCAACGGCCCATTCCAAGTGAATACCGTGCCATGTCGGGCTGCCCGCGTTGGCAGAACGCAGTCGAACATGTCCACTCCCCGCGAAATCAATTCCAGTAGATTGGCCGGTGTGCCCACGCCCATCACATACCGAGGCTTTCCGGCAGGCATCAGGTTCGTGGCGTAATCCGCGATGCGGTACATCTCTTCTGCTGGTTCACCAACGGATAGTCCGCCGAGCGCGTAGCCGGGCAGTTCGAGGCCCGCAATGTGTTCGATGGCCTCGGCGCGCAGTTCCTCATGCATCCCGCCCTGTGCGATGCCGAAGAAGTATTGTGGGTAACCGTGCAACTCCGGATGATCCGTCAGCCAACGGACTGCACGTTCATGCCAAAGTTTTGTCAGCGCGAGGCTCTTGGCGGCTTCTTCCTTTGTCGCCGGGTAAGGCGTGCATTCGTCGAAGGCCATGAAAATGTCCGCACCGAGCTTGCGCTGTGCTTCCATCACGCTTTCCGGCGTGAACAGGTGTTTAGACCCATCGAGATGGGAGCGAAATTCCACGCCGTTCTCTGAAACCTTGCGCAAGGTTTCGAGACTCCACACCTGGAATCCTCCCGAGTCGGTCAGCATGGCGTGAGGCCAGTTGATGAACCGATGGAGCCCACCGGCTTGCGCGATCAGATCGCAGCCGGGGCGAAGGTAGAGGTGATAGGTATTGCCAAGGATAATGCGGGCACCCGTGCTTTCCACCTCACGGGGTGAAACGGCCTTGACAGCGCCGGCCGTACCTACGGGCATGAAAACCGGTGTTTGAATCTCCGCATGCGCCGTACGCAAGGTTCCTGCACGTGCCTTACTAGCGGAAGATTTTTTTTCCAGTGTGAAGAAGGTCATGACTGGTAAAGCAGGGGGAGAGCCTCGGAGAGCTTTTTCACCGGATGTAATTCCATACCTTTGATGCGAAGCTTGGCGGCATCCGCTTCGGGAATGACGGCGGCATGAAAACCGAGTCTTGCCGCCTCACGCAACCGGGCTTCGAGTTGAGGCACGCGGCGCAATTCTCCATTGAGACCAAGTTCTCCGATGGCCAGGGTGGCCGGAACGCTCCGGCGTCCGAGATGATTCCCGGAAACCGCTGCGGCCACGGCGAGATCCACCGCTGGTTCTTCCACGCGGATTCCACCGGCCATGTTGACGAATACATCCTGCATCCCGATTTCCACGCCAGCAAATTTTTCCAGCAGTGCCAGCAAAACAGAGAGACGCTTGGAATCGAACCCCATGCTGATGCGCTGTGGTGAAGCGAAATGAGTGCGTGACACCAACGCTTGAGCTTCGATAAGAATAGGGCGGGTGCCTTCCCAAACACAAGAAATCATCGAACCGGGGTCGCGCTCACCGTGGCCTTGTACAAACGCCAGCGAGGGATTGTCCACGGGAATCAATCCTTCCGCCCCCATTTCGAACACGCCGATTTCGTGCGTGGCACCGAAGCGGTTCTTTACGGCGCGCAACACGCGGTAGGAGAGATGCCGGTCGCCTTCGAAGTAGATGACCGTATCCACCATGTGTTCCAGCATGCGCGGACCGGCCAGCACACCTTCCTTGGTGACGTGCCCCACGAGGAACACGGCGCATCCCGAAGACTTGGCGTACGACATCAACGACAACGTGCATTCGCGGAGTTGCGAGGGCGAACCCGGTGAACCGGACAAGTCACTGCGATACATGGTCTGAATGGAATCGATGATCAGGGCTTTGGCCTTGAGTTGCGTGGCTTGGGACAACGCATTTTCCAACGCCGTTTCCGCGGCGGCGTGTAGCGAAGCGCCGGGCACCTTGAGCCGGCGTGCGCGCATCTTGAGCTGTGACAGGCTTTCCTCGCCTGTGGCATACAGCACCGGCACATCGCCGGAAGAAAGCAGCGCCGCCATTTGCAACAGCAAGGTGGATTTGCCGATGCCAGGATCGCCTCCGATGAGCACCAGAGAGCCGGGCACAATACCGCCGCCCAATACGCGATCCAGTTCTCCCATGCCGGTACGAAGCCGTTCTTCGACGTCATTCAAGGGAATATCCTTGAGCGGTTGCGCGGGATGCGAAAGGCTTTGGGGTCTTGCGACACCCTTGGTTTCACCCGATACAGCGCGAACATCAGCTTCCGCCATTTCGACCATAGAATCCCATGCACCGCAAGATGGACAGCGTCCGCTCCATTTGGTGAAGGTGTCACCGCATTCGCGGCAGGCAAACATGGGTTGGGACTTGGCCACTATTTCAATTCTCGTTGACCGTTTATGAATTGACGTACGTGAGGATTGTCCGTGGCGCGGATTTCATCCGGCGTTCCCGAGAAGATGATGCGGCCCTCGTGCAGCATGGCGATGCGGTTGGCCACCTTGTACGCTGATACCATGTCGTGTGTCACCACGAGACTCGTCACACCCAGTTCACGCTGCATATCAAGGATGAGATCGTTGATCACGTCTGCCGTGATCGGATCCAAACCCGTGGTGGGTTCGTCGTAGAGCAGGATTTCCGGATTCATGGCAATGGCCCGCGCCAATGCCACGCGCTTCTTCATGCCTCCGGAAAGCTCAGAAGGCATTTTGAGACGCGCTTCAGCGGGAAGATGAACCTGATTCAATTTCTCCACGGCCATCGCGTCTAGCTCGTCCTCGGTCATTTCAGGATTGTGCTCGCGCACGGCAAATTTGATGTTCTCGCCGGCGTTCATGGAATCGAACAGCGCCGCGCCCTGGAACAGCATGCCCATGCGCCGCCGGATGGTCTGCACGTCCATGAAGTCATGAGAACTGATGGTGGTTCCATCCACGACCACTTCTCCCGCGTCCGGTCGCATAAGTCCGATGCAATGCTTGAGAATGACGGATTTCCCGCCGCCCGAAGCTCCGATGATGACGAGGGTCTCGCCGCGTTTCGCCGTGAGATCCACACTGCGCAACACCGTCTGGCTTCCGAAGGATTTTCCCAGCTTGCGTAATTCGATCATCGGTGTCTGTGCATTCATGCCGTCTAATACCCTTGATTTTTCAATATGCCGTGTACACGATGAAGAAGTCCAGCACCAGAATCAAGACGCAACTCGAAACCACGGAACGCATTGTCGCTTGGCCCACGCCGCGGGCTCCGGCTCCGGCGCGCATGCCGTGGTAATAGCCCATGAAGCAAATGACGAGGCCGAAGCAGAACGATTTAATGAGGCCCACCCACAGGTCATAGGGGTCGAATAGAAAACGTGTTCCGTGGATGTAACCTGCGCTGGTGAGATGAAAATTCCAGCGGGAGATGGCCCAGCCGCCCAGCATGGCCACGCAATCCGAAACCACGACGAGTAGGGGAAAAGCCAGCAATCCGCCGAGCACACGCGGCAAAGCGAGATAGCGCAATGGATCGAGGTCGAGTACAGCCATGGCGTCGAGTTCTTCTTTTTCCTTCATGGAACCGACTTCGGCGGCTATGGCCGATCCGACGCGGCCCGCCAACACCAACGCCGTGAGGACGGGGCCTGATTCCACGATCACGAATTTGCACACTGCGGTTCCGAGATAAATATCGGGCACGAGGCTGCGGAACTGGTAATGTGCCTGAATGGCCGTGACAGCGCCGATGAAGACGGAGATGACCAACACCAGCGGCAGGGAGGAAACCCCCATGCGCATCATCTGCTGGATCAGCAGATCAGGATTCTTGAATGCCAACGGAAAACGGCGAACCAGTCCCCAGAACAGCGCGGAGATCTCTCCGAGTTCCTCCAACGGTGCAATGAGGACGCGCACGGTGATCAGAAACCGGCCATTTCGGGCTGGCGCTGGGAGTAGCTCACGAAAGAAGCGTAGTCGGAGACGAAGGTCACGGGCACATCGCCGGTCGGGCCGTTGCGCTGCTTGGCGAGGATGATCTTCCCTTTTCCCTTTTCGGCTTCCTTGTTGTACATCTCATCGCGGAACACGAACATCACCAAGTCGGCATCCTGCTCGATGGCTCCGGATTCACGCAAGTCGGAGAGCTTGGGTTCTCCGTCGCCCCCGCGTTGTTCCACGGCGCGACTGAGCTGGGACAGGGCAATGACCGGAACATTGATTTCTTTGGCCAGCGCCTTCAATCCCCGGGAGATTTGGGAGATTTCCTGTTGTCGGTTTTCCATCCGACCCGCGCCCTGCATGAGCTGGAGATAATCGATCATCACCATGTCCAGTCCCTGCTGGGCTTTCAAACGGCGGCACTTGGCGCGCAATTCGAGAATGTTCATGGAAGGCTGGTCGTCGATGAAGATCTTCGCGTCGCTGATGGGGCCCACCGCCAAGGACAGCTTGGGATAATCGCGTTGGGATAATCTGCCTGTACGGAGCAGATGCATATTCACCTGTGCCTGACGGCACAGCAGACGTTGTACGAGTTGTTCACGGCCCATTTCCAATGAGAAGAAGGCCGTGGTCTTGCGGCGATCGATGGAGGCGTGCGCCAGCATGGATAGTGCCAAGGCGGTTTTGCCCATGCCGGGACGACCCGCGAGCACGATGAGATCGGTTTTCTGAAAACCCGAGGTCATGTCGTCGAGATCCTTGAAGCCTGTCGGCACTCCGGTGACTTCGCCCTTCTGATAGCTTTCAATGAGCTTGAAGGTGTCGTTCAGGATGCTCTTGATGGGAAGAAAGCCATCCTTGAGGCCCGCCTGGCTGATGGAAAAGATGTCGCCCTCGGCTTGATCCATGAGCGTCGAGGGTTCCTGCGTTCCGTCGTAAGCGCGCTCCAGAATCTTTGTGGCTGAGCCAATGAGGCGGCGCAGCATCGATTTTTCCTTGACGATCTTGCAGTGTTCCGCTGTGTTGGCTGAGGATACGACTTCCGCGGAGATTTCCAGTAGGTACGCTTCGCCGCCGGCCTTCTCGAAGTTCTGCGCCTTACGCAAGGCATCGGCTACGGTGATCACGTCGGCGGGAGAGTTCTTTTCGAAGAGCGCGGAGATGGCTTCAAAGATCGCGCGATGCTTGTCCAGATAAAAATCATCGGGCGCGAGGCTTTCCAGCGCCACGCTCACCGCCTCGGAATCGAGCAACATGGCTCCGACGACGTGCTTTTCCACCTCGACCGCCTGCGGGGGAATGCGCAGGGCTGCGGCTTCCACGTTCATCAGACCGCTCCGAGCCGTGTCCGCAGCCATTTCAAATCCTCCCACGCTTCGCGCTTCAATTCCTGATTCTTTTCCAGATCCACCGGATGATGTGAAGCCGTGAATCTCAATGCTTCAGTTTCCACGGTTTGTTGCCGCAGCCCTGACAGATTTTTTCCAGTCCGCAATAGTGCCTGTGCACAGGTTTCGCCCAACAGCAGGATCGTCGTGCAACCGGCCAACGCAAGTTCCCGGTAAAGGAAGGGAACCATGCGGGCAAGATCTTTGCGAGGCCAGCCGCGTTCCGGCGCAGGCGTCTTCATGAGCGAGGTCAGATAAAGTTTGTCGCGATCGAGATCGATGGCTTTCATCATTTTGTCGAGCAGTTGACCCGGTTCTCCGCCGAAAATTTCGGGTGAGGAATCGGTGGGAGAGAGCTCCACGATAGCTAAAATCGGCTCCTTGGGGCCCACACCCTGAACCAATCGTGTTGTGGATGAAAACCACTTCGGATATTCCTGTTCGAGGAATTCCCAATAAGCATTCAGGTCCTTGAATTCCGGGGCTGACACCGGGGCTCTTTTGACGGGCTCGACGACAAGAGGCGTTGTAGAAACCGGTGCATTCAAGGTCTGTTCCACCGACTGGAAAAAGTCCGCGGAAGGTTTGGATGGTTTGATTTCGACCGCGACTTTTCGAATCAAAGGGTGAGGAAGCACCACCTCTTCGGTGCCGATTTCCGCCTGATAAGCCAGATAGGCGTCGCGAGCGTTCATCACGATTTCCAGACTTCAGCAATACTGCGAACCAAATCCACAGCCAGTTGGTTTTTCTCGGTGTTCTTCAATTTCGCATTGGAGGATTTGGCCGAGAGAATTGCGGCCTTCACGGCATCTGCGCCAAAACCCTGTCCGGGCTGTGAAAGCGGCGTATTCACCACTACGAAATCGCAGTTACGCTTCTTCAGCTTGTCCAATGCATTTTCCACCGGCGAGTCAGTCTCCAGCGCGAATCCCACCAGAATCTGACCTTTGGGTTTACTCTCACCGAGTTCACTCAGAATGTTCGGAGCGGGTTGCAGTTCCAAGTTCTTCATCGCACGGGAATCTTTCCATTTCCCATTTCCGGTTTCACCCGGAATAAAGTCTGCGATGGCCGCTGCCATGATGATGGCGTCGGAAACTTTTTGGTTTTTCTTCAGGACGTCTTGAAATTCCCTGCTGGTTTGGACGCGTGTCACTTTGATGCCGTCAGGCGGCACTTCATCGGCGATGCCCAATACCAGATGGACTTGTGCTCCGGCAACGCGAAAGGCACGGGCAATGGCAATGGCGGTTTTACCACTGCTGCGGTTGGAAAGAAACCGCACACCGTCCAAAGGTTCCTCGGTATGGCCACCGGAGATCAAAACTTTTTTCCCAGAGAGATTGGGGATTTTCCTTGCAAATCCCAGAACCAAATCCACGTAAGATGTAATTTCTTCTGGAGTTATTAGCTTCCCTTCGCCAACCTCTCCGCAAGCCAAATCTCCGCTAGCTGTGGACAACACGGAAACACCGCCTTCAGTCAGGCGTTGCAGGTGCTCTTGCACGGGTGCAGATTCCAGCATCACGGTATTCATGGCCGGAGCTACGATCAGCGGTCCTTGATACGCCAAGGCTGTCATGGAGACTGCGGAGCCAGTCAATCCCATGGACAACTCGGCCAAAGTGTGCGCGGTGCAGGGAGCGATAACGAAGGCATCGGTCCAACGCGCCATTTCAATGTGGGGCATCGCGCCATGTCCCACATCTTCCCATGCATCTTGAATCACGGCAGAACCAGTGAGTGCAGCCAGGGCGTTAGGATGGATGATGCGGGTGGCACTATGGGTCATGACCACACGCACGGCCGCGCCTTTTTCCTTGAGACGCTGCACCAGATCGCAGGCCTTGTAGGCCGCGATGCTGCCGGTCACACCGACCAGAATGCGCTTTTCCTGAAGCATGATAAAGGGTTATCCTGATTGAAAATTACACCGAATTCAACGGCATCAGGCGGTGCCGGATAGAATTTAAAAGCGGATGAAAAATCCGCTTAAGAAGCGGATTCGGAGGAGGCCGATTCTTCCTGCTGCAAGACCAGACGGTCGTTCTTGAACTTGTGCAGGGAGATGGTGGTCGGCTTTTCAGAAAGCTTGATGAATCCAAGATTGGCCTGTTCATTGATGAAACGGGCTTCCTGGGACGCCATGATCACGGCGCGGAAAGGGGAGACGCCTTTTTCATAACAGGTTTCGATGGAAAGGTGCTGATTCTTGGACATTTTCGGCTCCTTTAAATGGCTTCAACCACTTCAACAACTGGCAGAGGGAGGGGGATTCGAACCCCCGTGGCCTTTGACAGCCAACATGCTTTCCAAGCATGTACCTTAAACCGCTCGGACATCCCTCTAGACAAGGATGGCCAATTTAGGAAATTCCGGGGTCGGGTCAACCCAAAAACGGGCACGGATGTCTCCAAGAAACCCGGTTTTTGCGCCTCTCCGCATGTTACTTGGGGGGAACGACGTAGACACCCGGCGCAACCTTGTCCGAGATGATGGCTTTGCCATCGACCCCATTCAAATGTTGTCCAGCGGGAATATGCTGTGAGCCCGACACGTAACGAAGGGCTTTCGTCGAAGGAATCTTTTTGGTTTTCGGATGTTGCGGGGCGATTCCCGTTGCTCCCGCCGTCACTAGCGTACGATAAAGCACACGTGCAATCGTATCCTGTCCGGCCTTTCCGGGGTGCACACCGTCGGAAGTTGCGACCAAGCTCCCCAAAGCGTTGATGAAGGGCGTGTACATGTCCGACACAGCGATTACCGCCGTTGACCGCGAATTGGCCACTGCTTGGACTGCGGCCAGCGTGGAATCACGGATGATGTCGCCGTTGATGCCGTTGGCGGAATTGTCTGAACTCGGAAAGGGCCAAGCGTTGTTCACCTTCCAGGCCGGCAATGGTTTGATCAAAACAAATTTCGGTTTGGGAGTCATGTTGTTGTACAGCGTGTCGATGAAGTACTGATAAGCCGAGATGTAATCCGCGGTGTTCCACCAAAGTATTCGGGCGTCGTTCGTCCCTAATTTGATGGTGATGTAATGAGGTTTCCGCATGAACAGGGTATCCATCCAAGCTTTTTCGGTGATGTAGGACTTGTAAGTGGTGCCCGCAAAGGTTTTGCGCTGCATCCAGTCGCCCACTCGACCACCGTTCCACACCCAAAACCTTTTTCCGAGCACCATGTTCAACCGGATGGGGTAGGCGTCTTTCACGGTGACACCCGACGTCGCGGAACCGTAAGTGATGCTGTTGCCCACGCACATGACACGTATGGATTGCGCGACATATCCTTCGAAAATCCTTCGACCCAAGGTGTCGTTTCCAGCTGTGGAAGGATTGATGCTGTCGGTGAAAAGTGTTTGCCGTGCCAGCATGGGTGTATAGAGATCGATGGTATCTGCACCCTTGTCTTTCGCCACCTTGCGGACGAGCGGCACGATGGAATTGCCGATGACAGAGCCCCGCAGGAGATTGGTGGACTGAGTCCCACCTTCGTTTTTCCATACAGGGGTGGGATAGACCACAATGATGCGCGGTTGCGACGGCATCGATGCCAAGGTATCGATCAACGCCTTGAAGTCGCGTTCAAAATTCGCGCTGTCGCCCCAGTTTCTCGGCTTGGAATCATTCGCGCCGAGTTGGATACTGATGATGTCGGGCTGAAACGCGAAAATTTGCGTCAACCTTCCCGAGGTCCAGTAACTGGAATCGCCGCTCTTCAAAACCGTCGCGCCGGAATAGGCATAGCTGATTACACTGTCGGCCGGAAGCCGGGCTCCGACGCGTGCTGGATAGCCAGCGTTCGTCACGCTGCCGCCTATGGCGGCCCAGCGCAATGTGCGAACTGTCTGGGCGTTCGCGCCCAAGATCAATGCCAGAAGTACCCAAAAAGATTTCATGGTTTCTTCACTCCCGGAACCACTTGCAGGATGGGTCCATATGGTAGGTTTGAAAATCTTCCCAGAGCATCCAGATCCCCGTTTTCCCCGGCAAACAACGTCCCAGCCTTGAGTGATTTTGCATGGTGGGGTAGAATCGCTGTCGGTGTCAGGAAACCCTCAGCGTTGAGCCACGTGCGAAGTGTATCCAATCGAGCCGTGCTGGGCGAATGCCCGCCTCCTTGGACGATCACCGTTTTCACCTTGAGTCCCTTGGACATCAACGTGTCACGATATGCGGTGCTGTTCAAAGGGTTCACCGTGTTGTCCGCGGTGCCCCAGTTCAGAAAGGCGGGGGGTGTCTGTAGCGTGACCTGCTTCTCATTCGAGGTGAAGTCGACCAAGGATTGAGATGGGTTGTTGCCGATGTAGATGGTTCTCCCCGGGGCATAGGCATATGCTGTGTTCGTCGTGCCTGGCACGTACTGCACCATGGTGATCATCGGGTACATCAGCCCCTGGAAGTTCGGCCTTGAGGAAACCCGGTCAATGGAATCCTTTGACCCTGGGAACCAATAGGCCCCATTCGCAGCGTTCGAATCCACCAAACCGCTGTCAAAATGGGTCGCTGCAGTCGAGGCCACATGCCCGCCGGCCGAATACCCCAACACGCCGATGCGATTCGGGTCGATGCCGTACGCCGCGGCATTGGCGCGTACCCAACGAACCGCGCGCTGGACATCCCACATCTGATGGGGATAGCCGTAGGGAGTGATGCGGTAATGCAGGATGAAGACCGTGACGCCGTAGCTGTTCAAATTCGTCGCGGCAGGCACGGCTTCGCTGCTCCAAGGCGAGAGTGTGGAATATCCCCCTCCCGGAATCGCAATGACGGCAGCTCCGTTCTTTGTCCCTGAAGGCACGTACTCTGCCAGCCAAGAATTCCGGGTCGTATCCGTCTTTGAATATGTGGATGTGTCGGCGAGATTCGAGGGTTTCGGGTAGACGACAGGTGAATGCCGCGAAGTCCACAGGAACTTGATAGGCTTTCCACCCGACGTCTGACCAAAAGACGCGTGTAGCATTCCCAAAACGAGGAGAAACAAGATTGCGCGAAAGTTGAACGATTTCATGGGGTACTCCAAATCACCGGAAGTGTTCAAAAGGTATGGATTTCAAGCGATCTTCGCTAGCACTATTTCATGGGCGTGGGAAATAAAGAATCACAAAAGGGGAGATTTGAGGAAAGCAGGGGAGGCTCACCCAAAACTTTGCAGCTGGTACAGTTTCGCATAAATCCCGTTCATGGCCAGCAAATCTGCGTGGGAACCTTCTTCCCGGATTTGCCCCTTGTGCATGACGAGAATCCGATCCGCGTTCTTGATGGTCGAAAGACGGTGAGCGACCACGATGGTGGTGACTTCCTTCAAGACCTTGCCGAGGGCTTCCTGAATCAATCCTTCCGTTTCCGTGTCCACCGAGGCGGTGGCTTCATCGAGCAACAGAAGTTTGGGTTGCTGGTATAAGGCCCGAGCCAAAGCGAGAAGTTGGCGTTGACCTGCGGACAAATTTTCTCCGCGCTGACGCAATGGCGTGAGGTAGCCTTGCGGCAAACTGGAAATGAATTCATGTGCCCGGACATGGCGGCACACTTCTTCAACCCGGGACAAGTCGAAGTCCGGTGAAAGCGCCACGTTGAAGGCGATGGACTCCGCGAACAAATGCACGTCCTGGGGGATCAAGGCCATGCGTCCCCGCAATGCGGTTTCGGAATAAGCCTCAATGGGTTTGTCTCCCACAAGAACCTGTCCGCGCGTGGGCAGATAAAATTTGCTGCACAACGAAATCAATGTGCTCTTGCCGCTGCCAGTCGCACCAACCACAGCCACAGATTCTCCCTCGCGGATATCAAAGGAGACCTCGCGCAAAACTTCAGGGCCGGTGGGATATGCGAAGGAGACCTTGTCGAAACGCAGATGGAAAGGCGAGGGAAGGGCGGTCAGATTTCCTTCGGGCAGACTGGCTTCGGTGTCGTACAAAGTGAACACGCGCTCCGCAGCCGCCAAAGCCGATTGCAAGGCCGTCACTTTATCTGAGATTTCACGCAATGGACGGAAGAACAATCCCGTGTACCACGAAAAGGCAACCAAGGTTCCCAGCGAGGTGTGGTGTCCGTAAAACATGTAGGCGCCGCAGAAGTACAGCAGCACCAGCGAGAATTCGGTAAGCGAATTCAGAAAGGGGAAGTAGTAGGAGTAATAACGGACGTTCTCAAACCAGGCGTCGCGGGTGTCGCTGTTGACCTTGTCGAATTTTTGCTCCATGTCGGCGGAGCGTCCGAAGATACGGACGATGTGCACCCCGCTCAGGGATTCCTGCATCAGCGAATTCTGCTCTGCCAGCAGGCCGCGGATCTTGGTGTTGCTGCGGCGCACGTTCTCGCGGAAAATCGAGGTGACCAGAATCATGAAGGGAAGCACCGCAAGCGATGCCAGTGCGAGCTTCCAATCGAGGAAGAACATGAAGATCACCGCGTACACGATCATCAACAAGGCGCCGGAAAGTTCGATCAATCCCTCGGTGAACATGCTGTTGAGGCTGTCCACGTCGTTTCCGAGCCGTGTCATCAACCGTCCCACGGGAGTGCGGTTGAAGAAGTCCATGTGAAAACCCTGCAGCTTATGAAACAGCCGGATGCGGAGTTCATTGATGATGTCGAGCCCTAGGCGTTGGCTGGCAAAGGCACGGAGGTATTCCAACAGTCCGCCGCTGACCGCCAAGGCCGCAAAGGCCAGCAGATAGGGCGGCATATCCTGAAAGTGACGGTTCTTGATAGGGCCATCGATCAGGCCACGTAGCAGTCGCGGTTGCAACAGCGGAAGGATTTCGGAAGTAAGCAACAGTCCGAGCGCAAAAAAGGCCAATCCCTTTTTGTTCGCGGCCAAGCTCATGATTCGGACCCACAACTTGCGATCCAGAAAAGAGGCGGGTTTGTCCTCGTGCAAATAAGGAGACGGGCCGGCCATCAGACGGTCTCCAGACTTTCGGAAAGGCGCTGCTTTTCCCACACGGCGGCATAGGCTCCGTTGAGACGCAAAAGTTCTTCATGCGTGCCTTGCTCGACGATGCGACCCCGATCGAGATACAGGATGCGATCGCAATGCATGACGGCGGAGTAGCGATGCGCTGCAATAATCAAGCAACGCTGGCGAAATAGCCGTCGCAGATTTTCGAGGACGACTTCCTCGGTTTCGGCGTCTAGCGCAGACAACGTGTCGTCGAGGCAAAGCACGGGAGCAGGGGAGAGCAAGGCGCGGGACAATCCCACACGTTGACGTTGCCCACCACTCAGGTTGATGCCTTTTTCGCCCAACATGCTTTCATAGCCGTTGGGGAATTGAGGAAGGTCGCGGGAAAGACCGGCCCAATCGGCCACTTGTTCTACGGTCATGGGTGGTTTTTCATCGCCGCCAAACAGAATGTTTTCACGAATTGTTGTGGAGAACAGGAATCCATCTTGCGGGGCATAGCTGAAATGTTGCCGCCAATCTTCGTCGGAAACGTCAGCTCGTTCCCGACCGTTCAGATTCAGAGAGTGGGGTGGGGGGGGGTAAAGTCCGCAGAGAAGGTGCAGTAGAGTGGTTTTTCCACAACCCGTGGGGCCGACAATTCCCAAAGAGCCACCGCGCTCCAATGAAAAGGAAATGCCGTCGAGCACGGGTGTTTTACCGTCATAACTGAAGCCCAAGGAACGGACACTCAGCGACTCGAATTCGGGGGTGGTCGAAGTGCTGGATGGCGGCGGGGAAGCTCTATGCACCGGAGCGAGGAACGAATCTTTGAGATGAATCAGTCGATCGATGGACACGTTGGCGCGTTGCACCATGCTTGCAACCCATCCCAAGCCGATCAGGGGAAATTGTAAGCGCAGCAGATAAAGAATGGCCGCTGACAGGGTTCCCAGGGTGATTTGATTCTGGATGACCATGCGACCGCCATACCATGCAGAGAACGCCACGCCGATGACACCGAGTACGCCGATGGCCGGCCAGATAGAGGCATTGAATAGTGCGACACGCAGGGAAGACTTGCGTAATTCTTCGGATGCGCCTCGGAATTTTTCTTCAAAGGGTTGCGAACGGCCGAAACCTTTGACGACCTGCATCCCCGAGAGCGTGTCCTGCACGTAGGCATTAAGCGCGGAAAGATTTTTCTGAATGCCGCCGAAGTGCGCGTACATCTTCTTTAAAAAGATATTGGCGGCAATCGGCATCACCAAAGAGGGGAGCAGGCCGGTCAAAAGCAATTTGGGATGCAACAGGAAAATACAGACGGCTGTGAATATCAAAAGACAACCCATCCGCGCCAGATGCAAAACCACAGGGCCGATCATGTCACGGATGCGATCCAGATCGTTGGTTGAGCGCGACATAAGATCGCCGACGGTCTGACGGTCGAAGAAAGCCTTGGGCTGCACCATCAGTCCGGCAAATAAATCCTTACGCAGGGAATATTCCATCTGCCTTGAGGCCTGAATCACCCATAGTCTTTGGTAAAACAACAGAATGGCCGATACAAGGGTTACAGCCACGATGACGGCAAGGCACTGCATGATTTTCGGCATTGCAGAGCCGCTCTGAAGGCTGTCCAGAATGACCTTGACCATCCACGGGCTGACTTGATCCAGTGCTGTGGAGACAACAACGAAAATCCAACCCCAAAAAATTGGAACCCTGTGCTCCCACAGGTACGGACGCAGATATGTCCAGCGTTCGGCGAAGGTCTTTTTGGGGGCGCTCACGGGGGAAACCAAAGTTACTCACCCATTGTTCGTGGAAACGGATATTCATCGTTTAGGTATTCGCTTTGACGTTGCCAGCGTGGGCTGCTAATATTTGCGCCCTCGTTGGGATGTCGTCCAATGGCAGGACGCCAGATTCTGGATCTGGCTATCGAGGTTCGAATCCTTGCATCCCAACCACTTTTAAAACCCACCAAATCAGTTGAATAAATGAAAAGCCCAGAATTTCAGGTTTTCTATTGGATATGTCGCATAATATATATTATGTAAATTAGTTTAAATCGACTAATTCAACTTGTTTGAATTCAGCCCACATCTGTATCGGATGTACGTTGTGTATATGGATTCAGAAGCTTTGTCTAAAAAACGCCGGAATGTTTACATGGGTCAGGAATACCTCGACCTCGAAGCCATCGTCGTCAACGAGCGCAAACGCACCGGGCATGGTGTCACCGTCTCAGATCTCATCCGCAAGGCGTGCAAGGACTACATCCAGGCATACTGGAAGAATCGCATCGGGGAGAAATAGCCCTGTTTTTTCCTTACGCGGAAACCCACTTCAAATTCCGTCTGCCTTGGTCGCCGTTGTACAAGCCATGGCCGGAGATGATTCTCGACGCGCCGTTTCAGGTTCTTCCCGGCAAGCCATTTTCGGTTTACCTGCTGGTGAAGGATGCGGATCTCTACCCTGTCGTCATCCACTCCTTAAAATTGCGTCTACAGGATTCGCAGGGCAATGTTGTAGAACAAGAACACACTTTGAATGTCAGTTGTGAAACCAATCTGTTCCATCAAAGCTTTTCATTGTCTCGTGAAGGTTTACGCGGTGATATACGGCTTTGGGGTTGGATTACTGCCGAAAATGCCCGTGGCAAGGCGGTACGATTTCTGTGTCACAACTTTCCCGGTCTGGAAAAGCGTCCTTTGGAAATCCGCTTGCTGGAACATGCTCTTCCCCATCCTCAAGGTTGGTTTGCCGGCGAAATGCATTGCCACAGCGAGTTCTCCTCGGATCCGGTGGAGTTCGGGGCGCCATTGCGACTCATGCAGGAGACGGCGAATTCCGTGGGGCTAGACTTTGTGCTGTGTACAGATCACTCCTACGATTTCAACTATCGCCGGGATCGCTTTCTGGAATTCACAAACGCCGATGTCAATTTCGCAGAGTATCAAAAACAGGCTTATGCCCTGAATTCAGAACGTCCTGATTTTCCAACCCTGGTTCCGGGCGAGGAGGTTTCGTGCGGCAACAGCCGTGGTGAAAACGTGCATCTCCTGGTGTTTGGTCACGAAAAGTTTTTGCCGGGACTTGGTGATGGCGGCCGCAGAGGGTTCAATAACCATCCGGATCTTTCATTAACGGAAGTGCTGAATCGTTTGAACGGAGTTCCCACCTTTGCCGCCCACCCCAAGGCCAAAATAGGCTGGCTGGAGCGTAAGATCTTCCGCCGCGGAGAATGGCGCGAAGAGGATGTCGTCTCCCCTTCTCTGCGCGGCCTGCAATTTTGGAACGGAAATCTGGGTGCCGATTATCGTGACGGCAAGGCCTTTTGGATTCAGCAGCTTTTACAGGGACGAAAGATTCTTCCCATTGCCGCCAACGATGCGCATGGGGATTTCAACCAGAACATCGGCGTCAAGCTTCCGTTGATTTCCCTTTACCAGGCGCGCAGCCATGTGTTCGGCAAGGTGCGGACCATGGTTCCATCACCGACAAAATCCATTGCGGATTTGCGCACGGCCTTTCTTGGAGAGTCCTGTGTTTGCACGGATGGTCCGTTCGTGAATCTTACGTTTGAAAATAGTCGGGTCAAAGTAGAAGCGAGTAGCAGTGGGGATTTCGGGAGTCTGCAAAGCGTGGTGATTTATGGCGGGAAGACCGGCGCGCAAGAAGAAGTTTTATGCAAGGAATGGCGTTTTAACGAAGCTACGATGGGCTTGGACGAAACTCTCCCCGCTCCTGTTTTCGACTATATCAGGGTGGAAGCCGTCACACGGAATGGCAATCGCGCACTAAGCTCCGCCTTGTTTATATCGTAAGTTGTTTGCGGAGGGCCTTATGCTCGGTGGGCGGTCTTGGGAGGAGTGGATTTCGCTTTATTCCCGAAGCCATCAACACCCTGTGAACCGGTTGTGCCACACCTTTGGCATTCCGTTGGTTGCCTTTTCTCTGCCGTTGCTCGCTGTCTCCATCTTCTTCCCTACCCTGTTACCCGTGGCGTTGGGTCTCTTCGCCTTAGGCTGGATTTTTCAGTTCACAGGGCATGCATTCGAGGGTAAAGCCCCGGAATTCTTCCACGACTGGAGATTCTTGTTTGTGGGACTGCGCTGGTGGTGGCAGAAGATTCGCGGACGCGTTTAGCGCTGCTTCATCCACGCGATGCACTGTTCCAAGTTTCTCCGCATTTCATGTGCGGGTAGATATAACCTGCGGCCGTGACCCGGCAGCACCCATTCAAAAGAATAAGCCAGCAACTTCTCCATGGATTCGATTTGTCTGCTCCAAGAGTACCAGCAGGCGTCGCGGAAGGCGTAGAGATGACCACGGCGCGCTGAATAAGCCAGATGGTCACCGGTGAACAGGTATTTATTTCGGTACAATAGACAGCAACTTCCTCGCGTGTGGCCAGGAACGGGAATCACTTCAAGATCCTCCCCCATCGCAAATGGTTCCGTTCCTTTCATCAAATGTTCGGCTTCGCGCAACGCAGAACGATCCCCTTCGTGAATCCATCTCTGGAGTCCGAAATGCTGCTGGTAAGTGGTGTGATCCGCCACATCGTCTCCGTGGGTCAGAAACATGTGCGATACCCCACCCAAAGATTCCAGCCGCTTGACAAGTGGCGCGGCTTCGCGGGGACAATCCACGAGAATATTTCCCTGTGGCCGCGGGAGGAAATATGAAGCGGCTCCGAAGCTTTTTTCGCTGTGATAGCCGCAGTAGAGCACATCCCCGTCCAAATCCACGGGCACGGGGAATTCTGAACGGACACGGGCGAAACCGGGATCGGGGCGCTCTGTGCCGATGGAAGCCGTCGGGCACGCCGCCATGGCTATGAAGGCATCATGCCGCTGCGCAGGCGTTTGTGGCTGGGCGAACACCGCGCTTTGGCCGCCTTTGGCAGTGAACGTCTCCGGAGCCAGCCAGCGGCAAGTGTCGCAGTCGATGCAGGTGTCGTCCACGTAGAAATCTCCGGCGATGTTTTCTGCGCGGCGTCGATCGGGATGGGCCATGAGGTCAAGATAAATGGTTCCGGAAATTCCGCCCCTTTTTGATTGACTGTCTTGTGTATAAAAACGAGATTGTAGGCGCACACCAAGGAGGAATCCCATGAACAAACGCATTGTATCGACAGTCGCTGTTGGCGCGCTTCTTTTTACGGCGTCCTTGCCACTCCAAGGATGCTACGGAAAGTTCGCATTGACCCGGAAACTGTACAAGTGGAACGGTACCGTAGGTGATAAGTGGATTAACTCCATCATCACGGTTGCGTTCTGCATCGTTCCTGTCTATCCGGCGGTTGGGTTCGTCGATTTGGTGGCGTTCAACACCGCGGAATTCTGGAGCGGTAAAAATCCCGTGACCATGGGGCCTTCCGATCGTGAGACTCGCATTGCGACCTTGGAGGGTAAAGATTACATCCTTACAGCCACACAAAACCGCATCGACATTGTGCCTGCCGAGGGAAACATTTCGCCTGTCAGCGTGGTTTACGATCCGGATCAAAAAGCCTGGTTCGCATTGGCTCAAGGCGAGAAACACAAGATCGCAGAGCAGGACAAGGATGTGCTGACTTTGGTTTATCCCGACGGTCATCGGGAACAAATGGCGCGGTAAGAAGGATGTTGGGTTGTAGGGGCGAACGGCCGTTCGCCCCTACAACCCATGACCTAGTTTCCCCGACCGATAATCATTCATGGCCTCGTAAATCTCCGCCTCCGTGTTCATCACAAAAGGTCCGTAACGCACCACCGATTCATTCAACGGTTTTCCCGCGATGAGGAGGAAATCTCCTCCTGCCCCCGCAGTGAGTCGAACCGTATCGGCCCCCTCCCCTACCTTATACAGCACCAGCGAATCTGGATGTAATTCCCTGTTTTCAGCATTTAATGCCCCTCGGAAGACATAACTCACTGCATTCCATTCGGCGGGAACGGGAATGTCCAAGGAAGCATTTGGATCCAAGGTGATGTGCAGATAAAGCACCGGCATTCTCGTTTCCACGTTTCCTTGCAGTCCCGCAAAAGTTCCCGCCAAGACGCGAACCTTGCAACCCGGTGCAGGTGACGTTTCGGGAATCCGCGCCGAAGGGATGTCCTGATACTTGGGCGGCATGCGTTTGTCCACTGCCGGAAGATTGACCCAAAGCTGGAAACCTTCCGCGGTCCCGCCTTTTTTCTGGAATTCCATGGACGGCATTTCGGAATGCACCACACCGTCCCCGGCGATCATCCATTGCAAATCGCCGGCCCGTAGAATGCCGTGGTTGCCAGCGGAGTCGCGATGTTCGAATTCACCGGAGAGCATGTAGGTGACGGTTTGAAATCCGCGATGCGGATGGGGTGGCACGCCTTTCCCCTCTCCCGGTTTGACATGCTGGGGTCCGAAATGGTCGAGGAGCAGAAAGGGATCGATGTGATCCAGCGAGCGGGTGGGAAAGGTGCGTTGCACCGGCATGCCATCGCCTTCGTAGGTTTGCGTGGCCGGAAGGATTCGGGAGATTTCACGGAGTTTCATGTCCTCAAACTACCTTTTCACCATTGCTTCGCAGATAAAGGGGAACCATGTCCGGCCATTCGAAATGGGCTACCACCAAACGCAAAAAAGCCAGAATTGACCAGGCGCGCGCCAAGGTCTTCAACCGCATTATTCGTGAACTCACCGTGGCCGCTCGCTCGGGCGGTTCCGATCCTAATGGCAACCCCCGTTTGCGCGCGGCGATTCTCAAGGCCAAGGCGGCAAACATGCCGGCGAAGAACATCGAAACCAATATCGCCAAGGGCGCGGGCGAGTTGGAAGGCGTGCACTATGCTGAAATTACGTACGAGGGTTATGGTCCCGGAGGCACGGCCATTCTCGTGGATACGGTGACGGACAACCGCGTGCGCACTGTGGCCGAGATGCGTCATCTGTTCAGCAAGCATGGCGGCAATCTCGGTGAAGAAGGCGCGGTGAGCTGGATGTTCAAGACCAAGGGCATCATCACTTTGCCCAAGTCCGCCATCGGTGAAGATGCGCTCTTCGAACTGGTCACGGAAAACGGGGCGGATGATTTCGACGCCAGCGGCGACGATTATGAGATCCGTGTGGCCCCGGATCATTTTCACAGCCTTGTGGATGTCCTTCAGAAAAAAGGACTGCAGCCTGCCAGTGCGGATTTGGCCAAGGTCGCCGACATGCCCATCAAGGTGACGGGTGAAAACGCCAGCAAGGCGATCGAACTTCTGGAAATGCTGGATGACCACGACGACGTGCAGGGTGTGCACACCAATGCCGAGTTCGATCAACAGGAATTGGACGCCCTGTAACCCCGCATGATCGCGATGGGAGTGGATCCGGGAACTGCCGTGACGGGATACGCCTTCCTCGAGGAGAGGAACGGCAAGGTGAAAGTTCTGGAATACGGAGTCGTACGCAGCCGCTCTTCCGATCCGCTGCCGAAGCGGTTGGAGAAAATCCATCGCGAACTGTCGCAGCTCATGACCACCTATCAGCCCACGGTGCTTGCGCTTGAATCCATCTTTCATGCCCACTTCGCCCGTTCGGCTCTTATTCTGGGACATGCGCGTGGAGCCATTATGGTGGCGGCGCAGTCGCTGGGTATTCCCGTGGCGGAATACGCACCCCGTCTCGTAAAGCAGGCGGCGGTGGGACGCGGCGGTGCGTCCAAGGAACAAGTGGCCGCTTTGATGCGAACCCGGTTGCAGTTGCGCGATGTTCCCAAGCCGGCGGATGCGGCGGATGCGCTGGCCATCGCCTTCTGTCATTTGACCCGCACGCGGCGGAGGTTCGCATGATCGAGTTTCTGCGCGGCCGCATCGCCTCCAAAGAACCCGCGCGTCTTGTCATCGACGTGGGTGGCGTGGGATTGGGTGTGGATGTGTCTTTGCGTACTTCGGAAAAAGTCGGTGTCGAAGGCGATCCCATCGAATTGATGACGCATATGCATGTGCGCGAGGAAGCGCTTGAACTGTATGGCTTTCACGACGGCGCGGAAAAAGCGCTGTTCCTCAAGTTGCTCAGCGTGTCTGGCATCGGCCCTCGATTGGCCTTGCGCATTCTCTCCGCGGTCACACCGCAGCAATTGGCGGGGTTCATCCGCAACGGTGACGTGCGGAGCCTCACCGCACTCAAGGGCGTGGGTAAGAAAACCGCCGAAGTGTTGATCGCCACTTTACGCAACAGTGTGGCCAAGCTGGAGCTTCCTGCCGATGGCATGGGCGCGTCCGACGTTTCAGCGGAAAGCCGTCCGGTGCGCGACGCCATCCTGGCGTTGATTACGCTGGGTGTGAAGGAAATTCAGGCGCAGGAAGCGGTGCGCAAGGCGGCACAAAAGTTGGGCGAAGGCGCAGATACCAGCCGTTTAATCGCACAGGCGCTGCAAGAGGTTTAAATGGCGGAACGCATCATCGCACCCGAACAGCTGGGGGACGACACCGAAGGCGATGTCAGTCTCCGCCCGGCTAACCTGTCCGAGTTCGTGGGACAGGAAAAGCTCAAGGAAAGTCTCACGGTGTTCTTGCAGGCGGCAAAGCAGCGTAAGGAGCCCATCGATCATATTCTGCTGGCCGGCCCTCCAGGATTGGGAAAGACCACGTTGGCGCATATCGTGGCTCGTGAGATGGGTGCAAACCTCAAGATTACATCCGGTCCTGCGCTATCCAAGCCTTCCGAGTTGGCGGGTATCCTCACGAACCTCGATTCGCACGATGTGTTGTTCATCGATGAAATTCACCGGCTCAGCCGCGTGATCGAGGAGTTCCTCTACCCCGCCATGGAGGATTTCAAAATCGACATCGTGCTGGAGCCGGGGCCTTCGGCCAAGAGCATCAACCTGCCCTTGAAGCGATTCACCTTGGTGGGCGCGACGACGCGCACCGGGATGCTTACCTCTCCCCTACGCGACCGTTTCGGTCTCAGCTTCCGGCTGGAGATGTACAACGACGAGGAGATGAAGAGGATCCTTCGCCGCTCCGCCAAATTATTGCAGGTGGATCTCACGCCCGAAGCGGCGGATCTGCTGGCGGCCCGTTGCCGGGGAACGCCGCGTGTGGGAAATCGCGTGCTGCGCCGCTGCCGCGATGTGGCGCAAGTGCGGAAGACGAAGAGCATCGATGAATCCATTGCGGCGCGGACGCTGGAAATGTTGGGCATCGACGCCCTAGGTCTCGACGAGATGGATCGCACCATTTTGAAGACCGTGGTCACCAAGTTCGACGGCGGCCCTGTCGGGTTGTCCACTTTGGGCGCGTCGATTGGTGAGGAGGAGAATACACTGGAGGAGGTCTATGAACCTTATCTGCTCCAGATCGGGTTTCTCAAGCGAACGCCACGGGGTCGCGTGGCGACGCCGAACGCCTATCGGCACTTAGGCTTGATTCCGCCTTCCCGCGATCCGGGGCAAGAGGCATTGTTGTAGGCATTGCTTAATAGGCCAAATTATTGTTTTGGCGGCAACTCTTGGACGATACAACCTTGGGCCAGAACCGTGGTCTTGATATTCCCACCCGTGAGATACGAATTTGCTTTCGGGCCCACATGATATGATGGATTATCAAGCGACACTTTTTTCTTTTTAGCAATCCAAGTAAAATCATTGTCGCCGAATTTTATGACTGTCGATATCCTGAATTCTTCCGAAAATTTTAAAAAAATTTCATAGTCTCTCTTAATCGAACCAAGAATGGAATCGCAATTCTTAAGCTCGGGGCAGTCAAATTGGTTGATGCTTAGCATGCCATTTTCATATCTGAAATTTCCTTGTAGTGAATTCTTGCCTCGGTAAATAAAATCTCTTCCTTCTCGCATCCTATCGATTGAAATAAGGCTTGTCGAAAAAGTGGGTTTGATTTTGCAGATACGTGCATCGTAATCCTTGATATTTGTCCCATCGGATTGTCGTTTGAAATCACACGAAATCATAAAGAGAAAAAAGAGCAAACAAACGAATGGCATTGATTTGATCGGTAGCCGCCATGTCATTTAAGTCTACCCCACCGCTTCCGGCAGATCAACGACGAAGGTTGTTCCCTTCCCCATCTGCGATTCAAACCGGATGGAGCCGCCCATGGCTTCCAGCAGCAGCTTGGAAATGCTGAGGCCTAGGCCGGAACCTGCGTATTGGCGGTTGCTGGAAGGATTCGCCTGCGCGAATTTTTCAAAGACCTTGTCGCGGAAGTTTTCCGGAATCCCATCTCCAAAATCCTGCACCAAGATGAAGACCCGCTTGTTCATGCATTTTGCGTGAATCCAAACCTCGCCGCCGGGCGGAGAGAACTTCGCCGCGTTGGAGAGCAGGTTGGTCATCACCTGCATCAACCGATCAGGATCGGCCATGACCTTCATGCCGTTGCATGAAAATTCCTTCTGCACGAACCGGATCCCGTATTTGTCCCCATACGTGACATTCGCCTCCAGCGCCTCGCGGATGACGTTCTGCACCTCCACGGCTTCGGGCTGGAGTTCCAGTTTTCCGAATTCAATTTTCTCAGCGTCTAGAATGTCGTTGGTGATTTTCACCAGCCGCTCGCTGTTCTTGTGCGCTACCGAAATCAGTTCTTCCGCCTTCACCGGCTCCATGCTCCCGCTTCTGAGCAGGCCCAGTGCCGCGTGGATGGAAGTGAGCGGCGTGCGCAGCTCATGGCTGACCGTGGAAATGAAGGCGCTCTTGACGCGTTCAATCTCCTTGCGTTCGGAGATGTCCTGAAAGATGCAGAGATGGCCTTGGATTTTCCCGTCTTCGTCCCGCATGAGCGATACGCTCAAGCCGATGGCTAACTGAGAGCCGTCCTTGCGGGTCACGATCCATTCCTTCTCAGAGTCCCTGAGTTCGGAATGAATGTGGATTTCGGTCAGTAATTCTGTCAGGGGCCGCCCCACAAACTGTATGGCTTCGTAGCCCAGCATGCGTTCCGCCGCTTTGTTGAAGAAGGTCACGATGCGGTGCTTGTCCGCCACGATGATGGCGTGTTTGCCACCGTCCATGATGGAGCGGATCAGAATGTCGTTCTCACGCAAGTTGGATTCCAGTTGCAACCTTTTGCGGTTTTTGCGTTCCAGTACGCGCACCAGCACCAGCAGGCCGAAGTACAAGAGCAGGATTCCGCCCCGCAGCAAGACCTTGTTCCGGTTCCAAAACTTCTGCTCGATTTTCTGTTGTTGGTTGAATTCCTGATACTCTTCGTCCAACATGGCAGAAATGATCCCTTGCATTTGCGCGATCAGGGGTGCGTCTTTCTGCGCAGCGGGATTCCACTCGAAGGGATTGCGCCATTGGTTTGTGTCCAGATGGGACGCGGCGTTGGCATAATCGATCCGGAGGTGGATCAATTGATTCAGACTATCCACACGCATCTGTTGCAATGAGTCACCCGAAACCAGGTTGTGCAAAATCAAGACTTCTTGCAGCAGAGGTTTTTCGGAAAGACGCCAATCCGCGTCCGACACGGAATCGGCAAGGTTGGAAGTCTCTTCGTCCAAGGCAAAGACGGGATTTCCCGTTGCTCGAAAATTTTGCAAACGGGTTTCCAGGTCCTTGGCTTTGCCGTAGACCACCTGAATCTGATTGCGGATTTCCTGACTGCGTTGCACGCGTTTTCTGGCTTTTCCCGCCAGCATTACCTGGGAATAAAAGACGGATACCAAGGTCAATGTGATGACGGTGGCCACGACGATTTCCACCGTGGCGGTGCGACGCCTGATAAAGGCTGCTATCCGTTTCAAAAATCCGTCTGGCATGGTTGGAAACAGTAGATTAAATCAGGCTTTTCCAGAACGGATCCACTCCCCCGCCCTTTCGCCGAGCGCCCGGATCAGTTCCGCATCCTCAAGAAAATCCGAAAAGCGTAACACGCCGTAACCGCTTTGTCGCGTGCCTTCCAAGTTCCCGGCGCCACGCCGCTGCAGATCGAGTTCCGCAATTTTGAACCCGTCTTCCGTGGCTGCGAACTCGCGCAAGCGCCAAAGGGTTTCCTCTGGGAGGTTTTCCTTCGGCAACAACAGGAAACACCATGCCTGCTCGTTGCCGCGCCCCGTGCGGCCGCGCAACTGGTGAAGCTGCGCCAACCCGAAACGATCTGAACCCTCAACCACCATGATATTGGCAGAGGGTACATCCACGCCCACTTCAATGACCGTGGTGGCGACCAGCACTCCAATTTCACCCTTGCGGAAAGCAGTGAGAATGTTGTCGCGTTCTGCAGACGTCAGGCGTCCATGGACTTTTTCCACCCGCCATCGTGAGGGCGTCCGGTCGGGCGCCCCTACAGGCGCGCGTAATCGTCGCATGGTTGATTCTACGGCGGCAACATCTTCCTTGTCGTCTCCCTCTATCCTCGGCACCACCCAATAGACTTGATTTCCCGTTTCAACTTCCTTGCGGAGAAACGCCAGCATGTCCTCCTGTTTTTCAGGGGGTACCAGCCGGGTTTTCACGGGCAAACGACCGGGCGGTTTTTCCGTCAACGTGATCAGCTCCAAATCCCCATAGATGGATTGTGCCAAGGTGCGCGGGATCGGAGTGGCCGACAGAAACAACATGTGCGGTTCCACGCCCTTCGAGGCCATGGCCGCGCGTTGTTCAACCCCGAAGCGATGTTGTTCGTCGATGAGGATATATCGGAGTTCCTTGAATTCCACGTCGTTGGCAAGCAAGGCATGGGTTCCGATGAGAAGTTGCAATGTCCCTGTGCGAAGTTCGCTCAGGATGCGGGTGCGTTCATCCGTTGGTGTGGATGCGGTCAACAAAGCGGATTTCAATCCGGCCTTTTCCAGCCACGGCGCTGTGGATCGAAAATGTTGCACAGCGAGGATTTCCGTGGGCGAGAGCAAGGCGGCCTGTGCATTGGCTGCCATGACACGCAATGCCGATAGAATGGCAACGGCGGTTTTGCCCGAACCCACGTCCCCTTGCAGCAATCCGGCAAACTGGGAACCGCTTTCCAGCCCCGACGTGATTTGGCACAAGGACTGTTCCTGTCCTTGCGTGAGAGCAAAGGGCAACGCGGCTCTCACGGCTTGTTCCACTGAAGGTTGTGTCGGAAAAACCTTGCCTTTCCCGATGCGGTCGCGTTTGATCTTTTCCCGGTTCAGGCACAATGGCCACAGTTCGCGCACCTTGATTTCGTTCAAAGCAGGTGCGATTTCGTCGAACGATACAGGAGCGTGCAATGAATGCAGCACCACATCTTCCGGACGGAGTTTCAAAAAGTCGCGTTCTTCAATGCTCAATGGGTCGGAGAAATTGATCTTTTCCAAAGTCTCCAGCGCCAGTCGCTGCAAGAGCTTGTGATCGACCCGTGTCTCCTCCATTTCTTCGGTCATCGGATACACCGGCAGGATGCTTCCGCGTATCTCTTCGTCCGGCTCAATCTCCTGCCATTCCGGATGCGCGATTTGGAAGTTCCGGAAATAGGACACGGGGCCGGCCACGGAAATCCGCTTGCCGGGTTGCAACCGTGATCTCAAAAAGGAAAGTCCGCGGAAAAAGACGAGTTCGATATCCCCTGTCCCATCTGAGACGCGCAGAACCAGCCGTGTTCCGACGGCGTAGGCGGATTCGATGTCAGCTGCGAAGAACGCATCCATCCCCTCTTTCAACGAAGAGATGGGCGTGATGCGCGTTCGATCGACGTAGCGACGCGGGAGATGATAGACGAGATCGCGGAGAGCGCGAAGGCCTGAAGCCTCGAGGGCTTTCAGGCGTTTGGGGCCGATGCCCGTGAGGCGGGATAACTCCGACAAGGTGTCGGGGCGGGAGTGCTCCCGCCATTACCCTACTCTTCGCGTTCCTTGATGCGCGAGGCCTTGCCCTGCAAGTCGCGCATATAGTACAGGCGCGCGCGGCGGACCTTGCCCAGGCGGCTCACCTTGACACCGGCGAGACGGGGCGAAAGCAACGGGAAGATGCGCTCGACTGGAACGTTGTTGGAGATCTTGCGGACCGTGAAGGTCTCGGAAACTCCGGTGCCGCGGCGCTGGATGACGACGCCCGTGAAGGTCTGCACGCGCTCCTTGTTGCCTTCGATTACCTTGAAGTCCACGCTGACGGTGTCGCCCGCGCGGAATTCGGGAATGTCGGTTCGCTCAATGCTCCGGTGGATTTTGGCGACGATGGGATGCATGTCAGTCTTCCTTTCTCTCTTTCCGGACCCGGCGCAACGCTTGTTGTTCCTCATCCGTGACTTCAAACTTTTCCAGGAGTTCCGGCCGGTTCTTTCCGGTCAGCCTCAGGCTTTCCAGAAGTCTCCAGGTCTGGATGTTCTCGTGGTGTCCTGAAACGAGCACCTCCGGAACAATCCGGCCTTCAAATTCCTGCGGTCGCGTGTACACCGGCCAACCCAATCTTCCCGGTCTTTGGAAACTGTCTGTTTCCGCGGAATCCGAGTCATGCAGTACGTCCGGCAATAGCCGCGCCACCGCGTCGATCAGAACCATGGCCGGAAGTTCACCTCCCGAAACCACGTAATCGCCCATGCTGATTTCTTCATCAACGTAGGCGTCGCAAAAACGCTGATCCACGCCTTTATAGTGGCCGCAAATGATAAGAAGATTTTCGGTTTCAGACAATTCCTGAAGCCGATTTTGGCTCAAAATCCGCCCTTGGGCGCTCATTAAAATCACCTTGGGCCGTGTCGGCTTCAATTCCGCGAGAACCTTGTCCAAGGCGGCTTTCAACGGCTCTGGTCGGAGCACCATGCCGGCCTCGCCACCGTATGGGGCATCATCCACCTGCCCGTGCTTATTGATGGCGTGATCCCGGAGTTGATGCGTCCGCAATTCCAAGGCTCCAGATTTTTGGGCACGTCCCGGAATACTGGCGTTCAGGGCCTCGAACATTTCCGGGAACAGGGTGATCACATCCACGCGCATCAGAACAGGACTCCGCGCAGGGTGGACAGATCAAGATTCACGGTTCTGGCCTTCTTGTCGATCTGTTTCACGAACTGATCGTTCCAGGGCACGGCCACTTCCCCGCGCGAAGTTTTGAGCTGCAGGTATTCTTGTGCGCCGGTTTCCATCACCTCGACTACTGTGCCCACGGTCTCGCCCTTTTCATCGATCGCGGTCATGCCAGGAAGATCGGAGAAGTACACCATGTCGTCGGGAAGCTCGAGCCGCTCTTCGGCGCCCACACAGAGCTCGCAACCGCTCAAGTGCGCGATGGATTCCGGTGTTTTCATTCCTTCGAACTTCAGGTACCAGAATCGTTCGTCGGCGCGGCTGGCGCGCACGGTCAACTTTTCGGCCTCCTTGCCATGGCGTTTGCGGCAGTAAACTTCCTTCAGTTTAGCATGGCGATCGAAGTCGAAGGTTTCCGGTTTGACCTTGATCTCGCCCAGCAAGCCATAGGGCTTCTGAATCATTCCCACAAGGATTAAATCGGCAATGGCAGGGGTTCCAGGCATGAGAGAAAGTTACCCGCTCAAGAAAAGGTTTTCACGCGGGAGGAAAGCACCTGTTTTTCCTGCAGTTTCACGAACATCAGAACCGCGACTATTGCGCCGATGATGGCGGTGGCCATGTCGGTTTGCGTATCCCACACATAACCTTGTGTGCCGAGAAACGCGTCTGCACCCTGTCCCATCGCGACAGCGGCCAGCATCTCGATGATTTCATACAGTGCACTGATGCCACCGCATACGAGCACAACGACCATGGACATGAATACCTTACGGTCTTTCCAGAATCCAATGCGCATCAGGATTTCCCGTGTGGCGAAGGCCGGAACGAATCCTTGCATGAAATGCCCGAGTTTGTCGTAGTTGTTGCGTTCCCCGATTCCCAGATTCTTGATCCAGTCACCGACAGGTGTCAGCGCGTAGGTATAATGGCCGCCGACGCTCAATATCAATGCGTGAACCATGATGAGGATTTGCAGCAACGTACTGATTTGATTTTTCCTGCCGAAATGCCATACGAACGGAATGGCGATGAACACAGGAAAGACTTCCATCACCCACGTGGCGGGATCCACAGCGCCGATGCGGGTCAAGAGCAATTCCAGAATGAACACGGCCAAAGTGATGCGATACATTTGCCCTCCTTGTCAGGGCTCCAACAAAAAAGGCTGCCGGAGCAGCCTTTTGACGTTCGACAGTCTGCCGTGGTTACTCGGCAGCCGCGGGAGCCGCTTCTTCCGCAGCCGGTGCCGCCGCAGGCGCCGCTTTAGCAGCCGCAGCGAGGGCTTCCTTCGCCTTCTTGTGCAGCTTCTGCTTCTTGCTTCCGATGCCACGAGCCTTCACAGGCGATTCGTCGCTGGCTTTGCCCTTGGCAATGAGACGGGCTTTTTCCAGCACGCCATGGCGGTGGAAAATGGACTTGACCGTGTCGCTGGGACGCGCGCCGTTTTTGAGCCACTTCAAAGCGCTGGCCTCGTCCAAGTTCAGGACGGGAGGGTTCTTAAGCGGATCGTAGTGACCGATTTGATCGAGAAATTTTCCGGTAGCCGCGGAGCGGGAATCCGCCACGGTGATGCGGTAAAAAGGACTGTGAGTGCGACCCATGCGGGCCAAACGGATGATGACTGCCAAGATTGAATCTCCGGTTAAGGACGGTAAAGGGTAGAAAATCCCCCAATAAAATTCAACGGAATCCCCCCCCGAAGCCGCCCATGCCTCCCCCACGTTGCTGCATCATTTGCTGCAATTTCTTCATCCCGCCCATTTTACTCGCCATTCCGGTCATCTGCTTCATCATTTTCTGCATTTGCTCGAATTGGCGTAGAATCTGGTTCACCTCCTGCAAGGAAGTCCCGCTGCCAAGGGCGATTCTGTGGCGGCGGCGGCCATCGATGATTTTGGGATTTTGGCGCTCCTTGGGGGTCATGGAGGTCAAAATGGCCTCCACGTGCTTGAACTGGTTCTCGTCGATTTTGGCGTCCTTCAGGCGGCTCATGCCGGGGATCATGGAGACGAGATCTGCCATGGAACCCATCTTCTTCACCTGCCGTAGCTGGTTCAGGAAATCGTCGAGGTCGAACTTGTTCTGCTTGAACTTCTTTTCAAGCTGCTTGGCTTCCTTGGCGTCATAAACTTCCTGCGCCTTCTCGACCAAGGTGAGCACGTCGCCCATGCCAAGGATGCGCGACGCCATGCGATCCGGATGGAACAGTTCCAATGCATCGAGCTTCTCGCCTGTGCCGATGTAGCGGATAGGTTTCCCTGTGACAGATTTGATGGAGAGCGCCGCACCGCCACGCGCATCACCGTCCATCTTCGTGAGCAGAACCCCGGTGAAATCCATGCGGTCATTGAAGGTCTTGGCGACGTTCACCGCTTCCTGACCCGTCATGGCGTCGGCCACGAAGAAACGCTCTGTGGGTTTGACCGCGTTCTGGATTTTCTCCAGTTCCAGCATCAATGCGTCATCGATTTGGAGGCGGCCTGCCGTGTCGAAAATCACCACGTCGCAATTTTGTTCTTTCGCGGCCTTGCGTCCGTTTTCCGCGATGCGCACTGGATCGCCGGGACCTTCGTCATACACTGGGATGTTGATCTGATTTCCAAGAATTTTCAATTGTTCAATGGCCGCGGGGCGGTACACGTCGCAGGCTACGAGCATGGGCTTGCGGTTCCATTTGTCGCGCAGGTTCAATGCGAGCTTGCCGCAGGCGGTGGTTTTTCCTGAGCCTTGCAGTCCCATCATGAGAATGCCAACGGGTGGGCTTCCCTGAAAACGCGGTTCCTCGGCTTCACCGCCAAGCAACCCGACCATTTCGTCGTGCAGGATCTTGACGATCATCTGGCCCGGAGAAACGGACTGCAGCACATCCGCGCCCAGGGCCTTGGTCTTCACCGAGGCGATGAAGTCCTTCACAGTCTGGAAATGGACATCGGCAGAGAGCAGCGCGACCCGGATTTCGCGCAGGGATTCGGAGATGTTCTCCTCAGTCAGCTTGTGCTGGCCGCGCAGTTTTTTGAAGGCGGCGTCGAGTTTTCCGGTAAGTTGTTCAAACATGAAGGACTTTCTGGATTCCCGCTTTCACGGGAATGACACAAGGGTTGCTAAATTACGAATTCTCTTGTCTCCTCCATATGGGAAAGGTTTGAAAATGCTGAAGGTTTATACGAACAAGGATGGATCCGCCGCCGCCCTCAAGGGCAAAACCGTCGCGGTGATCGGCTACGGAAGCCAGGGCCATGCGCAGGCGCAGAATCTCCGCGACAGCGGGGTGAAGGTCGTGATCGGTCAGCGCAAGGGTTCCGCCAACTACAAACTCGCGGTCAAGCACGGCTTCAAGCCCGTCAGCGCCGCTGAGGCCGCTGCCAAGGCCGACGTGATTCAAATCCTTCTTCCCGATGAAGTTCAGAAGGACGTATATGAGAAGGAAATCAAACCCCACCTCAAGCCGGGCAAGTGCCTGATCTGGTCGCACGGCTTCAACATCCATTTCAACATCATCAAACCGCCCAAGGACGTGGACGTGATCATGATTGCACCCAAAGGCCCCGGCCATCTGGTGCGCAGCGAGTTCCTCAAAGGCGGAGGTGTCCCCTGCCTCATCGCGGTGAAGCAGAATGCCACGGGCAAGGCCCGCGACATCGCGCTGTCACACGCACGCGGTGTGGGCGGCTTGCGCGCCGGCGCCATCGAGACGACCTTCAAGGACGAGACCGAAACTGATTTGTTCGGTGAGCAGTCCGTGTTGTGCGGTGGGTTGTCGGCGCTGGTCAAGGCGGGCTTTGAAACCTTGATCGAGGCGGGCTACCCCGAAGAGCTGGCTTACTTTGAATGCTTGCACGAAGTGAAGTTGATCGTGGATCTGTTCTATCAAGGTGGATTGTCCTATATGCGCTACTCCGTATCGAACACCGCCGAGTACGGCGACATGGTCACGGGCCCGCGCATCGTCAACGCCAAGACCAAGGCCGAGATGAAGAAGGTTCTCAAGGAAATCCAGAATGGGACGTTTGCGAAGAAGTTCCTTTCCGAGCTGCAAAGCGGCGGAAAGAAATTCCGCGCGTGGGAAGCCAAGGAAAAGCAGCACCCGCTCGAAGTGGTGGGGCGTCGCCTCCGCAAGAACATGAAATGGATCGATTCCAAGGAAGTCTGATTCTTTGGTTTCAATGACTCTAAAAGCCTCCGGAGAAATCCGGGGGTTTTTTTATGGATCAGTCTATTTTGATCCCATGTTTCTGAAGGAAAAAGAAGACCGACGCAGCACTTCATTGTTGAGCGCGGAAAGCTCTCTTCTCCTGATGGTCGATCTTCAGGAGAAGTTTATTGGAGCGGTGACGGGTATGGAAGATGTGGCCAAACGCGTCTCTGTCCTGACAAAATCCGCTGCCCACCTTCAAATCCCCATCGTCGTATCGGAACAGTACTCCAAGGGGTTGGGTCATACCTTGCCCGAAATCCTTTCCTTGCTGCCGCAAGGGGCACCTGTGTTCGATAAGCTGTCTTTCAGCGCAATGGATGTTCCAGAATGGACCGAAGCCGTCCGTCACAGCAAGCGCGATCAGATTGTTTTATGCGGTGTGGAAACCCACGTGTGCATCCTTCAAACAGCGTTGGACATGATTCAGAATTTGGACGCTCAGATTTATGTCGTGGAAGATGCGGTGTCTTCGCGCAAACTATCCGACAAGGAATCCGCCTTGCACAGGTTGCGTGCCCACGGCGCTCAACTGGTGACGACGGAGATGGTGGTCTGTGAGTGGTTGCGCAGGGCCGGTACGGATGATTTCAAGGCATTGCAGCCTTTGATTAAGTGACATTCAAGTCATACGAGTCCACAGGCGCACTCTGTGCCCAAATTCTATCATTTGCGCTTCTGAAGACAAGAGTTTCCAACACTAGGACATTACGATGAGCTCATCTTACCGCATCGCCGTGCTCGCCGGAGACGGCATCGGACCCGAAGTCATGGCGCAAGCCGAACGTGTGCTTGCTGCCGTCGCCACGAAATTCAATTTCACCACCGAGTTGTTTCATGCCGATGTTGGCGGGATTGCCATCGACAACCACGGTGAAGCGCTCCCCGCCTCCACACTGAAAGCTTGTGAAAAGTCCCAGGCAATTTTGTTTGGTTCCGTGGGCGGACCCAAATGGGAAACGCTTCCGCCGGAAAAACAGCCGGAGCGCGCCGCGCTGTTGCCATTGCGCAAACACTTCAACTTGTTTTGCAATATCCGTCCCGCGCGGGTTTACAAAGCACTCGCGGCTGCTTGTCCGTTGCGTCCTGACATCGTAGGTGATGGGTTCGACATTCTTTGCATGCGCGAACTCACGGGCGGGATTTATTTCGCCAAGCGTCCGGGATCCAAGGGCCGGGAAGGCTCCGGGAATGAGGAGCGCGCGTGGGACACCAAGGAATACACACGGGCTGAAATTGTCCGCATCGCCCGTAAGGCATTTGACGCGGCACGTCTGCGTCGCAAGAGTGTCACCTCCATCGACAAAGCAAACGTTTTGACCAGCATGGTGTTCTGGCGCGAGGTGGTGACGGAAGTGGCCAAGGATTATCCCGATGTGGCGCTCAGCCACATGTATGTGGACAATGCCGCCATGCAGCTGTTGAAGAACCCCCACCAGTTTGACGTGATGCTGTGTGGCAACATGTTTGGTGACATTTTGTCAGATGAATGCGCCATGCTCACCGGTTCGATGGGTCTTTTACCCTCTGCCAGCATTGCGGAAAGTTCCTTTGGCCTGTATGAACCTGCCGGTGGTTCCGCGCCGGATATTGCGGGCAAAGGGATTGCCAACCCCATTGCACAAATTCTGTCGGTGGCTTTGATGTTGCGTTATTCCTTTAATCAGGACGCTGCTGCAAAAGCCATCGAAGCGGCGGTGGAGAAAACCGTGGGTGACGGGATTCGCACCGGTGATATTAAATCTGCTGGTAGCACGGTCGTCGATACGACGGGAATGGGCGACGCGATTCTGAAAGTGCTTGGTTGAACTTCTGTTCGTAACGATCTGTAACTGAAATTTGTCGTGGTCGTGGCTAACGTTTTCTGCCATGTCCATGAAGAACTCTTCGTCCGGAAACGGTTCCAAGGCAGATACCCCCAAGTCCTTACCAACCCGCCCTATCGGCATACGTTATGGCGTTTTCTTCGCGAGTCTTCTCGTCATGCTCGTGGCGGGTTTTTTTGCAGGGAGACATTTCAAATGGGACGCCAAGCGGCTCGGTGAGAATAGTTCCGGTTCCGTGAAGGCCAACCCCGGACCTTGGGGAGATTTGGAAATCACTCCCATCGTCATCACCGCACCAGTGGAATTGCTCAAGGTTCGTGGCACCGAGGAGACCCAGGTCAGGTGGACCTTTAAGGAGTATTCCCGGGATGCGTTGGTGCATGCGTTTCAAAGTCTGGGGGTTCCCGACGCTATGTTCGCATCTGGGGCTTTGACCGTATCGGGTGCGGATCTGATTTTGACTCCGCCGCGCGAGGTGCTGTTGGGGCTGAGCACCGAAGCGTTGCAGGGGATTTACCGCATGTTGTCGGATTTCACGGAAAATGACGCTTATCGAGATGTGTTTCTGACCGAGGATATGGATGCCTTCAAGAAGGGCGGCGTGTCTTCAAAGACTCTTTCCCTCATCAAGATGTTGAGTTCCACCAACGGCAAATACATGATCTGTTACTGCATGCCCTATGTGCTTTCCGGTGCACCCACGTTCGAGGAAAAGGCGGCAGTGCTTGATATCTTCACCCGCCAGAAGAGCCTGCTGCTGAAGTTGCGCATTTCATCCAAGTCCGACATCAACGCATTGACCAATTATTGGGGCAAAGCTTACTGGGCCGCCAACGTCGGAGCCTTGCTGGAGTCGGTGAAGAATACCGAGGGGGGCGGCCTTGTCAGTATCGGTTCATTGCTGCCTCCCCTGCCGAAAACTTTGATTTACACCTTTCCCATGCCGCAGAACGGACTCAATGGCCCGGTGACCCACCAGGATTGTCATTGGACGGCGTTTAATTTCTTCCGTGATCCCCCGGACAATCATTTCAGCGATCCGGGCTACATCTATGACAAGCTGAAGAACGATTACTTCCCCCTGCAATCCGATCCGTTGTACGGGGACGTGATTATGCTCGCGAGACCCAATGGAAGCATCATTCACTCGATGGTGTATGTCGCGGATAATATCGTGTACACCAAGAACGGCGAGAACCTGTGGCATCCCTGGATGTACTCGAGACTCTCCGACGTGGTGGATATTTATTCCGTGATGCTGCCCCCCGGTCAGCAGCTTTCACTCCGGTATTTCCGCAACAAATACTACTGAGCGTTGACGCTCAAATCCAGCGCCGGACGCGGGCCTTGTAGTCCCGGTATTTCTGCCCGAAGATTTCCTCGAGGAAAACTTCTTCGCGTTCGATGTACTGGTGTCGGATCCACATGATGAACATGGGAATCGGGAGGAACGCTCCAAGGCTTCCCAGTCGGACGGCTGCACCTGTCAGTGCGATTGCCATGCCGAGGTACATCGGATTCCGGGACAGTTTGTAGAACCCATCGGTCACAAGCACGGTGGATTGTTCAAACGGTTTGACCGGAGTCCCTCGGGTCTTGAACAAGCCTGCGGATGCAAAGGTGATGGTAAATCCGATCGCCATGAAGGCAATTCCGAAGCGGCTGTAAGGATCATGGATGATGGTCCGCAGTGGAAGGAGCCAATGCAGGATCACCATGATCGCCAGGGTGATGAAGAGGAAAACAGGGGGAAGGATTTTGGGTTTGTTCATGGTAGTTCCACTCCTTATTTCTTCTTGGGCGGCAATGCTCCGGCGAATTTGACTCCGACTTCGACCCACTTGCCCAAAGCCGCCTCTGTTTTCAATCCCTTTGGATCCACCAGCAGCCATCCTCGCATTGGCTTGCCGGCGAGGTCGAAGATTTTGGCGTGGGGTTTGGTCAGAAGCTTGTCGGTGTCTTCAATGGCACAACGGACGATCATTTCATCAGCGTGAACGCCCGCACATAGGTTGCCGTTCAGCATGAAACCGATCCCGCCGAACATCTTGCGTTCAGTCAGTCCTTTTTGGCCAACGAGTTGTTTGAGGATGCGTTCAGCAAGTTTGGTGTCGTAGGCCACGTAAAATCCAGATCAAAACAGCGCGTAGATGAACGGCGCCAGATACGGCACCTGCGACGCTACTGCCAGCACCCCCATTAATGCCAGAACGATGACGACGGGCAGCAGCCACCAGGCCTTGCGGACTCGTAAAAAGTCCCAGATGTCGTGAAATAAAGTTCGCTGTGCCATTCTTTACCTTATCCTTTTTGCTGGCTGAGCGTAGTCGAAGCCAGCCCTAATCCTTTGCCAGAGATTCCGAATCCCAGGCGTCCCGTAGGTTTTCATGCCGATGGATGATGAAATCTTCCATCACCAAACAATCGATCCTCGTGCCCATCATGCAACGGTACGCCTGATCCGGCGCGCAGACCATCGGCTCCCCGCGGATGTTGAATGATGTGTTCACCAACATCGGCACGCCGGAAATCCTTCCGAAGGACCGGATGAGATCGTAGTAAAGCGGATGGGCGTCTCGGCGCACCGTTTGCAAACGGCCGCTGCCATCCACGTGTGTGACCGCAGGGAGCTTCTCCCGCCATTCCGGCCGCACCGGATACACCATCAACATGAAGTCCGCGGGAAGCGGAACGGGATTGTCGCATTCGAAGTAGGTCGCTGCATCTTCAACGCACACCGCCGGGGCGAAGGGCCGGAAGGATTCCCGGTGTTTGACCTTGAGATTCAGAACATCGCGAATACCAGGATCGCAGGGATTGGCCAGAATGCTGCGGGCGCCCAAAGCGCGCGGACCCCATTCCATACGTCCTTGAAACCATCCCACCACCTTGCCGGAATGGATGAGTTGCGCAGTTTGATCCAGCAGTTCACTTTGCGACGAGAAGTGATGATACGTGATGTGTTGCGACTTGAGAAACGACTCAACCTGGGCGGAGGAAAATCCGGGACCCAGGTATGGGCTGCGAAGAGCATAATTCCGCGGTTGTCCGAGAATGGCGTGGTAGAGATATAGTGCCGCACCCATGCTGGAACCGCCGTCGCCGGAGTTGGGTTGAATCCAAACATTCTGAAAATCAGTTTCCGAAAGGATTTTCCCATTGCAGACGCTGTTCAACGCCACGCCGCCGGAAAGCACCACATTGGGGCAATTTGTCTGCCGATGCAAATGCCGCAGCATGGACAACACGGCTTCTTCGGTGACGAGTTGCACCGCAGCTGCGATATCCTGATGCCGCGCAGTGACCGGCTCCACGGGTTCGCGCGACGGACCACCCAGTAGTTCGCAGAATTTTTTCGAAGGCATGCGTTCCGCGAATTCATAATCGAAGAAACCCATGTCCAGACGAAAGCTACCGTCCGGTTTCAAATCGATCATGCGGCGCAAGGCGGCGTAATAAGGATTCGTAGCCGGGTTTTTGTTCCCATACGCAGACAGGCCCATCACCTTGTACTCGGAGTTATTCACCGAGAACCCGAGATACGCCGTGACCGCGGAATAGAGCAAACCGATGGAATGAGGAAAGCGAATTTCATGTGTGAGATCAAGGTGCGTTCTGCGTCCCATGCCCATGGCCGCCGTGGTCCATTCCCCCACCCCGTCCACCGTAAGCACTGCGGCTTCCTCGAAAGGGCTCGGATAAAAGACTCCCGCAGCGTGGGACAAATGATGTTCGAGGAAATACACATCGCCCTTGAATTTCAATTTCTTCCGGAACAAACGCCGGATGCGCAACTTTTCCGTCAGCCATGCCGGTATCGCACGCCGGAACACGGCATAACTCTTGGGAAAATATTGGACGTGCTGGGTCAGCAGCCGTTCGAACTTGAGCAGTGGTTTTTCATAAAATGCAATGGCATCAATATCCTCAATGCCGAGTCCACTCTGTTGCAGACAAAACTCCACAGCATTTTGGGGAAAGGATGGATCATGTTTTCGGCGTGTGAACCGTTCCTCTTCAGCAGCCGCTACGACGATCCCGTCCATCAGCAATGTCGCTGCGGCGTCATGATAATGGCAACTGATGCCGAGAATCTTCATTTATAACCCGGAACTCAGAAGGGACGCAACCACGCGTCCTGATCCTTGGGGGTGGTCTGCATTTCCTGCCAGTAAGAATCCACGGTTGACTGTGGATTCTTCTTTGCGGCGCGGCGGTAGAAAATCGCCGACAACCCGACTCCCAGGAAATACGAGATGGTGACGAAAACGAAATTGCTGACAACCTGCAGGGGCTTCAGCAGAATGCGAAAAACCCTGTCCAAAAAAGACAGCAGACGCAAAACGGGTTTGGGCAGCCTCATGGGTTCAATGTAAATCGTCGAGATTTTGCTAGATAGGCATCAGAACCCTGTTTCACGGAAATAGCTCATGCAACTCGACTGGAAAAATCTCGGATTCCAATACCTTCCCACCAACGGCCATATTCAGTGCGATTTTGTCGATGGCAAGTGGGGTGTCTCCGAGTTCAAAACCAGCCCGTACTTGCAGATGCATGTCGCAGCCAACTGCCTCCATTACGGTCAGGCGATCTTTGAGGGCCTGAAGGCCTTCCGTACCCGCGATAATCGCGTGGTTCTTTTTCGACCGGATCGCAATGCCCACCGTATGCGGCTTTCGGCCGAACGTCTCTGCATGGAGGCTCCATCCGATGAGCTTTTCATCGATGCCTGCCGTCAGGCCGTGATCCAAAACATCGAATTTGTCCCACCCTATGGCACCGGTGCCAGCCTGTATCTCCGTCCCCTGTTGATCGGCACCGAGGCGACAGTTGGCATCAAAGCCTCCGCAACTTACTCCTTCATCGTGCTGGTGACGCCCGTGGGGCCTTACTACAAGGATGGTTTCCATCCCGTGGAAGCACTGGTGATGCTCGATTATGACCGTGCCGCTCCCAAGGGGACGGGACGCGCCAAAACGGCGGGCAACTACGCTGCCAGTCTGTTGCCCGGACTGGTGGGCAAGAAGAAGGGTTTCCCAATCATCCTGTTCGCGGATCCGAAGGAAAACAAGTATGTGGACGAATTCGGCACTTCGAATTTCATCGGCATCACCTCCAAGGGGGAGTTCAAGACGCCCGATTCTCCGTCCATCCTCCAAAGCGTGACCAATGAAAGTCTGCAGATGCTCGCAGATGATCTCGGTCTGAAAGTCCGTCGCGAGCCCATCGCTTTGGATGCGTTGGATCAGTTTTCAGAAGTGGGAGCCTGCGGCACGGCTGCCGTCATAACACCCATTCACGCCATTCACCATGGGGATCGCGTCTTCCGCTACGGGAACAAAGATGAAGCAGGCGAAACGCTGAAGAGCCTGTACAAGGCTCTTCAGTCGATTCAGTACGGGGATGCGTGGGACCGCTATAACTGGCTTGTGGCCGTATAGTCCCTTTTACGGGACTATGATTCGCATAGTAATCGTTGTCTGCGTGGTTCCGCCAGGATTCGTCGCGGTGATCGTATAAACGGTCGACGGTGAAGGATTCGGTGGCGTTCCCTGGATGTATCCGGTCGTCAAATCGAACGTCAATCCTGTCGGCAAGACGGGACTAATCGAGTAACTCGTCACAATGCCCTGTACCGTCGGAATATTCGGCGGAGAGATCGGCCTAGAGACGCTGTACGTGGGAATGTCGTCCGGATATGAGAGGTTCGAGGGAATGCCCACCACCGCCAATGTGATGAGGGTTTGAATCGATCCATACGGATTGCTGGCCGTGACTGTGTAGTTGGCAGCGAAGGATTGGTGCGTCGTAGCAGGTCCACTAATGGCGCCGGTCAAACTATCGAGGGTCAAGCCGGGAGGCAACGCCGGGCTGATCGAATAGTGAGTGACCAGTGCATTCACCGTCGGCACGTTTGCGACGAAAGGAACGTTGAGAACATAGGTCACGTAATCGTCAGGATACGACAGCGAGGTCGGTGGGGTGTAAACCGAGATGTTGACCATGGCCGTGTCCGTTCCTCCCCTTCCGGAGCCAATCACTTGATAATTCGCTGGGTTTGATTGTCCGTCGGGTGTTCCTGAAATTGTTCCTGTCAATGTGTCGAAGGACAACCCGGTCGGCAATGCGGGGTTGATGTGGAACACAGAAACCGGTCCGCCGGTGGAGACAATGGTATTCGGGATCGCGATGGTATCGCGTTTGTAGATGGCCACCGGGGTCGAATAAGTAATCACTGGGGGCAGAATCACGGTCAAGCGAATGGGGTCGCTGGTGTCGGCGCCCGCGACGTTGGTCACCACGCACTTGTAAGAGCCTGAATCGGAAGCTTGGATGCTTGCAAAGGTCAGCGTGTCCATGTTCCCGACGCTGTCAGTCCCGTTCTTGATCCATTTGTAGGAGATCGCCGGAGTGCCGATGGCCGTGATGCCGAATTTCACCGAGATGCCCAAGGTGGCGGTATCGCTTGCCGATTGGGAGGTAATCAGAGGAATAATGCGGACAGTCAGGACAGCGGGATCGCTGGTGTCGCTCCCCGACCCGTTTGTGACAACGCAGGTGTAAACACCCGAATCCGCCACCACCGTAGTCGGGATGGTCAAAGTATCAGAATTCCCGACACTGTCGGTTCCGTTCTTGAGCCACTTGTAGGACAATGGAGCCTGACCGGTTGCCTTGACACCGAATTTCACCGATTGACCGGCAGTTACAGTGCGGCTTACCGGCTGCTCGTCAATCGTCGCAGCAAGATGGACGATCAAGGTGGCGGGAGCGCTGGTATCGGAGCCTGCGATATTGGTGACGATGCACATGTAAGCGCCCGAATCGGCTTCCACAAGTCCGGCAATGGTGAGTGTATCGGAATTCCCGACGCTGTCAATGCCGTTCTTGAGCCACTTGTACGTTTGGGGCAACGTTCCCGAAGCGATCACTCTGAATTTCACGGTATCTCCCACGCCCGCGATACGGCTGACGGGATTGGCGTTGATGGTGGACGGCATCCATACCGTCAAAACGGCGGGATCACTGGTGTCGCTTCCGGCGACGTTCCGCACCACGCAGGTGTAGGTTCCCGAGTCCGAGAGATGGGCGTTGGAGACGACGAGCGTGTCGGAACTGCCGACGCTGTCGGTTCCATTTTTGAGCCACTTGTAGGACAGGGGCGCTGTGCCTGTGGCCGTAACTCCAAACGTCACCGACCCACCCACCAGGATGGTATCGCTGACCGGGTTGGAGGCGATGACGGCCGGAATGTTCAAGCCCAACGAAGACGGGACGCTGGTATCGGCTCCAGCAACATTGGTGACGAAACAGGTGTAAGACCCGGTATCCGCCGCCTGAAAATTCATCAAGGTAAGGGTATCGGAATTTCCGACGCTGTCAATTCCGTTTTTGAGCCACTTATAAGTGAAGGGTGCCGTACCGGAAACATTCACTGAGAACTTGATCGTGGAACCCGCATTCGCCATCTGGTTTCCCGTTTGCGAAAGGATGTTGACGGGCACATTCAGTGCCAGGGTAGCCGGGGCGCTGGTATCTGTGCCTACGATGTTTCGAACCACGCATTTGTAGGACCCGGTATCCGCGCTTTGAACATTCACCAGCACCAACGTGTCGAGGTGACCGACACTGTCGGTTCCGTTCTTGAGCCACTTGTAGGACAAGGGCGCTGTGCCTGTGGCGGTCACACCAAATTTGACGGTGGATCCTGCATTTACCATCTGGCTTGCCGGATTGGAGCTGACATCCGCGATCACGTTCAGGGCCAAGGTGACGGAAGCACTGGTATCAGCTCCCGAATCGTTTTTCACAATGCAGGTGTAGGAGGCGATATCAGCATTCTGGACGTTGATCAAGGTCAATGTGTCTTCGTTGCCGACAGTGTCTGTTCCATTCTTGAGCCACGTGTAAACAAGCGGCGCCATGCCGGTGGCCTTGATGCCGAAATGCACGGTGGATCCGGGATTGACCATCAGGCTCATCGGTTCTTCGTCGATCGTCGCGGCCATGTGCACGGTCAAAGTTGCCGGAGTGCTGGTGTTGGTTCCTGCCATGTTGCTCACTACACACGTGTAAGATCCGGAATCCGCCAGTTGAAGGCTGTCCAAGGTCAAAGTGTCGGAGTTACCGACGCTGTCGGTTCCGTTCTTCAACCACTTATAGGACAAGGGCAAGGTGCCTGTCGCGGTCACATGGAATGTCACGGCATTGCCAGCACCGGCGATTCGGTTCACTGGTTGTACATCCACCATGGGCGGTATACGCACCGTTACCGTGGCTGGATCGCTGGTGTCGCTTCCCGCCATGTTTCTCACGATGCATACGTAGGTTCCGGAATCGGTGGGTTGCACAAGTGCGAACGTCAACGTATCGGCATTACCGACACTGTCGGTGCCATTCTTCAGCCACTTGTAGAACTTGGGTGCAGTGCCGATGGCCGTCACACCAATCTTGACCATCTCCCCCGCCACGGCCGTGTCATTCACCGGATTGGAAGCAATGGAGGCTGGCACGTTCAATCCAAGCGTGGCAGGAGCACTGGTGTCGGAACCGGCGATGTTGGTCACGACGCACTTGTAGGAACCGACATCCGCATTCTGGACGTTGACCAACGTAAGCGTATCGGAGTTGCCGACACTGTCGGTGCCATTCTTCAGCCACTTGTAGGACAATGGCGCGGTGCCTGTCCCAGTGATGCCAAATTTCACGGTTGAGCCAGTATTGACCATCTGATTGGCAGGATCCGTGGCCACGTTGGCTAATGCCCAAACCGTCAATAGCGCCGGATCACTGGTATCCGCGCCTGCGATATTGGTGACAATGCAGGCGTAGCTTCCGGAGTCAGACAAAGCAACGCTGGCGATGGTCAAGGTGTCTGAGTTACCGACACTGTCGGTTCCGTTCTTGAGCCACTTGTAAGTGCGAGGCAAGGTTCCCGTCGCGGTGATACCAAGCTTCGCCACTGTTCCCGTAAGCACCGTATCGCTCATGGGGTTGGAAGCAACGGAGGCCGGCACGTTCAGTCCGAGTGTTGCCGAGGCACTGGTATCTGCGCCGGCGATGTTAGTGACGATGCACTTGTAGGAACCGGTGTCCGAGGCAGATACATTGGAAAGTGTCAGGGTATCGGAGTTCCCCACGCTGTCGGTTCCATTCTTCAGCCACTTGTAGGTCAGCGGCAAGGTACCGGAGGCGACAACACCGAACTTCACGGTTGAGCCGATATTCGCCATTTTGCTCGTTGGATCGGAACTGACATTGGCCGGAGCCCAGACGGTCAGCATGGCCGGATCGCTGGTGTCCGCTCCAGCGATGTTGGTCACCACGCAGGTGTAGCTACCGGAATCGCCAAGCACTGCGCTGGAGATGGTCAACGTGTCGGAATTCCCGACGCTGTCGGTTCCGTTCTTCAGCCACTTGTAGCTGCGAGGTAAGGTTCCTGTTGCGGTGACACCGAATTTCACCATCTGTCCCACCAGAACGGTATCGCTCAAGGGGTTGGAAACGACGAACGCAGGAACGTTCAACCCGAGTGTCGCTGAAGCGCTGGTATCTACACCGGCGATGTTGGTTATGACGCACTTGTAGGATCCGGTGTCCGATGCGAACACGTTGGAAAGCATTAAAGTGTCGGCATTTCCAACACTATCGGTGCCATTCTTCAGCCACTTGTAGGTCAGTGGCAAAGTGCCGGTGGCAGTCACCCCAAACTTTACCGTCGAACCTGCATTGACCATCCTGTTCGCGGGATCCGATGTGACGTTTGGCTTTTCGTTCACTGTGATATTCACTGTATCTGTATCAGAGCCCGCGCCGTTGGTGGCAATGAGGAGATAGTCAGTACCCGCGGAGGAGCTGACGGGGGTTCCAGAGATGATACCGGTCAGGGAATCCAGAGTTAACCCTGGTGGCAATGCAGGAGAAGAGGTATAGACGTCCACCGTACCTACCACGAACGGAGTATTCGGTGTGATGGCAACTCCTACCGTATAGACGGCGGGTGAATTGTATGTGAGACTATCGGGGGGGAGAACGTCTGCAAATGCAGAAACCGTAAGTGATGCAACAACGAGCCAGATGGATTGTTTCATGGATCCCCCTGTTTTAGCGTCAAAGACTCGAAAACGTGATTCAAACTGGAGTAAGACGTAAGAAAAATGGACCAGGGTGACGGTAACAGAGTGTTACAACAGGTTATGTATCAACAAGTTATGTGATAATGCTCACTTCGTTTCCCAAAGCGATTTTTGGAAACAACACGCATCAAGTGCCAACTTTATAACAGCTGAGAATTGATTATCTTGGACTCAGAACATGAAATCCACCCTCGCGATTCGAATTATTATCACCCCGCCGGGGAGCGGACTTTAAAGGATTTTGCCCATTCCTGAAAAAGCCCGCTCCTCAAGAGCGGGCTTTTTTGTTTTAAACCCTGAAAGGCAGGAAGCCATGAAAAAACAGGTTTACATCTACGACACCACATTGCGCGATGGCAATCAGGCAAAAGGCCTGTCCTTTTCGCTCGAGGACAAGCTGGCCATCGCTCGCAAGCTGGATGCCTTTGGAGTGGATTACATCGAGGGCGGGTGGCCCAACCCCACTAATCCGACGGACGTTGAATTTTTTGCCCGTGCCCGTCAAATGACGTGGAAGCATGCCAAGATCGCCGCATTTGGGAGCACATGCCGTCCGAAAGGGGTCCCGGAGAATGATCCCATCTTGAAGCCGCTAACCGACTCGAAGGCACCCGTCATCACCATTTTTGGGAAGAGCTGGGATTTACACGTCACCGAAGTGCTGCGTACCACGCTGGAAGAAAACCTGCGCATGATCCGCGATTCCGTGGCCTATTTGAAACGACACGCACAGGAAGTCGTGTACGATGCCGAGCACTTCTTCGATGGCTACAAGGCCAATCCGGAGTACGCGTTGTCGACGTTGCGTGCGGCCAAGGACGGTGGCGCCGATTGCCTGGTATTGTGCGACACCAACGGTGGCATGGCATTGTCCTGGGAGCTGGAGGATATCACAGCACGGATCAAACGGGAATTGAACGCGGCTTTGGGCATTCATGTCCACAACGATACCGGCGTGGCCGTGGCCAACAGTCTTGCCGCCGTGCGTGCGGGGGCGACACAAGTGCAGGGCGTGTTCAACGGATATGGCGAGCGCTGCGGCAACGCCAATCTCACCGTAATCGTACCGGATTTACAGCTCAAGATGGGATACAAGGTCGTGTCCGACGAGCAGCTCAAGGAGTTGCGTGGATTGAGCCTCAGCATCAGCGAAATAGCCAATCTTGCCGACGACATCCGTCAGCCCTATGTGGGCGAAGCGGCGTTTGCTCACAAAGGCGGCGCACACGTGGATGGCGTCATGAAGGTGGCGCGGAGCTTCGAGCATATGGATCCCGCCCTGGTGGGGAATGCGCGCGATTTCATCGTGTCCAATCAAAGCGGCAGCAGTTTGATCTGGGACAAGATCCGTGAACTTGCGCCCAATGTGGACAGGCGCAGTCCGGAAGTCGCTGCCATATTGGCGGAGGTCAAGCGCAAGGAGGATCAGGGATATCATTTCGAATTGGCGGATGCGAGCTTTCAATTGTTGGCGAGCCGTCATCTTGGTCTCTTCCGCGATAGCTTCGAGTTCCTGGGTTTCAAATCCGTGGAGGAACGTGGTGAGGATGGCTCTCTCAAATCAGAATTTCGCTTGAAACTCAAAGTCGGGGATCAGGTTGAAGAAACTTCCGCCTTGGGCAATGGGCCGGTGGATGCCATGAATGCCGCTTTGTTGAAATCACTTGTCCGTTTCTTCCCAGCGCTCGAATCCCTGGAGTTGATCGACTTCAAGGTGCGGGTGCTGGACAATGCCAAAGGTACGGGGGCCACGGTCCGCGTCTGGACACGCTATGTCGATCATGCCCATCCGGATCAGGAGCCTTACGGTACCATCGGCGTGTCGACCAACATCATCGAGGCTTCGTGGCAGGCACTGATGGATGGCGTGCACTACAAGTTGATGCGGGGTTAAAATTCCACAGTGGATATTGGCCTCTGCAGCAGCGGCATCAGTTGCGTCTTCAGCAAGGTGAGAACCTTCACCGGAAGCGCACTGGTGAAGCCGTAATTGGCGGCCTGTGCCCCTTCGACGTGCGCCGTCAAGGTTCCAAAGAAACGATCGCCGAGAAAGAAGACGAAAGTTGCCGTCCGATTCACCACGCGGGATTCGATCAACTGCCCACCACGTCCGTAGGTTTCGTAACGCTGATCTCCTGTGCCGGTCTTTCCACCCAATGCAATCGGTGTTCCATCCGGGAGATTGAAAGCGCCCCGGCCACGCGCGGCGGTGCCGTTTTCCACCACATCGAGCAAGGCTTCGCGCACGACCCCGCAAATCTCCGGTGACAGCAGCTGATCTGGCGGAGTATCCCCCGAAGCAAAGATGGTTTCGTAAGGTGTTCCTGCTGCGAAATGTAATCGGCGCACCATGCCGGACGGATAGCGCTTTCCGTCGTTCAAGAGAATGCCCATCAATCCCGCCAGCGCATTCGGTCGATCGGCGGAACTTCCAATCGCTGTCCCGAGTGAGGGAACGAGCGAGCTGAAAGGATAACCCAATTGTTGCCAAGCGCGATGAATCTCTGTGAAAGCCTCCATTTCCATGATGGATCGAATGCGTTGATCCTGGGCTTGGCGGCGGCTGGATCGGAACAGCCAGGTGTAGGTTTCCAACATGGGTTGGTGTGCCGCCGTGCGCACTTCGTTCCATGTAGACTGCTTATGTGTGCTGAGATAACCCACTAGCCACAATTCCAATGGATGAACTCCCGTGACAAAGCCGTAATCTGCCAGCATCCATTCCGTATGCGCGGTCGTGTGCGCAAAGAGATTCTCCAGACTGGTTTCGGAGATCAGGGAGTCGCCCACGGTTTCATGAACAAAGTGTGAGAAATCCTTTTCGGTGGCATGCGGATATACGTAGTGATAAGCGGATGCCAACCCACGCGGGCCCGCGCGAACCAAGCCTTGAAAAAAAGTTTCGACGGCCTGTTCTGAGGAAAGGCTCTGATATTTCCGGAAGAAACGTTCCAGGAATACCGCACCTTCATTCTCAGCAAATTTTTCCAGATATTGCCGACGCGCCGGAGTGTCACCGGAATCGAATACCATGGCTTTGGATACCGGGCCGTCGGCGATGTGAAATTCAACGAGGTCGCGCATCATGCGGATGAACACAAGATTCACGGAGTTGCGCAAAGCCTGACGGACTGTAAGCGTCTTGTGGTTATCGTCGGGATCGAAGTTGTCGAATGTCTGTTGTCCCCCGCCAGTAAAGAAAACTTCACGGGGATTGGCCGAGTACTTGCGCTCCATCGCGGCCATGAGCATGGCGTGCAACGATGTGTCCGGAGATTCCATAAGAAACCGTGCGCTCCATTGGCTCAGTGCGTCGTGTGCTGTAGCGGCAGTATCTCTCAAGGAGGATGAAGAAATTCCGGCCCAACGTTGATGCAGCCCCGACAGGATTTCCAAGTAATGCACGAGAGTCCGCAGCTTGGCGGTGGAACCCAAATCCAGCTTGACCTGCTCGTTGATATCCAGCGGTCGATCGTAATTATCCGCCTGTACGCGGAGAAGGTTTCGGCTCCCGGATGTTTCGTAGAGAGTGAAACTATAGATGACTTTGGCAGGATCTCCCTTGTCCAACAGACGGAATCCGCGTAAGCCTGTGCTGTCCAAAAACGCAGGATCATCGCTCAATCGTTTCAATGTCTTCCCCACTCCGTCCTGGGCCGTGCCATCCAGTGTGGTGGAAGCAGTGACATCCAGGCGATCCAGATCGTAGAGCTTTCCCATTCCCAACATGCGCGCCAATCGCAATCGTATGGCATTCACGGCTTTGCGTTCGGAGAAATCCGGCAACGGACCCATTTCGGCGCGAACAGCCAGCAGAGGTCGGGCTGCCAGTGCCGCATCCCGTAATTTCGGGGACAAGATTCCTTCCTCACCGAGCAATCTCACATAACTGTCGCCGAGGGCATTGAGCGCCTCGGGCCGATCCAGCAGATAATCCGATGGACGACGATGGGCGATGAACAGATTGAGCGTCTTGCGATACTCATATCCGCGCCGTGTCCAATCTGTATCCTTATCGGCAGACTTCATATGGAGATTGAAGCTGTCGAGCGGTGTACGGTACCAGGCCGCCAGGCCATCACCCAAACCATTTACTTCTCCATACCCCGCAATGGCCGCCAGGGGAACCGTATTGATGTATTGCAGCACGATATCCTTACGGGTTCGTAAGGTCTGTTCACCGAACCGGTAGGCCCGCAAAGAGGCGGACAACATCTGCTCCAGTTTTTCACGCGGTGTGGAAGTGCGCCCCTCGCCGGAGTGCCGGTACTTTTCGATCTGTGTGGCCAACGTACTCCCGCCCGCCGCATTGGCAGGCAATCCCAGTTTTTTCTTGGTCTGCTCTGAAATGGCTTTCCCGAAACGAGCCCATTCCAGTGCGGGATTGGCGTAAGGACTGGAGGAGTCCAGCAAATCCCTGTTTTCGATAAACAACAAAGTGTTGACCACTTCAAAAGGAATGGAATCGTAAGCAGGATATACGGCGTGAGGATAGGGGGAACTGTAGAGGGGTCTGCCACGACGATCGAGGAGGTGCAAACCGGATTGCGTTTTCTCCGTGTACGGAGGTGGCATCCCCCCGCCGGCCCATTTTATCAACTCCGGAGAAAACCGGGTTTGTTTCTCGATGTAAAATCCCTGATCGCGCAACGCGGTTGCGAATTCCGGAATGCGGGTGTAACCTCGCCGTAAATCCTCCGGGCCCTCATGAGGAAAAGCGATGCGCGAACTGATTCCATCTTCGAGGGTATACTCGAATTTCGCGGCCCATTTTGAAAAGTAACGGGCTTGTATGCGGGAGGTTTGCAACTCCCAAAACAATCCCCCGGCCAAAAGTCCTAAAATGGTGACAATTGCCGAAAAGATTTTCAGTAGAAGTTTTCCGCGATGGGACACGATAGGTGAATATTTTAGCATCTTCGATTCAACTGCTGTGAGCTTCCATGAACCGATCCACGCCTGAACCTCCTGAAGACATTGAAAGCCTTCCTTTCGGCGTGAGATTTCTTTCGCTGGTAGCCGGGTTGATGCTGGTGTTATTGGGCGGGAAATCCCTCATCTCGGATTATCGCATTCTTCACAAGCTGACGCATCTCGATTCCGAGTACCGGGAAACCCCGGCCACGATGCTGCAGGTCCGGGTCCGGCGCGATTCCGCGGAGTCTGGAGACAAGTACTACCCGGATGTCCTGTTTGAATACTTCGTCAACGGGCAAAGCGTGTGGGGGTGGCGGTTCTCGCTCGAGGAAGAGGCTCGCCCCAAGGCCTATTGGGAAAAAAGACTGAACTCTTATCACATCGGAGATCCCGTGACAGCACATGTGAGTCCGCTGGATCCGAAGGATTCGTTTGTGGAAACGAAGAGGGATAGCCTGCTTCGTCCCGTCCTCAAGCTATTGATGGCAGCTGTGTTCGTCCTGTTCGGAATGCTTTTGTTCGCTTTTCCCGTGGCGTCTTTCGCGGGTAAGGTCTTCCGATCTTCACGCGGAAGCTAGTGCCCTCCGTGGGCCTCGGATGCAAGAAAGTGTTCTGCATCCAATGCTGCCATACAACCTGTTCCAGCGGAAGTTACCGCCTGGCGGTAGCGCTTGTCCTGAACGTCGCCTGCAGCGAACACACCGGGCACACTGGTGAGTGTTGATCCGGGCGTGGTGATGATGTATCCGCTCTCGTCGGTCTTGAGCTGGCCTTCAAGAAAAGCGGTGTTCGGTGTGTGGCCGATGGCGTAGAACAAACCCTTGGCTTCCATGCTTTTTTCTTCACCGGTTTTGAGGTTTTTGAGTTTGACGCCTTCGAGGAACTTGTCTCCAAACACATCTTCCAGTCCCGTGTCCCAGACGATTTCCAGATGGGGATTGCTGAAGGCGCGCTGTTGCATGGCCTTGCTGGCGCGCAATTCATCGCGGCGATGGATCATGTACACCTTGGAGGCGAACTTGGTGAGATACGTTGCCTCTTCAACAGCGGTGTCTCCCCCGCCGATCACGACCAACGGCTGGTTGCGGAACAACGGCAAGGCACCGTCGCATACGGCGCAAGCCGAGATACCCTTCTGCCAGAATTCTTCTTCGCGGGGAACGCGCATACGCTTGGCTGTGGCACCCGTGGCAATGATGAGTGTCTTGGCGAGAATCACGTCGCCTTCCTCGGAGAACACCTTGAAGGGGCGCTGGGATAAATCGACCTTGGCCACGGTTTCGGTGCGGATGCGTGCGCCGCAATGGATGGCCTGCTCCCGCATATGGTGCATAAGTTCCGGTCCTCCGATGGAGACGAAGCCGGGGAAATTTTCGATTTCGGTAGTGGTGGTCAATTGTCCACCGGCCGCGACTCCGGCAGCCATGAAGCCTTCGAACATCAGGGGGTTCAGGTTGGCGCGGGCGGCGTAAATGGCGGCGGTGTGTCCCGCCGGGCCGGAACCAATGATGACGACGGTTTCGATGTGGTTATTCATAGGGATTCAAAGCTAGAAAAGGGGCTAAATTGACGGGAGAGGATTTCACGATTGAAACGCAAAAAACCTCTTCCCATTGTCCTATCCATCTCCGGTTCCGATCCCAGCGGTGGTGCAGGTATCGAGGCCGATCTCAAGACATTTCACAGGCATGGTGTTCACGGTGTAGCCATCCCAACCTTGCTCACGGCGCAAAATACGGTCGGGGTTCGAAAGGTCCGGTTTCTCGATCCGGATTTTGTCGAGGAGCAGTGGCGCGTAATCTTTGCCGACTTCCGTCCTAAAGCAATCAAGCTTGGAGCCTTGGGTTCGCGGAGCATGGTTCTCCGCATTGCCAAATTACTGGAGCGTAAAGAAGCAGCTGGGATTCCCGTGGTGCTGGATCCTGTCATGGGCTCGACTTCGGGAGCCGTTTTGTTGGAGTCCTCCGCCCTCTCCATTCTTAAGAACCGGGTCTTTCCTCGTTGCCACGTAATCACTCCCAATGCTGGAGAATTTTCAGTGCTCAGCGGCAAGAAAATTGACATGCAGAATGCTGAAGCGGTTCTGCGAACTTTTGGTAAGGACAAACCATACGCCATCCTGCTAAAAGGTGGGCACCTTGCGGGCACGGAAAGTGTGGACATGCTTTGCCAGCATGGCAAGTTGAGCCGGTTCGGAGGTAAACGATTGCCGGTTCATGCCCATGGAACCGGATGTGTTCTGGCATCTTCCATTGCAGCGAATCTGGCGCTGGGGCGTTCGCTACCAGCGGCCTGCCGACAAGCCAAGGTCTTTGTTCATAGAGCGCTTACCTCCTCTTTCAAGCTTGGGGAAGGACGAAATGTCCTGAACTTGTGGGCATGAAGGCTTCTGTTCGAGGGTACTTTTACCTCCAAGCCATTGCAGGAATGCGTTCATGAGCAAGAAGCATATCGACGAAATCGCCCGGAAATTTTTTCCCGCCGGATTCGAATCGCTGACGGATCATGAAAAACAAGTGTTGCGTCAGCTTGCGGATCGCAAGCATGTCAGTCGCAACACCAATCGTGAGTTCACCGAAAAGCTGACCCTCGGTCAGCGGCTTGCCGACAAGATGGCTGCGTTTGGCGGCTCTTGGACCTTCATCTTCATTTTCGCCGCGGTACTTTTGACGTGGGTGGTTTTGAATTCCTTGATTCTGGTCCATAGTGGAAAGTTTTTCGATCCTTATCCGTATATCCTCCTGAATCTTTTCTTGTCAATGCTTGCCGCATTGCAGGCGCCTGTCATCATGATGTCCCAGAATCGTCTCGCCGCCAAGGATCGATTGGATGCGGCGCACGATTACGAAGTGAATCTCAAGGCGGAACTGGAAATCTTGGCATTGCATGAGAAACTGGATGCCCTGCGCGAGAAGCAATGGACCGAATTGATCGATATTCAGCAAAAGCAAATTGATCTGCTGACGAAGTTGTTGGCCGAAAAAGGCGGCAAAGAATGAACGGGCGCCTGTCCCGCCTCACGGGTTATGCCTGCGTGTTTCTAGTGCTGGCGGCCGTATTGGCGGGAGCAATGGCATTTGCTCGTGAGATTTCCCGGCCCGAGCGGCGTATTCAGGTTCAGTTTTCCGAGTTGGGAACCTTGATGCGTCAGGATCCCGTGGTGCAAAACGGCGCGATTATCGGACGCGTGGAAGACATTCATCTTCGGGATGGATTGCCGGTGGCGGACATCGAATTGTTCCGCAGTGATTTCATCGCCGAGGATTCCCGTTTTGTCAATTACAACCATTCGCTCATGGGCGCGCGCATGGTGGTGTTTTTTCCCGGACGCTCCACGAGCCCCATGAACGAATCACAGGTCCAATACGGAGCCTTTGCGGGCGGTGTGGCGGAATCCATCCATCGCGTGGACGAACTCCTGAAAATGGTTGCCGACATGCGCGTGCAAATCCGTCGGTTGTTCGCCGATTCCGGCTTGTTCTCTCCCCGGCTTGCGGAAAATCTGGAGAAGAATGCGCAAGGACTGGAACATCTGGCGCAACAGATCGAAGACGGTGGGGGTTCGTTACGTTCCGGGTTGCAAACCTGGATTCGCACTGAGAAATCGGTTCAAAAAGGATTTGCTACTGTGACTCCCGGAATCCGCTCCGGAGAAAAACATGCCGCGGCTTTCCTAAACACGGCACTGACCGCCGAGCGCGATGCCGACGCGATAGTGACTGCCGCAGAGAAGCTTCTCGCCTCGGTTGAAAAACCGGGCATGATTCGTTCCCTGCTCGAGGATCGCAAAGCATATGACGAATTGGATGCCTCCTTGCGCCTGATCGACTCTGCCGCCCGGACCTTCCGTGCCAAAGGCCTCAACGGCGCGGTCAAGTGGCGGAATCTGCATTTCTTCCGCTCCAAATCGCCGTAGATTAAACACATGCGTTCCGCACCGGGATTCATCGCCGCACTTAGCCTATGGGCGTGTGTCCATTCCTCTGTCACCGATGCGAATCAGACGCAGGCCGCCGTGGATACGGTGTATGCCGTGCAAGGGGAATATCTCGGAGTCAATGCGGTCACCAATGCCGTTTGGGGAGCGCAGGTTTCGGCGCGCGGCAGTGGAAGTTTCCGGGTGTTGCTACTCGAAGGCGGATTGCCCGGTCAGGGGTGGAATGGTCAGGGCCGGAAAATCTTGATGGGAACCTATGCCAATGGCAACGCAACCTTCACGCAAAGCAGTTACAACCTGTCCATCAGTGTGGTCGGTGATTCCTTGCGTGGAACAAACGATTTGGGGCAACGGCTGCGATTGGCCAAAGTGTATCGCCAAAGTTCGACGTTGAACCTTGCGCCTCCGTCTGGGGCGACCGTGCTTTTCGATGGCACTTCCCTAGCAGCATGGACCAGTGGCACCGCACGGTTGGATTCGGCACATTTGATTCCACAAGGCGCGTTTTCGACGGGCGGAGCTGTCACGTCGCAGGCCTTTGGCGATTTCACGATGCATCTGGAATTCCAGATCCCCTTTGAACCTGACGCCTCCGGTCAGAACCGTGCCAATAGCGGTTTGATCATCCAGAATCGCTATGAGGTCCAGATTCTCGACAGCTTCGGCGAGAGTTTTCCAGACCTTGCGGCATCGGATACCATTGAACCCAAGAGGCATTGCGGCAGCGTGTGGGAACAAGCGGCTTCCCTCGTCAACATGACCTTTCCCCCGCGAGTATGGCAAACCTACGACATTGATTTCACCGCCGCGAAGTGGGACTCGCTGGGTCGGAAAACCCAGAACGCCAAACTGACGGTGCGTCACAATGGAGTTCTTGTTCACAGCGATCGAATTCTGTTGGGCTCCACGCTTCAGGGGGATGCTGAATCATCTGCTCCCGGTAAACACCGTCTTCAATATCATGGTCATGACATCCCGTTCCGCAACATCTGGATCGTACCGCGCTCCGGAAGCTCCAAAATCGCTCCCGGACTTCGCCGCGGTTCCGTCACTTCTACTCGAGATGCTCCACGTTATGCCTTGACAAATCAACGGGTTCCATTTTTTGTGTTCCCCGATGGCCGCAAAATGGGGTTGCCCGGAATTTGACCCTCGAACTTCTTTTTTCCCACAGACCGTTGACTAGTTTTATCCCGCTCTTTTTTGGGAACGTGCATGACACAAGCCTTGCAGGATGAGATTCGCAAGCTTCTGGATCGCCAGGGCACCACGGATCCTTCCTTCGCTTCCATCGCCTGCCGTATTGTGGAAACCTTCGACGTCAAAATCGGCGTCGTCTATACTCTGGATCCGGGCACGGGCATGCTCAAGCTGCGATGTCACTGCGGCATTCCCAAGGATCAGGCCGGGAAGCTCCGGTTCCTGTGCATGGGCAAGGATATTCCGGGCCATGTGGCCACTTCGCGCAAGCCGCTTCAGGGATGTCATGGGGTTCCATCCAAGTCCCACGAACCTGAATTCGAAATTTATGGCATTGGAACCTTGTTCGTGCCCATGATGCACGAAGATGCATTGACTGGTGTGCTGGGAATCGGCAAGGGATTCCACCACGAGTACGCACCCGATGAAGTCGAGCGGCTTACCTCCCTCGGCAATTTGATCGCCTCCTATCTGAAATAAATCGAATGTTCTCCGTCTGGGACTGGGCCGTTGTCGTTCTTTACTTCGCGGCCATGGCGGGGATCGGTGTTTACTTCTCCCGCAGAAACAGGGACTTCAAGGATTTCATGTTCGGCGGCGGCAACATGCCGTGGCTGGCCGTGGGCATTTCCCTGATTGCGACATCGGTCAGCGCCAACACATTCCTCGGCAATCCGGCCGAAGCCTACGCCAACGACATGCGATTGTTGATGCTGAACTTCGGTTCGCTGGCCTCCATCGCCATTGTCGGTTTTGTGTTCATCCCCCGCTTCCGTTCCAGCGGCGTAAAGTCCGCTTATGAACTTCTCGAGCAACGTTTTTCGCGGCCCGTGCGCAGGACGGCGGCCACTTTGTATTCCTGCCATCTGCTTCTCCGTATGGGCATGCTCATCTATGCGCCTTCGTTGGTGCTGATGAAAATCACGGGCGCGCCTTTTTGGGTGGCGGCCATCAGCATGGCGGTATTTGCCATGCTGTACACCTCGTTGGGTGGCATCAAGGCCGCGACTACGACGGATATCATCCAGTTCTGCATCTTCTTCGGTGGCGGACTGCTGTGCATTTACTTCTGCGCCAAGGGTGTCGGATCGTTCTCCAAGACCTGGGAAATGGCACAAGCCGCAGGAAAGACTCGCTGGCTCGATTTCACCTTCGATCCCGCCAGTGAGCGGAATTTTTTCTCCGCCGCCATCGTTTACATCGCCTTTGAAACTGCGATCCGCGGTTGCGATCAGCAATTTGTCCAGCGTTATCTCTCCACGAAGAACGTGCGTGCCGCCAATTATTCCTCTTTGACGTCTTCCTTGCTCGGAGTGTGCGTGGGACTGCTGTTTTTCACCGTGGGTATTTGCCTGTACGTGTATTTTCAAGTGGCCCATGTGGAGGTACTCCCTGTCACCAAGGTGAATGAAGTCCTTCCCTACTTCATTATCCATGTTCTGCCGCCGGGCGTGAAGGGGTTATTGGTGGCGGCCATCATGGCGGCCGACATGGGAGCTTTGAGTTCCGTGCTGACGGCGTTGTCCAATACCACGGTGGTGGATTTGCGTGCATCGTCTCCTAATGACGCGGAAATCAACCTCTCGAATGCGCGACGTTGGGTTTGGCTGTGGGGCTTACTGGGGTTGCTGGCTTCGTTTGTATGCGCTCTGGGAAACATTTCCATCCTGTCCAAGGCGCTGTTCTTCACGTCCCTGTTCACAGGGCCGCTGTTGGCTTTGTTTCTGCTGGCTTTCTTTCGCCCGCATTTGCATCCCACAGCGGTTTTATGCGCTGTCTTTGGCGGGATTATTGTGCTGCTGTTGTTTCTGAAAATTCCGGTGCTGCCGGAGGGGATGTGGACGCCGTTATATCAGGTTTCGTGGCCATGGAATCCACTGATTTCCATGTCGGCCACCGTCATTTTAGCGCATGTCCTGCATCCGTTTTTCCGGATGCGCGCAGTGTCAGTGTAAATACCACACATTCACCGCAGCTTGAATGGCGCCGATGAACAGGCCCAATACGGCGCCAATCCATGCAATTTCACCGAACTCCTTTTTCCCGATCTCCTCGATGATGTCGTTGAGTTGTTCGACCTTGAATGAAAGAATGTTGCGGCGGATGGTTTCCTTCAGGTCGATTTTGCTTTCCAGCGATTGCACCAGCGTGCGCAGAAAGGAATCGCTTTCACGGGCAAAGGCATCGGCAATGCGATCCCGGATGCCGTGCAGCTTGTCGGGAGTGATGAACGCATTGATGAACGGCACCGTGTCGAGGATTTCACCGAGCTTCTCCTCCCACTTTTCCACCAGTAACTTCCGCATGGCGCTTGAGGCGTCGGCCTGTGCGAGGAAATTCAAGATGTCCTGTTCCGTGAGAAATTGACGGGCAATGGCGTCGGAGATTCGATCCGCCAAATCAACCTGACGCCGCGGAAGCAGTCCCTGTATTTTGAATCCAAGAATGTTGATGGGGCGCACCGGTTTCAAAAGCAGTTTTACTGCAATCCAGTTGGTGAAATAACCATGCGCTCCGGCAAGCAGCATGGGCAATAGAATCAAGGTGAAAATGTGATCGAGGCGCATGATGTCCCTTTTTGAGCTTATTTCAAAGGAAAAGATTTACTATACTTTGTCGCAGACATTCGTGTTCTTTCCCGCTTTCCTCGACCTCCGCGAACCGTTTTTTCCGCTTCGTTGAACATCCTTGGATTCCGGGCGGCCGCATTTGGGAAGTTCCCCGCGCCCGACAGACCATGATACCACCGGCAACCCAAGGAGTTGTTTGCCATGCGTTTTAGCGATTTGAATTTGATCCAACCCATCCAGGCCGCGTTGGCGGCGAAAGGGTACGAAGAGCCCACCCCCATTCAGGCAGCGGCCATTCCGCCGGTGCTTTCGGGACGCGATGTACTCGGCTGTGCCCAGACCGGAACCGGAAAAACCGCCGCATTCGCCCTTCCCATCCTGCAGAATTTGACGCAGAATCCGGCCAAGAAGAATGGTGCGGTGCGCGCTTTGATCCTGTCTCCCACCCGTGAGCTCGCCCTGCAGATCGGTGAAAGCTTCAATGCCTATGGTCACGGTTCCCGACTGCGCGTTGCCACCATTTTCGGCGGTGTCAGTGAAGTGCCCCAGAAGCAAAAGCTGCGTCAGGGCGTCGAGATTCTTGTGGCCACTCCCGGCCGTTTGATGGATCTTCACGCACAAGGTGCGTTGTCGCTGGCTCATGTCGAAATCTTCACGTTGGATGAAGCTGATCGCATGATGGACATGGGCTTCATCCACGATGTGCGTCGCATCGCCGCATTGGTTCCGGCACAGCGTCAGACCTTGCTGTTCTCCGCCACCATGCCTCCGGAAATCCGTTCACTTGCCAACAACCTTCTCCGCGATCCGGTGAACGTTGAAGTCGCTCCGGTTTCCTCGACTGCCGAAAACATTGAACAGTCGGTGTACATGGTTCCCCGCGGCAATAAAACCTCTCTGCTGCGTCATTTGCTTGGCGACGAAAACATTCGCCGCGCATTGGTGTTCACACGCACCAAGCATGGCGCGGATCGCGTCTGCCGCACGCTGGAGAAATACCGCATTGGCGCGGAAGCCATTCACGGCAACAAAACGCAGGGAGCGCGTCAGCGCGCCTTGATGAATTTCAAGACCGGAAAAACCCGCGTGCTGGTCGCGACGGACATTGCCGCGCGCGGCATCGATGTGACCGATGTGTCCCACGTTTTCAATTTCGATCTGCCCGAGGTTCCCGAGACCTACGTCCATCGTATCGGTCGCACGGCCCGTGCCGGTGCTTCCGGTGTGGCGTTCGCCTTTTGCGATTCCGAGGAACGTTCCTATCTCCACGGCATTGAACGGGTCATTCGCAAGCGGTTGAAGGTCGTTCCCACGCCGGTGCTGGAAGATGTTCCGGCCCCGGTTCCGCAAGGTGACGTGGGTTCGATGCGAAGTTTAACGCCTCCGGCCCGTCATCATGCACCCAAGCGCCAGCAATCACATGGCGGCCAGCGCTCACATCATTCCCAAGGGCAAGGTCATTCCTCCCAAGGGCGCTCTTCTCACAGGTCGGAGAGTTCTTCTCAGCGGGATTCTCACCGCAACCGTCAGGATGCGCCGCGCTCAGAGTCCCAGGAACCGGTGGCGGTTCAACATGGCCGAAAGCCGTTCTGGCGGAAATTCAAAAACAGCGGCCCAAATCGCCACGGTGGGTGATTTCGGCCTTGAACGGAGATTTGTGCGGAATTAAATTTTTCTGCCCTATCGGTGGCGTGTAGCTCAGTGGTAGAGCCCCCGGCTGTTAACCGGGTTGTCGTAGGTTCGACCCCTACCACGCCAGCCAACTTTCTTCAACGGATCTTTACTCCGTTCCCCTCGAACCCAAAGCCCGATCCACTTCGCGCAACAGCGTTTGCGATAACTCGGTGAGCTTTTTCACGTCCATCTGTGCGTCCAGCGCCAATTCCAAGGCACGGGCGGCGCTTGAGATCCAGGGAAAGCCATAGGTCGCGGCGGAACCGGCCAGACGGTGGGTTTTTTTCCGCATATCCGCATGAGTATCCTCGGCCAGAGGGCCTTGTCCCAAGACGTCGAGGAAACCTGTGAATTCCGGGCGGCGCTCCCGCAACTGCACCAGATATTTGGCCCGCAGTGGGGCCATGAAATCGTCAGTTGCCCCCGGACTCATTGAACTCCTTCCACAAACGATCCACGTGTTTCGAAATCATCATCGGATCGAACGGCTTCGCGATCACACCGGTGGCTCCGAGTTGGAGATAATGTTCCACTTCCGCTGGCTGAACCTTGGCCGTCATGAAAATCACCGGAATGTGCGCCACTTCCGGTGTAGCGCGCAACAACTTGAGTGTCGATGGTCCGTCCATCCCTGGCATCATCACATCCAACAGGATTAGATCGGGCTTGAGGGCCATGGCTTGATCCACGGCCTTGGCGCTGCCCCGGCAGATGGAGACCTGAAAACCGCCGAGGGTTTCCAGCGACATTTTGGTTACCTGGAGGATATCTTCCTCGTCGTCAATGGATAGAATATGCTTCAATGCCGGGACTGTCATGATTCCTCCTGCTGTTGAAACTGTCCTTCTCCCACGAGAGACAGGATGGTTTCAACAATGCGCGCCTCGGACATGCGCGATTTGATGAGCACCGCCTTGACCTTGGCATGAACCGTTTCGTCAGTTTCATGGGCCGAAAGAATCAGCACGGGAACGGGATGGCCCGTCAGTGCGGTCAGGCGGTCGAGAAGTTCCAGAGCCGAACCGTCGGGCAAAGAAAGATCGAGCACCACGAGATCGAAGCGGCGGATCTTCAGCCACTTTTCGGCTTCACGTATGGTGGTGGCTACGGTGAGATCCACCAATCCCTGCAGTGAGCGGCCGATGATGTGGACCAAATCCAGATCGTCCTCAACATGCAGGACGCTCGGTTTGTTCTGCCCCATTCCGGAAATGGCTCGGCGCAAGGCTCCCACGAGTTGCTGTTCGTCGATGGGTTTGGAAAGCCAGTCCGCGACTCCCAAAGCATCCGCATCCAGTGATTTTCGATCGGTTTCCGCCTTGACTGAAACCACCACCACCGGCAAAGTGCTGGTTGCGGGATTCACACGGATTTCCCGGATGAGATCCAGACCGCTGCCATCCGGGAGCATCAAATCCAAGGTCATCGCGGCATACGAGTGGTTGCGCATCTTTTCACGCGCTTCTTGGAGGGAGTACGCCGAGTCAACGGAGAATCCGGCCTTATCCAACCAGATTTTAAGCAAGGTCGCCACGTCCCTGTCGTCCTCACATACCAGGACGGGCTGGCGTACCAGTTCCGTCGCACCGGAGGCGCCTTCATGAATTCCGGAAACATGTTCCTGTGGCAATTCGAAAAAGAAGGTTGTTCCCTTGCCCAAGGTGGTTTCGAAACGGATGGAACCGCCCATGGCTTCGACCAGGTTCTTGGCGATACTGAGGCCAAGGCCCGTACCTTCATGAAAGCGCGTGTCCGAGTGATCCGCTTGCGCGAATTTCTGGAAGATGCGCGGACGGAACTCCTCCGAGATTCCAGGACCGAAGTCGCGGATGGAAAAATGCACGCGTCCATTGCGGCTTTCCGCTCCCACCCATACTTCGGATCCGGGCGGGGAAAACTTGGCGGCGTTGGAGAGCAGGTTGGCCAGAATCTGCATAAGCCGATCCGGATCCGCCATGACGCGCGCGTCAGGCAAGCGCTTCTGGACGAAGTTCACGCTGTACTTGTCGCCATAATGCCGGTTGGCTTCCAGAGCCTGATGAATGGTTTCCGAAACGCTGACCGGCATGATGCGCAAGCTCAGCTTGCCGGATTCCATTTTTTTGATGTCGAGTATATCGTTGATGATGAGCACAAGCCGTTCGCTGTTTTTCCGTGCGATGGCCACCAGTTCTGCAGCCTTTTCGCTCAACGAACCGACGGCTCCGCTGCCGACTAGGCCGAGAGCTCCCCGGATGGAGGTCAGGGGGGTGCGCAGTTCGTGGCTGACCGTGGAGATGAATTCGTTTTTGACGCGATCCACTTCCTTGCGTTCGGTGATGTCCTGTGCGATTCCAAGATAACCGCGGATTTCACCTTCGCTATCGCGCAGTGCGGTGACCGTGAGTGAAATCGGAATCCGGATTCCATCGCTGCGCAAGACGGTCCATTCCTGCTCATACACGTCGCGTCCCTTGAGCGGCAAAAGAAAGACTTCGATGCCGCGCACAGGTCGCCCGAATTTGACGCTCAGCTGCCCCGCCCTCTCACGGAGTTCTTCGGGATTATAGACGTAGTCCATCATGTCACCCGCGGTCTTGCCTACGAAATGTGAGGCTTCATAGCCGAGCATGCGTTCGGCCGCGCGGTTAAAGGAAATGATGATCCCATTCCGATCCGTGGAGAAGATGCCGTGCTTGTTGCCGTCCATGATGGCGCGAAGCAGGATTTCGTGTTCCTGCAATTCGAGCTGCGCTTGCCTGCGACTTCTCCGATAGCCGATGGACAGCATCACCTCGATGATCAAGCCGACAAAGAACACGAAGATGGCCGCATACATCAGCATTCGGTTCAGGCCGAGATGCCGTTCTTCCGCAGCCAGACGTTCGTTGTAGATCCGCTGTTCCTCCGACACCATCGCGGCGATCAATCCGTCGATGCTGTCCGTCAGCGCGAGCCCTTTCCGTGAACCGATCTCCCTTGCCGCGGTTTCCAATCCCTGTTCCTTTCGCAGGCGCAAGGTGGAATCTGAATAGGCGAGGCTGCGGAGAATCAGCTGTTCAAGAAGATCGAGGTTTTCTCGTTGCTCCGGATTGTCCGCGATTGATTCGCGGAGGATGTGAAATTCGTCGAACAGGGAATTGCCGCCCGCAGACCAACTCCTGGCAGTGGTTGCTTCAGAAGATTCCTGACCCAGTTCCTGGTTATAAGTCTTGAGGAACGAGGCATCGTCGGTGATGAGATAGCCGTAATGGCCGAGTTCCAGGTTTTTGATTTTATCCGCGACCGCATTGAGATGGACGCGGACTTCATACGTTCGAGCCACGCGATCACGGGCCTTGTTGGAGACGCGTTCACGCAGATAAAACGTGCCGGAGATGAGAACGGTAATGATGGTCACCAGCACCATGTTCATCATGGCCGTGCGACCCTCGAAAAGATTTCCGCGCTTCAGGAACCCGCGATTCACGAGCAAATAATAGACATCAGGAACCCATCCGGCTCCCGAAATCAGCCCCTTTCTCCTATCTTTGCGCGCCATGCGAGTCACCCAATCCGTCGTCAAGACCTTGCGCGAAGCACCCGCCGGGGCCGAGCTTCCCAGCCACATTTTTTTGCTTCGTGGAGGTTACGTCAAGCAACTGGCTTCCGGCCTGTATTCCATCATGCCGTTCGGTAAACGCATCCTCCAAAAAATTGAAGTGGTCATTCGTGAGGAGATGAACCGGATCGACGGCCAGGAAGTCGAACTCCCCCTGTCTCAGCCCGCGGAGTTGTGGCAGGAATCGGGGCGTTACACAGCCGTTGGTTCGGAGCTTCTGCGTTTCAAGGATCGCACCGAGCATCCCATGGTACTGGCCATGACGCACGAGGAAGCCGTGACCGACATGGCCCGTCATTACCTCAGTTCCTACAAGCAGCTTCCCTTCATGGTATACCAGTTCCAGCTCAAGTTCCGCGATGAGCCTCGTTCGCGCGGCGGCCTTGTGCGGGTTCGCGAGTTTACGATGAAAGACGGTTATAGCTTTCATCGTACCGATGAGGATTTGGATGCTTATTACCAACGAGTCTATACTGCTTACGAACGAATTTTCCAACGCGTTGGCATCCGTCCTGTGGTGGTGAAGTCCGACACGGGCATCATGGGTGGCAAGCTCGCCCACGAATTCATGCTCGAAACCGGTCACGGTGAGGACTATCTCATTCTGGCGCGCGATGGTTCCTACGCTGCGAATCAGGAGATCGCCGAGTTTCACCGTGAGACAGTGCCTGAGTCTCCCCTGCCCGTGGAAAAAGTCGCCACCCCCGGATACAAAACGATAGAGGACGTTTCAGGTTTCCTCAGTGTGGATGCCAAAAAAACCATGAAGGTCGTTCTGTATGAAACAGAACACGCGAAGCGCAAGACGCTGGTTATGGTGGCGCTGCGTGGCGATCTGGAAGCGGGAGAAATCAAAATCCGGAATTACCTGAAGGTGCCATGGTTGTTGCCCGCGCAGGATGATTTCATCCGGAGCTTCGGCATTGTGCCAGGCTATGCCTCTCCCGTCGGGATTGCTGAGCGGTCTGATCTGCTTATTCTCTCAGATCTTTCCATCGCTGAAGGGAATAACTTTGTCGCTGGTGCGAACGAGGAAGGTTTTCATCTTCGTCATGTCAATTTCCGCCGCGATTTCCAGACGCCGCATTGTGGAGACTTCGCCAAGGCCGTGAGCGGACACAAAAGCCCGGACGGTAAGGCGGAGTTGCATGCTGTGCGCGGTATTGAAATCGGAAATATCTTCAAGCTTGGAACCAAGTTCAGTGAATCCATGAATTGCGCCTACCTCGATGAATCGGGACAGCACAAGATTCCGATCATGGGATGCTACGGCATTGGTGTGGGCCGCCTCATGGCCGCCGTGGTCGAAAATTCACATGATGATTTCGGTCCCATATGGCCGGAGGAAATCACACCGTTCCATGTTCATCTCGTAGCCATCGGCAAGGAACCCGAGGTCGTCGAAGCCTGTGAGAAGCTGCAGGCCGAATGGGACGCAGCGGGTTTTGAGGTGCTGTTCGACGACCGCGATGAGCGACCCGGTGTGAAGTTTAAGGACGCCGATCTTTGGGGCGTTCCAGTCCGCGTGGCCGTGGGCAAGAAGACTTTGGCCGAAGGTTGCGTTGAATGGAAGTTGCGCAAGGACAAGGAACACACCGTCGTTCCGCTCTCCTCCACGTCGGATCGGCTCAAGTCGCATTACCGGAAGTAAACCACACACCATTAACAAGGGATGAACGTTCATGAGTAAAAGATTTTGGGTATTGGCTTTGGGAGCGCTGGCTTTTACACTCACGGCATGCAACAAGATTGGGGGCGGCTCCAGTCACGATTTGAAAACGATGAAGGACAAGTCAAGCTATGGCATCGGCCGCGACATCGGCAAGAGTTTCAAACAACAGCTGGTCGGTGCCGGAGATTTGGAGCTCGACAAGGTCATGGCGGGCATTGAAGATGAATTGGCGGACAAGAAATCGCTGTTGTCGGACGCGGAAGTCCGCGAAACCATGTCGGCCTTTCAACAGAAGATGATGGCGAAGCAGGATTCCGTCAATCGGAAACTGGGCGAAGAAAACGGCAAGCTGGGCGAGGCCTTTCTTGCCAAGAACGCCAAGGAAGAAGGCGTCGTCACCTTGCCAGACGGGCTGCAGTACAAGGTCCTGAAACAAGGGAACGGCAAAAAACCCGATACCAACAGCACAGTGACCGTGAACTATCGGGGGACTTTTGTCGATGGCACCGAGTTCGACAACTCTTATACTCGGGGCCAACCCGCCACTTTCCCGATCAAGGGGGTGCTCAGAGGTTGGGTTGAGGCGTTACAGCTCATGCCTGTGGGCTCAAAGTGGAAAATTGTACTCCCTTCATCCCTGGCTTATGGTCCCAATGGGGCAGGGCCGAAAATAGGTCCCAATAGCACCTTGATTTTTGAAGTTGAGTTGTTGGCAGTCAATTAAAAAACGCCGCTTTTTCTAACTTAAACCGGCTCGGGAATTCCGCCATTCAGCGGACCCGGCCGGTTGAAGTAAACATGCCCATCAAGCCTGAAATCAAGCCCTTCCGAAAGATCATGGTCGCCAACCGTGGCGAGATCGCCATTCGCGTATTTCGCGCGGCGACCGAACTCGGTATTCAGACCGTGGCGGTGTATTCGCAAGAGGATCGCCTCAATCTGCATCGTTACAAGGCCGACGAAGCGTACCTCATCGGTGCGGGCAAGAGCCCTGTGGGAGCTTATCTCAGCATTGACGAGATTATTGAGCTCGCCTTGGATAAAGGTGTGGATGCCATCCATCCGGGTTACGGCTTCCTTTCAGAAAATGCTGACTTCGCTCGTGCCTGCGAAAAGGCTGGCATCGTATTCATCGGCCCCTCCTCCAGAGTGCTTGATGCCATGGGCGACAAGGTCGCGGCGCGCGCCATTGCGGAAAAAGCGAATGTTCCGGTCATTCCCGGAACCCGTGATCCCGTGGAGACGGAACAGGATGCGCTCAAGTTTGCAGAACAGCACGGTTATCCCCTGATCATCAAAGCCGCCATGGGCGGGGGTGGCCGCGGTATGACCGTGGTTCGCAGTAAAAGTGAATTGGTGACCGCTATCGCGCGTTCACGTTCCGAAGCGGAAGCCGCGTTCGGAAATCCCAAGGTGTTCATCGAGCGCTACCTCGAGGGGCCGCGTCACATTGAAGTCCAAATCCTCGCTGACAAGTACGGCAATCGCGTGCATCTCTTCGAGCGCGACTGCTCGATTCAACGCCGCCATCAGAAGGTCGTGGAGATCGCGCCTTCGCGCAATCTGACCGAAGAACAGCGCGAGGCACTGTACCGCGACGCCCTGGCCATCGCCCGCGAGGTCAACTATGTCAACGCGGGCACCGTTGAATTTCTGGTGGATAAAGAGGGCCGCCATTATTTCATTGAGGTGAATCCCCGCATTCAAGTGGAACACACTGTCACCGAGGTGATCACCGGACGTGATTTGGTGCAATGTCAGATTCGAGTGGCCGAAGGCTACCCTCTTAATCACGACAACATCCGCATTTCCTCTCAGGCCAAGATCAAGAAGAGTGGCTATTGCATACAGCTCCGCATTACCGCCGAGGATCCCGCCAATCACTTCGCTCCGGATTACGGTAAGGTGACGGCGTTCCGCGCCGGAGAAGGTTTTGGAATTCGTCTCGATGCAGGCAACGGTTTTGACGGTGCAGTGATTTCACCGCATTACGATTCGTTGCTTATCAAGGTGTGCGGCTGGTCGCTTGATTTCGACCAGGCCGCCAAAAAAGCACTGCGCTCCATCCGCGAATTCCGTATTCGTGGAGTGAAGACCAACATTCCCTTCCTGGAAAATGTGCTCAAGCATCCCACCTTCCTGGCCGGGAAGTGCGACACGGGGTTCATCGAGAACAATCCGGATTTGTTTGACTTCAAACCGCGTCTCGATCGCGCCAACAAGCTGCTCAGTTATTTGTCGCATGTGGCGGTGAACGGCTTTCCGGAAATCCCGAAGGGTTTCAAGGCTGTGCGCGTGGAGCCCACCAAGCCTCCTTCCGCGCCGAAGGCTCCGCCTTCCCCATCCCCGGCATTCAAGGTGTTTCAGGATAAGGGCGCCGAAGGGCTTGCCAAGTGGACGCTGGAGCAAAAAGCGCTGTTGCTCACTGACACCACCTTCCGCGACGCGCATCAAAGCCTGTTGGCGACCCGCATGCGCAGCCACGATTTATTCCGCGTCGCTCATGCCACGGGGCATCTGGCCCAAGGATTGTATTCGTCGGAAATGTGGGGCGGGGCGACGTTCGACACGGCATTGCGTTTTCTGCATGAAGATCCTTGGGAACGCTTGCGTAATTTGCGCCGTCTCATGCCCGGCACGTTGCTGCAGATGCTGTTGCGTTCGGGCAATGCCGTGGGTTACACCAATTATCCCGACAATGTTGTCAATCGTTTCATCGAAGCCTCGGCGCGCAATGGCATCGACATCTTCCGCATCTTCGACTGCCTGAACTGGATCGAAGGTCTTAAACCCTGCATTGAATCCGTGCGCAAGACGGGTAAGATCGCCGAGGCGGCCATTTGTTACACCGGTGACATCACCGATGGTCGACGGGTCAAGTACACGCTGTCATACTATGTGAATCTCGCCAAGGAACTTGAGAAAGCCGGCACGCATATCCTCGGCATCAAGGACATGGCGGGTTTGCTCAAGCCTGAAGCCGCGCGCATCTTGATCACGGAATTGAAGAATACGGTGTCTGTACCCATTCACTTGCATACCCACGATACTTCCGGCAATCAGGTGGCCTCGTTGCTCGAAGCCTCCAAGGCCGGAGTGGACATCGTGGATGCGGCGCTGAGCTCCATGTCCGGAACCACATCACAGCCTTCCTTGAACGCCCTTGTATGCGCTCTGGAAGGCACGGCGCGCGATACGGGTATGGATGAACTCGGTCTGCAGCGTCTGGCGGATTACTGGGAACTGGCGCGCGAACCCTACGCGCCTTTCGAATGTGGTCTCAAGGCTGGAACCGCCGATGTGTACCGTCATGAAATGCCGGGTGGCCAGTATTCCAACTTCCGCGCTCAAGCGATTTCACTCGGTCTCGGCGATCGCTGGGAAGAGGTCAAGCACATGTACCGTACGGTGAACGACATGTGCGGCGACATCATCAAGGTCACGCCTTCGTCAAAATCAGTGGGCGACATGGCCCTGTTCATGGTGCAGAACAATCTTTCTCCCGCCGATGTGATCGAGCGCGGTCACGAACTTTCCTTCCCGGACTCCTTTGTTCAGATGATGAAGGGTATGATGGGTCAGCCTCCCGGCGGTTGGCCTCCCGAGTTGCAGAAGGCTGTTCTTAAGGACGAAAAGCCCATTACGCAACGTCCCGGTGAGCTGCTGGAAGACTTCGATTTCGGATCGGCGGGCACCTTGCTCAAGACACGCTTCGGGCGGTATTTCTCCGAAGAGGATGTGCTCAGCTACGCCCTGTATCCCAAGGTGTTTCAGGATTACTGCGAGTTTGCGCGCGAATACGGTGATGTGTCCGTGCTCGATTCCTCGACCTTCTTCTACGGACTCGAAGCAGGCAAGGAAACCGCCATCACCATTGAAGAGGGTAAAACCCTTATCATCAAGTTGCTGGCCGTCGGCGAATTGCAGCCCGACGGTTCACGCCTGATTTTCTACGAACTCAATGGCCGCCGTCGCAACGCCGTGGCTCTGGATACGGCTTCTGGCATGAAGATCAAGCGCCGCGACAAGGCCGATCCGGCCAATCATGAGCATCTTGGCGCGCCCATGGCGGGTAAGGTGGTCGAACTGGCCGTGGCCGCGGGAGATCATGTCGAGGATGGACAGAAGCTGATGGTCACAGAGGCAATGAAGATGCTGAACGTGATTAAGGCACCGCGTGCGGGAATCGTTGCCCGTTGCCTCGTCCAAAAGGGCGACGATCTTCAGGCCGGGGATCTTGTATTTGAAATGAAGTAGGGGCGAACGACTGTTCACCCTACTTCATTCGCCGATCACCTATTTCTTTCCAGACCAATCGCCGACAATATTCACCGCTTCGCGCAGGTAAAAGTCGCGGCCGAGGGATTCTTTCCAATTCTTTGCCTTTTCCTGTTCCACAGAGTCTGAGGCAGCGAGAGCATTATCCGGTGGAAGCGGTTCCACGATCAGATCCGTGGATTTTTTTTGCAGGGCATCCAACGTGTCCGCTTCGTGTTTGTTCCGTTCGCGATCCGCGAAATATCCGCGGAGCGACACGGACAAAGGACGTTTGCGACGCGCGGCCTGAAGTTTGACGTATTCCCCCATCTGCCGGAAATACGGGCTTGCGGCGACGCGGGCATGGCTTTTGTCCTCAAGCTCCTTGAGTGGCAACCGGTCGTAACGGTGGACGTTCAGGGGTTTCACCACATCCCATGGCATGGCGTATTCCATGCTTTTCTCTCCCACGTCCAGTTCCGTGTAGGCGTCCGGCAGCAGGATATCCGGCGTGACGCCGCGCAACTGGGTGGAGCCGCCGCTGACGCGGTAGAACTTCTGCACCGTGAACTTGATGGCGCCCATCGGCATCAGGTCCGCATTTTCGGAACCGGCCAGTTCGTCGAAGTCACGGATGATCTGCACTGTTCCCTTGCCGTAGGTTGTGTCGGTTCCCATGAGCACGGCGCGTCCGTAATCCTGCATGGCAGCGGACAAAATCTCGGAGGCCGATGCGCTGAAGGAATTGACCAGAATGACCAGGGGACCATCCCACGTCACACTCTCATCGTAATCCTGCTTCAACTCGATGGATCCGTTGCGATTCTTTACCTGGACGATGGGGCCGTCGGGAATGAACAATCCTCCCATGTCCACCGCGTCTTCTAGCGCCCCGCCGCCATTGCCTCGGAGATCGAGGATGATGCCGTCCACCTTCTTGGCTTCGAGCTTTTTGAGTTCGTTCTTCACATCGCCGGAGGAATTCCTGGCGTTGGGATTGTTGAAGTCGCGATAGAAAAGCGGTAACGAGATGTAGCCGATGCCGCCCTTTGATCCCGGAGGTTTCAACACGGCGGACTTGGCATAGGTTTCATCGATGACGACCACGTCGCGGATGATGGGAATGATCCTGACCTGTCCATTGGGCTTCATCACGGTCAGCCGGACTTCGGTTCCCTTTTTGCCGCGAATGAGACGCACGGCTTCGTCCACGCTGGCATCCACAACGTCCACAGGCTCCTCGGAACCCTGACCCACTTTGAGGATTTTATCCTCGGCCTTGAGCTCCTTTTGCCGCCACGATGCGCTGCCGGGAACGATACTGACCACCTTGATGTAGCCGTCCTCTTCACGCAGCACCGCGCCGATGCCTTCGAGCTTTCCGGTCATGGACAGGTTGAATTCCTCACGGGCCTGCGGCTTGAAATATTCTGTGTGCGGGTCGAACACATTGGCCACGGTGTTGAGGTAGATGGCCACGCGGTCCAGTTTTTTCTCGCGGATCATGCGGGCAAAGCCGCGGTCGAGGTTACGGGCCACGTAGGCGACGGCGTCGGCGATCAATGCGCTGTCAGGCGGTGGCAGGGGTTTTTGCCGCAAGGTGGTGTCCTTGTCCTTGCCGACCTTTTCTTCCAGCTTGTCCTCAATGCGGTTGAGGATCTGGTATTTGAGCACACGCGCCCAGCGCTGTTCCCGTTCCGCCTTGGTTTTGCAATACGGTTGCTTGTCGGCATCCGCAACGAGAGAGTCCTCCTCGTCCAGCCGCAGTGGGCCTTTCAGGAATTCCCCTGTCAGTGCACGAACTTCGGCGATGCGTTTGGCCAGTACCGCGTCGGCGGCTTCGCAGAACGCGTAGCTGCCGTTGGCAAGCTGATCATCCAGGGAATCGCGCTGTGTGGACAGTAGATCAATGTCCTCCTGCAGGAGGAAACGCTTCTGAGTATCTAGTCGTTTGAGAAACAGGTCGAAGACATGTTCCGAAAAAGCATCGTCGGGTGGCGGCGGAGAATAATGCCATCGACTCAGCGCATTGATTTCCATGCGCGTGAGAATCGCCTCTTTGTCGCGGCTCTGAGGCTGCGCCGATGCATACACGGCCAGCGCCAGCAGAAAGACGGAAGGCGAGCGTGTCATGGAATCAGAAACGAACGTTCACGGCATCGAGTTTCAGGGCCAATCCATCCGGCTGCGGCGCGAATCCGAGACGGGGTGGCAACAGCAAGGCTCCGGAAGCGGGTTCCGTAATCTTGCGGCGCTTCTTATCGTTGAACCAGCGTGAGATGTGATAACCAGCGACGGCGCCCGTGGTGGGAACCGTAAGCAAGGGGATGAAGGCTACGAGCCCGCGTTCCTTTTGAACTCCCGCCCAATCAGCCAGAGCAAATGCGGCGGCAGATGTGGCGGTTCCACCGACGATGGTCCAGAAAATGCTTCCCTGCTCCTCGTCCGATTCTCCGATGAAATAGGAGGTGAGAATGCTGCCACCGAGCATTCCCGTTCCCCCGCCCCAGAAGGGGCCGCGTTTGTATTCGAAGCGGATGCCGGTGAAACTCAGATAGCCTTGATGGGCATCGCTGTGGAAGATGGCGCTTTCAAAGGCGTTGCCGATATAGAATCCCAGCATTCCCGCCACGGCACTTCCCAGAACACCAAAACCATATTGCTTGAGCATCAGGCCATGATCGTAAAACACCGGATTATCAGGAGCGTTCCACACCACAGGCATGGGTGCGGGTTTGAATTCCTCTCCGAAACCCTTGAACGCCAATTGTTCTCCGCCAAACGTGAGGGCGGTACACAATCCAAACATCAGCGCTACATTGCGCACGAAACCTCGCTTTTTACTTGAACTTGTGGGTATTTAGCGAGGATAAGATAGCTACTCCGGATCGTCCGGAACACTCCATGGACGGGAAAGAAACCGAGCTTTCAACGCGGAAACCCTAGTGTGGGCTTACGACCGTCTGCGGAGTAAATCCCTTTCAGAAGCATATAGGCTCCGGGAGAATGCCAGGCAGGCGAATGTCCTGTTTTCCATTGAAGCAGAATGCCAGTGCCGCTTTGGGGAGCGGTGAAGACGGTGCCTGTGTTGCCGCCATCCGAGCCAACTACCACAAACTGACTCCCTGTTGGAGCTCCCCCGGCAAGCAACAATGAAGCGGTTGACACTCTTTGTATCCATGTGATGCCATCCGTGGACGTCAGCAATACGCCGGTGCCCATGGCCACCAATTGCGAGCTGCTTCCTGTAACGCCGTACAAAGTTTGGGTGGTGCCGGAGTTTCTTTCTGCCCATACGCTACCGTCGGGAGACGTCAGGATCAGCCCCGATGCTCCCACAGCTACCAATTGGGAACCCGTCCACATGACACTGTATAGATCCCGGTTGCCCGAAATTCCACTCACGGATCCCCATGTCGCTCCGTTGTCGGAAGTACGCAGGACTTTGGAGGCGCGTCCCACTGCGACCCACTGCGTTCCGGTCCATGCCACGGAATAGCAATTGGATGTTGGAATCGATTTGACTGTCGTCCAGTTGGTGCCGTCTTGTGAAGTCCGAAGGGTATCAAAGGATGTCATGACCCAGCGGCTCCCGGCCCAGGTTACTCCCATGATGGAAGTGCCTGCTGCCGTAGCCGTAGAGGAACGAGCGGTCCAATTGATGCCATTCGCGGAAGTCAGGATGGTTCCCGAGTCCCCCACTGCGACCAGTAAAGATCCATTCCAAGCCACACCAAGAAGACCCCTGCTCGTGCCAGGGCTTCTAGAGGTCCAAGTAATGGCATCTGGAGAAGTGAGTACCGTACCCCGATTACCCACTGCCACCAATTGTGTTCCCATCCAGGCCACTCCTTGCAGGGGTTGTACAGTGCCCGGATTTCTTTGGGTCCAACTTTGTTGGGCAAAGCTTCCAATGGCAAGCAGACATACCGATAAAAGTATCCGTGTGGATATCATGAATCTCTCCTTTTAAGCGCGATTATTCTGGAATCCACCGAACACGCAACACGCCATTCAAACCGGAAGGCGGCTGCACATTTTCAATGTTGGTTGCATCAGTGCGGCGGTAACTCCAGACTTTGCTCCCCTTCAGGTCAAAGCATTCCAGACCAATGGCCCCCGCAGGCAATATGATGGGCATACCGGAACCTAGAACTTCGAAGCGGGATGTTGGCAAATGTGCGGCATGATACTGCGGTGAAACCGCTGTCTGAACTCCCGTGTACGCGAGCCGGACCAGGCTGCCTGGAGAACCGGAGTTTGTCGGATACGTACTGCTACCCCAATTGACGAAGTACAGCGCGCCATCAGGACCGATCTTGATGTCAATGGGGCCGTTCACTACGGTGTCTCTGGCGCCGGCTACATCGCGGAAGGCGCGCACTTCCTGCACGCCACCGGCCGCGTCGAGTTTGGCGACGTAGAGCAGGTTGCGATTCCATTCGACGACGAAAAGGTGATTGTCGAACACGGCCGGCAGCCGGGAAGACGGCAGCGAGGCGTTGTAGTGGTACAAAGGGCCCAACATTCCGGCATTGGAACCGTTACCGCTTCCGAATATCGGAAATGCGGTGCCCGTGGCATTGTAGGGATACCACACCGACGCGGGTCGCATGGGAGGCAGATTGACGATGCCGGTGTTGTTTTTCGACTTGTTGCGAAGCGCGGTCGGGACGTACATGGCTCCACCCGTGCCGGCTCCTGAGTAGTTGTACTCGGTGTAGCAGAAGGGGCCGGTCACGGTGCCGGGCTTTTGAATCACATTCGGGTTTGCCCGGCAATAGGGCCAGCCGTAATTGCCCGGACCTTTTGCCAGAGCGACGATTTCATATCCGCGTGGACCTTGCGAGGCGTTGTCCGCCGAGGCGTTGGGGCCCGGTTCGGCCCAGAACAGCCAACCTGTTTGTGCGTCCACCGTGATGCGAAAAGGATGACGAAGACCCATGACGAAAACCTCCGGGCGCACCTTGGAAATGTCGTCTTCGCTCGTCTTCCAGTTTGGGTTGAAGGTCAGGTTGTTAATCGAGTCCTTGAGATTGCCAGCGGGGATGGAGTAAGTCCCGTTCGCCTCGGGTTTGATGCGCAGAATTTTTCCGCGCAGATCATTGGTGTTGGCAGCACTGCGTTGGGCGTCGTATAGCAGACGGTTTGTATCGCGCGGCGCGTAACCCGCGCCCGTTCCACTGAAGATGTTCTGAGTGTTGTCCGGCAGGCCGACGTACAGATAACCCCCCGGGCCGAAATCCAACGTGCCTGTGTTGTGCTCTGCAGTGCTGGAATTCATGGTGTAAGGCACTTTGAGTAAGGTCGCACGCGAACCGGTGATCAAGGCGCCACTGACGGAGTCGGTTTGGTATCGCGCTACGACGTTGGCGGTGTCGCCGGGCGAGATTTCGGACATGTACACGTAAACCCAGCGGTTGGTGGCAAAGTTCGGATCGACCACGATCCGGTGCAGGCCGTCTTCGCGGAGATGGGGAGTTGTCAGCGTGGCAGCGGTGGTGCTTGTCTTGCTGACGGGATCGTAGAGGGTAATCGTTCCGGCCTTGAGTGTGAGGTAAATCTTGCCGTCGGGACGGAAAGCAATGCTGGTGGGGTCCTTGAGGTTGCGAAGCAACACCGTCGGACTGTATTGGCTGTTGGGAGGATCCTGAGCAAGCGCGAGACCCAAACCGAGAATTGCGGACAAAGCGACCGTAAGCGAAAATTGTTTCATGGATTCTCCCTCCCCCTGTATACGCGATAAATATACCCCGTAGCAACTGCAACTGCGCTTCAAAAGACGGCATTTTACCTTTCCCCTCATGTCATCATACCCCGAAGCTCGAATCCGACCCGAACGCAAAAAAAGCGTTTTATCAGGCCATCCCTGGATTTTTTCCGGGGCATTGTCCGAACGTCCCAAGGTCGCGGACGGTTCACTGGTTTCCTTGGTCTGCGGAACGGAAAGGCTGGGCACAGGCTATTACAACTCTCGTACCGACATCGCGGTTCGGATGCTGTCGAATCGCGACGAAGCCATCGATCGAGATTTCTTTGTCCGGCGCTTTGCGAAATTGAAAAAAGGCCGTGAATCATGGCTCTCTGCCGATACCAATGCTTACCGTGTGGTGTTCGGGGAAGCTGACCATTGTCCGGGACTGGTGGTGGACAATTACGCCGGGGTGCTGGTGGTTCAGTTCCACACCATGGGTATGGATCGATTGCGGCAACCTGTAGTTGCGGCGTTGCAGGAAGTCTTTTCCCCTGCCGCCATTGTCGAACGCAGCGATCTCGCGGGTCGGCGACATGAAGGTTTGGAAAATGCTCCGGTCGGTGTTTTGCATGGAAAGGCTCCCGAGGAGTTGGAAATCAGAGAGAATGGTTGCCGGTTTTGGGTGGATGTGTTGCGCGGTCAGAAGACTGGATTTTTTCTCGATCAACGGGAGAATCGTCTTTCCTTGCGGCGTTGGAGCGCCGGGCGTTCGCTGCTGAACGTCTTCTGCTACACAGGCGGGTTTTCCGTCTATGCGGCCTCATCGGCCAAACGCGTGGTCAGTCTCGACGCATCGGCTCCGGCCATTGCAATGTGCCGTCGCAATCTGGAACTGAACGGTTTTCGTTTTCCTGATGAAGACTTCCGCGTTCAGGATGCTTTCGAGGCCTTGCCGAAGCTGGCCAAGGGAGAGTTCGATTGTATTGTGCTCGATCCCCCGTCGTTCGCCAAGAGCAGGATGCAGGTGAAGAACGCCATCAAGGCTTATACAACGATCAACACTCAGGCCTTGCAGGCCCTTCCTGATGACGGAATTCTGGTGAGCGCCTCGTGCACATCACACATCGATCCTTTGACGTTCCTGAAGATTCTACACCAGAGCAGTGTGAATGCGGGATGCAATCTGAAGGTTTTGGAGATCAAGGATCAACCGTTTGATCATCCCTACAACCTGTCATTTCCAGAGGGGCGGTATCTCAAGTTCGTGGTGGTGCAGAAGAACGGATAAAATCGAGAGGGGCGCCTAAGGCGTCATTTGCTTCGGAATGGTTCGTGTGTCCACATAGCGCTTTCCATCAAGCGTGTGCAGGAGAAAGCGGCCGTCACTTGCACGGCTTTCCAGCAGCACGCCATGCGGAGATGCCACCAGTCGGATGCGAGTCCCGTCACTTGATGAATGCATCTGTGGAGTTGCGCGGATCGAAGTGCTGACGCCACCAATCTTTTGTTTCGAGAATACCCAGTCGGTCAACATCGGGTGCCTCCACGCTTCAAGCCAGCCGGAATTGTGGACCCCACCCGTAATCTCCGAGTAGAGGAAGTCGGCTCCTCCATAAACGGCCTTGCGTAGCGAATCCACTGAGATCGCGGTTGGGTTTACCATGTTGGCGGAGCTGACGAAACGGACAAAGGGCTTGCCGAGCTGAAGTGAGACCAGTCTTACAACAGCCCGGGAACCGCGATCCACGTTAATGGTGGGATCGGCCGCACCGTGGAAAGCCCAGAACGGTGTGAGCGCCAGATTGGAGATGGCGCTGGGTGCTGTGTCACTTCCACCAGCCGTGGGCACGGCCGCGGCGAACAGCGTGGGATTCCATTTCATTAGTTCGAAGCTCCCGAATCCACCCATGGAGAGGCCAGCCACGTAGAAACGGGTGGTGTCCAAAGAAAACTCCCGCTTCAACGAGTCGAGGATTTGCACGATGGCGGCGTTGGCGATGCTGCGCGTCCCGCTCCAGGTTCCGTTCCAACTTCCGGGCCAGTTGGGCCATGGCCACCAGTATTGGTTGTTGGTGGACGGGCATTGCGGGATCATCACAAAATGTGGATGCTTGGCCTGCACGCTGTCACGCACCCAAGGCTGCGCCAGTTCCTCCGCAGTCAACTGGTTGACGTTGTTGTTTCCACGCTCCCCAACGCCGTGAAGCGCCACCACGATGGGGTACTTCAGCGCGGCATTGTAGTTGGTGGGCACGTAAAGGCGATAGACCATCGTGATTTGGGACGAAGTGAACGTCCGCGCTTGGAACATAGCCTGCAGCTGGGTTGCGGTTTTGTTCTGGCCCCAAGCCATACCGGCATTCAGCAGGGCTAGGACGGATAGGATGGTCGGGACAAGAGTCCGGGAAGAGAAGCGGAGCATGTGGGGAATATAATGCCCACAGAAATAAAAGGGGTCAGATTTCCCACGGTGTTGATGCAGAAGGATCTTTAATTGACGTTCTTGATGGAAGAGAATGATGGAAGTCGTTCTATTTCCTCATACCTCCCCTGCCCCAGCCTGAAATACCGCGTCAACTCTCCATTTGTAATCAACACAAACTCCGCATGGATTTTCTCGGCATACCGCCGCACCTGATCCGCCACGCGGTCATCGAGGGAAATCCCCGGAGCCTTGCATTCCGCCAACAACCACGGCCGCAAGCCACCGTCCCTGCTACCCGGCTGCCAGACCACGATATCCGCGCGTTTGCGGCTGGAGGGATCCAAAGCCGAAAGAGAGTATTCGACGGAGGCAAGACGCGGCGGAACTTTCAGGTTTTCCAACAACCAACGAGTTAGAGCCTGTCGGATTTTTTCTTCGGGTTTGGCCGCTACGGATTTGCGGCGCACCGGATCAAATAGACGGTCGGATTGGGCGGGCAAGAAAACGACCCCGATTATGACTGATGAATCAGAGACGCCACAGATAGCGGCGCTGTGCTTTGAACCACATCCATGTCACGGGAGCCAGTAGGACGATGTCACGCAATAGCGCGAACCAGGTCTCACGTGCATCCGCCGCGCCTTCGATATCGAAGCAGCCGCAGGCGATGCCCAGTCCCCGCGACATGGCTTGCGAAAGGGCGACGATGAACATCAACAGCAGCAACAAGAGTGCCGCCGAGCCTTCTTTTTCAAACGGCGTCAGGATGAGGACGAGTCCTGTGGTGATTTCAAATGCGGGAAGCATGATGGAAAACAGGTTCACGGCGAATGCGGGAAGCAACTGATACTGAGTCACCAGCATGGCAAACGCCTTGGGATCGGAAAATTTCGGATAGGCCGCGACGAGAAACATCAACCCCAGTGCGATGCGCAGCCACGAGATGATTCCCCCCGAAATCGGTTTGCGCTGGCGCATGGAGATGCGGATCAACAAGGACAAAATCAGCAGGGCGCCGACGACGAGAACCCGATTATGTGTCACTTCGCGCCACGCGAACTTGGCTCCGCCGGAAATTCCCTGTCCCAACGTCAGGCTTGGCCAGCCTTCGGGTTTGGGCAGCACTTCTGCGCTTCCTGTCCATGGGACTTTGTTGGAATTGATCAGATTGTTGCCCACGCCCAGCAGTGCCGCAAACAGAAACATGGCCGCAAGAACGGTTTTGTGCATGGCGGGAAAGATACAAGGTTGTTAGAATTGCTTTCCATGTCCATCGCTGAAAAACTCAAGCAAGGTCCCACTCTGTCGTACGAATTCTTCCCGCCCAAAAACCCGGCGGCTTGGGCAACGTTGTACGGTACGTTGGCTGAGACGACCAAACTCGGTCCGGACTTCGTTTCTGTGACTTATGGGGCGGGTGGTTCCACACGTTCCAAAACGGTGGACATCGTGGGTCGCATACAGGGGGAACTCGGCATCGAGGCCATGGCGCATCTTACGTGCGTCGGACATTCCCGTGAGGAACTGCGCGGCATTCTCCAATCGCTATGGAACGCAGGCATTCGCCATGTGCTGGCGCTGCGCGGCGATCCTCCCAAAGGCGATACGGCATTCCGTCCCCACCCCGATGGTTTCGAGCACGCCACGGAGTTGATTCGTTTCATCAAGGAAAATTTCAGCTTCACCGTGGGCTGCGCGTTTTATCCGGAAAAACACCCCGAGGCCAAAACGCTGGAAGCGGACATGGCGTTTCTCAAACTCAAACAGGACAATGGTGCGGACTTTGCCGTTAGTCAGCTCTTTTTCGACAATGGGAATTTCCTCCGTTTCCGGGATGAAGCTGCGAAGATCGGCATCACGATGCCTTTGCTCGCGGGTGTCATGCCGGTGTTGGAGATTACTCAACTCCCCCGTTTTCGCGATCTGTCGGGGTGTGTGATTCCGGATGCCTTGGTAAAATTTCTCGGTGACGGAACGGATACGCAGCAAAAGGGTGTGGATTACGCGACGCGTCAATGCCGCGAACTACTTGATAATGGCGTGTCCGGATTACATCTCTATTGCTTGAATAAACATCAAAGTGTGGTGCAGATTACAGCCAACCTTCGCGATCTCGGCGTGCTCACCCGCCGCGTACCCTGAGCGGCGTTGGAGGGTGCGTTCTTGCCCTTCCGTTTTTCCAAACGCTGGCAGGATCAGGAGCTTTCACCGAATCCCCTGTCTTTGGCGATTGCTGAACGCAAGCGATCCGGACTTCCGATCTTCGATCTCACCCTCTCCAATCCCACGCTCTGCGGGTTGGATTATCCCGAAGATTGGACGCGATTACTGGATCAACCCGGTGTTCGTAGCTACCAACCCAATCCACAGGGGCTTGCTGAAGCTCGACAGGCCATCACGGAATATTATGCGATTCGTAGAATTGCGGTCGAGCCCTCAGACTTTTTTCTAACCTCTGGAACTTCCGAGGCTTACTCGCATCTTTTCAAGCTTTTGTGCGATCCCGGTGACACGATTTTGGTACCACGTCCCTCCTACCCATTGTTGGAAACATTGGCGGGATTGGAACACCTCCACATCGAAACCTATCCACTCATGTCCGGAACATGGAACTTGGATCGCACCGCCATTGAATCGGTTGTCAACGAGAGAACACGGGCATTGGTGATGGTGCAGCCGAACAATCCGACCGGAAGCATTCTTTCCCAAGAGGATGTCCGGTATCTTTTGGACTTCGCGGAGAAGCATGGACTGGCCTTGATTGTAGACGAAGTCTTCGCGGATTTTATCCATGAAAACCTGGACACACCTTTTATGAATTCAATGGGTCCGTTGGTGTTTACGTTGAACGGCCTCTCCAAGTTGCTGGGGTTACCCCAACTCAAACTGGCGTGGATTCACGTTAGCGGAAATCCTGCGTTAAAATCCCAAGCCAAGTCCCATCTGGAATGGATTAGTGATGCCTACCTCAGCGTGGGAATTGCACCCCAGATCGCTTGCGTCGATTTATTGCGTCGACACTCCGAATTCCAGACTCCAATCCGGAATCGGTTGAAAGCGAATCTTCAAACCTTGCGCGAGATGGCCGCCATCCATCCCGAGTTGCAACCGTTATGGCCCCAAGGTGGGTGGTGTATTCCTGTGCGTTGTCGCGGCGTGAAAGACGACGAAGCGATGGCTGTGCGACTTGTCCGCGATCGCGGCGTGATCGTGCAGCCGGGCTACTTCTT